>JANXBH010000009.1 GCA_025060695.1 Caldifarciminota bacterium | reverse complement strand
GAGCAATTAGTGGAGATTTAGTCATAGTAAAACCGCTTGAAGAGGGCAGAATAAGGACTATTGGAAGAGTTATTAAAATTGTAAAGAAGAAAGAATTATTTGTAGGGACATATAAAAATGGAAAGGTTTATCCAGATGATATATCTGTCGGAAGGGCAATAAAGCTAAAAGATAAAGTAAATTTAGAAGATAATGTAAAAGTGTTATTTAAAATTAGTAGAGGGGGAAAATTAAAAGCTAAAATTGTTGAAACTATTGGTAAAATAGATGAGCCAGATGTTGATTTAAAGGTTGTTATAAAAACATATAATTTGCCTTTAAGTTTTGAAAAAGAAGTGGAACAGGAGGTAGAATTTATAAGCGATAGGGTAATTTTAACTAAAAATAGACTTGATTTAAGAGGTGAACTAATTTATACTATAGATCCAATAGATGCAAAAGATTACGATGATGCAATTAGTGTGAAAAAAGAAGGAGAAAACTATATACTTGGAGTTCATATCGCTGATGTCTCTCATTATGTAAAGTTAAATACTAATTTAGATAAGAGTGCAAGAGAAAGGGCTACAAGTGTATATCTATTGGACTTTGTTATTCCAATGCTTCCGTATAAGCTTTCTAACTACTTAGCATCTTTACAACCTGCAAAGGATAGGTATGCATTTTCTGTAATAATGAAGATAGATAAGTATGGGAATATTTTAGATACAAAATTTTATAAAAGCGTTGTAAATTCAAAGGCAAGATTAACATATGAAGATGCACAGGAAATATTAGAAAATAGAAAACCAAAATACGAGTTTACGAAATTTGCAGATGATAGTTATATAAAAGAAGTTAGCGAAAATTTAAAGCTTGCAAAGGAATTATCTTATATACTGAGGGAAAGGAGAGAGAGAGATGGAAGTTTGGACTTTGATCTTCCTGAACCGTATTTTGTTAGAAATGAAAGAGGGGAAATTGTAGATATTATTCCTAAGATTAGACTTGATACTCATAGAATTGTAGAAGACTTCATGATACTTGCAAATATGGTTGTTGCTGAGTATTTTAGTAAAAATAATATCCCTGCTATTTATAGAGTTCATGATAGACCCGATCCGAAGAAAATTAAGAATTTTATTGTAATTGCAAAGAATGTTCTAAATACAGAAATTCCAATTCCTGAAAAGATTACATCTCTTGAAATTTCTAAAATTCTAAAAAAAGTGAAAAATTCAGAAAATGAAGATTTACTAACTTATCTACTCTTAAGAAGTATGGCAAAGGCAAAGTATTCCATTAATAATATTGGACATTTTGGACTTGCAATAAAGCACTATACTCACTTTACATCACCTATTAGAAGATATGCGGACCTTGTGGTTCATAGGATTTTATATTCTTCAATTAAAAATAAAGTAAATAGAAACTCTGATTACATAGAGGAGTTGGATGAAATTGCAAGGCATTGTTCAAAGATGGAGGAAATAGCTGAGGATGCTGAGTGGGATCTTTGGGAAAGTAAAAAACTTGATTTTATGAAAAACAAAATTGGTGAAGTTTTTGAAGGAATAGTTAGTGGTTTTTCTAATGAGGGTATATATGTTGAAATAAAGGAACATTTAGTTGAGGGTATTGTCCCTGAGGATAATATAACTATTGATGAAAATAGATATCTTGCCTATATAAATGGAAAAGTATTTACCCTTGGTCAGAGGGTAAAAATTAAGGTTATTAAAATTATCAAAGAGTTTAAGAAAATGATTTTAAGCTTGTTAGATATTTGAAAATTTCAAGCTAAGTGCGTCTAAAAGCTCATCTAATTCACCCTCAATTATTAACTCTAAGGAATAGTTTTTATTTTCTCCTTCTAATCTATGGTCAGTGACTCTATTTTGCGGCCAGTTGTATGTCCTAATTTTTTCTGATCTTTCCATACTTCCTACCATGCTTTTTCTTTTTTGTCCTATTTCTTCAAATTTTTCTCTTTCCTTTATTTCTTTCAATTTTGCTCTTAAGATTCTTAGGGCTTTTGCTTTATTTTGATGCTGGCTTCTTTCGTCTTGGACACTAACAACTATACCTGTAGGGATATGGGTAATTCTTACTGCACTTTCTGTTTTATTTACATGCTGACCTCCTGCTCCACTAGATCTAAAAGTTTCAATTTTTAAATCTTCTTCTTTTATTTCAATATCGGAAGTATCTTTGTATTCAGGTAAAACTACTACGCTTATAGTTGAAGTATGTATTCTGCCTCCTGCTTCAGTAATTGGTACTCTTTGAACTCTATGAACTCCACCTTCGTATTTTAATCTTCCATAAGCTCCTCTTCCTTCCACTATAAATACTATTTCTTTAAATCCTCCGTAATCGTTTGGATGACTATCAATTACATGAATTTTCCAGCCTTTTTTTTCTGCATACTTTGAATACATCCTAAATAAATCTCCTGCAAATATTCCTGCTTCATCTCCACCTGCTCCTGCTCTAATTTCAATTATCGCATTTAGTTCATCATTTGGATCTTTGGGTTTTATCAATTCCTTTAGTTCATTTTCTATCTTTTCTAAGCTTTTTGCTGAATTTTCAATTTCTTCTGTGATTTCTGACTTCATCTTTGGGTCTTTTTCTAATTCTTTTAGTTTTTCCAATTCTTCTATGTATTCTTTTAATTTTTTATAGTCCTCAATTTTCAAGACTAATTCTTTTAGATATTCGTATTCTTTTGCAACTTCTTTTAGTTCTTCAAATTTCTTTTCACTACTTAGTTCATACAGTTTTTTCTCTAATTCCTTATACTTTTCTAAAATTTTTTCAAGATCCATTAATACTCAATTTTTTCAATCAAAAGTTTTGTCAAAAATTGTCTATGACCTTTCCTTCTTCTATAGTTATTTTTTCTTTTGTATTTAAATACTAGAATTTTCGGTCCTTTAAAATGTTGTATAACTTTTGCTATAACTTTTGCATTTGATATAGTTGGATTTCCAAATAGAAAACTATTTCCATTTTTTATAAAAAGTACTTTATTGATTTCCACATATTCTCCTTCGTTTTTATTGACTTTATTTACAACTATTTCTTTACCCTCTTCCACTTTATTTTGCCTTCCAGAAATTTCAATTATAGCATATTTCATAGTGTGAAAATTTTAAAGTAAACTATTTTCTTAATTTAAACTTTGCATATATAGGTAAATGGTCAGCAAATCCTTTTCCAAGATGTATAGTTCTATCACCTTCAAATTCTACTTGCCATCTATATGGAATTCCCGCTTCATCTAAAAGATAGCTTGCTTTAAACACCCTAAAACTATTTTTTATATAACTAATTCCAATGGTATCAAGCAGTCCTTTGCTAATTAATATGTGGTCCAACGTCCCCCAGTTTCCTTTATAATAATGGCTTCCCCTCTCTTCTTTTGGTATATCGTACCATAAGTTGTATAGGTATCCGTATTTTAGTGAATCTATGTTTCCAGTTGTTTTTAGTATGTCTATAAGACCTATTATTGGTTTGTAGTTAAATGCATTACCTTCAATAACATCGCTTTGTTTGTCATCGTAATGTGTGTTGAAATCTCCTATTGAAACAATATCTGCATCTGGCTCAACTTTAAGCAAACTATCTATAATTTTTCTGTGAATTTTTGCTATTTTGATTCTTTCTGATTCTGGTCCTTTTTTACTTTTCCAATGATTTACAAAAACATATAATATATTACCATTTACTGAAATTTTTGCAAAGAGTATATTTCTTACATCGGGTATGGTTTTATATCCTATGGCTTCTATAATTTCATATTTTGATATTAATGCGGTTTTTACCGTTGAAAATTGGGGTTTATCTGCAATAACAAAACATTTGTAATTTAAATCTTTTATATTTTCAAAGAGTTTACTTAGTGCTCTTTTGTTCTCTATTTCTTGAAAACCTACAATATCAGGATTAATATCGGTTAGAACTTTTTTTATATTGTTTATTTTCTTTATAAAGAACTCAGTAGAATAATTACTTGTATTTTTTGAATAGTCCTTATATTCATATCCGTCTTCAATATCATCAAATAGGTTTTCTACGTTATAACTTGCAATAGTAATAATAGTATCTTCCACATACTTATTTTCATCGCAGTATACTTCAAGCTTCTCACTTTCTTTTTCAATCGTTTGTAGTTTTAGAGCAGAGCATGAAATTAAAAATATGAAAACTAATTTTCTCATCTTGATTTTATGTTTATATAGTATATAAACTGAGGCTCTAAAAATATTTCTTTTTCAACGTCTTTTGTTATAATTTTTATTTTCTTCTTTGCTATGAAGTAAAATTCCGAAGGAACCTTATATGAGTATTTCATTGTATCAACTTCAATTGTTAAACTATCAGTTCCTCCTTCAAGAACTAGATAACAACTATCTCTGCTTATATCTTTATTAAACTCTTTTCTAATTTGATATTCGTATCCTACTTTCTTAGGTTTATTTGCTTTTAAATCTTGTGGTATTTCAATATTGTAAATATATCCTCCTTTTAAAAAGAGGCTATCTTTTTTATTCTGATATTCGATGTAGTAAAAGCCTTCTGGTAATTTCATTTCAAATGGCGTATAACCCATAAAAAAGTAGTAATATCTGTTAGAAATTCTAATATAAAGGCTTTCAGGTTTAAGAACTTTTATAATAAAGTCATTTTTTAAATCAACACTTTTTGCACTATCTATCTCTAAATATAGAATTACTATATTCATAGCTTTTATGGGGTGGCTTTGCCACCCAATGTTCTTTTCTACTTCTCTTCTTCCTCCTCTTCCTCGTCCCAGTCTTCCTCCTCTTCCCAATCCTCTTCATCTTCCCAGTTTTCGTCATCTTCCCAGTCTTCTTCGTCGTCCCAATTTTCCTCTTCGTCCCAGTCTTCCTCTTCCCATTCTTCTTCCTCTTCCTCTTCTTCCTTTGCTAGCAACCACATTTTCTTTAACTCTTCCATCATCTACCTCCTTTCGTTAATTTTTATATATGGCTTGTTTAATTCTCCTATATACTTTTCTCTCGGTCTTATAAGCCTCCCTGAAGACTTCCAATATTCTAAAATGTGTGATATCCATCCTACAATTCTCGCAATTGCAAAAATGGGCGTATACAAATCGAATGGTATTTTTAACATGTAGTATATACTTGCAGCATAATAATCTACATTTGGATAGATTTGCTTTTCTCCAAGAATTGGTCCTGCCTTTTCTTCTAATTGAATTTGCATATCTATCCACTTTCTATTGTTTGTGTAGTCCGCTAATTTTAAAGCTAAGTTTTTAAGTATTCTTGCTCTTGGATCGTATGCTTTATAAACTCTATGACCAAAACCCATTATTCTTTCTTTTCTTGCAAGTTTTTCTTTTAAATACTTCTCAACATCCCCATTATATTTTTCATCAATTTCAAACAACATTTTCATAGCTTCTTCGTTGGCACCTCCATGAAGTGGACCTTTAAGTGTTCCTATTGCGCTTGTAATTGATGAATAAATATCAGATTGAGTTGATGCTGTAACTATTGCGGAGAATGTAGATGCATTCATTCCGTGTTCCAAATATAAGATTAATGTTTTATCAAAAATTTCAATTTCAATATCTGATGGTTTTTCTCCTCTTAGCATGTATAGAAAGTTGCCTGCATGATTTAATTCTCTATCAGGTTTAACGGTATTTAGATTATTTCTTATTCTGTGGAAGTATGCGACTATCGTTGGTAGCATAGCTATTAGCTTATTTGCCTTTTCTAATAGTTCTTCTTCATTTCTTGATGTTGCTTTTTCATCTAGCATTCCATTAAATGATACAATTGTTCTTATTACATCCATGGGATGAGCATTTTTGGGAATTAACTCTTCCTCCTTTAGTAGTATTTCTGAAATCTCTCTATTCTCTCTTAGTTTTCTATCAAAATTTTCAAGTTCTTCTTTATTAGGTAGTTTCTGATAAAGAAGTAAATATGAACTTTCCTCAAATGTTGAATTATCAGCAAGTTCTTCAATAGGAATACCTAAGTAATACAATCTTCCATTTTCACCATCAATATAACAAAGTTTAGTTTCTGAGAAGTATATATTTTCAAGACCTGAGCTAAACACAGGTTCTCCTATTTCTCTAATGTCCTTCATTCTCTCCTCCTCTTTTTAAAGCAGTTTTTAATACTTCAAGACTCAAAAGTGCACACTTTATTCTTGTTTGTATTATTTCTCCTAACATATTTAAAAATTGCCTTTCTTCTAAATTTATTATTTCATTTACATGTTTCCCTAATGCCCAATCTGATAAGATATCGGCTGATGCCTGGCTTATTGAACACCCATGACCTTCATAGCCTATTTGTTTAATTATATTATTTTCAACTTCTACATAAAATATAATTTCATCTCCACAACTTGGATTTCCTTTATGAGCAGTTTTATTATAATTATCTAATTTTCCTCTATATCTAGGATATTTATAATAAACATACAGTGGATGTTCCAAGGGATTATTCATAAAGCGGAGGGAGTGGGATTTGAACCCACGATTCCCTTTTAAGGGAATAACGGCTCTCCAGGCCGCCGCCTTCGTCCGCTCGGCCATCCCTCCAAGAAAGCTTTAAAATTTTAAAGCTTATGGATATTTTTGAAAGATACAAAAAATTAATTTCCTATCTTTGAAGAGGAAAAGATAAGACACAGAATAAGTGAAATTGAGAGTCTTTCCAACAGTGAAGAATTTTGGAAGAATAAGGAAAGAGCAAGAGAATTATTATTAGAACTTTCAAATTTAAAGGAAAAACTTCAAGAGATTGATACTATAAAAAAGCTTCATGAAGAAATAATGCTTTTATCTGAATTGGCATTAGAAGATACTGATTTTCAAAAAGAATATGAAATAAAGTTAAAGTTGTTTGAAAAGAAATTAAATGAGCTTGAAATAAGTACGCTTTTGGGAAATGAAGATGATAAACTTGATGCTATTTTAGAAATTCATCCCGGTGCGGGTGGAACAGAAAGTCACGATTGGGCACAGATGTTGATGCGCATGTATTTAAGATGGATAGAAAAGAAAAATTTTAAATACGAGATATTGGATATTATCCCTGGTGAAGTTGTAGGAATTAAATCAGTGTCAATTCTTGTTAAGGGTAAATATGCATATGGCTTATTAAGGAGTGAGGTGGGTGTTCATAGATTAATAAGAATATCACCTTTTGATGCAAATAGTAGAAGACATACTTCTTTTGCTTCTGTCTTCGTTTATCCTCAAAAGGAAGACTTAAGAATTAGTATAAATGAAAATGATTTAAAAATTGAAACTTTTAGGTCTAGTGGGGCAGGAGGTCAGCATGTAAATAAAACAGAAAGTGCAGTAAGAATTACCCATATTCCTACAGGTATAGTAGTAACAATTAGAAGTGAGCGTTCTCAACATAAAAATAAAGAAATTGCTTTAAAGATTTTAAAATCTAAGTTATATGATTATTATAAACAGCAAGAAGAACAAAAATTAAAGGAAATTGAGGAGCAAAAAACCGATATTGCATGGGGTCACCAAATTAGGTCGTATATACTCCACCCATATAAATTAGTAAAGGACCATAGAACTAATTTTGAACATACTAACCCAGATTTAGTATTAGATGGCGAAATTGACGAATTCATTAGAGCATATTTACTACTTAAAAGAAATTCTATTTAATTACTATCTTATTCCTTTGAAGTTTTAGGTAATTATTTGTAAACTGTATAATGTATATTCCTTTCTTCAATGTAATTTCATCTCCTGTTTTAACTTTCATTTCTTTATATACTGTGCCATCAAGTTTTAATATCCTTACATGACCTTCCATGTTAAATTGGATTTTATTTTTAATTAGCTTGTAATAGTGCTTATTTTCGTTTTCCTCTGCACTTACAGGAGTTATAAGAGTATCAAAGATAAACCTAACTTCCTCAACTACTGGAGTTCGTTCATTATTATTAAGTGAGTTTAAAATTAGCATATATTGTATGTATTTTACCATTTGTGTTGATGGTGGTGTATATGGAAAGTTCGTTATTGGTCCTATCCAGTTTTGATTATATATATCCGTCCAGTTAGAACTGCTTGTATATCTATAATAAAATTGCTCATTTGGTACTATGGCTTGACAATTTAACGGATCAAAGCCTATTAGTTCAATTCTGTGTAATTTCCAAGTTTTCATTATACCATTTATGTCTACTACATTTGAAATCATTATACCTCGATTGACGTAAAGCAGTTCAGTTGAATACCAATATAGACCCTCTGGATTTCCATTTGTTCCTGCTCTTACAACCAAGTCAGGGTCAGCATCACTATCTACATCACCAACACCAAGTCCAAAATAACTTCTCTGTGGAACATTCGCTGGAATAATTTGCGTAAAGTTTATATTTTGGTTATCTAAAACATTTCCACTTGTATTTTCGTATGCGTATATCCTTTTATCGTTTGGCACATAGCTTGCTACAAATATATCCTGATCTCCGTCTGGTTCTAAGTCCGCTATTACAACACCCATAGGGTTATTGACATTTATCGTAATTTGCCAATTATTTGGAAAGCTTCCTAAACCATCATTTCTATATATTCTTATTCTTCCTGCTCTATCTGTTACTACTATATCTAAATCACCGTCATTATTTATATCTTTTACCCATAGTGCATAGAAGTTCGCATTATTGTTATTTTCGATTGTAAACCTTGTAAATGTTAATGGACTTCCTCCATTGTTTCTAAACCACATTACTTCCCTTTGCGTTGTTACTATAATATCTCTTCTTCCATCGTTATTCATATCAGCTATCCAAGCATCCCATGCTGTGCCTGTCCCTCCACTATAAATTTCATATCTATTATATCTGTGATTTTTGCCGTCAATATTATTACATCCAAAGCCTAAGTTTGAATTATTTGGTAGTTTTTCAAACCAGTATACTCTACCATCGTTTAATTGCGTGACGGCTATATCAAGGTCTCCGTCATTATCTAAATCTCCAACTGCTATGCCTTCAGCTTCACCAGTTCCATTCGAACAATTATTACCGTTCAAGTCCATACAAATGACGCACTTTGACCAATTTGTAGAATTACCGTTATTTATTAGCAGTACTACATCTTCGTCGTGATTACTATGACCAACAGTAAATAAATCAATATCACCATCCCTATCAGCATCGCCTTCATCTATTTCATCTATACTTTCTATATCATTTACTGCTGTCACTCTATTTGCTTGCGAGAAATTACCACATCCGTATGGATTGAAATAAACCCAAGCATGTCTGTTCGGGCTTTGTTCATCAGTTACTACTAAGTCTAAAAATCCGTCTTTATTTACGTCGAAAATATCAGGGTCATTATCCCATCCTCCAACACTTGGATCTAAAGAATGTTCTAATATTGTTCTAAAAACTCCTTTTAGTCTAAGTTTTCCCTGAAATAAGTAGAATATATTTCCGTCGTGCTTGCAAAATTTATTGGAGAAGCTACCATGTGGTGGGTTTGTAACTAAGGGACAATCATTTGAACAAATTAAGTTGGTAGGATTGTTTTGACAGAATGGTGAAAGATTTGCCCTCTCTGGCCCATTATACCAATCAGTTTGTATTACACTTACTTGTGAAAGTATATAAACTAACATATTATAATTTTAAAGCTTCTCCCCCTCAAAGTCAATACCCCCTTAAATATTAGATTATCAATTATTTATAATGTTCTAATGTTAAACACTTGACTCCGCCACCTACTAAATGAAATTCAGATAAATCAAGACACTCAGTTTTATATCCAAAATTTAGAAGTATTTCTGATAATTTATCGCTAATTTTAGATTGATTGCAAAAGATTACATCTTCATAATACGTATTATTTAATCCAAAATGAATTGTCCACTCTTCTGGAACTTTAATTAGATAAAATTTGTTCTCTTTTAGTAATTCTAATGACTTTTCACTGATAGTATTTTCTGCATATATGATTATATCGTTTATTGCAAATAAACAAATGTCAAGATGAAATCTATATGTTTCAATAGGTATAACTTTAATACCTAAGGTCTTTTCTAAAAAATCTTTCATTTCTAATGAAGTTCTTTTACCATATGCCATTAAAATAACATTTTTAGAATAAATATAAATGGTTTCTGCATTTCCTTCAAAAGTTAGGTTTTTCGGAGTTTCTATAACTTCAAAGTTTTTGCTATATGCCCATGTTTTTATATATTCCGCTTCCTTTTGTCTTATAGGGTGTTTAAAGTTACTTATTATTGCTTTGTCTTTCATTAAAAATATTGAATCTCCTATAAATGTAAGTTCCGGTAAATTTTCTGCTGGTGGAACAATTTCTATATCAATTCCATGCTTTAAATAACTATGGTAAACATTAAGCCATTGATTATTTGACTTTTTTTGGTCCACTTGTTTTCCTCTATAAATATCATAAAATTCATTATCGTCTGAAAAATCGTATTCAACTCTATAATAACATGGTGGACATAAAATAAATTTTCTTTTCAAAGACTAAAAGTTTAAAGTTATCGGTTTTTTGTTAGTTTTTCTAAAATTTCCATTATTTCATCGTCGGTATAGTGTTCAAGTTTTTCTGCTACATTATGACTTTTAAGATATTCTTCCCATAACTCATGAGCTTTAATAAGTTTATCTACAGCTTTTTTCCCTTTTTCTGTGAACTTAATCTTGTCATTTTCAAGCTCTATTATTCCAAGCTTTATAAATTTGGAAATTTTACTATTTTTAAGATTTGAAAGCTTAATTTCACTTCTTGACAACTCATATATTAATTTTAGTTCATCCTGCAGTTCAATGAATTTTCTACTTTTGTATGTACGTATAGTTTTTGCTATGATACCCTCTTTTGGTGAGACAAACATAAAGAGTAAGAAAAATAGCGTCAGTATAACAACAATAGCAGGACCACTTGAAACATTTAAATAATATGAACTATATAAACCTAAAATTACTGAAATTGAACTAATTAAAATGCCAAACTTAATAATGTCTGAGATTTTCCTAAAGATTAAATATCCTATTGCTCCTGGGATAATAACAAGAGCAACTGCTAATACTACTCCTACCGCTACAACTGCAGAAACTATGCTAATTGATACTAAAACTATAAGCACATATCTAAATAGTTTATCTGGAAATCCGTATAATTTAAATAAGGTTTGATTGAATGTCCAAAGAACAAATTCCTTATACAAAATAATTATTGATAATACGACTATTGCTCCAATTATTGAAACTAACAAGATATCAGATAATCTAATTGCAAGCACATTACCAAATAGTATATGATAAAGGTCAATATCCTTTGTTCTAATAATACTCATAATAGCTATGCCAAGTGCAAAAGCGCCTGTTAGGCCAATGCCGAGTGCAGTATCACCTTTTATTTTCGTTTTATTTTCAATGAACCCTACGAATATAGCTGTTAAAACTGCACTAGCAACTGCCCCAATAAAAAATGGAATTTTTAAAATATAGGCTATTGCTATTCCAGGAAGAACTGCGTGTGATATTGTATCACCTAATAATGACCATCTTTTACTTATTAAAAAGGGAGAAATAAAGGAACTAGTGATGGATATGATTATAGAAGCAATTAATGCTTTAATAAAAAATCCATACTGAAATGGTTCAAACATACTATACTAAGAGCTTTTCACTATATAGCTCAAAGAGGTTTTTATCATTTAATACATCTGATGGCTTTCCTTTTGCTATAACTCTCCTATTTAGTAAAACCAATTCATCGTAAGTTTTTGCTCTTGATAAGTCATGATCTATTATTATTATAGTTTTTCCATGGTTTTTTAAGTTTCTTAAAATTTCAGTTAGCTTTTTTTCAGTTAAAATATCGATAGCAGTAAATGGTTCATCAAGTAGATATATATCAGCTTCTTGGCATATGGCTCTTGCAATTAAAACCTTTTGCTGTTGACCACCAGAAAGCTCTGAAATTTGTCTATCCCTTAGATGATATATATTTGATGCTCTTAGTGCTTTCTCAGTTATCTCCAAATCATATTTTTTAGGTCTTTTAAATAAACCTAAATGAACAAATCTACCCATTAAAACTACTTCAAAGACTGTAATAGGAAAATCCCAATCTACAACTTCCTTTTGGGGAATATATGCTACTTTGTTTCTTACATTCTCAAATTTCATACTATCAAAAAATACTATTTCACCTTCCTCGTATTTAACAAGATTTAAAATTGACTTTATTAAAGTAGTTTTTCCTGCACCATTAGGTCCAATTATTCCATAAATCTTCCCACTTTCAAATTCTAAGTTAACATCTATTAAAATCGGATTTATATCATAGTATACTGTAAGATTTGATATTCTTAAGCTCACCATCACACTCACCTTTATATCTATTTTTAGTTATTCCTTCGTAAATAGTAATTATATTGTATATTTGCATTTTTATATAATTTTCCGCATTAGAGCCTTCCTTGCCTATTGAGTCGCCATATAGTTTCCCACCCATTCTAACACCAGTTTCTTTAGATATACTCTCCATAATTTTTGGATTTACAGTTGTTTCAATAAATAGAGCTTTGGTATTTGTTTTTTTAATTAAATCAATAAGATTTTTAATTTCCCTAATAGAAGGTTCATCTTCAGTGGATATACCCCATATACTTCCAACAAATTCAAAGCCATATCTTCTTGCAAAATAACTAAAAGCATCGTGTGTTGTCACTAACTTTCTATCTTCCTTTGATATCTTTGAAACTACACAAACTATAAAATTATTCAGTTCATCTAAGTTTCTTATATATCTTTCGTAATTTATTTCGTAAGTTCTTGCTCCTTCTCTGTCAATTTTAGAAAATAATTCTTTTATGTTCTTTGCATATAATTTTGCATAGTTTACATCCATCCATAAGTGCGGATCATCGTTTACTGGTTCTATATTTCCTGCTACCTCATAATATACTGCATCTTCTCTTTTATTAGATAGTAATTTTAATAGCCAATTTTCAAGGTTATGTCCATTGGCAAGTATAATGTCTGCTTTGGAAATTCTTACTATATCTGATGGAATAGGTTCATACTTGTGTGGGTCACCTCCAACAGGGACAAGACTTTCAACACATACTCTATTGCCACCAATTTCTTTTGCAAGATCGTATAAAATAGTAATAGTTGTTAAAACCCTAAACTCACAATTTTTAGGGTGGTGGTATAAAATACCTTCATATGGGTTAATGCAACTATTTAAAAAAATTAACCAAAAAATTTTTTTAGGCATTTGGAAAATTTTAAAGCTATTTTGTAGTTTAAAATTTCAGCATGACTGACCTTTCAATTAAGGAATATACGTCAGTAGATTATATATCAGGACCTCTACTTGTAGTAAGAAATGCTAAGGAACTTTCTTATGGAGCGTTAGTTCAGATAGAAACTGAAACAGGAATAGTTAGGAGTGGTCAAGTTTTAGAAATTACTGAGGATTTTGCGGTTATTCAGGTGCTTGAGGGAACATTAGGACTTGATGTAAAGACTTGTAAAGTAAGACTTGTTGAGGACGTTATAAGATTTGGTGTAAGTAGAAATATGATAGGTAGAATATTCAATGGTAGAGGTGAACCTATTGATGGACTTGGTCCTGTAATTCCAGAAAAAAGAATACCAATTGTTGGTTCTCCGATAAATCCTGTTGCAAGAGAAAAGCCATCTGACTTTATACAAACAGGTATATCCGCGATAGATGGGTTTAATACACTTGTTAGGGGTCAAAAATTGCCAATATTTTCAGGTTCAGGATTGCCTGCAAATGAAATTGCTGCAATGATAATGAGATATGCAACTGTAAGGGGAGAGGGAGAACAATTTTTGGTAGTATTTGGTGCAATTGGTATAACTCAAAGGGAGTATGCATTTTTTAAGCAAGAATTTGAAGAAATGGGAGCAAGTAATAGACTAATTGCATTTATTAATCTTGCTGATGATCCAACTATTGAAAGAATACTAACGCCGAGATTTGCACTAACGGTAGCTGAATACTTTGCATTTGAATTAGACTACCATGTTCTTGTAATTTTAACTGATATTACTAACTACTGCGAAGCATTAAGAGAGATATCTTCTGCAAGAGAAGAAGTTCCCGGAAGAAGAGGCTATCCAGGTTATATGTATACGGATTTAGCTAATATTTATGAAAGAGCAGGAAGAATTAAAAACAAGAAGGGTTCAGTAACACAAATACCAATACTTACTATGCCCGATGATGATATTACCCATCCTATACCAGATTTAACAGGTTATATCACAGAAGGTCAAATAGTTCTCTCAAGGGAATTGCATAGAATTGGTGTATTTCCACCAATAGATATTTTACCTTCACTATCCAGATTGATGAATAATGGTATTGGTGAAGGTAAGACTGAAAGATACCACAGGCAGTGGTCCGACCAGATATTTTCTGCTTATGCAAGAGGCAAGGACAATAGAAGGCTTGCGGCTATTGTAGGAGAGGACGCACTTTCTGAAATAGATAGAAAGTATATAAGATTTGCTGATGAATTTGAGAAGTTAATGATAAATCAAAGAAGGGAAGGAAGAAGTATAGAGCAAACATTTGAGATTGGTTGGAAACTCCTGTCTATACTCCCAAGAAGCGAATTGGTAAGAATATCAAAAGAGTACTTAGATAAGTTTTATAAACCGATGGAGTGATATTTTTAATTCTTCTTAGCGATACATTAGAAATTAAGTACAAAAAAGACTTTAAAGAAGGTAATATTTCAGCCTTAAAACAGCTTGCTTATTATTATATAAAAAAAGAGCAATATAAGAAAGCTTTAAAAACTCTCAAAAATTACATAAAATATAGAAAGGACGATGATAGTGCATATGATTTAATTATAAGGATATATTCAACGCAGAGAGATTATAAAAGTGCGTATAATTGGTCAAGGAAAGCATACTTGTTAATGCCTAAAAATATAAACTTTTTAAAATATCAGGCTATCTTTTTAGAAAAACTATCTAAAATTGATGATGCATTGGTAATTTATAAAAAGGTTTACGAGATAGATAGTTCAATAGAAAATTTGGTAAATTATGCTATTGGATTATATAGCAAGTTTGTCCATTCTAAAAGTAGTCATGACTATGCAAAAGCGCTATATTATTTGAGGCTATCAGATAGTATAATAAGTAAAGCAGAGTTATCTGGTAATTTTGACACATTTTTAAAATACCAAAGCGAGCACTTTAGAATTCTGTTTGCACTTACTGCTATGTATAATCAAAACGGCATAAAAGATAGCGCAATATACTATGGGATGAGAGCTTATATTTATGCAACACCTGAAAGAAAAAATTTTTATGAGTATTTAGTAAAGATGTTATACAAATATGAGAAGTACAAAGACATTATTGAAGTGTGTAAGTCCGTGCTAGAGCACTATAGCGATGAGAGCTTTTTCTATGAGTATATGGGCTATGCATATTATAATCTTGCAAAGAAAGTAAAATTAGATAGTTTATATTTAAAAGCAATAGAGAGTTTCACAATAGCTAACGAAATAGTTTTTTCACCCCATATAGTTTTTTTCTTAGCTGAAGCATATTACAACTTGGGTTTGAAAGATAAGGCATTAGATTTGATAGATAAAGTCTTAGACTACGGTGATGAGTATAAAATCTTGAAAATGTATATACTTTTAGATAAAAAAGAATTTGAGCAATTAAAGGAAATAGCCTTAACCTTGAATAAGATGAATTCTTCCGCATATTCAATTCTTGCATACAGTTTTGAATATCAGAATAAACTAAAGCTTGCTGAAAAATACTTTAAAAATGCATTAAGAGCTGATAAGAATAACCCTACAAGGTACAAAAATTTAGCGGACTTTTATAAAAGACGCGGAAATTATGTTCTATATAAAGAGATACTAATTGAATATGTTCAAAAACGACCAGATGACTATGAAGCGAATTTTCAACTTGCACAGGAGTATTTTAAGGAGGGGAAAATTCAAACTGCTATTAAGTATTATGAAATGAGTATAAAATCAATACAAGCAATAATAGATACAACAGTGGATAAGAAAATTCTAAATTTTGCTTCAAAAATATACAATAACTATGGCTATTTGCTTGTAAATGAGAATTTAGATATTGAAAAAGGTTTTGAATTATTAAAAAAGGCAATACAATTAGATCCTACCAATCCTAAAATATTAGATTCATTCGGATGGGCACTATTTAAAAAGGGAGAATATGAAGAAGCCTTTAAGTATATCAAAACCGCTTATGAAAAAGACCAGAATGATAGCGAAATTAGAAATCATTACGAAATTTTAAAGAAACTTCTAAATAAAGAATGAACTTTACAATACTACCACTTCTCTAAATACTCCATATACACTTTTTAATGTTTCAATAATTTCTTGTTCAGTTGCATATACTTTAACTGCATCTAATACATATGGAACAAGGTTGTCTCCTCTTTTTGCTGCGTTTTTAAGTTCTTCAATTTTATGCCTTACTAATAAATTATCTCTTGTTTCCTTTATATGTTTTAAAAATTCCCTTTGTTCTATTTCAGTCTTGTGTTCTATCTTAAACTTAGGTGGTTCTATTGTTTCGTTTTCATCAATATATTCGTTTACTCCTACAATTATAAAGTCCTTTTCTTCTACCCTTTTTTGAAACTCATATGCTGCATCAGCTATTTCCTTTTTGATATAACCACTATATATTGCATTTATTACACCATCCAAAAATGAGCCATTACCCATTTCCAAAATCTTATTAAAATATTCATACGCCTGTCTTTCTACTTCGTTAGTTAAAGCTTCTACAAAATAACTTCCTGCTAATGGATCGACAGTGTTAATTACTCCACTTTCGTACGCAATTATCTGTTGTGTTCTTAATGCTATGGTTACCGCCTCTTCACTTGGTAATTGTAATGCTTCATCGTAAGAATTGGTATGTAGACTTTGTGTGCCACCTAAAACTGCTGCAAGAGCTTCAATTGTAGTTCTTATAATATTATTTAGAGGTTGTTGTGCTGTTAAAGAGCAGCCTGCAGTTTGAGTATGAAATCTTAATAATAAACTTTGTGGATTTTTTGCCTTATATCTATTTTTCATTTCTCTTGCCCATATTCTCCTTGCTGCTCTATATTTTGCAATTTCCTCAAAGAAATCAATGTGTGCATTAAAGAAAAATGATATTCTTGGAGCAAAGCTATCTACATCTAAACCCCTTCTTATACCCGCTTCAACATATGCAAATCCATCCGCAAGTGTAAATGCAAGTTCTTGAACAGCAGTTGAGCCTGCTTCTCTAATATGATAACCTGAAACTGAAACTGTATTGAACTTTGGAGTATGTCTACTTGAAAATTCCATTATGTCTACAATTAATTTAACAGATGGTTCAGGAGGAAAGATAAATTCATTTTGTGCATGATATTCCTTTAGTATATCGTTTTGTAATGTTCCTCTAATTTTTTCAAAAGGTACACCTTGTTTTTCCGCAATAGCTAAATATAGTGCATATATAAATATAGCAGGAGAGTTTATAGTAAATGAAGTAGATACCTCAGCAAGGTTTATTCCGTCAAATAGAATTTCAAAGTCGGCTAATGTGTCAACTGCAACACCCTCTCTTCCTACTTCTCCTTCAGCTCTTGGGTCATCTGAATCATAGCCCATAAGTGTTGGCATATCAAATGCTGTAGATAGTCCTGTTTGACCTTGCTTAATTAAAAATTTAAATCTTTCGTTTGTGTCTTTTGCTCTACCAAATCCTGCAAACATACGCATTGTCCAAATTTTACCTCTATACATATTATAGTGAATACCTCTTGTGTATGGATACTCTCCCGGAAAGCCAATATCTTTAAGATAATCTGTATTTTCAATATCTTTTGGAGTATAAATGTCCTTTATAGGAATGCCTGAAATAGTTCTATATGAAGGTCTAGAAGTGTCTTGAAATTTTTTCTTTTTTTCTAACCACTCACTGTATACTTTTTCTAAATCTTTATTTTCCATAGTCCAAATTTTAAAGCCATTAAAATTTTAAAATCCTTCTTTCAAAGTTTCTTCCAAACAGTTATAAATATTTGATTCTAAGAAAACTGCTAAAAAAGTATAGTATTATTTTTTACATAGGAGATGAAGACCGAGAGTTAAAGATTTTAAGGAGAATAAAGTTTATCAAAAGTGATTATGAAATACACAATTTTAATACTTTGAAAATTTCAGTTTCAAGTTGTTTAAGTCAGGATAAATTGATAAGCATTCTTATAGACAGTGGATATCTAAGAGTAGATTTTGTAGAAAAGGAAGGAGAATTCTCAAGAAGAGGAAATATTTTAGATATTTATCCTGATGGTTATGAGTATCCAGTTAGAGTTGAGTATGATGGCGATATTATAGAAAGTATTAGGGCATTTGATGTATATAATCAAAGAAGTTTTATGAATTTAAAGGAAATTGATATAGTTATAAAAGGTCAGGGAAATTGTGAAAATTTTTTAGTTGTAAGGGAAGTAGTAAAACCAGTAAGAAAAAGTATAAAATTAGTAATTTTGAAGAATGAACTGGAGAATATTGATATAAGCTACTATTTAAAGAAAGGTTATAGGGTATATTTTGCAACTTCAGATAGAGAGAGGGCTAAGAGCGTTAAGAAAATTTATAAAGAAATTAAAGTTATAAAGGGCGAGTTTAGTGAGAGTTTTATTGACATGAAGAAGAAAATTGCACTATTTTCTCTTGGATTTCATGGAAACTTGAGAAGTTATAAAGTTTATAAAACACTTAGTGTAGGGGATTTAGTTGTCCATAAAGACTATGGTATAGGAAAATTTTTAGGAACTGAAGTTAGAGGAATAATAGAGTTTTTTAAAATTCAATATAAAGATGGTGTTCTCTTTGTTCCTATATACAATTTACATTTTATAAAAAAATATTTCGGTGATAAAAATGTAGAAATGAGTAGCCTGTCAGATAATACTTGGAAGAGAGTTTATAAAAAAGCTTATGAACATGCAAAAAAACAGGCAAGTATAATAATTTCAAAGTTATCAATAAGGAAAAGTCAAAAAGGTTTTAAGTTCAAAAGATTTCAGGAAGAAGAAATTTTAAAATTAACTTTTCCATATGAGGAAACACAGGACCAAAAGAAAGCTATTGAGGAAGTTTTGAGTGATATGGAAAGTGAGAAGGTTGTAGATAGGCTAATTGTTGGAGATGTAGGTTTTGGCAAAACTGAGATTATAATAAGAGCAAGTTTAAAAGCAGTATTGAATAATAAGCAGGTTGCTGTATTAGTCCCTACAACAGTTTTGGCTTACCAGCATTATAGGAACTTCAAGACAAGATTAGAAAGATTTGGCGTTGAAGTAAGAATGCTTAGCAGACTAACATTAAAAGAGGAAGTAAGAAAGATTAAAGAAGGCTTAAGAAGAGGAAGTATAGACATTGTTATTGGGACGCATAAACTTTTATCCAAGGACATTGTATTTAGAGACTTAGGACTGCTTGTAGTTGATGAAGAGCATAAATTTGGTGTTTTACAAAAAGAAAAGTTAAGAAATTTAAATCTATTAGTAGATACTATATATCTTTCAGCTACACCAATTCCAAGAACCTTAGCAAGTGCTTTAAAGGGTCTTTTGGATATTAGCATTATAAGAACACCTCCAAAGGACAGAAAGGACATAAGGACTTTTGTATATAAGTATAGTGATGAAATTGTAAAAAATGCCATTTCAAACGAATTAATAAGAAAAGGGCAAGTTTTCTATGTATATAATAGAATTGATGGTATTTACGATATTTTTCATAAACTTCAGAATATGTTTAAAGGTGCAAGGATTAGATTAATACATGGAAGAATGAAAAGAAATGATATAGAAAGTGTATTTTTAGACTTTTATGAGCAAAAGATAGATATTCTTGTATCAACCAATATAATTGATGCGGGTTTAGATTTTCCTAATGCAAATACTATAATAGTTCATAGAGCGGAAATACTTGGACTTTCCGAGTTGCATCAACTAAGGGGTAGAGTAGGAAGGAGTGATAAGCAGGCTTATGCATATTTTTTAATAGAAGATGATAACTTAAATGAGAATGCTATTAAGAGATTAAAAGTTATTGAAAATTTTAGCTATCTTGGAAGTGGTTATGATATTGCACTTTCTGACTTAGAAATTAGAGGTGCAGGTAATATTTTTGGTTTTGAACAATCAGGTCATGCTCATAATGTAGGATTTTATTTATATCTTGATATGCTTGAAAAGGCAATTTATGAACTAAGGAATATAGAATACTCCGAGAATGAATTAGAAATTAAAGTGCCCGCGTATATTCCAAAGGAATACATAGAGGATGAGGAAATGAGGATTTATTTTTATGAAAAAATAGTTAATGCAAAATTCATAAAAGAAATAGAAATAGTAGAAGAGGAGTTAAAAGATAGGTTTGGAGATATACCAAAGCAGTTGGAAAATTTAATAAAAGCTTTCAAGTTGAAGTTAGTTTATAGTAATTATAAAAAAGTGATTGTTGAGGAAAATAATGTAATACTTTTACCTTATGGTAGAGTGGAGGCTTTATAATTTTGGCGTTTTTAAATGAGATTGTTTATAGGTATTGATTTACCACTTCATATAAAAAATAGCATATACAACTTAGTAAAACCACTTATGAAAAAATACAATTTTAAGTGGGTTTCTCCAAACTTGTATCACTTGACTTTAAAATTTCTTGGTGAGGTAGAAGAGGATATGGTTTATAGAATTGACGATAAACTAAAAGAAATTTCAAAGAATCATACTAAGTTTAGTCTAAAACTTGCTACTCTTGGAAAATTTCCTATTTATGGTGATAAAGTTTCAGTAATTTGGATAGGTATTGAAAACACAAGAGAATTGGATTGTCTTGCAAGAGAGGTTATGGATAGTTTTTATAATTTAGGTGATAGTAAACCTTTTAGTCCTCATATAACTATAGCAAGGAATAAGAATTCGTTGTATTCGTTTAATTTGGAAGTAGTAAATCTAAAATTCAATGATGATTTTGAAGTAAAAGAAATAGCTCTTTTTCAGAGTTTTCTATATCCTTCAGGGCCTAAGTATGAAATTCTTAAAACTTATCCTTTAAAATTATAAAAGATGCTTATTTTAATTTATAGTTTAATGTTTGGTCCGCATCCTGTATCTATGGCTAATGCGTATAATGCTTATGCAGAAAGAGTAGATGGTATATTCTTTAATCCTTCTGCAGCTTCTATGGCTACGAGGGTAATGATTGGTGGTTTTTACTCTCAAAGTGGCTATTATGGTGGAGGTATAGCTATTCCTAATAGATTTGTAGCTCTTGGACTAGGTGGAGTTTTGGATACTACAAGGAACGCTATGATTTATGGAGTATTAGCAAGGAACTTTAGTGGGTTTAATATAGGTTTGGGTATTCAATATTTGTATATTCAGGATACTATGTTAAAGGATAGTCTAAAACCAAGACCTCATGTTTATGGAGGGTTTAGTTTCTATTTTAGTGATTACTTTATGTTTGGTTTCACTGCAGAAAATTTGGATACACCTAATGCGTTAAAGTTGAGATTTGGTATTCAAGTTGCAAACTATCCATTACCTGTAATAGGAAGAAGTTTGACATTTACTATGGATTTAAACTCTACTATGGCAAGAAATGTAAAAAGTCAGGATTTAGCGTCTATAGGAATGGAGTTATCTCCACTTTATCCGTTGTTTTTAAGATTTGGTTATTTATATAATCCTGACTTGGGTCATAAAATTCCAGCAGGTTTAGGCATCTTATATGTTTATAATACTGTTGATATACTTGGTGATGTAAGTGTTAATGATATTCAAGCACAAAGTAAAGATAAAGTCTATACTTTTGGTTTGACAGTGAAGTTTTTTGGTCATACGGTATGGGCAGAGTCCTCTCCTAAAATCGTAGAGGTTATACCAGAAGCTGAAGCAAGCGTAACGAAAATTTGCTTTAGATACATTCTACCTTCAAAAATTACTAGATGGACATTTAATATAACTAATAGATGGGGTAAAGTTTATAAAACTTATTGGGGTGATGATAATCCCCCAAGTGAGTGTATATATTGGCACATAGTAGATGAAGAGGGTAGATATGTGGGGAAAGGTGTTTATTACTATGATTTTATAGTTAGGACTGAAGATGGTAAAATATATAAAAGGAGAGGAGGCTTAGTAAATGTTAAAAAGGGGGTTAGGGGAATATGATGAATATGTTCTTAAATGTGCTTATAAGCTTAACATATGAAGAATTTTATAAGTCGTATAGGGAAGCTGAGGCTCTCTTCTTTGCTGGTAAATACGATAGAGCTGAAAGAATATACAAGAGACTTCTTTCTGATGCAAGGAAATTCGGATATGAAAAGGAATTTTTATATAGAATATCTGAGTGTAATTTCAATAAGGGTAATTATAAAAATGCTTACGATGGATTTATGGCATTATATAAAGATGGATATGTTGAGAAGAAGCTTCCATATTTAAAAGGTGAAGTTGCATATGCTATTGCTGTATTCTTTACTAATTTTAGAGATCCAAAGGAAGCAAAGCAGGTAATTCAGGAGCTTCAGAAATATCCTTATTATAAAAACTCTAATAGAACTAAGATGCTATTAGGTATTATAGACTATAGAGAGGGAAGATACGATGAAGCAATTGAAAAATTAAGAGATATCAAAGATATTCCTGAAGCTCAATTTTATTATGCAAGAAGTTTGGCGCTTTTACAAAGACCATTAGAAGCAATTGGTGTTTATAAAGTCCTATTAGAAAGATATAAAAATACACCGAGAGAACCATTTATTGCATATGCTATGGTAGAAGCAAATTTCATATATGCAGACTATAAAGGTACTGCTGAATTGGCAAAGAGTTTTATAGAAAAATATCATGGTTCATTATTTTCAGATTGGGTTCAGTACTATTGGGGAATATCTCTATATAGAATGAGGGAATATCAATCTGCAATAGAAAAGCTAACTCTGATATCTAAAAAGCAAAATTTTGAATTTGCAAACTTAGCAGCATACTTTGCTGGTAATGCTGAGAAGGAATGGGGTCGTCAGTATAAAGCCGAAGGAAAATTAGATGACGCGAAAGCAAAATATAAAGAAGCTGTAAAGTATTATGAAGCTGCCTTAGCAAAGGCAAATGACCAAGATATATACAATGTATCATTTATTAGGCTAATGCAAGCCAACTTTTATGTGGGAGATACTCTAAAATCCTATACCATGGCAGATCAGTTAAGACAGATGAAGTTCCCACCTGAAGAAGCAGGTATAGGCGAGTATGGAAGGGGTGCTATTGATTATTCTTTAGGTAAATATACAGCTGCTGCAAAAAACTTTGAGCTAGTAATAGAAAACTATAAAAAGACATTTCTTAGAAAACCTTCCATGGCTATGGAAATGCTATCACTTGTTCGTGATAGAAAATTCAAAGAAGCATTATTAAAAGGTAATATTTATTATGCTGAAATGCAAGATACCTTAAGACCAGAAGTCCAAGATACTTCTTTTGACCTATGGAAAGGATGGTACGTTTACGGTTTAGCAGAAGCACACTACTATGCAGGAGCTTATCCTGAGGCAGAATTAAGATATAATATAAATATCAAAAAACAATTAACAAGAGATTTAGTAATACTTTCAAGACTTGGACTTGGATGGATTGCTTATCATCAAAAGAGATACGATGATGCATTGTCACACTTTAATTCCATAGATGGTGCTGTTAGAGCAAGAGGTGATACTTCACTTATAATTGCATTATTCTTAGGCAAAGGTGTTGCGAAATTTAATAAAGGTGAATATATGGATGCATTTAAGGACTTTGCAATCTCTGCTTTGTATACACCAAGATATGAAAGTGGTGAAGCCCTTTATTTCCAAGGATTTGCTGCATTAGCTTTAAAATCTTATGGTGATGCAGTTAAACTTTGGGAGAGAGTGGTAAACGAATATCCAGATCACCCAAGGGCTGCACTTGCTGCTTTTAGAGCTGCGGATATTTATTTAAAGGCGGGGCAAGTTGATAAAGCAATTGCTCTATTAGAGTGGGAAGTTGAGCACTTTCCAGGGCATCCAACAACTCCAAGAGCAATGTATGCATTAGGTAGAAACTATACTATTAACAGGGAATTTGACAAGGCTATACAGGTTTATGAAAAATTCCTATATTTATATCCTGATCACGAACTTGCTCCAGATGTAAGGAGGAGAGTTGAGGATGTTTATCTTGCAGCATCTACTCAAGATCCTAAATATGCAGAGCAACTTGCACAGAAATATCCTGCAAGCGATAAAGCAGCAGAAGCTTTATATTATCAAGCAGCACAGAGTTATCAAGCTGGTGATGAGGAAAAAGCAGCAGATTTATTCTTTAGAGTTGCAAATGAGTTTCCAAAAAGTCCGAAAACACCAGAAGCATTATATACTGCTGGAGCATTGTATTTAAAGCACAAGAAATATCAGCAAGCTATACAAGCTTTGAAGAAATATAAGGACTTTTTCCCGGATGGGACTAATATAGAGGATGTATATAACTATTTGATGACTTCATATTTGGCTACAAACGATTTTGGTTCTGCTATACAAATTGGTCAGGAAGCATTACAGAAGTTTCCTCAAACTAAGAACAAATCCAAAATACTCTTTAACATAGGATGGGCTTATTCGCAATTAGGAAATTCAAGAGAAGCGATAAATTATTTACAACAGGCGAGAACCTTATATGAACAGGAAGGAAATACTCAAATGGTTAGCCAAATAGATCAAATTTTAGAAATCTTACCTAAATAAAAAGGAGGTGCGAGAGGATGATATTTAAACTATATGCAGTTTGGGATGGTGTGGTAGGACCCAAAACCTACTTCTCAAGTTTCCCGATGTTCATATTGCTTGTTGTTTCCATACTTCTCATAGCTCTTATTATAGAGAGATTTATAGCTTATAACAGAAGGAAGGAGGCTGATGCCAATAGGATAGTAAAGGAAACTCTTACTCATCTAAGGGAAGGTGATATTGAAGGTGCAATGAAGAGATTAGGAGATGCAGATACTCCTGTAAGAAATGTTCTAAGAGTAGGTCTTCAAAACGCAGAACTACCTCCTGAGGAAGTGGAAAAGTTAATGTATGCAAGAATACTCAACGAGAAAGATAGATTAACCCAGAGATTAACTGCAATTAGTGTTATAAGCGTTTTGGCTCCTCTTCTTGGTCTATTTGGAACAGTTGATGGTCTTATTCACGCATTCCACGAGATAGCGGTAACTGGAACAGGTGGTCCTGAAGTTGTAGGAGAAGGTATTTCTACGTCGCTTGTTGCTACTTGGACAGGTCTAATAATAGCAGTTTTGGCAATAATTTTCTTTAATATTTTCAATAGAAGTGTAGAGGTTCTTATTTCAAGAATAGAAGCATCTGTTCAAGAATTTTTAGTTATTTTGAAAGAGTATCAGACTGCGAGGGGGTGATTTAAATGCCAAAAAGAAGGTTAGAACACGGTAGTGTTGAAGCAGAGGTCCCAGCAGCGGGCCTCATTTCTTTGACAGATGTAATGGGTTCTTTGGTTAAGGTTTTCGTTCTAACTATTCCATTTATTGTAGAATCTGGAATTTTTATAAGTAGGTCAATGGCTGCTAAGTTAAATAGACCTATACAACAAAAACAAGTTAAAACTGACGTAAAGGTTAGTATACATATGAGAGCAGACGGAATAATTGAGTTAAATAAAAAACCTGTTACTCAGGAACAACTTGAAGACCTTGTACCAAAGTTATTAGCTAGAAGTATAGAAAAAAATGCCTTACTGTCTGCTGATCCTGAAGTTGTTTATGAAAATGTTGTTCAAATGATCGATTTTCTAAAAAGTAAAGGAGCGGGTGATGTTTTGATAATGAAGAGGGGAGGTTAAATTATGGCCAAGGCAAAAGGTGGAGAAGGAGAAGTAGCACAAGCGGTATTTAACCTTGCTAATATATTTGCATTCATTTTCATAACGTTGATTATTGCGTCAAAGCAGATGTTTCAGAGTACTAGTGTAGAGGTTGAAGTTCCAAAAGCAAGAGTTATAGAGGCTGATTTAGAGCAAAGCTTGGCAGTCTCTATAAAGAAAGATAAAACTGTATATTTAAAAGACAAACAGGTGAGTTTGCAAGAATTAGTTCAACTTATAAAATCAGCGCAGGAAGAATATAAAGCAAAAAATCCAGATGCGGAACTTGGAGAACAATTAGTTGTAATAAGAGCAGATAAATCAGTTGACTGGCAAACAGTTTTAAATACTATTGACGCAGTAAAAAGAGGTGGTAGTAAGAGAATAACGTTGGCAGTTGTTAAGAAAACATAGGAGGTAGAATATGAGAGAGAGACAAGTGGTTTTGCCAGAGTGGCAAGAAGACAAGGGTTCAAAGAAAAGGTTCATAATATTCCTTCTATTTGCTATCTTGATACATGCAGGCATCCTTTGGACTTTAAGGAGTCAAATAGCTAGGGCGATTGAAGAAGCTAGATTAAGAGAAATACAACTACTTGAAGAAAGAGCGATGAAGAGTAAATTTATCAATCCTAAACTCCAAAGAAAAGTTGAACAAATGAAGAAAGAAGTCCAGAAGAAAGAGGAACCGAAGAAACAACAAGAAACAGCAAAGAAAGATGATAAGCCAGGTGATCAAAAGAAAATAGATTTAAGTCCTAAGCTTCAAACGCAATCTACAGAATTACCAAAGCCTACCCCTGGTCTTGGAGGAGGTCCAAAACTTGATATTAATGTAAACATAGATCCAAGACTACTTAGTTCACCTTCTATTCAAACTGAGCAACTTGACGTTAAGGTTGATTTAAATAAAATGAATATAGAAGGTATAGCTAATTTACAAGCCGAAATAGATATAAGTTCTGCTAACTTGGCTGATGTTGGTGTGGCTGACGTAGTGGTAGGTGTGACAGGTAGGGGAGCAAGTATATCTGATATATTATCACAGGAAGCAGTTCCTGCTATATCACTCGGTGGAGGTATTGAAGGTGGAGCAAGTGGAGGTCTTGGTCTTGGAACTGACGTGGGAGGTGGAATAGGAGGAGGCGGAAAAGCGGTTAGCTTAGCCCAAAACCCAAGTCTTGCGAGTGAAGTTAAGATTGAGGTGAGTAAGCCTACAGTAACTGCTCCTGCAGTCCAAGAAGTAGCTAGTGTTTCTTCACCTGCTGGTATGCAGTTAGAAGGAGAAGTAGCGAATAGACAAATTCTAAATAGAGTAAAACCTGTATATCCAAAGAGGGCAAAACAGCAGGGTTGGGAAGGAACTGTTGTGCTTTCGTTTTCAGTAGATGCTAATGGAAGTGTATTTAACATACAGGTAATAAGGTCATCTGGATATCCCGACTTGGATAATTCTGCAATTCAGGCACTAAGTCAATGGAAGTTTGCTCCAAAACCCGGTAAAGCAGAGGAAAAAGGAAGATTAACTGTAAGGTTTGTTTTAACGTAAGAGGTTATAATTATGAGAATCTTTAAGATTTTAATATTATTTGGATTTATAGGAATACTTATGTCTCAAGGTCAGGAAGCTCCAACGGGTCAGGGTGCGGGTACAGAACAAGAGGAAGAAGTAGTTGAGAAAGCAGAGTATTCCATAGATGATGCTTTAAAGCCAATAACTGACGTTTCTCTTGAGCCATTTGAGCCAATTGACTCACTTTTATATAGAAAGGAAAGGAAATTAGAACTCAGACTTCCAAAAACTATAGAAGATGAAATTAGGAAAGTAATCAAACTTGAAAATTTATTTATAAGACAGCCTATTTTCCCTATAAATGTCTATAAGGATATTCCTCTTAATGTCGGTGAATTCAACAAAAAGTATAAAAACGTAAAAGAATGGAAGATAGAAATCTATGACTCTTGGGGTAATAAGCTAAAAGAGTATTCAGGTAAGGGTAAGTTACCAGAATTCGTTTATTGGGATGGAAAAGATACTAAAGGAAAAGCGGTAACAGAACCTGGACAATTATTCCACTATAGAATTACAGTTTCTGATGGGAGAGAAACAAGAAGGGAACTAAGTAAGCCATTTTCAGTAAAGGGCTATTACTATGAAGAGGGCGGATATAAATACACTATAGTAGATATTGGAGACGTATTTGAGAGAGGTTTTGCGGTATTTAGAGAGGGTCAAGAAGATAGAATAATTGAAGCTTTAAATATATTGAAGGAAAACTATCCTTGGACTTCCCCTATTGAAATAACTTATTATCCAAGCCCAGAAGGTATGGCTGTAATGGAGGAAAGAATGAGAATGTTAAGGCAGTTTATAATGTCTAGACTACCTGTTGAAGAAGGAAACCTTGTTCTAAAGCCTGGTTATTATGAAGGAGGAGGAATAAAGTTAGAAAAAATTGTATTTAAATTTAAGTAAAAGGTGATAAACCGTATCCTTTTTGCTCTACTTTTTGTATTAAATTGTAATAAAGTAAATACTAAAGAGGAAAAAATATACTTTGAGTTTAAAACTGTGCATGGTAATTTAGTAAAAACGTCTAATTTTGATGGGAAGGTTTTAGTTGTGGATTTTTGGGCGACGTGGTGTCCCCCTTGTTTAAAAGAAATACCTCACTTTATAGAACTTCAAGAAAAATATAAAAATGAAGTAAAATTTATAGGATTGAACGTTAATGAAGAGCCGGATAAGGTTATAGAGTTTGCAAAGTCCATGGGTATAAACTATACTATTGGTTATTCCGATGAAAAAATAGAAAACTTATTTGGAGGTATTACTGGTCTTCCCACTACATTTATAATTGGTAAGGATAGAAGAATAAAATCAAAAGCTGTAGGCTATCGTCCAAAAGAATGGTTTGAACAGCAAATAATTAACGCATTAAAAGAAAATCATTGAAATATTTATTATTTAATGGATATGATGATCTGCGTTTTCTTGAAGAGGCAATATATGATGAATTTTTAGTTAAAGTTACTCTGTGTGGAATTTGCACTGGAGAGCTAATGGAATGGTACGTCAAGTCCAAATCTCCCTATACGCCGGGTCATGAAATTGTCGGCAGAATAATAAAACTTCCAGAACATATACATAATTTTTCCATAGGAGATAGAGTTTTTGTTCATCATCATGGTCCGTGTATGCAATGTATTTATTGCAAGCGCGAAGAATATACTTCCTGTGATATCTGGAGAAAAAATAAAATATATCCTGGTGGCTTTAGTGAAATAATAAGTGTTCCTGAGAATATATATAAAACAGATATTTTAAAAATTCCTGATTTTGTGAGTGATGAAGACGCTGCTTTAATAGAACCGCTTGCTTGTTCAGTAAAAGCAATAAGAAAACTAAAAATAACTTACTTAGATAAAGTAGCGGTAATAGGTCTTGGATTTATGGGTCTTTTAAATGCAAAGTTGTTGAAACAATTTGGAGTAGGTAAAGTTGTGGGTTTTGATTTTTACGAAAATAGAAGAACTTTAGGAACTAATTGGTCAGGATTAGATGAGGTATTTCACCCAGAAAATTTTGATTATAAGGAAAAGTTTAATATAGTTGTAGTTGGTCCCCCTTCGATTGATGCAATAAGATTTTCTTTAAAAATCGTTGATAGAGGAGGAAAAATTATACTATTTGCTCCAACTCCTCCTTCTGAAACATTAGACTTAGATGTAAACTATATTTATTTTAATGAAATATCTATAATTCCAAGTTATTCCTCAGGACCGCTTGATACAAGGATAGCTCTAAATTTAATTGTATCAGGCTTAATAAGACCATCAGAACTTATAACCCATAGATTTAATTTTAATGAAATAGACCAAGCATTTAAAACTGCAAAAAAACCAGAGGCCATTAAGGTTATAGTTAAAATGGGAGGTGAAATATGATAAAGCTAAACGATTGGGAGAAAGCCTTTATAGAAAGATTTGTAGAGTACTATAATTTATATATGGGAAGTTCCATAAGGATGCAAGTTGTTGCAGAAATTCTATCTAAGGAGATGGGTATAGATACTAATAAGGTCTTAGGTGGTTTTTATAGTTTACTAAAAGGAGCTCTTTCTATTGATTTATCAGCTTCTGAGGTTCTAAATGGTATAATATCGCAAGAACTTATAGAAAACCTTAAAAAGCAGGGGTTTTCTTATCCCGTTTTAAAGTTTAAATTTCCAAAAGGAAGTTTTTATAAAGATATAAAATTCAAGGATAATCTACTTTATAGTAGAGGTGAAGATGGATTAGTAAGGTTTTGGATTTATTACGATAACTATTTTTACTTTCTAAAGGAAATAGGGGTATTGAATGCAGGCTATGGACCATACGAAGTCCTTGGAGATTATCTATATTATGCATTAGGTGAAAAACTTATCGTTTATAATATTAAATCTGAGACAAAGATAACTGAAAAAGTTTTTCCCTATAAAATTGAGGCTTTAGAATCTAATGGAGATATCGTTTATGTATTCTATGGAAAAATAAAGCAAGGTATAAGAATATCTGACAATGAAGTAGTTTATGACTTAGCGGATGTCTATGAAAAACTACCTCAGCAACGTACAAAGATTGATATAAATGAATATTTTGTAATTGTTCATGAAGGGCAGATATTTTATGCCAAGGAAAATGAAAGAGCTTTCTCAAATATTTATAAAATAGACTTTACGACAGAAAATATAGTCTTTGCACTTGAAAGCTATATTGCTATGAAAGATAATATTCTTTACCTCTACGATTTTGAAAAAAGATCAGTAGTGATTTCACTTTCAGATGAAGTGGCATTTTCATTTAGAAACAATCTTATGATTAGTGTTGATAAGCTGAATAGTTTGAAATTGTTGGACTTGGGAGATTTAAAGATGAAAAGTATTAGTTCCATAAATGAAGTGGTTTATAGTATTGACTTTAATGAAAATTATGTAGTAGTAGGTTCTAACGGATATTTAATAGTATACAAGTTAAGAGATAAATTGCTTTTTAAAACCTTTAATACTTTCAAGGAATATAGGAAAATTCCCATTTCTAAGGGTAATGTAGTAAAAGTAAAGTTATATGACAATTACTTGTTCGCATATGCAGATGATGGAGTGTTAAAAGTTGTAAGCGCCAACGATTTTTCTGAACTACACACTCTAAAAGTAAATATTAAGGATTTTGTATGGACAGGAAATTACTTGATTTTATTTTATAATGAAAAATTTGATGTTTGTAAATTAAATGGTCAAGTTCAGACAAGTTATGATCTGAATGTGTCTTCTTATTTAATATATAACCGAGAGGTTATTTTGGGCACAAAGGAAGGCATCGTGAAATTTCTGAATTTAAACGATTTATCAATACACAAAGAATATAAAGTTTCAGGTAGTGAAATAAAGGTTATTTCTCCATATAAAAAATATATTCTTATAGTAGATGGTGATGGCATCTTGATATTTACACCTTTTTGGGAAGTAGAGCAAGTTCTTTCAAGGGATATATCAAAACCTATTAAGTACATTGAAAGGTTTGATGACTATGTATCTATAGTTTATGAAAATGGGAAAATATCCACATATCATAAGGACGGTTCTTTAAAATCTCAAATAAAAACAAAGGGTTCTATGAGTGATAAGTGTAATATAGAGTCTGACTTGGAATTCTTGGCATTTGAAAATGGATATATTGTTAAAAGAGGTAATAACTTCTATGGCTCTATGAATTATAAAGATTATATATATTTTGTAGATGGTTATGATATTATCGTAGATGATAAGTATTATAGTTTTTACTTGGATTCTTCTCTGTTTGAAGAAATTAGCCTTTTGAATACTTCGTAGATTTCAGGTAATTTCTTTATAATGTTTATTAATCTTAAGTATTGGTTTCTTTCAAAGGGAGGTAAGGCACTCCCGTAAATATTATTCGCTTTCAATGTTCCATTTACTCCAGTTTTTGCAAGTAAAATTACATTATCTTCAACAATGGTATGATCAGCTATGCCTACCTGTCCAGCAATTATTACATTATTTCCAATTTTGCTACTACCTGCTATACCTGTTTGTGAAGCAATATAGCAATTTTTCCCAATAATAACATTGTGTGCTATTTGAACCAAATTGTCTATCTTCGTTCCCTCCATAATAATAGTGCTTGAAATCGTAGCTCTATCAATACAAGTATTTGCACCAATTTCAACGCTATCTTCAATTATTACATTTCCTATTTGGGGAACTTTTCTATTCTTGTAGTATCCAAAACCATCTGCTCCAATCTTTACTCCTGAGTGAAGTATTACATTGTTCCCAACTATACAATTCTCACCTATGTATACGTGGGGATATATTATACAATTATCTCCGATTTTTACATTTTCACCTATAAATACAAAAGGATAAATTAGGCAGTTTTTTCCTATTTTTGAATTGCTTGATATATAAGAGAAATCCATGATTGTGGTATTCTCTCCAATTTCAACATTTTCTTCTACTTTGGCTTTTTCTGATATATAACCTTTATTTGAGGACTTATGCCAATCAAATAATTTTAATATGTCTATCATAGCTAATTTTATGTCCTCTACTATTATTATGGATTTATATTTTAATCTTTCGGGCTTTATAGTGCTAATTACAAGACCTACGCTTTTCTCAATATCATTTTTTTTATCAAATAAAAATACCAATGATTTTTCATCCGCATCCTTAATATCCCTTACATAAGAAATATCAATATCTTCTCCTTCAAATTGCTTATTTACATATTTTGAAATTTCGGAAACTTTCATGGAATAAGTATTCTATATAAATCAAAAATTACAATAATGAACATTAGGGCCATAAGAATAACGAAACCTGTCATCTGAATTGCAAAATAAAGTTTTGGATTTATTCTTTTTCTAATAATTGACTCTATGAGAAATATTAAAATATGACTTCCATCAAGTGCAGGAATAGGGAGTAAATTTACTACTGCAAGATTTATAGATATTAGTGCAGTAATTAAAATAAGCATTTGTATTCCCATCTGTGCACCTTCACCTAAAGTCTTTCCTACCATGACAGGACCACCAATAACGTTAAGTGAAGTTTCACCAGTAAATAATCCAATTATTACCTTAAAAATTAAAAGTGATGCATTAATTGTTCTATCTATAGAAAAAACTATAGATGAGAAGACATCTGGTCTGTATGTTTCAAACTCTCTTATTATTCCTAATTTGCCTTCTTTTCTTCCTTTCTGGTCTACTATCTCTCCTCTTACCTTCAATTTTGTTTCAAAAACCTGATTATTTCTTTCATACTTTATTGTTATTTCTTGATTTACCTTATTTGCAACTATACTATGTATATCTGACCAGTCTTCAATCTTTATCCCGTCTATTTCCAGTATCTTATCTCCTTTTCTAATTCCTGCATTATGTGCGGGATATCCTACTAAAACCTTATCTACAACAGGTTCAATTTTAGGTCTTAGTTTGTATACTTCACCCTTTTTTAAGTTTACTATTAAGGTATCTATACCTCTTACTACTTTTAGTTTTGTGCTCTCGTATTGGTTTTCTCTTTCAAGAAAAAACCATCCTTTAAATGGTTTATCATTTACTTGGATTATTTTATCACCCTTTTGAATTTGTGCAATTTCACTTTTGTAAATTTCGTTTGATTTTATATTAGATACTCCAAAGAACTTAAAAGCGAGGAAAAATAGAAGAATACCAAAAATTATATTAAATAGTGGTCCTGCGAAAACTATAAGTATTTTTTGATAGTTCTTTTTAGATAAAAATTCATCAGGTAGTCCACTATAACTACTTGGTTCATCTCCAGCCATTTTTACATATCCACCAATTGGTAATATTGAAATTGTGTATTTTGTTTCGCCTTTTTTAAATGAAAATATACTTGGTCCAAATCCAATAGAAAATGTCTCAACCTTTACTTTAAATAGTTTTGCAAATAGAAAATGTCCAAGCTCATGGACAAATATCAATATACCTATTATGATAAGGGTAAGGATAATTGTCCATATAAGCATGACTTTTAAATTTTAAAGTTGTAGTATTTTTACTAATGCAATGATAAGTAGATTTATCAGTGAGACTGGTATTAGAAGCTTCCATGAGAATTTCATAAGTTGGTCATATCTAAGTCTTGGGAATGTCCACCTTACCCAAACGAAAATATAGCAAAGTATAAAGACTTTAATAAGAAACCACCAAAGTCCACTTGCTATTGGACCATGATAACCGCCCAAGAACAAGGTAGTAATAACAGCTGATGATATTATAATATGTCCGTATTCTCCTGCAAAAAACCAAGCAAATCTCATGGATGAAAACTCAGTATGATAACCACCTGTTAGCTCACTCTCTGCTTCAGGCAAGTCAAATGGTGCTCTATTGGTTTCTGCAAAGGAAGCAATTAAAAACACTATAAATCCAATAGGATTTATTAATATAAACCATGTTTCTTTTTGAGCGTTTACTATATCCACTAAAGATAAACTATTAGATAAAACGACAACTGAAAGAACACTAAGTGCTATTGGTATTTCATAGGAAACCACTTGTGCGGAAGCTCTTAGACTTCCTAAAACGGGATATTTTGTAAGTGATGCAAAGCCAGAAAGTACGACTGAGTAAGCGGAAAGTGAGCTTAATCCCATTATGAGTAAAATGCCAATACCTGGATTTGTAATAATAAAGTTTGGGTCTACAGGAATTAGAACCGATGCGGTTATGACACTAACTATTATAATACCCGGAGCAAGGAAGTGAATGAATTTTTCTGCTGTAATAGGAACAATTTCTTCTTTAAATAGTAGTTTAACAACGTCTACAAGAGGTTGTAATAGTCCAAAAGGCCCAACTCTGTTTGGACCGATTCTATCTTGTATCCATGCCGATACTCTTCTTTCAAGCCAAACCATATAAGCTGAACCTGTTAGAACTCCGAAAACTAATATAAATCCCTTGATGATATTAAATATCATGTTAGTTTCTTAGAGGTTTTCTATTTTTTAGAAAATAAAATATTCTTTCTTGTGTTCTTGGTTGTTTTACAAGCTCAAGAAATGCCTTTCTTTCCCATTCTAATATTTGCCATTCATCTACAAGAGTATTAGGTGCAATATCAGGTCCACCTGTCATTACATATGCCAATTTTTCAATAATAAATGCATCGTATTCAGTTATAAATTTACCTGTCTTTAAATTTACTAAACTTGCTAATACCGCACTGTATCCATCCCAACCCAGAACTCTTACTTTTTTTGGTCTAAAACCCCTAAACCCACTATTATATAGTCCTATTACTAAATTCTTTGCATAGTAAGTCATGAAGTCTCTATTTGCAATTATAATATCACCCTCTCTTATTATTCCCATTTTCTTTGCTTCATATGCGGATGTGCTAACTTTTGCTGTTGCTATATTCTCTAAATAAAATCTCAAAATTGGTAATTCATCGTAATTTTCTAAATTTTCAGGATGACTTAAAGCTCTAATTGTAAGCTCTTTAGTACCTCCACCTGCAGGTATAAGTCCCACACCAATTTCTACTAAACCTGTATATAGTTCAGCGTGTGCTACTATTTTGTGTGTATGTAATAGTATTTCGCATCCGCCTCCAACTGCAATACCAAATGCACCTGCTACTATTGGCTTTTTAAAATACTTCATACGCATATTTAACTTTTGAAAATTAATAACTGCTCTCTCAATTTCATCGTATGCACTTTCTCCAATTGACATAGCAATTAATCCTAAATTTGCACCAGCAGAAAAGTTCCTCTCATCGTCGTTAGTTATTACAAGTCCATTATATGATTTTTCTTTCTCTAATATATCTAAGCTTGTATTTAACATGCTAATAGTCCCTATTCCTATAGTGTTTGCTTTTGAATGAAATTCTAAAAGTAGTACTCCATCTTTTAAATCTATTAAGCTTGCATCAGCATTTTCTAAAATTACATCCCCTCTCTTTTTTAATTCTGAAATTACAATAATTTCTTTTCTCCTTGAAATCACTTCGTAATTATCCTTTAAAAAGTCATAATACTTGTTTTCTATATAAAATCTTTCAGGTATGCTACGATTTAAGCTATATCCGTATTTTTTAGAAAGCTCTAATAATTTTTCCTTTCCAATAACATCTATAGTTTCAAATGGACCAATTTTCCAGTTAAATCCCCATTTCATAGCATTATCTATATTTACAATATCGTCGGATATTTCTCCAACTCTGTTTATACTATATACAAAAATGGACGTTAAAAGCTTTTTTAAAAACTCGGCATACTTAGAATCTAACTTGAATATTGTTCTAATTCGCTCTTCTACACTTTCAATATTTTGAATTTGTAAAAATTCAGGTAAATTTACAACTTTTTGCTCTCTATACTCAAGAGTATTTATATCCAGAACGAACCTTTTATCACCTTCCTTCTTATAAAAACCACCTTTCGTTTTATCACCTAAAAGATTGTTTTTTATCATAAATTCAAGAAAATTTGGTATTTCAAAAATTTCCTTAAATTCATCTTCTTTTAATAGATTTTTTAAATTCGTAGCAACATTGTATAAAACATCAATACCAACTAAATCCGCCAGTCTGTAAGTTGCAGTTCTTGGTCTTCCTATAAGCTCTCCTGTTAAATAGTCTACTTCCTCTACACTTAAGTCCATTTCTTTTGTAAGCTTAAATATTGTCATTATGGAAAATATACCAATTCTATTTGCTATAAAGTTAGGTGTGTCTTTTGCAAATACTATGCCTTTTCCTAAGTAGTCTTCACAAAATAACTTAATCTCTTCAATTACTTCACTTTTTGTCCATTCAGTAGGTATAATTTCCAAGAGTTTCATGTATCTTGGTGGATTAAAAAAGTGAGTTCCTAAAAAATAGCTTCTAAATTCTTCACTTCTATCTTCTGCAAGCAGTTTTATTGGAATACCAGATGTATTACTTGATACTATTGAGTCATTTTTTCTATATTTTTCAACCTTTTCAAAAATCTTTCTTTTTACTTCTACATTCTCCACAACAGCCTCAATTATCCAGTCGTATTCTCTTATTTTTTCAAAATCTTCCTCAAAAGACCCAATATTTATATAATATTTAAAATCCTTATCCATAAATGCAGGTGGGTTTATTTCAAGTGCTTTTCTAAGTCCATTTCTTGCAAGTTCTTTACTTACATCCAATAGTAAAACTTCAAAACCAGCATTTGCAATATGAGCTGCTATTTGCGAACCCATTGTTCCTGCACCTAAAATTGCAACTTTTTTAATTTTCATAATTATTGAAATTTTAAAGTTTTAAGCATTGATACGACTTTAAAATTTTCATATGAGTTATCAAAACATCTTGGTTTTTAAGGAAGATAAAATAGGTATAATAAAGTTCAATAGACCAAAGTCCTTAAATGCTCTAAGTAAAGAACTTATGAAAGAGGTTGCTGATGCCGTGGAAAAGTTTGAACAAGATAAGGATATAAGGATTATTATTTTAACGGGAAATGAAAGAGCATTTGCAGCAGGTGCAGATTTATTAGAATTTAATAAGAAAACACCAAATGAAATGTTTGAAAATTATAGATTTTTAGAGTGGGAAAGAGTATATAAATGTTATAAGCCTTTAATTGCGTCAGTAAGTGGATATGCACTTGGTGGAGGTTTCGAGCTTGCAATGATATGTGATATGATAGTTGCATCCGATAGTGCTGTATTTGGACAGCCCGAAATTAATGTAGGGCTAATGCCAGGAGCAGGTGGAACTCAAAGACTTACTAAACTTATTCAAAAGCAGAGAGCAATGGAATATATACTATCTGGTAAATACATAGATGTCTGGACAGCATATAAATTAGGAATAGTCAATAAAATAGTCCCGACTGAAATATATCTTGAAATGACTATAAAGTTTGCGAGGCAGTTTTTAGATAAACCTCCTATTTCTCTAAATATTGCAAAGGATAGTATCAAGATGAGTTATGAGTTAAATTTGCAAGATGGTCTTGAATATGAAAGAAAAATGTTTTACTACTTGTTTTCCACTAAGGATGCACTTGAGGGCATAAGTGCGTTTCTTGAAAAAAGAACTCCTAAATATATCGGAGAATGAAAAGCTATACTCAGATATATGGAGAAATTTTAGAATTAGAAAAACTTGAAAATTTGGAATTTCAACAAATTTCAAAAAACATATATTTAGTATTTTTCAACAATAAACCTTTTTTATTTAAGTTAGAGAAAGAAAGAAGCAGAGTAGTATTAGATGATGGCATAAATAAATGGCAATTTCAAATCTATCACTTTTCAAATACTGAAGATATTACAAAAGTGCATAGTATATACGAAATCTTGTCCCCTATACCGGGTTTGATAGTAGATGTTCTTATTAGTGAAGGTCAAGAAGTGAAAAAGGATGATATTTTATTTATTATAGAAGCAATGAAGATGAGAAATCAAGTAAGGTCTCCAGCTGATGGAATAGTAAAATATGTGAAAGTTCAAAAGGGAAAGAATGTGAACATTAGGGAAGTTTTAGCTATTATTGAGAAATCTTAATAAGTTTAAAGTTTTCAATCTTGTATACTTTTGATTTTTCGTAATAATTTAGAAGTTCCAAATCATGCGTGGCTATTATTACTGTCATACCTTGAAAGTTTAAATCTATTAGAATTTTCAAAATTTCAGTAGAGGTATTTATATCTAAATTGCCGGTTGGTTCATCTGCTATTAAAATTTCAGGTTGTCTTGCAACCGCTCTTGCTATTGATATTCTTTGCTGTTCTCCACCTGATAGGTAATAGGGATAGTCATTTTTTTTATCTATAAGCTTTGTAATTTTTAGTGCAAATTCTACCCTTTCTTCACTTACACTTTTAGAAAGTCCCATATATCTTAGTGGTAAAACTACATTCTCATAAACTGTCCTATTTGGTAATATCTTATAGTCTTGAAAAATTACACCAATCTTTTTTCTTAAATCCTGTATTTCCTTCATCTTCATGTCTTTTCTAATTAGCTTTTCAAATATATAAACTTCTCCGCTGTCAGCAAATTCTTCTAAATATAAAAGCTTCAATAGAGTTGTCTTACCTATTCCAGTTTCACCTATTATAAAGATAAAATCTCCCTTATTCACCTCAAAATTTACATTTTCTAATACTTTTTTATCTCCAAAACTTTTTGAAATATTCTTCAGTTTTATCATTCGGAAAATTATAAGGTTATTGTTTTACTTTAAAATTTTTAAATGTTTCTTATGATTGAAACTTTAATAGATGTTAAACCAATACAAATAAAGGAAAAAAGCTTAAACAATGGGCTTAGGGTTTTTGTAATTGAAGAACATTCTTCTCCTGTTGCATCTGTTCAAGTATGGTATAAAGTTGGCTCTAAAAATGAATATCCAGGAATTACAGGTTCTGCACATCTTTTAGAACATATGATGTTTAGAGGGACAGAAAAAATAAAGGACTACTCAGAGATAATAGACCAGCTTGGTGGAACTGATAATGCCTTTACAAGTTTTGATGAGACCGCATACTGGTGTGAAATACCTTCAAGTGCTGTTGAAAAGGTATTAATGATGGAAGCAGACAGGATGAGAAATATTACCTTTAATGGATTTGAGGAAGAAAGAAATGTTGTAATTGAAGAAAGAAGATGGAGAACAGAGAATGACCAAAGGGGTGCTTTGTGGGAGGCTTTGTTTTCAACGGTATTTTGGGCACATCCCTATAAAAATCCCGTAATTGGTTGGAGAAGTGATTTAGAAAATGTATCACTTTTACAAGTTAAGGAATTTTATGAAAAATACTATGCTCCAAATAATGCATATTTAATAGTTGTAGGAGACGTGAAAGCTGAAGAAATTTTCAGGTTGGCTGAAAAATACTTTGGGAAGTACGAACCAAAGGAAATACCGAAGTTTTATACCTTGGAACCTAAGCAAAAGGGTCAAAGAAGAGTAGAAATTAAAAAGGAGGGTTTTGCTACATATATTGCTATTGCATATAGAACTACAAAAAGTTCAAGTCCAGATGCTCCCATAATTTCTTTGCTTTCAGATATATTGGGAGGTGGAAAGACTTCAAGATTATACAGGTCAATAGTTCATGAAAAACAGCTTGCAACTTCAATAAGTGCATTTTACTATGGTTTAAAAGATGACGGAATGCTTGTAATTTTTGCAATTTTACAACAAGGAAAAAATATACATGACCTTGAAAAAGCAATAAATGAAGAAATAGAAAATTTAAAAACTAATCCTATAACTAATGAAGAACTAAAAAGAGCAAAAAACAGCACATTAGCAAGTTTCATATATTCAAGAGAATCAGTAGTAAGAATAGGTTTTCAGCTTGGTGATGCACTTATAAACACAGAAAACCCAAACTACATAAATGAATATCCAAAACTCATTCAAAGAGCTACTATTGAAGATATAAATAACGTTATAAACAACTATCTAACTGAAGATAACAAATCTACAATTATAGTTCATCCGATACCACCTTCAGATATTAAGGTATATTTTGAGGGTTTAAAAAAAGCAACTGAGATGGAGAGGTAAGATATGATATACTTTATTCTTGCGGAGGTAAAAACAATGCAAAAGGTAGAGGAAAAGATATTAGAAAATGGTCTTGAGATAGTAGCCGTAAAGAAAGATAATCTACCAATTTTTCAGTTAAGTTTAGTAATAAGTGCAGGTTCAGTTGACGATCCAAGAGGAAAGGAAGGTTTGGCTAATTTAACTGCTTCTCTTTTAGATGAAGGTTCAAAAAAATATACTTCAATTGAAATATTTGAAAAATTTGAAGAACTTGGAACAGAATTTTCCATTTCTGCAGGAAATTGGTCAACAACAATTAGTTTAAAGTCACTCACTGAAAATGCAGAGAAATCACTTGAAATATTTTCAGAAGTTCTATTAAATCCAACATTTCCAAGTGAAGAACTTGAGAAACTAAAAAAAAGAACAATTAGCAATATCATATCTCAAAAAGGTGATCCAGACTATGTAGTGAGGCTACTATTAGACAAAGAATTATACCGGAAACACCCTCTTTCTCATCCTATTGAAGGATATGAAAATACTATAATGAATATAGGTAGAGATGATATTGTTAATTTCTATAGTAAATTTTACCTTCCCAATAATTCCATCTTAGTTGTGGTTTCAAGTTTAGAACCTAAAAAGGCAATCTCCTTAGTGGAAAAGTATCTTTCTAAATGGAAAAGAGGTGAGCTAAAGAGGGAGTATATTGAAAATATTGAATATCCAAAGGAAAAAGAGATGTTAGTTTATCATTTTCCGGGTATAAATCAGGCATATGTATTTTTAGGAGCAAAGGGAATATCAAGAACTAACAAGGATTTTACTAAGTTAAGAGTAGTAAATTATATGTTCGGTGGTTCGGGATTTTCTTCAAGAATTACTAAAGTTATTAGAGTTAAATATGGTTATGCATATTGGTCATATAGTAGTTTAGATCCAGGGTATAGAAGAAATAATGCTATATATGAAGGTGCTTTTATTGCAGGTTTTTCTACAAAAATTGGAAGTGCTAATCATGCGATTGAGCTTTTATTAGAAGAGTTAAATAAGGCAATTAATGAGGGATTTACTCAGGAGGAATTGGATGCATCAAAAAGTTACTATGAAGGTTCCATTGCAAGACAAGTTCAGACGTATTCTCAAGTCGCAAGTATTATAATAAATGCTAAAATATGGAAAATTCCATATGACTACTGGTTAAGGGATATTCAGGAAATTAAGGACTTGAAATTAGAAGAAGTAAATAAAACTGCAAAGGAATATTTACCTAAGAATTTTGTAGTTGTAGTCTTGGCAGATACTACACAATATAAACCTAATGTTAAAGGTTTTGATAGAGTAGAGATTAAGGAATTTAAGGCTATTGAGAATTAGAATTTTAAGTTGGTTTTTTATCTTTTTATGGCAGTTCCTTTCTTTGTATTTTTCCCACTATTTCTTTCTTAAACCTTTCATGAGTTTCCTTACTTGTATATCTAGGGTGCCTGTTGGCTTTATTTGAATACCTATGTATCCTTTTTCACATTCTATATAATAGTCAATGTTATACTTCTTAACCCATTCATCACTCACTTCATTTAACTCAATCCTTTTTTCTTTTTTAAAACATTGAAAAGTTCTATCAAAAATGAGGTTTTTTATGTAATTTACGCAATCCTCAATTTTTTTGTACACCTCCATTCCTAAGAAATAGCTTCTATATAGCTTTTGGTTTTCACATTTCTAAATACTTTTGAGGTTTGACATGCTTCTTATGGTCTATTAAATTGCTACCTATTTTTCAAGAATACCCTTACGCTATTACTTATTGATTTAGATAGTTTATAGCTTCTGGAACTTTGTCTTCCCTTATGCTTCCTAGAATTACTCTTCTTCCATCGGAAAGTAAAAACTTTTTTTCATTTACTACATTATATAGTTGTTTATTCTTGTGTGGTTTTAATTTAACGTTTAATTTAGGCTTAACATCTTTAACCCTTGGCTTGTAGTTTACAAACTCTATTTGCTTTCTTTGCCCCACTAAATTTCCAATGACCTAAAAAATACTCCTTCCATTTTTGTAAGTTTTGAGCTTTCCTTAAGCTTTTTATCTACTTTAAACTCGTAATCAATCTCTACAACTCCTTTAGGGAAAACTCCATGACTACACCACCAGTAGTGTTCATGATGGTTTTTTGTACTCAAAACCTCTATACCTTCAATAGGCTTCTTTAGTTTCAAAACGAGTTGTTTTAAGAATTTTTTTATATATTTCATCCTTAGTTAAAGAAAGTTTCTTACCCGATAACAAAAAATGGTAAACACAAGTTGCCTTCTTAATTTTCATTTTTTATGTATTTATTATACACTTTTAATTCATCATATAAAAGATTTTGATACTCGGCTAATTTTTCTTTAGTTTTTGCCTCAAATCTTAAAACTAAGACTGGTTGAGTATTTGAAGCCCTAACTAAAATAAATCCATCATCAAATTCAATTCTTGCCCCATCAATATCTATTACATCATATCCTTTTTCTTTAAATTTTAATACTAAATCATTTACAATTTCAAATTTTTTACTTTCAGGTGTAATTTCTACTCTAATTTCAGGTGTTGAATAATAGAATGGTATTTCTTCAAAATTTTCAAAAAAGCTTTTTTCGGATTTTTCGACTTCTTTTAGAAATCTTAAAGAGCTATATATTGCATCGTCGTAGCCAAAAAATTCATCTTTTATAAATATATGTCCACTCATTTCTCCAGCAAGCGGACTATTTAGTTCTTTTAGTTTTGCTTTCATAAGCGAATGACCTGTTTTATATAACACTACGTCTCCACCTAAGTTTTTGATATATTCAATTACTCCTTTAGATGACTTTACATCTAATATAATTTTAGGATTTTTGTATTTATTTAAGATACCTTTTGCTATTATTGCGGTAATTTTATCTCCAAATATTAGATTACCTTTTTCATCAATTATACCTATTCTATCACCATCTCCGTCATATCCAAAACCTCCATCATAATTATTTCTTTTTACTTCTTCAATAGCGTATGACATGTATTTAACTACTGTTGGGTCGGGTAAGTGGTTTGGAAATTCCCCATCTGGCTCTATAAAAAGTCCTTTGTATTTTATATTCAAGCTTTTTAATATTTCTTCAATAATAACTCCAACCACTCCATTTCCTGTATCTATTACTAAATTAAAATTCCTTTCAAATCTAAATTTTTCCCTTATAAAATTAACGTAAACTTCAGCTATATTAAATCTTTCATATGTTCCTTTTATTTTTGACGGAAAAATTTCACTTTCCATAAGATATCCTAATTTTTGTATCTCATCTCCATATATTGTTTCTTTTCCAATTGCGATTTTAAATCCATTGTATTCCTTAGGATTATGACTTGCGGTTACCTGTATTCCTCCTATTGCATCTAAATTAAATAGTGAAAAATACATTAAGGGTGTAGGGACTATACCAATGTCTATTACATCTAAACTGCTATCTCTTAATCCTTCAATTAAAGCTTTTTTATATTTTTCCGTAGTACTTCTTACATCTCCTCCTACTACAACTTTTCCACTATTTGAGATATAAATTCCGTATGCAAGACCAAGCTTATATGCAAATTCTTCATTTATATCAACCTCAGCGATTCCTCTAATATCGTACATTCTAAAAACTTCTCTATTCCACTTCATATCTTGCTAAATTTTAAAGTAGTTTACTCTGAAAAACCTTTAAAATTTCTAAAATTGATTAGAATCATAAAAATAGAAGAAATTTATTCAGAATTCAAAGAATTTGAGTTAATCTCAAAAGATGATTTTATTCTATCTCCATATTTTCAAATACCTCTTTATGATATATTGAAAGATGACTTTTGTGAGTTTTATGGATATTATTATGAGAATAAGCTTTCTGGTATTTCTGCCTTAAGAATAGAAGAAGACTATTTTATGTTCCCAACTTACGAAGGTGTAAATCCATATCAAGATTTTATAGTAGATAATAGATTTAGAAAGGATTTTATAGTCAACGTTTTAAAGGGTAAGAAATTTATATTATTTCCAATACTTGAAGATAGCCCAACTGTTAAAATTCTATCTGAAAATTTCAATATAAAAAAGGAGGTTTTTTCGGAGATTTACTATTTAGAATTGCCTAAAATGTTGGAAGAGCTAATTTATAAATCAAAAAGAAGAGACGACTTAGTGAAAATTTTGAAAAAGTCAGCAAAACATCATAATTTTGAATTAGTTAATAATTTTGACTTCTACGAAGTTTTAATAAAGGCTAAACTATACTTGCTCCCTCAAAAACTACAACTTTTTATCTCAGACTTAATTTCTATATGCAAAACTAATGGATTTTTAAGGATATTTAGCATAGATAAAGAGTTTTACTTTATAACCTTTGTGTATAAATCAAGGGCTTATATTTGGCATTATGAAGCTAATGAAGAAGTTAGAAATTTAGGTTTTTTAAAGATTCTTGAGAGCTTGATTTTAGAAAACGTAAAATTAGTTTATATTTTTACTGATATTCCAAATTTAGGTTTTCACGTAAAGACTAAGAAAGCTTATAAGATTTATAGCGTATGAAGGTATTAATAACAGGTGGTGCAGGTTTTATGGGAAGTTTTGTAGTAAAAGGTTTATTGAAAGAAGGTTTTGAAATTATTGTAATAGACAAGCTTGACTATAGTGGAGATATTAAAAGATTAGAACATGTTTTAAACGAAATTGAATTTTATAGATTAGACCTTTTAGACTATGAAAAACTAAGAAAATTGATATTAGAAAAAAAACCAAGTATAGTAATTCACTTAGCATCTTATACCCATGTTGACAGAAGCATTATGTTTCCAAGAGAAACCATTGAAAACAATATTATAGGAACTCTCAATTTACTTGAAGCTATAAAGGATATATCTATTAGTAAGTTCGTTCACGTTTCTACAGATGAAGTATATGGTGAGATATTTGAAGGAAGCTTTATGGAAAATAGTGTTCTTTCTCCAAGCTCTCCATATGCTTCTTCAAAGGCAAGTTCAGACTTAGTAGTGAAGTCTTACTATAGAACATATAAAATTCCCTCTATAATCCTTAGACCTACTAACAACTATGGACCTTTTCAATATCCAGAAAAACTTATTCCACTTACAATACTAAAAGCTGTAAATAATCAAAAAATTCCTATTTATGGAAATGGAAAGCAAAGAAGGACTTGGCTATATGTAGAGGATTTTGTAGATGCTCTGAAATTAATTTTAAAAAATGGTAATATTGGAGAAATTTACAATATATCTTCAGATGAAGAATATGAAAACTTAGAAGTTGTAAAGAAGATTTTAAATTATTTAAAAAAGCCTTTTGAACTAATTGAATTTGTTTCTGATAGACCAGGGCATGACTTTAGATATTCTCTAAACTACGAAAAGATAAAATCTCTTGGTTTTATACCAAAATACAAGTTGGATAATGGTTTAAAAATTACAATTGAATGGTATTTAGAAAATATTCAATGGCTAAGAGAAAAATATGATTTTGTAAATAATTTTGTAAGTAGCTTATTAAGGAACTACAATAAACTTTCTTAATTTCTCCGCTTTTACTATGTAAATGCCTTTTTGTAATTTTATCTGAAAATCATTATTTATTAAGACTTTTCTAATTAGCTTTCCATCTATGCTATATATTTCAATAGAGCCCTTATAGTTTTTAATTACCAAGTTGCCATCTTTAATATTTATATATTCTTTGGTATTAGATTGACCTCCAGCCTCTTGCCATCTTTTTGAAAACTCATTAAAGTACTTATTTGCAATATAGTTTGAATATATAACCAAAACAACTTCATCGTTTCTATAAGCTCCACTAAATGTCCAATTCATGGAGCCTGTTAGAACTATATATCTATCAAATACTGCAAATTTATAGTGTAATAGTCCGTTATTTGGGACATTGTCCAATAGAATATTTCCTGGTGGTTGCCAAGGGAAGTTAGTGCAATATGGATCAGGTGTGATATTTAATCCTCTAATATTCATTGCAGGCTTATCATTCCAAGTTCCATAGTCTACTACAAAGTATGAAAAATTTTTCTTTGGATATAAAGAGTCTCTATAATTACATAGTGTAAATTTACTTAATGCAATATATATAGAACTTTGTGCTTTACTTATTAAACTTGCAAGGACATTGTAGGTATTTCCAGTTGGTGAAAAGAATACCTTCATAGAGTCTACTATAGGAGTGTTGTAATAGAAAGTATTATTTCCAAGGTTTGATTTATAGTTTTGAAACTTACAATGCGAAGTGTTTGGTATATTCCCGTTTCCTCCCCATATCATTTCAAACTCCTTTATAAATCTATTTGCAAAATTTTTATCATTTATTATTACTAAATCATTTGCATCTACATTTAATGCATTGTAAGTTAAGTTAAACGAACCTAATATTACAATTTGACTATCTATTACTATGAATTTTTGATGGTTTAAATATCCACTATTGTATTGACAACCATATCCTATATTAGTTGTACTATCAAAGAGCACAGGTATTCCACTGTTAATTATTTGACTTATGTATGGATAGCTATTTGAGTTTGAATTTGCAATGTAATTTTCTGCAATAATTCTTATCCTTATGCCCCTATTCTTTGCATTTATAATTGCATTTTTTATATTGTCCGCTGTTGGACTTCCCCAAAAACTATATATGCTTATATCTATAGTCTTTTGGGCATTATCTATGGCATTTAGAATTATAGTTTCTAAATTTGTGTCTCTTGAGAAAAATACCGATATTTGAAGAAATAATAAGTTTATCATTTTACTATGTATTTCTTTGAAAACACAAGTTTATTATCTCTATATGCTACAATTGTATATATTCCACTTCTTAAAGGAATATGAGTTTTAGTATTTATATGCTTTGAGTATACTTTTCTTCCATCTATGGAGTATATGCTAATGTTAACATTACTTCTTGGCATAATTTCAATTCCAAAATTGTTAGTTCTGATATAGGTAAAATATTCATTCATAGGAAACTCAACTATATCCACAGGTGTAGTTCCACCTACAAAGCAAAGTAATCTAAAATTAAGACTATCTGCGAAAATTGTTCCTCCATCCTCAGCTTCTTGAAAAGAGCCTTGATTATAAAATCTAATTCTAAAGGCTATAGAATCAAAATTATTTCCACCTGGTTGATTTGGTCCAAGAAACACCGCTCTATTAGTATAGCTTTGCCAGTTAGTGTTATCTGTTGTATAGTTGTTTGGATAGTCGTTTTGCGTTAAATTTTGATAGTACCAAACTATACCAGTTCTTGCTCTTGCCTTTGGATCATTATCGTAAAATCTAATACTAGATATTGCAACAAAACTATCTACTAAGCTAATTGGATATCCTGCACAACTATTAAATGGATTTGAAAACTTTTGTTCAATAAACGGATTAAGTATAGTTGTAAAAAATGCCTTGACTGAATAATTTCCAGAATAATTAGAGTTTTCCCTTGTAATCCATAGTTGAGCACTTCTTCCGTTATTCTCTGGTGCTCTGTTGTTCCACCTTCTCCAATGATTGGGCATCATGTCCTGGTTTGCAATTAGCCATCTTTCTACTGAACTGTTAGTTAATCTGTTATATCTTGAAACATATGAGTTTCTTACTATAAAGGAGTCCAAATTAAAATATCTATTTTGTAAAGTTGAGCTTCCATTCGTTGAATGCTTATAAAAAGCAATTCTTAGCAAGACCTGTTCTATACCATTATATTGGTTTAGTGGGATACTTTCATCTATTCTTGACATAGATAAATTTCCATTCCATCTCCATATTCTTGTCCAAGAATTTCCTAAATCCGTTGATATTTGTATTACTATTGAGTCAGATGGAGGAATATTTTCATTTGTTTGATTAACTCTCCAACTAAATCTTAATGTTTCAGCAGAAGTTGAAGTGAAGTCCAAAGTATCAGTCATAAGAAAACTTAATCCTACTACACTTGAATCTGCATCCTGCTGTCTAAACTTTATACCAAAGCAGGAATTATCGTTATTAGAAAATGGACATGCACTAGTTCTTCTTTGTAAAAGTCCATCAGGAGTTGTTCCGATGTCAAATTCTCTCCACTGAGATGGTGGATAAGAACCAAAACTTTCTCTTAATTCATTCGGAGCAGTTCCTGTTGTTAAACTTATCCCATCTATATAAATTACCCCATTTGGACTATTATCGTCGTATGTTCTTACTTGAACATCCATGTATCTACAATTGTTAGGTGTCGTGTATGTGCCTGTAAGTTGTTGCCAGCTTGGGTTGTCAGTTGATTGAGAACCTATGAGTTGAGAATTCAATAGATTTTCGTTATTGTCATAACAAGCAACATATAGTTGTGCGCTAATTCTGTTATCATTATCATAAACCCATGCGGATACGTTATAATTTGTAGATGGGCTTACACCCTTTGCTTGACCTATAGCACAGTCGTATCCACTTGCAGTAGAATTTATGGTAATCCTCACGGAATAGCTACCTAACCTTACTGTATTTTGCTCTATCTGCCAAGAACAAGATGCAGGTGAATTTTTTATGGTATCCCATGCAAAAGGTATACTTCTTGTAATATAGGACCAATTTTCAAAGTCTGTATTTTGTAGTTGAGATATTACTAATATTAACATGTTTTAACCTCCTTTAAAGTTCTAAATTTTAAAATTACCTAAAAATTAAATTTACATAACCTAAATTTAGCAAATTGAATTATACTTTAAAATTTAAAAATTGCTGTTTTAATATGTTTTCTGAAGTTTCAAAGTTATTGATAATTATTGGTTTTATATTTATAATAGTTGGTCTTATATTTCTATTTTTACCAAAATTTAAGCTTCCCGGTGATATATTGATACAAAAAGATAACTTTACTTTTTATTTTCCATTGGGCACTTCTATACTTCTTTCTATAATACTAAGCATTATTTTAACTATAATTTTCTTTTTATTTAGAAAATGAGGAAATAGCAACACTAACTGATTCCCAAATATCCTCAATGGTTAAAATACCCTCATTAGTAAAAATTACACTTGTTTTTCTTTCTTTCATCAAATTTATGGCATCGTATATACTTTTATTCTTTTCAAGAAATACTGGTTTTCTAATGATGTCCTTTAAGTCCATGTCTTCTAACTTTAATAAGTCCTTTTTGTAGATAAATCCTAAGATATCGTTTTCTTTTTTTATGACAATAATATCCGATTTGTAATTGGTTAATTTAAACTTTTCTATGTCAATTATATCAAACTCGCTATAGGGTTTAACTACTAAGCTTGCGGGCATATCTATTAATTTCATACTTTTTTGAATTAAACTTTTTTGAGAACTATCTATAATTTTTGACCTTTCAAGCTCGTCTAAATAAAATTCTAAAATTCCCTCTGGTTTTCTTGGCAAAAGCTTACCAATTAAGTAATTTATTGGATAGACTATATAGTAAGACAAAGAAATTAAACCTTTGAAATATCTAAGAATTATTTCAGGATGTCTTCTTGCAAAAAACCTTGGAATATATTCCGAAAAGAATACGAAGTTAACTGTTGAAAATATTCCACTAAAAACTATTGCACTTTCCAAAGGTAGAATTTTTTTGAAAAATTCAAAACTAATAATAGCATAAGATATAGCAAGTAAATTTACTCCTAAAAGTATAGTAAATAATATACCTGCTGGGTTTTCAATGAATATTTTATTTTTTGTATTTTCAAATATTATAGGATAAGTGCAAGATAAATAGGCAATTTCAAATGCTACAAAGCTAAAACCGAGAATAAGGATTATTGAGGAAATTAAAATATAAGATATCATTTCTTAAGAAAAACCCTTAGTTTTGCACTTCTTGACCTCGGATTTTCTAATATTTCTTCTTGTGATGGTGTTAATGGTTTTTTAAAAAGTGGAATAAAGAGTGGAGATTTAGATAGATTTTTTACTATTCTATCTTCAATAGAGTGATAGCTTAAAACTGCAAGTCTTCCTTCAATTTTTAAGCATTTGTAAGCATTTAATAATCCTTTTTTTATAGTATTTACCTCATCATTTACAAAAATTCTAAAGGCTTGAAAAGTTTTCTTCAATAATTTATCCTTCTTATTTCTTGGTGCTAATCTTTCTACAATTTCCCTTAATTGAATAGTTCTTCTTATAGGTTTATTCCTTACTATTTCATATGAAATTTTCCGTGCATGTTTTATGTCTCCGTAATTTCTTAATATTTTCTCTATTTCCTTTTGTTCTAATTTTTCTAATATTTCATATAGTGGTTTCCCCTCATTTGGATTGAATCTCATATCCAGTACTTCATCACTTTTATAGCTAAATCCAAGATTAGATTTTTTAATTAGAAACAAAGAAAGTCCAAGATCGAAAATTACAATATCAACTTTACCGACTAATTCTAATTTTTCAATAACTTCTAACATATTCTCATATCCAACATTAAAAATTCTTATTCTTTCATAATTTTTGTATAGCTCTTTGGCTATTTCATATGTAAATGGATTTTTTTCAAAACCAACTATAAGTCCATTTTTTACTATTTCATAAAATGCTCTTGCATGTCCTCCAAATCCAAAAGTTGCATCAATTACTATACTATCTATCTTTGGTTTAGTTAGCTCAATTACTTCTCTTACCATTACAGGCTTATGCATAAATTTAATTAAAATTTTAAAGACTATCACTTTTTACCTTTAAAATTTAGCTATGCTTTTAATTATTTTAAATTTAAATGATGTTCTGTATTTTAAGGATAGGGTAATAGCTCAGATAAAGAGTGAATATCTTCCTTTATTTGAGCTTTCAGACATGAAATATGTAAATGGTGCTCTTACAAGATTTTACAAACTTCCCCATAGTGTAAACACGTTGCTTTCTAATTATAGTATAAAGTCCATAGAGGGTTTAGTTCTTGGTAAAATAACACCTAAAGCAATGGAGTTTGGCTTAGATAGAATTATTGTAATTTACTTTAATAACGAAGTGGATGTACCTAAAATAGTAAAAGAACTTCAGTTTACTGGTTTATTTGACTATGTTGAACCTTGGTATATATACAAAATAGAACTAACTCCAAATGATCCTCTAATTAATAATCAGTGGCACTTAAGTAAAATTCAGGCATATAGTGCTTGGGATATTAATAAGGCGGATAATATAGTTGTTGCTGCAATAGATGGTGGTGTGGCTTGGGACCATCCTGACTTAGGTGGAGTAATATGGAACAATCTCGGAGAAGATGCCAATGGTAATGGACAGACTATTATATTTAATGGTTCTACTTGGGTTTTTGACCCTGGAGACTTGAATAATGTAGATAATGATGGTAATGGATTTATTGATGATTTAATCGGCTGGGATTTTACAGGAAATGATAGAAACCCCAAACCTAATCCCTGCAATAGTTTATATGATGACCACGGAACACACGTAACAGGTATAATGGCTGCTTGGACTAATAATGGTGTTGGTGTAGCAGGTGAAGCATGGAATGCAAAGAATATGGCTATACAGGCGGGAACTTGTGGTTATATAACTCAACCAATAAATGCGACTTATTACGCTGCAAATAAAGGAGCTCATATAACTAATCATTCCTATGGTGGTTCCGGATATAGCGGTTCGGCGAGAAATTCACTTCTCTATGCAAGGAGTATGGGAGCTAATAACTATGCTGCAGCAGGTAATCAAGATTTAGATGTAGGTGTTAGTCCAAGATATCCTTGTTGTTATAATGATGCAACTATATGTGTTGCAGCTACTATGCAAAGTGATATAAGGGCATCTTTTTCAAACTATGGAAGTTGTGTGGATGTTTCCGCACCAGGTGATCCTGTATATTCAACAGCTTGGAACTCCTCAAATAATACTTTCGGTTATGCTGCATACTCTGGAACATCTATGGCAAGTCCATCAGCAGCGGGTGTTGGTGCTATGATAAAAGCTGCAAATCCAAGTTTAAGTGTAGATGATGTAGATACAATTTTGGTATGTTCTGCGGATAATATAGATGCATTAAACCCTTCATATGTAGGAAAGCTTGGTTCGGGAAGAGTTAATATGTTCAAGGCAGTAAGAATGGCAAAATTTGCAGGTATAAATGTTATAAAAATGAGAGTAGATGATAGTAATTATAATAATAATAAAAGAGCAGAAGTTAATGAGCAAGTAAAATTATATTTAACACTTACGAACTTAAGATGCTATAGAAATGCAAGTAATATTCAAATTCAACTTATAAATAATGACCCTAATATAAATGTGATAGATGGAACTATAAGTGTTAGTTCTCTTAGTACGGATCAAACTCTTGAGCCTAATGACTTTTTTGAATTTTCTGTTTCAGGAACACAACCAAGATTTTGGGACTTTAAAGTGAAAATAATTTCAACTCCTCAAAATGCAGATACTTTAATAAACTTAAGACTTATTATAGGTTATCCTGATATACTTGTGGTAGATGGTGATACTTTGACTAACTTTGAAACTTACTATTCCCAGACACTTGAGAATTTAAATAAAGTTTATGAAATTGTCAAGTTCAATGAACCACAGTTGTTTATTTCTTCTACAAGAAATATAATAATTTGGCATACAGGGAATAGAAATGTAAACGTAATGACATCCCAAGAAAGAGACTCTCTTATATCTTGGCTAAATGCTAATAAGAAATTATTCATATCAAGTCAGTACCTTGCAGAAGATCCAATTGGTTCAGCTTTTATTCAAAACCACTTAGGTGCGAATATAGTTCAAACGGGCATAGCCTATAGGGCTATGGTTGCGGATGCAAATGACCCCTTAGGAAATAACATGAGATTTAGATTGGTAAATCCTGATGGTGCTCAAAATGCCAATTCAGATGATAATATAGCTCCTAACAATCCAAACTCAAGAAGGGCATTTAGATGGACCACACTTACAGGTTCAGGTGATTATGGAGGTGCTATTGTATATCAATTAAGTAATGGAATGTGTAAAACTGTATTCTTAGCAGGTCCATTTGAAGCCATAAGTAATAATCATTCTGGTTGGAATAAAAGAGAGGACTTACTTTCTGCAATTTTAAATTGTTTTGTAAACGTTTCTTCTGATGAAGTTGGCTTAATACCTTTTGGTATATATCCAACTATTACAAATTCAAAACTTGTAATCAAGTATCACTTTAAAGAGAGTAAGGACTTAAATATAGAGCTCTATTCAGTGAGTGGAGCAAAAATATATAGTACTAAGATTAATGGTGCAAAATACGGTATACATAAAATTCCTTTGAAATTAAAGGGAATATACATTTTAAAAATAGATGATAAGTTATATAAGCTAATAAATAATTAAAACTTTCCGCCCTTTGGGGCGGGTAAATAAAAGATATGAGAGATATTGGAATTTTACTTATCAGAGCTATCCCAAGCTTTATGCTTTTAGTATACCATGGTTTACCGAAAATACAAAATCCTCACTATAAGGCAGTAAAGATGATTGGTCTTCCATTTCCTGAGCTCTTTACTTGGGCTTCTGTTTTATCAGAAACGCTATTTGCAGTTTTTATAATTGTTGGACTTTTTACCAGAGTATCTGCCATTATTTTAACTATAAATTTCATATTCGTTGTATACTTTAAGCTTTTTGTTTTAGGAGAAACTATTAAAGAAAATGAAATGGAGATTTTATATCTAATATTATATACTTCCCTTATTTTTCTTGGAGCAGGTAAATTTTCAATAGATAGAAAGTAAGTTTCTCTAAATCTTAAATGCAGCTCTTGATAAACTACCAAGACCAATTATAATTAAAATACCTGCATATGAACCAAGCAAAGTAAAACCTAACCAATCAAGATTAATTAAGTTAAATGTAATATGCAGTACATAGAACAAAATCGTCATAAAAACTCCAATAAAATAGTAAGCCCATAGGTTATCCTTTATTCCAAGATTTTTAGATATAGTCTTACCAACAAAAGTAAGACCTACAGCAATAGATGAGATTGTGAAAGCTGCTATAAAAATAAGGTATAGAGGAATAAGTAGTATACCTATAATACTGATTATCAATAATATCAATATTGGGACAACAAGAAGTGAAAAAATTAGTCCTATAATAACAGTTCTTGTTGGGTTTTCGTAAAACTTTTCAAGCAGATTAGGAATGAGATTTTTTATAAATAAAAATGTGATAAATGTTATTATAAAAAAGATAAGAAGAGTTATTATATGCGCTATTGGATTTTTGTTAGCATCCTTAGCAATTTCTGCTTTCTCTCTTTTCTCTAAAATTTGTAATAGAGCGCCTACTGAGATAAGTCGCTTTTCACCTGTAATTTTCCCATTATCTTCATAGTTTATTGCAACAATATCGGCATTGCCATTAATATACCCAGAACTATCAATAATTACGTCATAACCAATAAGCAAAACATCTCCAACTAATCTTCCTGAAATATTAACCTTTTTACCTATAAATGATACGTAGCCATTAACTCTACCTTGCAATATTAAACTATCACCGAAAAATTCTATATTTCCATTTATATAACCACTATCAGTAAGCAATATTGAACCATTAAGCAATGAAATATCACCATTTACTTTACCATGAATGATAGCAAATTCATCAGAAATTTTCAAGCTTCCTGTAGTATCGTAGATATTAAGAAAAGAAATAACTAAAATCACACTGAAATTTTAGAGCTCATTTAAATATTCTTAACTGAGATTCTTTGAATTTTATAAGCTTTTTTAGTATTAATATCGATTTCGCAGTATATACCTTGAATGTGTAAGTCTAAATAAGAAGGCTCTGCTTTCTTTTTAATGTGAGGATATAGAAATCTTTCTATTACTACTTTATAGTCCGCACCAATAACTGAGAGAAGTCCTCCTGTCATTCCAATATCTGTAATATACGCTGTTCCATTTGGAAATATTCTTTCATCAGCAGTTTGAACATGCGTATGTGTCCCAAATACTAATGAATATTTACCATCAAGGAATAAACCCATTGCCAATTTTTCGCTTGTAGCTTCCGCATGAAAGTCTAAAATATAAATTGCATCTGGGTCTTTTTCATATACTTCTATAGCTTTTCTAAAAGGGTCATCTATTCTAAAATCATCCATAAATAATCTTCCAAGAAGATTCAAAACCTTTACCTTTCTACCATAATATTCAAATTCAAATATCTTCCTTCCGGGTGTCCCATCGGGATAGTTATATGGAACAAGTATTTCAGGCTTTTCAATGATTTCTAATACTTTTTCCTCATCGAATGTATGATTTCCAAGAGTTATAACATCGATACCAAGAGAAATAATTTCCTCATAGATTTTAGGACTTATTCCCCTTCCATGTGCCGCATTTTCCCCATTTACTATAATGATGCTTGGATTATATTTTTTCTTTAAATCTAAAATAAACCTTTTTAGAATATCTCTACCGGGATGTCCGTAAACATCTCCAATCGCTAATACTCTAAGAAATTTTGACATATAAAAAATTTTAAAGATTAAAATTTTCTAACTTATGAAGTATGCACTCGTTTCAGTATGGTCAAAAGAAAATATAGAGAAGTATGTAATAGAACTAATAAATCTTGGATATAGAATTATCTCTACAGATGGAACTGCAAGCTATTTAAGAAATTTGCAAATAGATGTTAATACTATTGGTGAATTGTTTAGTCAAAAAGAACTATTTGACGGAAGGGTAAAAACATTAAATTCATATATATTTGGTGGAATACTTTATAGGAGAAATGTTCAAAAACATATAATAGAGGCAATGGAAAACAATATTCCTAATATTGAATTAGTAATAGTAGAATTATATCCTTTTGAAAATTTTTCAAAGATAGAATATGATGAGGAAAAACTATTTGAATTTATTGATATTGGTGGAATTTCTTTAATTAGGGCAGGTGCAAAGAACTATAAAGATGTAATAGTTATAGTAGATTTAAATGATTTGAGCTGGGTAATTGAGAAATTAAAAACTAATATTCTTAGTATTGAAGATAGAAGGAAACTTGCATTAAAGGCATTTTACAAGAGTGCAAGCTATGATAGTTTCATTTATAACGAACTTTTAAATAGGTGGAAATATAGCTTATTTGATAGTGAAGTAGTTTTTTCTTATAGGAAGGGGTTTAAATTAAAATATGGAGAAAATCCTCATCAAAATGCAAGTTTATTGTTTAACAATTACTATAAGGGTTTTTCTCAGTCTATAGAACTAATTTATGGAAAAGAGCTATCATATAATAACCTTCTTGATAGTTTTTATGCTTATAGTATTGTAAGTGAGTTTAGTGAGTTTGCTTGTGCCATTGTAAAGCACAATAATCCATGTGGTGTTGCAATAGGAAGTAGTGATACTGAGGTATATTTAAAAGCATATGAAAGCGATAAAACTTCCGCATATGGTGGAATAGTTGCATTTAATTTTTTAGTAAATGAGGAAGTTGCACATTTACTGAACGAACAGTTTTATGAAATCATTATAGCTAAAGACTATACAAACGATAGTATTGAAATTTTAAGAAAGAAGAAAAATAGAAAGCTGTTAAAAGTTAAAGATTTTAATAAGCCTAAGTTTTTTATTAGAGATATTGGAGGAGATATTCTAATATGTGAAGATGATAGTGTTTTGTATTCAAAGATGGAGCTTTTAAGTGGTGAAAATTTAACTGAATATGAAATAAAAAATATAGAGTTTGGTCTTAAAGTAATAAAGTATATGAAGTCAAATGCAATTTTATTAGTAAAGGATTTTTCTACGGTTGGTATGGGTATAGGTCAGACAAGTAGGATTGACGCGCTTAAAGTTGCTATTATGAAATCAGGGGAAAGGTCAAAAAATAGCATTTTAATAAGCGATGGATTTTTCCCATTTTCAGATAGTATTGAACTTGCACATGAAAATGGAATTTACTTAATAGTAGAGCCAGGTGGTTCAATTAGAGATAAAGAAATTATAGAAAAAGCAAGGAAATATAATATAAAGCTTGTATTTACAGGTATTAGGCATTTTACGCATTAGTTTATAGCTTCAAATTGTATTGAATATAGATGATAGTAAAAGCCTTTTTTATTTATTAGTTCTTCATGCTTTCCTTCTTCAATCTTTTCTCCATTATATAGCACTACTATTTTATCAGCATTCTTTATAGTAGATAATCTATGTGCAATTATTATTGCAGTTTTATCTTTTAGTAATTTTTCTAAAGACTTTTGTATTATATTTTCAGTTTCTTGGTCTATGCTACTTGTTGCTTCATCTAAGAGTAATATTTTAGGATTATTTGCAATTGCTCTAATGAATGAAATAATTTGTCTTTGACCTTGCGAAAAAGTAGTTCCTCTTTCGTTTACTAATTTATCAACCTTTATATATTCACTTACTCCAAAGTAATCCAAGTAGTTTTCAATTTTCCCATTTTTCCTATATAAAAATACATTATCCTTAACACTACCAGAAAATAGAAAAACATCTTGCAAAACCCATGAAAATTGACTTCTTAAAAAGCTAATATTTAATTCCCTAATATCTACTCCATCAAGCAATATTTGACCTTTTTGAACATCCCAAAATCTTAAAAGTAAATTCATAATGGTAGTTTTTCCACTTCCCGTTGGACCAACTATTGCAACTTTTTGCCCAGGTTCTATGGTTAAATTAAAATCCTTTAAGACCCAATTTTCTTCTTCATATGCAAAGTATACATTTTTAAACTCAATACGACCTTTTACATCCTGAATTATCTTTCCTTGAGAGTAGTTTTCTGTCTTTTCTGACATTAGTAAAAATATTCTTTTTGATGCAATAAATGCGGACTGCATAGTATTGTATTTTTCAGCCAAATCCCTAATTGGATTAAATAGCATTTCTATATAGTTAATAAATGCTACGAGACTTCCAAATGTAAATGATTGTTTTATAATATCAATTCCTCCCTGGTAAATTAGAAATGCTATTGCAATAGAGGATGCAAGACTTACTATTGGCATAAATATTCCAAATACATAAATAACATTTAAAAATGCCTTATATAAATCAGTGTTAACATTACTAAATTTCTTAAACATATGAGCTTGACCATTAAATGCTTGAATAGCTGAAATTCCAACTATACTCTCGTTTAAAAATGCATTTAAGTCTCCAAGTATCCTTCTTACATTATCATATGCCTTTCTTGCATAGTATCTAAATATAGCACTTGCAATAATTAAAAATGGAATAATTGAAAGCACAATTAGCGTAATTTTAACATTCATAATTAGCATCAAAATTACTATTCCAATAATTAAAACTATGTCTCTAATTAAATTTACTAAAACTGAAGTATAAAATTCATTTATGGCATCTGCATCGTTAGCAACTCTCGTTACTAATCTTCCAACCTTTTGCTTTTGAAAGAACTCTATTCTAAGCTTTAGCAAATGCTCAAATAACTTAGTTCTTATTTCAAATACGCTTTTTTGTCCCAATATCGTTAAAATCAAAATCTGTAAATATACCAAAATAAAATCAAGAACCAAAAGTCCAATGTAAACTACGGAAATAAAGATAATAGCCTTAATGTCATCTTTCCTTAATGCAAACTTATTTTCTAATTTACTATATTCTTCAACTGAAATTATGTATTTATCCTTGAACTTTATTGCATTTTCCATAGAATCTGATATAATATAGTATTTCTTTTCGCTTAAATAACCGAGCTTTTCTAATTCACTTCTTAAATGATTTGGTATTTCATATATGAGAACGAAGTTTTCATAAAATGCTTGTGGATATTTATCTTTCCATTCTGGTATTTTATTTAGTTGGACAACTTGTGGAGATATATGCTTATCTATTGCTATTTTTATTAAGTACGGCATAGAAAGTTCTACAAATGCGGAGATTAAAACTACAAATATAGAGATTATTAGAAATTTTTTGTATGGAAGAACAAACTTTAGTAGTCTTCTAAACTCGCCCAATTTACTCTTCTATTAATTCTACATTTGCTCTTGGGACAGATATAATTTGTCCGTCTATTTGAACTCGTAGTATTCTTACTTTTGATTCAGTTTCTATACCTACAGGTTCAATGGGAAGCTCCGCAACTTTACCAATCATACCAAAATACGGACTTCTTATAATTCTTACAAGTTTTCCAACTTTTAGTGTCCCATCCTCTTTATTTTCAACCTCTTTTCCTACGCTTAATGGGACAACTATCTCTGGTCGCATAACTCCTGCTCTTATTTGAGTTGCTCCATTTATAGAAGCTTTTTTACCATCTAATGAACTTAATATATCAAAAGTTCTACTTGCTATTGGTATTTTTCCAAATCCTTCAGTTATTATTATGGTTGTACTAATATTTTCATTTCCTGTAATTGCAACTCCAATATCATATCCAAGTATTTCCTTTATTGTATAATCATCTATTCCTCCTAAAACTATTCCTATAGCATTTCTTCTCATTGCTTCTCTTATTACTTCGCTATTTGCATATGAACCACCTACTATAATATTCCCTGTTTCATCTTCTAAAAGATGTTCTATTTTTAAACTATCTTCAGGGTTTTTTACTGCAATTCTAATTTTTCCAATCTTTTCACCGCCTATACCGAATATACCTTGAATAAAAGCACCATGGCATTCAACTTCAATTCCTTCATTTTCAATAACCTTTATTACATTTCCATCTACATATGCATTTACTTGTATAGGAATTGGGTGCTCTCTTAATATAACTTGTCCTGTAATATCTGAAATATTCTCTACAAATCCATCAATTGGAGATAGAACTGGATTTCTAATTAGACCAAAAAGTACTTTGTTTATTGCTATAATTTCTCCTTTTTTTATCTCTTCTCCTTCCTTTTTGGTTATATACTTATAAATTTCCTTAGGTGTTATTCCAAGTATTCCTGCAATGTTTATTATATTAACATTTCCGGGAATTTCGGTTTTTGCTACTATGTCTTCCGCTGCTACCTTTTGCCCTTTATCTACAAGAACATTTCCCTTAATTGGTAATTTCCTTTCCTTTACTATTCTTGTATATTTTGTAACCTTTAAACCGGGCGTATATGCAAAACCCATAAGAAGTTATAAATTTTAAAGTATTTAATTATTACTTTAAAATTTTCAATATGGAGCAAAAAAATCCAAGAGTTGAGGCAATGAAGCAATTTAACAAGGCTGCAGAGATAATGCATCTTGAAAACTGGATAAGAGAAATACTTAGCTATCCAGAGAGAGTTGTAGAAGTTTATATTCCTGTAAGAATGGATAATGGCGAGATAAAGGTTTTTGAAGGTTATAGATGTCAGTATAACAATGCATTAGGTCCATATAAGGGTGGTATTAGATATTCTCCTGATTTAGACAGGGACGAAGTAATAGCATTAGCCCAGTGGATGACATTTAAGTGTGCTCTTGTAGATTTGCCATTTGGAGGTGCGAAGGGTGGGGTAAAGGTAGACCCAACGAAGCTGTCCTTAAGAGAACTTGAGAACTTAACAAGAAGATATACATATGAGATTATTAGTTTAATTGGTCCTTCTCTTGATATTCCTGCACCTGATGTTTTGACAAATGAGCAAATTATGGCATGGATTATGGATACATATAGTGTAATAAAGGGATACAATGAGCCTGCAGTTGTTACAGGTAAGCCTGTTTTCCTTGGTGGTTCAAAGGGAAGAAAGGAAGCAACTGGAAGAGGTGTAGCTATTAACATTAGAGAGTTTTTAAAAATTTTTGGAGATAGTGTTGAAGGTAAAAAGGTTGCAATTCAGGGCTTTGGAAATGTAGGAAGTTATACTGCTTTGTTTTTAACTCAAATGGGTGCAAAAGTGGTTGGTATAACTGATTCGGGTGGAGGGGTATATAATGAAAATGGCTTAGATATTCAGGACTTAATAAAATATGCATACTACGAGAAGAATATAGAAGGTAAAATAAGAAGAACTGTTGCAGGTTATCCAAACGCAGATAGTATAACAAATGAAGAATTATTTAAATTAGATGTAGATATTTTAGTACCAGCTGCAATGGAAAATCAAATAACTGAAGAAAATGCAGGATATATAAAAGCAAGGTATATAGTAGAAGGTGCAAATGGTCCTACAACTTTTGAGGCTGATGAAATTTTACTTTCAAATGGGAAAATTGTAATTCCCGATATATTAGCAAACTCTGGAGGAGTAATTGTTTCGTATTTAGAATGGATTCAGGATAAAATTGGATATTATTGGGATGAAGCGGAAGTAAATGCAAGCTTAGAAAAAAGACTAATTAGAGTAATAAACGAAGTTTATTCTACTTCTAAAAAATATTTAGTAGATCTTAGAACTTCTTCTTATATTCTTGCGATTGAGCGAATTGCTAATGCTTATAGGAGGAGGGGTCTATTTCCATAATGTGAAGAATATTTCTTTTAAATCTTTCAAAATTTGCTCTTTTAATTGGCATTCCTTGAAAAATTCTATCATATTCTTCTTTTTTCAGTTTTAAAAGCTCGTATAGTGAATATTCTAAAACTTCAAGTTTTTTAAATTCTTCCCAGTCTGTTTCTTTTGCTTTTGTATTCCAAGGACATGCTATTTGACATATATCGCATCCGAATATCCAGTCTTTATATGGTATTGGAATATTTTCTCCCTTGTATTCTATTGTTAAGTAAGATATGCACTTTTTTGCATCTATTGTTCTATTTTCTAAAATTGCTCCTGTAGGACAAGATTTAATGCATTTATTACACTTTCCACAATAGTCATATAAAAAAGGTTTGTCAGGTTTTAGTTCTATATCTACTAATATTACTGCTAAAAATATATATGAGCCAAATTTTGGGTTTATTAAAAGTGAGTTTTTACCTTGCCAGCCAAGTCCAGCCTTTTGTGCTAAAACTTTCTCAAGTACAGGACCACTATCTACATAAACTTTAAAGTTAAAACTATACTTCCTTGAAAACTCCCTAAAAATTTTTATAAGTTTTTTTTTAATCACCTTATGATAGTCCTTTGATAGTGCATAAATTGAGATTTTGTAATTTTTATATTGCACTTTTTTATAGTAGTTCTTTGCAACTACTATTACACTTTTTACATCTTCCCAGATAGCTTTTAAGTTTAGTCTCTTTTCCATATTTTCCATATACTTCATTTCTCCATGATGATTATTTTTTATCCAATTTATAAAGCTATTCCTTATCTTCTCTGGTATCTCAATATCGGTTATTCCCACAAGGTCAAAACCATTTTTCAAGATGTGATTTTTTATTTCATTCTCTATCATTAGTTTTAATTTCCTATAGGAGAGATGTAAAAGCTTAAAGCCCAATACCAGTTCACAGACAGCACATTTCTTTTTCAATTCTTCATAAGTATGATAGAAACAAAATAACGATAGAAAGGGAGGTGAAAAATACTTCTGAATTTCAATCCCTCATAGGGATGATAAAAACTAGTTTTGTATCGGAAAATTGTTGAATGTTCATTATGATCATTTTCGATTTCGTTATAAATATCGTTTATTATTTTCTCAATATTTTCATTGCTAATATTTCTTATTTGCTCTAATTTTATTTGCTTTATTATATCGCCAGTATAATAAACATAATATGCAAATCCATTATTTCTTGGCATATAAATAATTTATTAATGCTATTTTCAAATTGCCTATGTGTATTTGCCCCGTCGGAGACGGAGCAAAACGTGTTTTTACTCTTTTCATCTTCTAAATGTTTCAATCCCTCATAGGGACGATAAAAACAACTCTTACATTTCCTGAGTATACAGGACCTACGAATATAAGCATTCTTTTTTTAACCTTCTCCGAAAGTCTCTGAAGTGAACCTATTATAGACATAAAATATTTTTTGTAAACTTCCCTTAGCTTTTCCTCTCCTATGGCTTCGTATAGCACATGGTAAGTTTCTGATTTTATAGAGACTTCAGGAACATCCTTCCTATAAGGAATTTCCCTTTTAGAGAGCTGGCTCACCTGTTCCTGCGTATGTCCCAACCAGAAAAGCTCCAACTTTGTTGACCTTATATATTCCTGAGCCTGAAGATAAGGGGGCGAAGTTAACAAAAGGTCCACATCCCTATCAAGTTCCTGCTTTAGAGTATCCACACCTGCCATCACCACACCTTGAACTTCTTTCGGTTTTTCCAAAAGGTATTCCTGAAGTTTTCCCAAAATATACACCACATTAGACCACAGGTTTTCCCTCATAAGGCTTCTCCAGTTATCTCTCAGAAGTTTTTCTACTTTTTCTTTAGCCTTTTTTGACTTGTATAGCTTGTGAACTTTTTCGTCCGCATAGGAAAAGTATTTGGCAGTTTTAAGAAAAGCAAGCAACAGAATGAGCTTGACCTGATAATTTTCTACCTTCTCTATGGCATGCCTTAACCTACCAAGCTCTTCAAGAAAGCCCTCTGGATACCAGTAAGCCACATTGTCCCACTTGGGTAAATACACGCCTTTTGAGTTTTGAACTTCTTCAAGGCTTTTTATTACCTCTTTCATAGACACTATGTGGTTAATACGACAGAAGTCGTGCAGAAAAGAGAGCATAGGGTTTATATCCCAGAGTTCATAGTCATACCACAAAAGCCTACACGCAATCCCCACCGTTCCGTTTCCCGCAAAGGGGTCAAAAACCACATCTCCATGCTGTGCGTATTCTTTAATGGCGTACAAGACTACCTGAGGAATAAACTTGGCAGGGTATCTGTAAAGACCGAAAAGACAATAGCCGGTGGAAGGATAGGCGTAAAGGTCTCTAAAGCTAACACATTCGGTTAAAGGTTCTCTAACGAGCACATGCATAGCTTTTCACATACTCCTGTATTCTCAGGTTTGCAAGGTTAACATACTCGGGCTTTACTTCGTAGCCTACATAATATCTGTTTGCCATTAGGCTGGCTATAGCGGTCTGACCGCTACCCATGAAAGGGTCAAGGACTATCTCACCCTTGAAGGTGTAAAGCTGAATGAGTCTGTAAGGTAGTTCTACAGGAAAAGGTGCAGGGTGTCCTACTTTCTTTGCGGACTCAGGTCTTATATACCACACACTTCTGGTAAACTCCAAAAACTCCTCTCTACTTATTGTGTCTTCTTTGTCCTCTGGCTTTTTCCTTTCGTATGAGCCTTTTGAAAAGACCAAAATATACTCGTGCTCGTCTCTTATGACAGGATTTTTGGCAGACATCCACGAGCCCCAAGCGGTAGAAGGTGCACCTCCACCAGTCTTGACCCAAATTATCTCACCTCTCATGAGAAAACCTATCTCAAGCATGTCTTGAATGATAAAGGCATGTAGGGGTATGTATGGCTTCCTGCCAAGATTAGCCACATTTATACAAGCTCTCCCACCCCAAACTAAAACTCTATAAACCTCTCTCCAAACCCTTTTGAGAAACTCTCTGTATTCCTCGAAGCTCAGGTCTTGGTCGTATTCTTTGCCTACGTTGTAAGGTGGCGATGTTACCATAAGATGGACGCTGTTATCTGGGAGCTCCGCCATGTCTTCAGAAGACTTGCAAAATACTCGGTCAAGATAGTTCTGAGGTATAGGATTCTCCATGGGTTCACATTCACAACCGTAGTTCACCTGAAAACTTTCAAACATTTTTCTGGCATAGAACTTCCTCGAGTCGTGCGCCACTCTACCAGAAGAGCCAAAGCTGTGCGTTGAAGTACTTCTCAAAGTTCTCATAGCCCGTGATACGCCGCTATGGCTGCGGATATGAAAGCTACAAAGTCTTCTTTACCCATCTGTTCTTGATACTCAAAGAGCTGAGGATGGGTTTCTAAATACTTGGTGTTGAACTTGCCAGCCCTAAAGTCAGGGTCTTTCATGATTTCTATGAGCAGGGGTATAGTTGTTTTTATACCAGTTATCTCGTAAGTCTCCAGCGCTGCCTTCATTCTGTCTACTGCCACCTCCCACTGGGGTGCCCATGCTATTAGCTTGGCTATCATGGAATCGTAGTAAGGCGTTATTTCAAAGCCCCTTGAGGCTGCATGCTCAACCCTTATGCCAAAGCCTCCCGGTGCATAGTATCTTTCGATGGTCCCTATGCTGGGTGCAAAGTTCTTTTTAGGGTCTTCTGCGTTTACGCGCACCTCTATGGAGTAGCCGTTAAAGTTAACATCCTCCTGCTTATACCTTAAAGGCTCACCTGCGGCAATCCTTATCTGCCACTTGACTATGTCTATACCCGTTATCATCTCTGTCACTGGATGCTCCACCTGAATTCTGGTGTTCATCTCAATGAAGTATATGTTCCCCTTCTCGTC
>JANXBH010000008.1 GCA_025060695.1 Caldifarciminota bacterium | reverse complement strand
AAAAAACTGTAGAAAATTATAAAAGTGAAATTTCAAAACTTAGAACAGGAAGAGCAACACCAGCAATACTTGAGGCTATAAAGGTAGATTATTATGGAAGTAAATTACCAATAAACCAAATTGCATCAGTTTTAGTGCCAGAACCAAGACTATTAGTAATTCAACCTTGGGACCAAAATGCAGTAGGTGAAATAGAAAAGGCTATAAAGTCCGCAGGTATAGGTTTAAATCCACAAGTAGAAAAAGGTGTAATTAAAATACCAATTCCTCCTTTATCGGAGGAAAGAAGAAAAGAACTAATAAAACTTGTTCAAAAGCTTGCAGAAGATAGTAGAGTCGCTGTTAGAAACATTAGAAGAGATGGAATAGAAAAAGCAAAGACTTTAGAGAAAGAAAAGAAAATCTCTGAGGATGATAGAAAAACCGCAGAAAAGAAAATACAAGAATTAACTGACAAATATATAGAGGAAATAGACAAATTACTTAAAAATAAAGAAAAGGAAATCTTAGAAGAGTGATTTCTATAAAGACAGAAGAAGATATTAAGTATATTAGAATAGCAGGAAAGATTATTGGAGAATTCCTAAGAGAGGTAGAAAAAATAATACATCCAGGAATGGAGACCTTGGAAATAGAAAATTTTGCTATTGATTTTGTAAGTAAAAGGGAAGGGAAATTAGCGTTTAAAAATTATAATGGCTTTCCGGGATATATTTGTATATCTATAAATGATGAAATAGTTCATGGATATGCAAAGAAAGGGAAAAAAGTTCCCCAAAATGGACTTTTGAAAATAGATATCGGAGTAGTTTATAATGGATATTTTGCAGATGGAGCTTGGACTTATATAATAGGTCAAGTTCCATATAGAATAAGAAAACTTGTAGAAGTTACAAAACTTGCACTATACAATGGAATAGAAAAGGCAGTTGAAGGGAATAGACTTTCAGATATTTCAAAGGCAATTGAAAATACTATTAAACCATATGGATTTGGAATACCAAAAAACTTGGTAGGACATGGAATAGGTTATGCACTACATGAAGAACCATACGTTCATAACTTTTACGAGCCAAAAGATGACAAAATTATTTTAAAAGAAGGTATGGTCTTAGCAATTGAACCTATGGTAAATCTTAGAAGTTCAAAAACTATAGAGGATAAAGACGGATTTACTATTAAAACCGCAGATGGAGCTTTTTCTGCACATTTCGAACACTCAGTAGTAGTAAGAAAAGAAAAACCAGAAATTTTAACAATATAATGCTCATAGCAGGATTTGAAAGTGTAGATGAACTAAGGTATTTAATAAAAATAAATATTCCTGGCATTTTTATTGGTTCTTGGATAGCACAAAATGAAGAAATATATAAGCTTATAAAAGAGAGCAACTATAGTGGAATAGTTGCTACTGATAATGAAGGGGGATATGCAAGTTGGGTTGTAAAAGATATTCCACAACCAAAGGAACTTTCAAGCTTAAACGTATACGATTTTTATTCCATAGTATACAATATGGCTTTGAAACTAAAGGAGTATGGTATTAATTTGAACCTCGCACCAGTTGTTGATTTACATGATGAACTTAATCCTGTAATTGGAAAGAAAAAAAGAGCATTTTCAGAAGACCCATATAAAGTAATAATGTATGCAAGTTTATTTGTAAAAGCTCATAGTGATGTAGGTTTAAAAAATTGCATAAAGCACTTTTTAGGTCAAGGAAGAGCAATAGGAGACCCTCACTATAAAAAAAGCATATTAATAGGAAGTTTAAAAGACTTAAAAAAAGACTTGCTACCATTTATGTACTTTATAAAAATGGGCATAGAATACATTATGACCGCACATGTATATATTCCTTCTATTGACAAAGAAAAACCTATAACACTTTCAAGATATTTTATAGTTGAGCTTTTAAGAAATATCCTTAATTATAGAGGAAAGATTATAACTGATGATTTGAATATGTCAGCAATAAGAGACAATTTTGGAATTTTGGACGCAGTAAAAATAGCAAAGCAGTTAAAAATAGATTATGTTCTAATTTCAAGAGGTATTGAAATTATTGAAAAAGCCTATAAAATTTTAAAATGGTAATAAGATTATATATAACCTTCTTCATTATTCTTTTAATACTTGCATTTCTCTTTCCACTATCAAGCAAAGAAAAAACTGCTGAAATTACATTTAGAGAGGGTGAAACTATTAGTAAATTTTCAAGAAAATTAAGAGAACATGGAATTATCAGATTTGAAAAGCCTTTTAATCTTCTATTTAAGATTTTCGGAGTTGAGAAAAATATAAGAAGTGGAATATATAAATTAGTATATAATGAAGGAGAAATCTTAACTTTCATTAGAATAGTTTCTCAAAAACCAAAACCTTTTAAAATTAAAATTACAATATATGAAGGAATGAATAGCTTTGAAATTGCAAAAATGTTAAGTCAAAAATTAAAGATAAACTACGAAAAATTTATATCTTTAGTAAATGATAGTGCTTTTATAGAGTATCTTTCCAGAAAACATAATAGGCTAAAAAACTTAAAAAGTCTTGAAGGATTTTTATTTCCTGATACATACATATTTTCTGAAAGTGAGGAAGAAAAGTTTATAATTGAGAAGCTTGTTGATAATTTCTTTGATAAAATAGAGAAAATAGATAGTTTGTTCAATATAACGAATCTAAGCTTTTATGATGTTATAAAACTTGCATCTATTATAGAAAAAGAAGCATACTATGAGGAAGAAAAACCAACTATAGCGAGTGTATTTTTAAATAGACTAAGGATAAATATGCCTCTTCAGGCAAATCCTACAATTGCATATGTTTTAAAAACAAATAGCTATTGGCTAAGTGAAGAAGAAATAAAATTCAACTCACCCTATAATACCTATATAAACTTAGGTCTTCCACCAACTCCTATATGTTCTCCATCTCTTAGTTCAATTATTGCGGTATTAAAACCTAAAAAAACTGACTACTTATATTTTGTAGCGAATAAAGATAAAAAACACCTATTTGCAAAAACCTATTCTGAGCACCTAAAAAATATTAAAAAAGTTAGATAAACTTTTAAATAACTTCTGAAATACTCTTTCCTTGCAAGAAATAGAGTAGGTAGTCAGGACCTCCAGCCTTTGCATCAGTACCGCTCATATTAAATCCACCAAATGGATGAACTCCTACTATTGCACCCGTACACTTTCTATTTATATAGAGATTTCCTATCATTAACTCTCTTTTAGCCTTCTCAATCTTATATCTATCTCTTGCAAATACAGCACCTGTTAGTCCATATTCACTATCATTTGCAATTGCAATAGCTTCATCAAAGTCCTTTGCTTTTATTATAGAAAGAACTGGTCCAAATATTTCCTCTTGAGCAATTTTTGCTTTTGGGCTTACATCCTTAAAAATCGTAGGCATAACATAAAATCCATCTATTCCTATATTTGCCTTCTCACCACCTAAAATTAGTTTTCCTTCACTCTTTCCAATTTCAATATATTGCAATATCTTCTTTTCTGCACCTGCATTTATAACTGCATTAAAGTTATAATTTTCAGTTGATGGACCTATCGTTAGTTTTTTAGTATATTCCACTACTCCTTCTATTACTTCATCATAAATATCCTCAACTACAATTAGTCTACTTGCAGCAGAGCATTTTTGACCCTGAAAGCCAAATGCACTTATTACTATCTGACTATACAAGTAATCATCTAACTTGGCAGAACTATCTACTATGATTGGATCCTTTCCTCCCATCTCGGCAATTACCCTCTTTAGGAATTTTTGATTAGGTCTTACCTTACTTGCAAGTTCGTATATCCTTGAGCCTACTTCTTTTGAACCAGTAAATGCAATCATTCTTACTAATGGATGCTCTACTAAATAGTCGCCTATTATTCCACCAGGACCGGGCACGTAGTTTATAACTCCATCGGGAATACCAACTTCCTTTAAAACCTCTATAAGTTTATATCCTACCGCAGGTGCATCGCTTGCAGGCTTTAGAACTACAGTATTACCTGTAACAAGTGCAGCAATTGTCATTCCAGTTAAAATAGCAAGTGGAAAATTCCATGGTGGAATTACCGCAACTACTCCAAGTGGTATATAAAAGTATGTATTATGTTCATTTTGTAAGTAATACAAACCACCTTTTATATGTCTTTGAATATCTAACATTTCTCTTGAATAATATTCGCAAAAATCAATTGCTTCTGCAATATCTGCATCCGCTTCAAGCCAATTTTTTGAAACTTCATGACTCATAAGTGATACAATTTCAAATCTTCTTTCTCTTAGTCTCTTTGCAGCTTTCAATATAAGGTTTACTCTCTCTTCAACAGATAAATTTGCCCAGCTTTTAAATGCTCTGTGTGCACTATTTATAGCTTTTTCTACATCTTCTACACTTGCGGATGAAACTTCAGCAACTACTAAATTTCTATCGTTTGGACTTATACTCTTAAAAGTTTCATTCTTATATATCTCCTTTCCGTCTATAAATAAAGGTATTCTTAAAGGAAACTCATTTTTATATCTCTCTATCCAATTTTTTAGTGCATTTTTGTTTTCCTCTTTTGTGTAGTCAATATAGGGTTCAGGTTGAAATGGTCTTAACATGTGAAAATTTTAAAGCAGTGTCAAGCTTAGATAAGTCCCATTTTAATAGATTGAACTTTAATTTAAGTTCCTTAGAAAAATTTAAAATTTTCTCTTCATCTCCCTCAATTTCTAAAAAATCCATAAAGACACTATCATTGAAAATTACTCTATCAATACTAACTTTCATATCCTCAATTGTAAATAGTTTTCTCTTTGAAAAAACACTAATTCTTGGAAACACTTTCAATTTTATATCCTCAAAGCAAAAATAAAAACTACTTCTTTTCATTTTCTCATATAAGCTATGTGTTATTTCCTTTTCAATTTCTATCCTTTTAAACACCTCTTTAGATTCATTCAATTTTCTCTTCATTGTAATAAAGAACTTTGAGTTTTCTTTCCTTAATCTAAGGGCAAAGTTATATAAATTAAGTAGGTGAAAATTTTCATCATCAAAATATATATCTAAAATTTCCAATAGTTGAGTTTTTGATAAACTTTTTAAGTATTCCTCTAATTTACTTGTTTCTTCAATTAAAAATTTTAGCTCTACTTCCATAGTATGCAATTAGCACTATTATCAAACTTCGGATAAACCATATCTTTAACATATAAAAGAGGGTTTTTATTTTGAAAAATTATTCCAATTTCATAGTCATCTATATTTATCTTTTCCATTTTTCCACTATAACTTGCTCTCTTTGTTAATGGCATGAGAAACCTTTGATATTCTTGGAAACTAAACACAATTACTCTATAATCAAATGGTTCTAACAAATTTTCATTCTCAATTTTCTCTAACTCTATAAAACCATCTCTTGACAATATTATATCTACTTTTGCTCCAAAAAATAGAATATACCTTTTTGAAACTAAGATTATTGAATTTTTTATGCTTTTTGAAAGTCTTTCCAAAAGAAATGAAAAACCTATCCACTCCTCACTCTTGTATTCTAAAAATGGAACAACTGACTCAAGGTAGCTTAAATATGCGTCAAATATGATATTGTTTATTGAAGAACTCTTAAACTCTAACTCCTTTGAAATATTCTCTACGAGAATTTTTAAAAAACCATTAATATTGTATTTCTTTTGAGGAACATAGCTAAGAAATTCCCTTGGTAAATCTTTTCTCATAATTGTTCCTTCTCCCCATAAAAATAGTCTTGCTATTTCATTCTCACCTTCTCCATATAATCCATCAATTTTTAGAATCTCTCCATTTTTTAAAAATACTCTAACGAATTCTCCTTTTGAATTTAAAAATATAAAAATCCCAGTTTCTTTATTGGAAATTAATTTAGCTAACTCAATAGGTAAAATTTTCATATAAAAATTTTAAAGTGGAATTACTTTAAACTTTTAGGACTTATGATAATGCAAAAAATGAGGAAATTAGCTGTTGTTATTCTTTGGCTTTTAATACTTGCATTTATTGGATGGATAGGTCTTGAACTTGGAGCAAATATAGTAGGCTATAGAGTTTATCAACCATGGGAAAGAGGAATTATTGCTAAGGTTGGAAATTACGAAATTACTTATAATGAATACCACAACGAACTTCAAAGAGTAATTTTAGATACTACGAGAAAATTAAATAGAGAGCTAACAATTGATGAAATAGAAAACTTAAGAATGAAAGTATTTGACGAGGTTGTTGAAAATACAAGATGGAAACTACTTTTACAAGATTTAAAAATTTCACTATCACCTAATGCAATAATAAAGATAATAACTTTATTTCCACCACCTGAAATATTTAATGATACTATATTTTATACAGATGGAAAGTTTGACTACGGAAAGTATGCTGCACTATTAAGAGACCAAAGAGCTATCCCGTTTTTTGTAGACTACGAAAATAGACTAAAAAGAGATATCCCAAGAGATATTGTAAGATACTATTTATCAGTTCTAGCACTTCCTTCAGACGAAGAAGCAAAGCAGGAATTTATCTATAAAAACAGAAGAGTAAAATTGATATATGTAAATGTGCCTGCTAATCTTATTGCTGATACTTTGGTAAAAACAAGTGAAGAAGAAAAAAGAAGCTACTATAATGAGATAAAAGAAGAGTTTAAAGCACCAGAAAGAGTAAAGCTAATAGTTATTCGTGCATTCAAATATCCTTCATATAACGACACTATTTTGGCAAGAGATAAAATTGAAAGTATAAAAGAGCAAATTAGAAATGGTGAAAACTTTAATAAAATGGCGTATTTATTTTCAGAAGACTTAAACTCAAAAGCTGACTCAGGTAAAATAAGGAAATTTCTACTAAGCATATTTTCTCCTGAAATAAGAGATAGCTTTTTAAAAGCAAAGGAGGGTGATATTATTGGTCCAATTCTTACTCCACTTGGATATTATCTCTATAGAGTAGATAGAATAAATAAAGATACTATTGACTATAGTCAGATATTAGTTAAAATAAGGACTTCAAATGAAACAAAAAAGTTCCTTGTTGATAGCATGCAAAATGCAATAAAGAGCAAAAACTTAAGTGGTTTTAGAGTAGATACCTCAGCATATTTAAACTTAGACTTGGAATTTTTTCCAATTGTTGGTGAAAGTGAAGAACTAAGAAATTTTTTAATTAAAGGGAAAATTGGTCAATATTCTAAAGTATTCGATGTAGGAAACACCTTAGTAGCATTTGGTATATTAGATAAGAAGAAAAAGGGATATATGGATTATAGTGAATTAAAGTCCATATTAGAAGCAAGACTTGTAGTAAAAAAGAAAAAGGAACTTCTAAGGGATACTATTGCAAAAGTAGTAAGTTATTTAGATAAAAGTGATACTAATGCTATAAGGAAGTTGTTAAATGACGAAAGGGTAATTATTATGGAGACTGGTTATATTACAGCAGATATGTTTCCTCCAGGTATTCCATTTAATCAAAAAGAGGAATTTTTTACAAAGCTGTTTAAGGAAAAGATAAATAAAGTAAATGTTTTTGAACACGATTTAGGATTTATAGTATATAAAAAGCTTGAAGATATTTTACCAGATTTAAACCAATTTAATGCACAAAAGCTTATATTAAGAGCACAACTATATCAAAGAAATTTCCAGAACTTAATAAGTGAATTTGAAAGAGAAATTAGAAAAAAATATCCCTTAGAGAGCTATATAGAGCATTTTGAAATTAATTAGTGAAAATTTCCAGAATAAATTATAAAAACAAGTCCAAATTTGTAAAGTATGAAGATGGATTTTTAAGAATTTTACATGGTGCTAATATTGAAGAATTAAATGAAAGTGAGTTTTTGCTTGTTTATGACCTTAAAAAAATGCTATCACCTATTAAGCCTTCAAAAATTATAACAATAAACAAGAATTTTAAATTTAAATACATTAGAGCGAATAACTCAGTAGTCAACCCAAGTGCAAATATATTAACATTTTTAGATAAACTATATTTAACTCCTCAGATTGGACTGGTAGTTGGTAAAGACAGAATTTTTTCATTTTTGATAATCTTAAGTTTTTATAGTAAGTATTTTAACGATGCAAGGGATTATGCACTTGATACCTATAGTCCATTTAGTGAATTTATGGCGAGGGATTTTTTCCCGAAATTTAAAATCAAAATAGATAAAGACATTTTTGAATTTGATTTTAGCAATATTGAGCCTGAAAGTATTTATAATATAGCAAAAAAATTCTTTAATAAACTTTATATAGGAGATATTATTGCTTATGAAAACGATGAAATAGAGCTTTTAGTAAAAGACCAAAGCAACGTTGAATTAATTAGTGAATATGGAAGGACTTTAAATAAAGTTATTCAAATTCCTTCTTCAAAGGTCTTTTAACTAATAATCCTATTCCCTCTTTAACATCTATCTCTTCTAATAATATTTTTTTTACGATTTTTGCTATGGGCATATCTATGTTTTTGTTTTTTGATATTTCGTTTACAAGTATTGTAGTATCAATACCTTCTGCTACCATATTTTTCTCTTTCAATTCTTCTTTTATATATGATAATTTATATCCAAGACCGAGCATATATCCTACGAAATAATTTCTTGAATCTTTGGAAAAGGAAGTGGTTATTAAATCACCTATACCACTTAGTCCTGAAAATGTTCTTTTTCTTGCACCAAAAGCTACCCCAAACCTTACCATTTCCGAAAGGGCTCTTGTTAGTAAGCTTGATTTTGCATTTAACCCTAAATTTAAAGCGTCAACTATACCACTTGCAATAGCATATATATTTTTTAATGAACCACCAATCTCAACACCTATTACATCATCCCAAATATAAGGTCTAAAGTAGTCGTTAAATAAAATCTCTTGAAAAAGCTTTGCAATTTCATAGTTATAACTTACTATAACACTTGAAGCAGGCTTTTTTCTTGAAAGTTCTATAGCTATATTCGGTCCAGAAATAATTGCAAAATTTCTATTTCCCATAATTTCTTCAAATATTTCACTTTTAAATTTTAGTTCAGGTGTTAGTCCTTTTGTCCCGATTAAAAATAGTTTATTTTTTAAAAAATCTATACTTTTCAGCGTTTGTGAAAATGCAAACGAAGGAACTGCAATAATTATAAAATCATAGTCTTTTGAGCTTTCTAAGTCTAATGTAAATTCTATCTCCTTTGGAATTTCTATATTCTTTTCTATCCTTTCACTTTCAAGTCTTCTTAATTTTTCTTCTGACCTTAAAAATACCTTTACTTTATGACCATTTTCACATAAAATTTTTGATAGGACTAATCCCCAAGAACCTGAACCAATAGTAAAAAATCTATACATTTCTTGCAAGATTTATAACTACTCTAATATATCTAAAAGCTCTAAGAAAATCCGTCTCTTTAAATAACACTTTATTTCCGTCTATTCTTTCAATAATAGGCAATATTTCTACAATATCCGCCATATCAGTTCTTCTAAATGTAATTTCTATAGTAAATTCCTTTGGTAATTCTATTGGTCTTATGTTTTTACTTAACATTCTATCGATTGCACTTTTATATTCATTATACACGCTTTCTATATTCCTCAGCTTTACAGAATTTCTTGAAATTGAGTATTTTGTTATTACAAACTCGCTATTAGGAAATATATCTTTGCAGTCTTCAATTAGTTTATCATCTCCACTAATTAGTCCAACAGGAACATTATAGTAACTTGCTATTAAGCCATTTATATATGCTTCACTTGATTTTTTTCCATTTATTTTAATTTCAGAAATTGTATATGAACTATAAGTGTGCTCTAAAAAGCCATTTATAGTATTAGCCATAGAATGATAACCTATAAACATTGCATAGTCAAAACCTTCATTTATTCCATGCATCATAGATAATATTTTAGGACTTCCACTAATAAGCTCCAAAAACTCAAAATTTAAATCCTTTAAATTCAGATTATCCATATTCCAATGAGCATCATTTACTAATACCTTTTTTACATTTTTTGTTCTTAAGTATTCTAAAATAAACCTAAGTTCACTCTTCATAAAGAATATTCCTTCTTCGTACCTTCTGTGAGATGGGTCAGTTTGATTTACAGAAGAAATGCCAGTTAAGCCTTCCATATCAATTGATATATAAATCCTCATAGCTTTAAAATTTTAAAGTGCTTATATTACTTGCATCTTCTATTTTAAGAATAGATATAAATGGTCCAATTACTCCTATTACCTCAAATTATGTTAAAAGAGCAATAAAAGTAGCAAATGAAAAAAATTATAATTACCTTCTAATAATAATAAATACACCAGGAGGTCTTGAAAGTGCAATGCGAGATATAGTAAAGGAAATATTAAACTCAAAAGTTAAAACTATTGCATATGTATATCCAAGTGGTTCAAGGGCTGCGTCAGCAGGTGTATTTATAACACTCTCCGCAAATATCACTGCAATGGCAAGCGGAACCAATATGGGTTCAGCAAGTCCTGTTTCATTAACTGGTGGAATGGATACAATTATGCAAAAGAAAGTAATGAACGATGCAAATGCATTCTTAAGAAGCATATTGAAAGCAAGAAACAAAGACGAATTATGGGCAGATAGTTTTGTATTGTATGCAAAATCCTATTCTTCAACTGAATTAAAGAAATTCGGACTAATAGACTATATTGCGGATGATATAGATGCACTACTTGATAGCGTTGGAATAAAAGATAAAAGGATAGATAATCTTGATATGACACTAAGGGAAAAAATTTTAGAAAAGATTGCTGATCCAAATATTGCATACTTTTTGCTTATAATTGGACTATATGGAATAATATTTGAACTTGCAAGTCCTGGATGGGGTATATCTGGAACAATAGGAGTTATTTCATTACTCTTGGCACTGTTTGCTCTTCAAGTTCTAAGTGCTAATCTTGTAGGTTTATTGCTAATAGTTATTGCATTTATAATGTTTTTTGCGGAAGTTAAATTGCAAACAGGAGGACTCTTAGGAGTTGGTGGCACAATTGCTTTCATTATAGGTTCATTAATGCTATTTGATATTTCTAACCCTCAAATTAGAATATCTATCTTTAGTATAATTACCGCAACGATATTGACACTAATCTTCTTCTTTATATTAGTCGCATTTGCAATAAAGGCACTGAAACAAAAACCCCAGACAGGTTCAGAATCACTGGTAGGTAAAATTGCAACTGCTATTGAAGATTTTGAAAATATGGAAGGAAGGGTAATGCTATTAGGTGAAATCTGGTTTGCACAAAGCAATGACAATATTAAAAAAGGTGATAAGGTTCAAGTTTTAGAGATAGACGGATTAACATTGAAAGTTAAAAAGCTATGATATTTTAGCCTTAAAATTTTCGTATGGCAAGAAAATGTTATATATCAGGTAAAAAAACTATATTCGGAAACAAAGTAAGTCATTCAAATAAAAAGTCAAGTAGGAAATTTAAACCGAATTTACATAAAGTTACTGTGATTATAAATGGAAGGAAAAGAAGGGTTAAAGTGAGCACTAAGTGGTTAAGAAAATTGCAAAGGGCATAATTGCCCTCTTAACTATTACTTTAGTTGTTATAAGTGCAATAATAGTTTACTTTTTAAGTAATATAGATATATTTATAAAATCGTTCATAGAGCGAAGTTTTACAAAGCCTCTTATTTATAAAAAATTGGAAATCAAATTCAATGAAATAAAACTCCATAAATTTTATATGCCTAATGTTCTAAGTGGAGATTCACTAAAAATTTTACTATCTCCTCTTGATGTCATAAATCATCGTTCAATATATAGGATTTTGGGATATAATATTTACTTTAATGTAGATAGCTTTAACAATAGTATTAGGAGAACTGAAGTTAATACACCTAAATCAAAAAAATTCCAAACATTTTCAATAAGAAATATAAATTTCTATAATGTGAATATCAAGGTAGGTAATGTAAATGTGGTATCTAATGAAGTTTTTGCAAATGTTATTTCATATGGAGAATATATAAAAATTGAAACCAAGATAGTAAATGCAAGTGAAAACCAAACTATTCGCCAAAAAATAGATAGCATATTTTCAAAAATCAAAGTATTTTCAGATAGTATTTTAATTTCCTCTTCAATATATTCTGATAGTATATTTTCAAAAAACTTAGGTTTAAGTATTTTTCCAGAGGAGAGATACTTAACACTTAATTCAAGCTACGCAAGATTTAAAACTATAGGATTGAAAAATTTTAGTGCAAGGATTGAAATTGAGAGTTTAAAAATATTCGCTAATTGCGAAAGTTTAGCATTCAATACAAATAGTATTAAGCATCTAATAACAGAAATAAGAATAAAAAGTGATACATTACTTATAAATTATGCAAGCTTTAGATTATTGGATGGGGATATTTCAGTTTATGGTATGGTTATTGATACAAGTTATAACTTAAAAACTAAGGTAAAAAACTTAAAGTTTGAAAAGTCAAAAATTAGTGGAAATTTTTACTTAAGTGGATATTTTAGCGGGAATCTATATGCAAATTTTGATTCAGTTGAACTTATTTACGATACATTGAGATTTAGCAATATAAATGGCAGTATTTACTCTAAAGAACTAAAGAATTTTGATATATTAGGTGTTTCTCTTAATAACAATGATGCAAAAATTAAACTAAATGGGAAATACAATATAGAGAGACAAGAAGGGAAAATAAACTTATCTGTTGATTATATAGCAATTGAAAAGCTAAACAATTTTATTAGTGGCAGTGCGAGCTTTTATGGAGAGATAAATTTAAAAAAGAAAAGTTTAGAAATTTTAGGGATAGGTAATTTGTATAGCTTAAAATACGAAAACTATAAGTTAGATAGTGGTAATTATAGTGTTTATTTCAGAGATAGTTTACTAAAGTTTAGTTTAAATCTTTTAAATGGAAAAGTAAATGATAGTCTAATTTTAGATAGTGCAAAAGTAGATTACGAGCAGATTAAAAATAAGGCAATATTTTCTGTCCTCGCATTTTTAGATTATGGAAATATCATTTCCAACGGAGACCTAATTTTAAAAGACACAATAAAGTCAAATTTTTCACTTACATTTTTAAATACCGATACAATTTTTAAATCGGATAATGTTATTTTAGAAAACTATAAAAACTACTACTACTTGAAGCTAAAAAATGATAATATTATACTTGAGGCAACACTTGATTCAAACAATATAGACTTTTATCTTCTTAGCTCTAACTACGACTTTTCTAAGATTTTAAGTATTTTTAAAATAGATAGTATTAGTTTCGGTGGAGATATTGTTCTGAGAATCACAAATAAAATAGATGACCCAAAGGCTTATTTATATTTAGACCTAAATAATGTAAAAATGAAACAATTCTTCTTAGAAAAATTGAACTCAACTATATATTACTATGATAGGAACATTAACGTGGACAATATAAATTTAGTATCAAAAAATGGTATTTTTGAGGGACATATAGTTTTATCATCACTGATAAAATTAAAACCATTTTCCATAACACTTGAAGAAGGAATAGTAAATGGTAATTTAAAATTTACCGCATTTCCATTAGATATTATTGAACCAATATTATTTCCAAACTTTGTAGTTGAAGATGGATATATTCAAGGTAATGTAAATATATCAGGATCTGTAGCTTCGCCAACGCTTTCAGGAGGTGCAATAGTTTATTCAAAAGATGTAGCATTTGTGCCTATTGAGATAGAGTTTAGAAAATCGGAAGGGAAAATTAGCTTTTATAAAAATACCATAAGGATAGATAATTTTACATTAGAAGGTTTTAGAATAGGTAGAGCTATTGTAAATGGGTATATTCTCATTTCAAATAGGTTTAAGGATATAAATGTAGATTTATCCATAGATTTTACTAAAATCTATCTATCACTTGATGACTATACGGAGTTTTACGCAAGTGGAATGATAAGAATTTTAGGAAAAATTCCTAATATATATGTAGAGGGAAATATAAATATTGATGAAGGATATATTAGTTATCCTATTGGCTATAAAGCAAGGAATTCAACACCTTCACCAAATCCAATAAGATATTATATTAACATAAGGGCAGATAGGAGAATATTTTTTAGCAATGAACTTGTAGATGCAGAACTGTCAGCTAACTTAATATTACAAAAAAACTCAGATTTTGACCAATATTTCGAAGGTTCTTTTGAAATTATTAAAGGAAAGTTTTATCTATATAGTTTAAATTCTGATTTCAATATTACTGATGGAAAGATAAATGTCATAAGAAACAATATCAACTTTAATATAAAGGGAGAAGCAACTTTATACGATGATACAATAATAGCCCAAGTTACAGGAACACTTGAAAATCCTATTTTTGAGCTAAGTTCGGTTAAAGGAAAGAGTCAATTGGAATTATTAAATATGGTTTTAAGCGGTAGTATTAGTGAAAGAGGTATTAACTTAGCACAGCAGATATTTACAAGAAACATAAGAAAAAGGTTCAGAATAGATGAATTAACTTTTGGAACTATAGGAAATGGTGCACTATTAACTCTTGGTAGCTATATTACAGAGAATATCTATTTAAAGCTTTCTACTGACATTCAAAACCCTGCAAATTCAGACTTAAAAGTTCAATACTTTATAAGAAGAAATTTGTCTCTATTTGGAAAAAGGGATAATAACAGCTATACCGTAGGAATAGGTTATAGGTTAAGATTCTAAGGCTTTTTTATAAAATTCAAGAACTTTATCTTCACTACAATAACTTAAAATACTATCACTAATCTCCTTGCTATTAAAAAAACCTATCTTTAATTTCTCATAAGCCTCCAAAATGGCTTCCTTTAGTGCATGTGGAGTTCTTTCTTTTACCAATATTGAATTCCTTTCATTTAGAAAATCTCTTGGACCTCCACTATCAGTCCAAATAACAGGCTTTCCAAGACTAAGTGCTTCAGCTATCGCATATCCAAAAGTTTCATAACTACTGGTTGATATTAAAAAGTCGCTGTCTATTATTTCATTTATAGTATTTTCATTATCCAATGGTCCTAAGTAAGAAACATTTTTTAATGTTTTTGATATCTCATAAAATTTTTTATAATAACTATCATTAAAGTGCCTTCCAACTATTACAAAATTAATTTCAGACAATAATTTTGCAACTTCTAATACTAATATAGGATTTTTTCCATCTGTAATAGTGCCAACAAATATTACTTTATTCTTTATATTTTTATTTTCTTCCATTTTTCTTGTAAATATAGGATTCGGAATAATACCATTTACTTTAACTTTTAATTTATTTTCTAATTCTTCCTTTTGAAATGAGCTTACAACAAACACTCCCGATGAAAATCTATAAACCAATTTTGAAAGGAATTTATTTACTCCAAACAAAACCCTCCTTGAATGCTCCAAAACAATATATTTTTTGAAAATACTAAGTGGAATTAAGGATAAACCATGTGGTAAAGACATTTGCAAGATAATTCTATCTGGCTTAAATGTTATTAAATTTTTAAAAATAAGAAAAAAATGGAAAACAATTGAAAGTGGGAAAAATAAAATACCAAATTTTGGTTTATAAAAGAATACAATTGCCTCAACTTCAATATCTTCAATATTCCATCTTTCATAGCCAAATCTTAGATTATTAACTCTTATTAAAGTTTGAACTTTCAATTTTCCAAGTTTTTTTAATACTTTTGCATGGTTTTTAAAAAATACTCCTTCATAAGGTTTATATCTATTAGGGAAAAAATCGCATACCATTAATATTTTCATAGTTTAAATCTATATATCTTGTCGTCATTTTCATATGGTATTCCTCTTCCATCTCTATTGCTTGTTAAAAAATATATATAACCTTCAAAAACTACCACACTTCTTATCCTACCATATTTATTACAAAACCATCTTTCGATATTCTTTACTAAATTGTTTTTAATCTCTACCATAATTAAGCACTTACTTGCTAACGTTGCAATAAATAAACTATCACCTAAAAAATCCATTCCTGAAGGAGGAGTAGTTTCTTTCCATACAATTATTGTATTATCTACTGCACCAACAATTTTTGGCCATCCATAATTATATCCTTTTATAATTTTATTAACTCTATCGTATCCAGTTAATCCAAATTCACCACTCGGCCCATGTTCAGAAGAATACAGAGTTTTAGTTTTAGAATGCCAAGCTAAACCTTGTGGATTTCTATGTCCATAAGAATATATAGGAGAGTTCTTAAAGGGATTGTCTTTTGGAATTTTGCCATCCATATCTACTCTTAATATTTTACCTGCAAGTGAGTTTAAATCTTGTGCCAAATTTCCTTGGAATATATCTCCAGTAGTAATATATAAATATCCATCAGGACCAAATTTAATCCTACCTCCATTGTGATACATAGCACCGGGGATTTTATCTAATATAACTTTGTCAAAAATAGCACTATCTCCCCTATCCTTCAATCTTACAACTTTATTGAAAATTTTACCTCTATCTTCATAGGTATAGTATGCATATATGAAACTATCTCTTATTGCGATACCAAGAAGACCACCTTCACCTACGTGCTTAACATCATTAAAAGAATAGTAAGGTTTATCTACTAACTTACCATCTTTTATAAGTCTTATTCTACCTACTCTTTCAGAAACTATCGCTTTATTTCTATTAAAGAACGCTAATTCCCACGGAATTTCAAGATTTTGTGCAAAAATTTCAACCTTTACATTTGGTTCTACTATCCTATCTCTAACCTTTTGAGGAGCATCTCTTACTATCACCCTATCTAAAGCCATGGTTAAAAATATAAGTAAAACATAGAAGTTAGAAAGTAAAAACATAGCTTTTTCTCTTAATAAGTTCTTATAATATAGTGAATTAGCAAAAAGCCACAAAAAATTTATGAATAAAATAAAAATAAAGAACGCATTACTAAATCTGCCTACAAAAAAAAGAATAATTGTTATAGGAATTAGACTTATAGAATATATGAAACTTAAAAATTTTGCATATTTTTCACCATAAACTACTGAAATTACTGGAATATTTACACTACTATAGTCCTTTTTTAAGAAGATTGAAAGATAAATAAAATGCGCAGGTTGCCATAGAAATAGAATTGAAAATAAAATGAATGCCGTAATGTCAAATTCATTTCTAATTGCAACATAACCGATAGAAGGAGGTAGAGCCCCTGGAATTGAACCAACAATTAGAGAAATACTATGCCTTCTCTTTAAGAAAGTATAAAGAAAAGAATAAGAAATAATTGCAATTAGGTCTAAGATAAACGCTTTTATACTAAAATAATATATTCCAAAAAGACCAATAAGAGATAGTAAAATACCATATACTACTGCAAATTTTGGACTTACCCTACCACTTGGAATGGGTCTATTTTTGGTTCTTTCCATAGATTTATCTAATTCTCTATCAAAATAATTATTTAATACAGATGCACCTCCTGCGGATAGAAAAACAAAAAGACTAATTAATAACGACTTTGCTATATCTAAGCTATCTTGCGCAATAAGAGAACCACTAAATGCGGTAATACTTACCCATAAACTTATACTAGGCTTAATTATATTAATATAGTCCTTTATCATTTAACTTTAAATCTTGCAGTAAAAAATCTTAAAAATGGAGGCTCGTATACAAACTCAAGTCCTCTAATGCTCTCTCTTCTTTTATATACATTTACTATAGTTTCAACTACATGGTCCATATGACTATTTGAATAAACCCTTCTTGGAATAGTAATTCTTACAAGTTCCAATTTTGGTTTTCTGTTTTCTTTAGTTATCGGATCTCTTCCTGCGGAAACTGTCCCTCTCTCCATAGTTCTTACACCACCCTCTATAAATATCTCACCTGCCAATGCTTGTGCAGGAAGGTCATCTTGTTCTAAATGTTCTAAAAATCTCTTAGCATCAATATATACCGCATGTCCTCCAATCGGCTCTACAATTGGAATGTTATTTTCTAATAGTTTTTTCCCAAGATATTCAACTTGACTTATTCTAGTTTTTAAATATTCGTAGTTAGTCATCTCCTCTAATCCAATAGATAGCATTATAAGGTCTCTGTCTGCAAGACCACCATTATATGGACTACCATCAAAAGCACTTGCAAATTCGTATATTTTTCTATATAATTCCTCATTTCTAATTAATAACAAACCACTTATATTAGTTAATGGGTCTTTTTTTGCAGAAATAGTAGCAAAATCTCCATAACTCAAAATTTCCCTAATAATTTCCTTTATAGTTTTGTCTTTATATCCTTCTTCCCTTTGCTTTATAAAATATGCATTTTCTGCAATTCTTGTTGCATCAAAAACCACAGGTATTTTATATTCATCAGCTATTTCTCTTAGTTGTTTTATATTTCTCATAGAAACTGGTTGACCACCCGCCATATTTACATTAGTTTCAATACAAATATATGCAACGTTTTCAGGACCTTTTTCCTTTATAAAGTTTTCTACCGCTTCAATATCAAAATCTCCTTTAAATGGATAGGGATGTTCTGGAATATTCGCATATGGAATTATTAAGTCCACAAATATACCACCTGCATATTCCTGATGAAACCTTGTGGTTGTAAAATACATATTATTTAATACATATTGACCCTTTTTTATTAGATGCTGAGATAAGAAGTGTTCAGCTTGTCTTCCTTGATGTGTAGGTACAAAATAGTCAAAACCAAAAATTTCATAAACTTTCTCTTTTAATATCTTATATGCATCTCTTCCATCGTATTTTAAACCTTCAAAAAACTGCTCATCACTTTGAGATGAAGTTCCCGAATCAGTTAGTAAATCAATATATACATCCTCGCTTTTAAGTAAAAATGTATTATATCCAGCTTCTTCTATAGCGTCCATTCTATACTCTTTAGACTTATTTGATATAATTTCAATACCTTTCATCTTATAGTTAAATCCACTAAATTTTATTTCTTCATATCTTCTTAAAGGCTCAGTCAGTTCATAGTCCATTACCTCTACTTCATAAAATATAGTATCTGAAAGTTTTGAAAGCCTTGGTAATTCCTGCCTTTTCATATATTTCATTGCATCTAAAAAATATTCAAAATGTTCTCTAAAATAAACCCTTTTTGGAACTCTTACATATGCAATATTATCATATGCCCTTATTCTGCTTTGAGATGAGAGAAATAGCACAAGATTAAATCCTATTGCATTTTCAAGTTTAATATAAAATCCATCTCCTGTTAAATCAAACACTTCATACCCAATGTCCATTAGTTTATCAAATAAATCCTTTAGCTCGTAATATCTATATCTCCAATATTCCTCATTTAATGCTTGGTCCAAACTAACTGCTATAAGTTCCATGTCTCTACCTGAAAGACCACCATATGTATGAAGTCCTTCGAATGAAACAAGCCATTCACAAAACTTATTATAATACTCCTTGTTATTTAATAAAATAATTGCACCTACATGACCCATTAAGTCCTGCTCCGCACTAATTAATAGTATATCAAAATCCTTGGTAAATTCGTAAACTAATTCCTTTAAACTTCCACTTAATTTATTCTCAATTTTCCAAAATACTATTTGAGAAAATATATTACTTGCATTTAATATTGAAACTTTTTTTAAGTTCTTTTTAATATCTAAGAATTTTTCAAAGTTGCTTTCTATGGTAAAGTATCCTACATTTGCGTTGTTTTCTGAGATCTTTCTTTTGAAGTATTTTGAAAGCACAAGAAATGAGTCGGTTGGTTTATTTGATAAAAAGTCTCCTTCAAATACTTTAAATATTAAATGCTCCGCACCTCTTAAATTATGCACTGGTATTAAAAATTCTCTTTTAAATATATCCTTTACTCTCTTTTGTATATTTAGGAAATTTTCACTGCCTGCATATGCTTCATCACCCACAAAAAGTGCACTATACTGCTCTTCACTTAGTGCATTTATATGAGCATGGAAATCTATTATAAAATATTCAGATGATATTTTATGAATGTTGTATTTGTAAGCTTTTGCTAAATTTAGCCTTTCTTCATAGTCCATTTTCTTGATAAATTGAATAATTTTTGCTTTATAACTTTCTGAAACCATACGAAAATTTTAAAGTTTTGAATAAACCTTAAAATTTCAGAAAATGGAAGGTATAAAGATAAAAATAAAAAATTTAAATTTTTACTATGGAGATATAAAAGTTTTAAAGAACATAAACTTAGATATTTATGAAAAAAAGATTACCGCATTAATTGGTCCTTCAGGGTGCGGAAAAACAACACTTTTAAGATGTCTAAATAGAATGCACGATTTATATCCTAATAATAGATATGAAGGAGAGATAATTTTTGATAATGAAAATATTTTAAAAAATGGGACAAACTTAATGTTAATTAGACAAAGAATTGGAATGGTATTTCAAAAACCTACACCATTTAACATGTCAATTTTTGAAAATATTGCATTTGGGCTAAAAATTAAGGGAATAAAAAATAAATTAGATTTAAAGGAAAGAGTAGAGAAAGCTTTAAAAGATGCTTTTCTATTTGACGAAGTAAAAGATAGACTACATAAAAATGCACTTTCTTTATCTGGTGGACAACAGCAAAGACTATGCATCGCAAGAGCAATAGCCATGGAACCAGAAGTTTTACTATTTGATGAACCTACAAGCGCGTTAGATCCAATATCAACTGCAAAAATAGAAGAACTAATAAGGGAGCTCGGAAATAGAATAACAATAGTAATAGTTACGCATAATATGCAACAAGCTGCAAGAGTTTCAGACTATACCGCATTTATGTATTTAGGTGAAATTATTGAATTTGGAAAAACTGATGACATTTTTACAAGACCTAAGCAAAAACTAACAGAAGATTATATTACAGGGAGGTTTGGATGAGAAAATCACTTATTGATGAGATAAATGAATTAGAAAACAAAGTCTTTGAAATGGCAAATATTATAAACAATATGATATTAATTTATAATAATTACGAAGAAGTTTTAAAGCTTGAAGACATAGTAAATCGAACAGAAATGGATATAGAGCTATTTGCTATAAAAATTTTGGCACTCTATCAGCCTGAAGCAATAGACTTAAGAAGAATTATTACAGCAATAAAAGTAAATAATGACTTAGAGAGAATTGCAGACCATATAGAAAATATCTCAAGAGATTTACACTTAGTAAGAGGAGAAACTATTGTGGATTTAACTTCACTAATTGAAAAAGTAATGGATGCATATAAAAATTCTATAGATGCTTATAAAAATAGAAACTCTAAATTAGCAAAGGAAACCATGAAGTGCGACCAAAATATTGATATTCAAAGAGATAATTTAATAAGGCAAATAGTAGAACACATCATGCAATATCCTAAAGATACATACATAGCATTAAAAAACTTAAGTATAATTCAAAATTTAGAAAGAATAGCGGACTTGTCTACCAATATATGTGAAGATGTAATATTTTTAGTTGAGGGAAAGATTTACAAGCATGGAAGGGAATTATAAACTATTTAAATTTTTACAAGAAACAGGATATTTTTCAAGAAGAAGTGCTATTAGAGCTATTAAATATGGACTTATTAAGGTAAATGGAAAGACTATAAAAGAGCCATGGTATATAATTGACTCAAATGATAGGATAACTTTTAAAGGATTTGAAATAAGAAAAGCTAAGAAAAAAGAGTTCATTATATACTATAAACCAAGAGATAAAGTATTTTTTCCCAAGGAAATTAGACATCTTATTCCTTTGGAAAATCTTCCAAAACCTGATGAAGGACTGATTATAATGACAAACGATGGAGAGATTCATAGAATCTACCATAGAAAATCTATAAAAAATAGATATTTAGCTTACTTATCAGTCCCATTTGAGACAATTCCAAAACATGAAAATATAAAAATATCACAGATATCAAGATATGAAGCAATTATTACAACTATTAAACTAAGTGCAAACAAGTTAAGAAAAGTCATTCCTACTATTAAATTATTAAAAAGAATAGAAACTGAACCAATAACTCTTCCTCAAGACTTAAAACCTACAGAATATAGATATATGAGTGAAGATGAAATTTTAGCTCTTAAAAATTTCCTTAATATTTCTTAGCAAGAAACATACTACAAGCACCAAATGTTAAATCCAATACTTTAACGTCCTTGAAGCCAACATCTTCAATCATACTTTTAAATTTACTTCTTCTTGGAAAGCTAATAATAGACTTATATAAATAGTAGTATGCATTTACTTCTTTTGTAAATACACTTACAATTAGTGGCATAATAAAGCGAAGATAAAATCTATATGGATAAGATAGAAAATTTTCTGGACCAAGCATTTCAAGAATTACTAAAATTCCATTGTCCTTCAATACTCTATAAAACTCACTAAGTGCGATTTCCTTATTTTTAAAATTTCTAATTCCAAATGCAACAACTATACTATCAAATGAGTTATTTTTAAATGGAAGTTTTTCTCCATCCGCAAATAAATAAAAAACCCTTTCGTACTTTCTATTTTTAATTGCATATTTTAACATTAGCTTTGATATATCAATACCTACAATAAAGTCATATTTTATAGTATTTACAACAACTTCTACTATCTCTCCTGTCCCAGTTGCTACATCTAAAATTCTACCGTTTAAAAACTTTACCGCTCTTTTCCTCCAAATTCTATCCAAATTAAAAGATAGTATGTGGTTTAAAAGTTCATACTTATCTACAATTTTATCAAACATGTGGGGGATAGAAAAATCCCCCATTATTTTAGTGTTTTTAAGTATTCGTATATGGCTTCTGCTTCTTGCTTATTTACAGGCTGAACAAGAACCATCCTTACATTATTGTATTCTTTTAATAGTTGCTTTGCTATTGGATCATTATTTAGCATGGAATCAGGATTTATAGTGATGGCTATTATCCATTCTTTTGTCCTTCTTTGTGCAACACCCTTTAGACCCGGTCCTACTAATTTTTGCTCAGTAATGTGATGACAAGTATTACAACCTTTGGATGCAAAAAGTTGCTTTCCTAACTCAGATATGTCTTTTACTTCTTTTAATTGTTGTCCATTGGAAGGCTTTAAATTTATATTTCTATCTGTTCTTGAAACAAGTTCTATTTCTTGTGCCTTAATTCTTCCTTCATCTATTAACTTTAGTGTATAGTATTTGTCAGGATTTGACAGATATTCTATAGGATATTTCATTTTTCTCCAAGACATTACAAGCATAGCGAGTGCAACATTTTCTTTATGTGTAAATCCATAATTTGGCATTATACTACTTGGAACAACTTTTTGCGGATTTTCAAAGTGTAGTATATGCCATGTAAATACAGTTTTAGGCATTTCTCTTTCCGCAAGTTGATCCTCAATATGTGTAAAGTCGAACATTTCATGCGATTTATCACCTTCATAAGTCAAGGCAGGACCAATATTCCCACCATATCCATCAATAACATGACACTGCCTACAATTTTTTTCCTGAATAATTTGTTTTGCAAGATTTATATAGTCCATTCCGGGAGTTTCCTTATCAAATCTATGGCAATGATTACAATTTATCTGAACCATTACTAATCTGTCTTCTTCAATTTTGTAATGCTTTTGCATTTCTCTTGTATATACAGGCCATAACCATCTTACTCCTTTTCCTGCATGAGCCTGTTTCGTAGTTAATGCAGGAGGCTGTCCTCCATGACAGCTAACACATCCGAATTTTTCAATTGGATGCTTATCCATTATACCATCAGGATTAGGATGAGTCCTAAATACAACAGGAACATCCTCACCTTCAAGACCTTTTATTTCAACACCCATATGACAGGTTATACACCTGTCTGCAACATTTGAACCCATAATATCAGGATTCCATATTTGCTTAATACCAAAATCAATTTTTCTTGCAACCTCGGGACCAAGCTTCTTCTCTACTACTTTCTTAAATTCAGATTGATATTTTTTCCACTCAGGGTTTATTGAACGATGAAATACAATACCTAAAAATATAAGAATAATAAAGCCAAAGGCATATATCCATAAAGAGTCATACCAATATTTATCTTGAACAAAATCCTTTCTCTCTTCCATAGTTCCCTCCTTTTAGAACATGTGTGGTATTTCTGGCCATCTCCAAGGCCAATATACTTGCCAATATGGACCTCTAAAGTACATTGCAAAAATCGTAACAGCTATAAGTATAATCAGAATTATTGCAAAGATTATATTATGAACTATCCTGCTTTTGTGGAACCATACGCCTGTTGCTTCATCAGGACTTTTATCAAGATATGGCCAAACCGCCCAAAGTAAAAATAATAAAGCAGGTATGAGTGCTCCACCTAAGAATCCACCATTTATAGTAAAATCTCCAATTTTTACAGTTGTAATAGTTATCAACTCTTGTATCCAAAGGAAATACCAAGGAGCTTTTGCAGGATTAGGTGTCCAAGACGGATCAGCAGGCTCTTCTAAAGGTGCTTTTGCAAATACTGAAAAGAACAGAACAATTGCTGTAGTTACAAGGAATATCATAAAAACTCTTCTAAATAAGAATGGTATAGTAAATGTAGTATATTCATCCTGTATTAGCCTCTTATTTTGTTTCTTCGCTTCAATTTTATACTGCTCACTTACCGCTAAACCCCCATCTTTTCTAATTCTCCACATATGGTAAGATGATAAAACTAAAAGTAATATAGGTAAGAATATACAATGTAAAACATAAAATCTAATTAAGGTATTTTGGTCTATTTGAGTTCCGCCTGCAAGAAAGAAATAAAGACTCTCTCCTACTATATTCTCAGGTGGAACCGACTTTGCTATATTTGCACCTATTACGATTGCCCATAGTGCAAGTTGATCCCACGGAAGTAAATATCCTGTATATGAAAGAGCAAGTGTTAAAATAAGCAATATAACTCCAACTATCCAATTTAAAGGTCTGTTTGCTTCCGGATTTCCTCCATTTTTATATGCTCCTGTAAAGAAAACCCTTGCCATATGTAAAAAAACTGCAGTTACCATCAAATGTGCTGCCCATCTGTGAGCATTTCTTAAAAACCACCCAAAACTTACTGAGTTTTCTAAGTCCTTAATTGTCCAGTATGCCCTTTCAGTAGAAGGAATGTATAGAAACATCAATATAACACCTGTTATAGTAAGAATGATAAAAAGAGAAAATAAAACAGTCCCTAACCAGAAAGAATAAGTAATTGACATACTTTTATATGTAGTTCTTGCAGGAAACCAGTGAAGCCAAAAATTCTTACTAGTTGCTTTCGTTGCTTCTATTTTATCCTTTGGGTCATACGACCAAATTAAACTTCTCCATATTTGCTTTATTTTCTCCATAGATTATCCTCCTAAGTCTTCAACAACTAATCTAAACTTATGATCAACTTCTGTATTCGTATCAACAACAAGCTGACCGTCAGGTCCAATATCTAATTTATACCAAGGTAATGACTTTGGTGCAGGTCCTCCATAAAACGTCCCATCGCCATAATATGCAGAACCATGACAAGGACAGAAAAACTCCCACTTTTGTCTAAACTCCTCTCCCTTTATCTTTACCACCTCGGTCTTAGGAGGAACTATATTTACCGTGCAACCTAAGTGCTGGCAAATTGCAGATATCACCCAGAAGCTTTTTCCTTCCCTAACAAGAAATATCCTATACTTTGCAACAAAAGTTATACCTTCTGGATAGTCCTTTGGATAACCAAGTTTAAACTTCTTAGGTGGCTCATAAAGAGTATTTGGAATTAAAGACCTAAAGTATGCAAATCCCTGACCTAAGAATGTTAAAACCACAGCTGTTCTTCCAAGATAAGCTATGAATTTTCTTCTATCCATAAGCTTGAAATTTTAAAGCTTTTACTAATAGCTACAAAGGTTGAACCACTCCCACTTAAGAAAACAATATCAAAATTCAATTTTTCTAAATTTTTTTTATATTCCAAAAATTTTTCATCTAAAACATTTTCAAAAGCATTATACATGTTTTCTTTTAGAAGTTCTAAGTTATTAGTTTCAAGTGCAAGTTTTATATTAGAGATTTTTTCTTTAGCTATATCTGCCGAATCATAATAATATATTTTACTATACATCTCTGAAGTAGAAAGTCTTTCTTCTGGAAAAAATAAATTAACATAGCATTTTAGATTACTTTTAAATGGTTCTAATACATCTCCTCTATTCATTCCAATAGCACAATTCTCATCAATTACAAAAAATGGCACATCTGAACCTACTCTTTTTGAAATTTCAATCAAATCACTTTTACTAAGTCCTAAACTATAAAAAGTATTTAAGAATTTTAAAATAGTCCCTGCATTTGAAGAGCCACCACCAAGACCCCCACCTATTGGAATTTTTTTATATACTCTTATTTTAAGCTTAAATTCTTTGCCTATTGCTTTTGAGATTTCATTTATTGCCCTTAAAATTGTATTATTTTGGATATAAAGAACTTTTTCACTTTCAATAAATTCAACTTCTAATTTTCTACTTTCAAAAATTTCTATCTCATCGTAAAATGGTATTTTTTGAAAAATTGTAAGTATCTCGTGATAATTATCATCCAACTTACCAAGAATAAAAAGTCCAAAATTTATTTTAGCAGATGACTTTAACCTTATAAACATCCTAAAATTTTTTAGTATAAATACCTTATAATTTTGGGCTTATGAAAACAAAGATTGGACTTGAAATACATCTTGAACTAAAAACGAAGAGTAAAATGTTCTGCAGTTGCAAAAATGACTATAACCAAGAAGATGATGCAAATACAAATATATGTCCTATTTGTTTAGGCTATCCTGGGACATTACCAAGTGTAAACAGAAAAGCAATAGAATATGCAATAATGTTATCTCAAGCGTTAAATTGCAATATAAATAGTAGCATACAATTTTATAGAAAAAATTACTACTATCCTGATCTTCCAAAAGGTTATCAAATATCTCAGTATAAATTAGGTTCAGTTGGATACAATGGTTATTTATATACAGAGTTATATGGTGGAAAGAAAATAGCAATAGATAGAGTTAGTCTTGAAGAAGATACTGCAAGAAGTATTCAGATGGAAAATGAAGTTTTACTTGACTTTAATAGAGCAGGCATTCCACTAATTGAAATAGTAACTAAACCTGATATGGAAAGTTCAAAGGAAGCAGTTAAGTTTTTAGAAAACCTAAGATTAACAGTTCAATATCTTAAAATATCAGATGCAAACATGGAAAAAGGTCATATGCGAGTAGATATAAATGTTTCTGTTGAAAATAATGAAAGAGTAGAGATAAAGAACGTTAATTCTATAAGAGAAGTAGAAAATGCACTTGAATATGAGATAAACTATCAAATTGAGGAAATAAAGAAAGGAAGAAGAATTAAAAGGACTACAAAAATGTGGGATGATTATTTAAAAATTACAAGAGAAATGAGAAGAAAAGAAAGTGAAGAAGATTATAGATATTTTCCAGAACCCGATATACCATCAATTGATATTAGTGAATATAGGTTTTTAGTTAAAACACCATTTGATGTATATAATGAACTTATAAGCTTGAATGTAAATAGAGAATATGCGGAAATTATAGTTAGGGATATGAGACTATGTAATTATTTTTATGAGTTTTTGGAAAACTCAGGGGACGCAGTAGTTGGAAGTAATTTATTAGTCAATATTCTTAAGTCTTTTGATACACTTCCAAGTGTAAGAGAATTTGCAAAGTTAAGTTTTTTTATGAAAGAAAATAAAATTCCTCCTCACATTGCAAGACAAAAATTATTAGAAATGAAGGAAAATTTAAATGTAGACGAGATATTAAAAAATATTGAAGTAATTAGTGAAAGTGAAATTGAAAATATTGTAAAGTCTTTAATAGAGAGATATCCAGAGAAGTTTTTTGAATATAAATCAGGAAAACAGGGACTTATTGGATTTTTCATAGGTGAAGCAAAGAAAATAAATTCCAAAATTGACCCAAAAGCATTTAGAGAGGTTTTTGAAAAAATTAGTCAAAACATAAATTTACTTTAAAATTTCAAAATGTTAAAACCACTATTAGCACACGAAATTGGTTCACTTGCAAAACCAAATTGGAGAGTAAAAGCATTAAATAACATACCATTAAGTGAGGAAGACATTGAAGATGCAAAGTATTGGATAAAATTTCTAAATATAGATGCACAAGAACTAATTGATATAATAAACAAAAAGGAAAACTTTACACAAGAAGAAAAGGAAAAAATAGTAGAGTATTCTTCATTATTTGCCATAAAACTTTTGGAAAAGGCAGGATTAGATGTGGTATACGATGGAGAACAACATAGAATTGAAATGTACGAACACCCAATTAGAAAAATAGACGGATTTAGATTCTATGGACATGTAAGAAGCTTTGATAATAAATACTATAAAAAAGCAGCAGTATATAAAAAACCACAATTAAAGGAATACTTTTACATTGATGAATTAAAGACTATACAAAAATATGCAAGCAAGCCTATAAAGATACCCATTACTGGCCCGTATACTCTTGTTGATTGGTCATTTGATGAATTTTATTTAAAAGAAGCGGAAATTGGGACAAGAGACGGTATTTTAAAAAGAAAAGAAGCAAGAAGAAAATTTATAGAAGACATGGCAAAGAATATAATTTATGAAAACTTGAAAGTCTTATATGAAAATTCTATTAGATTTATACAAATTGATGAACCTGCTGCAACTACAAAGAGAAATGAAATTGACTTATTTGTAGACGGTCTAATTAGTGCAATTGGAGATTTAAAGGGAAAAGTATTTTTCTCAGTACATATTTGCTTTTCGGATTATAACTTACTATTTCCTTATATTCAAAAACTTGAAGGAATTATAAATGAATTTCATTTTGAGTATGCGAACAGGGACAGTAGGGAGCTTGGGGTAAATGAAAAAGTAAGAAGAGGATATGAGATTTTAAAAAAACTAAAGGATTATAAATTCGTTGTGGGACTTGGAGTAATTGATGTTCACGATGACTATATAGAACCTGTTGAACTTATACGCGATAGAATTTTATATGCGTTAGAAATTATAAAAGATATAAATAGGATTTTCGTCGCACCCGATTGTGGATTAAGAACAAGAAGTTGGAAAGTTGCATATGAAAAACTAAGAAATATGGTATTAGCTATAAACTCAATAACATGAGATTTTTTAGTTGGTTTTTAATACTAATAGTTTTATTACTTCTTGGTTTTAACTTATATTTTTATTACTTTGAATATTTACCACTTAAAAAAGCATTTTTTGACGTAGAAGAGGAAAATAAAAAGCTAATAAAGTTCTCAGGGTATTCAAATAATGAAAATTTTACAAAAGTAATAATACAAACTGATAGAATTTTTAAGCCGGGTAGCGATGAACTAACTGAAGAAGGAAAGAGATATTTAGACGATATAATACAAAAGATAAAACAAAAAGGCTATAGTAAAATTTCAGTAGAAAGTCATACTGACTCTATTCCAATTCAAACTAATAAGCATATTTATCCTACAAATTGGGAGTTAGCTGCACATAGAGCAACAGTTATTGTAAGATATTTTATAAATATGGGAATCGAACACGATAAAATCTATGCGGTTTCATATGGAGATACAAGACCAATTTCAAGCAATTCTACCGAAGAAGGAAGAAAACAAAATAGAAGGATTGAGATAGTGATATTTCAATGAAAGAAATTATAGTAATGGGTTCAGGATATGGTAGCAATTTTCAAGCAATTTATGAGTATTTCAAAGATAAACCATTAACTATAAAAGCTTTAATTAGCGATAATCCAAGAGCATACATTATAGAAAGGGCAAGGTTATTAAATGTAAGGTCAGTTGTTTTGGACTATAAAAGTATGGGAAAGGAAAAATATAATGAGGAGCTTTTAAAAGTTTTATCTTCTCTTGAACCTTTCAATTTAATAGTGTTAGCAGGTTATATGCGCATAATACCTGAGTTTATAGTAAAAAAGTATTGGAAGAAAATTATAAATATACATCCTTCTCTACTTCCTGCATTCAAAGGTCTTAGAGCAATTGAAAGGGCATATAATTATGGTGTTAAAATTACCGGTATTACTATACATTGGGTAAATGAGTTTGTAGACGAAGGTGAAATAATTGAACAAGTATGCATTAGAATAGAGGAAAATGATAATTTAGAAACACTTGAAAGCAAAATTCATGAACTTGAACACTACTACTATCCAAGAATTATAGAAAGAATTCTATTTCATCCAAAATAAGGCAAAAGCTTTAAAATTTTATAGATGCAGAAAAATATATTTAATACTCTCTTAATTTGGATAGTAATTATAGGTTCGTTTCTTATCGTTTTTACACTTTTCAATCCAAATAATAATTTAAAGCTTGAAATTACATATAATCAGTTTATCAACTTCGTAAATGAAAATAAAATAGCCTCAATTACCATTATTGAAAATGAGCTGGAGGGAGAATTTAAAGAGGCATTAAAAATTGGAGATAAGCAATATAAATATTTTAAAATAATCTTACCATATAAGGACGAACAGCTTATGCGTGAAGTTATTCAAAAAGGCATTATTATAAAGACTAAAAATAGAAATGTGTTTTGGGAGATTTTTCTTAGCTACTTGCCTTGGATAGTTTTGTTTATAATATTTTGGTTTATATTTCTTAGAAGTATTTCAAATGGAGCATCAAGAGCTATAGAATTTTCACAAAGTAGAGCAAAGATATATGTTGACAATAAGCCTAATGTAAGGTTTGATGATGTTGCTGATGCAGAAGAAGCAAAGGAAGATTTAAAGGAAGTTGTTGAATTTCTAAAAAATAGGGAAAAATATACCAAACTTGGTGCAAAAATACCAAAAGGCATATTACTTGTAGGACCACCAGGTGTTGGAAAGACTTTATTAGCAAAGGCGGTAGCAGGTGAAGCAGGAGTACCATTTTTATCTATATCTGGTTCTGACTTTGTAGAAATGTTTGTAGGTGTTGGTGCAGCAAGAGTAAGAGATTTATTCCAAAAGGCAAAGCAATTAGCTCCTGCAATTATATTTATAGATGAAATTGATGCGGTAGGAAGGATGAGGGGAAGTGGAATAGGAGGAGGTCATGATGAAAGAGAGCAGACATTAAATCAACTTTTAGTAGAGATGGATGGATTTGAAGGAAAGGAAGGAATAGTTATTCTTGCAGCAACTAATAGACCAGATATATTGGACCCTGCACTATTAAGACCTGGAAGATTTGATAGAAAGGTATTTATAAACTTACCTGACGTTAAAGGAAGATTAGAAATATTGAAAATACATGCAAAGGACAAACCACTTTCTGAAGATGTAGATTTAGAAAAAATTGCACAAACTACACCGGGTTTTTCTGGTGCAGATTTAGCAAATCTTATAAATGAAGCAGCTTTACTTGCTGCAAGAGCGGGAAGGGATAAAATTACACTAAAGGACTTAGAAGAAGCGAAAGATAAGATAATAATGGGTGCTGCAAAGAGAAATCTTGTTCTTTCAGAAGACGAAAAAAGAAGAGTTGCATACCATGAAGCAGGCCATGCATTAGTATCAAGAATGCTTCCAAACACTGATAAAATACAAAAAGTAAGTATAATACCAAGAGGTATGGCATTAGGAGTAACTGTGCCTTTACCTGAAAAAGATAAATATTTATATGAGGAAAGCTATTTAAAGAATCAGCTTGCAATACTGATGGGAGGAAGAGTTGCGGAGAAAATAGTTTTTAATGAAGTTAGTTCAGGAGCAGCAAATGACTTAGAAAGATCAACTCAAATAGCAAGAAAAATGGTAATGGAGTGGGGAATGAGTAAAGCTATAGGTCCTATTCACATATCAACGGATGGACAAATATTCATAGGTAAAGAAATAGCAAAGAAAAATGGGACATCTGAAGATTTCTTAAAAATAGCGGATGAAGAAACAAAGAGAATTTTGGAAGAAGCGGAAAATACCGCATTTAAAATTTTAACTGAAAATATAGACAAACTACACTTAATAGCAAGAATGCTATTAGAAAAAGAAACAATTACAGGGGAAGAATTAGACCAGATTCTAAAACATGATAAAGTTGAGAATCAATATTCTACAACATAGAAAACTAAAGGACTACGATGAAAAGCTAAAAAACTACTTAATGAAAGAAAATATTACAATTGATGATAATGATTTTTTTATCCTTCTTGGACATATTGAAACTATAGATGATATAGAAATTTTTAAAAGCTATAAGTTTGAAAAGATTGGGAAGATAGCCATTTTACACGATAGTTTTGATTATATATACGATATTCTTGAAGTTGTAGATAGAGTTATAGTTCATCATAGGTTTCAAAAAGAAATTCTTTTAAGCAAATACATAAACAGCACTTATATTATCCATTTAGATTATCCTATTGAATATAAGAGGTTTATAAATCCACCATCTGATATTAAGATTTTTTTACCTGAAGAATGCAATGATGAAGAAATTATAGATTATATAAAAAGTAATTACGAAATAGTAAACGATCCTCAAGAGGCTTCCATATTTGTTCTTGCATATAAAGACGAAAGTTTCGGAAATTACCATACATTCTATGAACTTTTTAGTTATCAAAGACCATTCATTTTACCAAAATTTCCCCAATTTATTGAATTTTCTATATTAAAATCCACAGTTGATATTCTTTATTCAAATAAAGAGCAAATTAAGAAAATAGTTGAAAAATTCAAGGATAAGTGGTTTTATCGGTATCATCTTTCAATAGTAAGAGCACATGCAATATCTAATAGTTTCAAAAGATTTTCGAAGCAACTAATGAATGTAATGAAAAATGTTATACCCGAAGATTTCGTTAGCTTATATATTTAATAGGTTCTAATTTTCAGAAGTATTACTATGAGAGATATACCAAGAATAATTGAGGCTAACCTAACATAAATAGAACTATTTAAAATAACTGTTAAAGCTATGCTTATTAAAACCGAACTAATAGCTATAATTTTAGCCTTTTTAGGCATAGCTCTTTTTTCTTGCCATATTCTTATATGTTTTGAAATTTTTGGATGATTAACGACATAATTATATAGTTTTTTTGAGCTTCTTGCATAGAAAAATGCGGATAGAATAAAAAATATAGTAGAGGGTAAGAGGGGAACAAAAAGACCAACAAATCCAAGACTCAAGAATGTAGTCCCAAGAAATAGATTTATAAATCTCATTTAATTTAGACCATTTTCAAAACCGAATTTCATCGCATTCCAAAATGGGTCTACTCTTGGATGAGTTAGAACTCTTTTTTCACCATTTTCGTATATCCATCTTCCTTCATCTAATGGCAAAATTTCACCTATTACTTTAGCAATTATGTTATTGTCATTTAGAATTTTTATTAACTCATTTGCTTTATTTGGCCTTACTGTAATTACTAATGTCCCTTCACTTATGGAAATATATGGGTCTATATTAAATAAATCGCAAACTAACTTAACTTCGTTAAGTATAGGAATCTCATCTTTATAGATAATAATACCCTTATTGCTTGCCTGAGCAACTTCATATACACCGCCTATCACACCACACTCGGTAGCATCGTGCATAGAGGTTACACCATTTTCTCTTACCCCTACTTTTACCGCTAATAGTGCGTCATCTATCGTGCTCATCTTATAAAATAAATCTTGTGCTTTTTTAAGTATCTCCTCACCTAAATGTCTTTTTATATAATTTGGGAATGTGTTTGAAATAATACCAACTGTTTCAATTGCAGGTCCTTTTGTAATTACTACCAAATCACCTTCCATAGCCATTTTCGGAATTAAATACTTATCATAATCGCATATAGCCACAAATGTTGCTCCACCTACCATAGGATAATCTGTCCCTGTATACCTTGCGGTATGCCCTGTCACAATTGCAGTCCCATATTTTTTACATTCCCTATCTATTACATCCCAAATAATTTCAAACTCATCCTCCTTAATACTCATAGGCAAATTAAAATCAAATATAGCATAACTTGGAGGAAAACCCGTAGTGGAGATATCACTTGCTAATATGTGGAATGCAAACCAAGCTGCCCTTTCCCATCCATATTGAGGAACTATATATATTGGATCGGTTGTAAATGCCATTACTTTACTTTCAGATATCTTAACTATACCTACATCTACACCATGCTGAGGAGGAACAATAACTTCTTCCCTTTTTGAGCCTAACTTAGGAAATATATAATTATTAAAAAACTCCTCACTAATTTTCCCTATATCTGGAAATTTAATACCCATGATTAGTCAAAAATTTCAAAGATATCAAACCACTTTTTTTTCTTTTTCTTATAATAATCATCATCATAATGACCAAATCTCCTATAGTCTTCTTCCCAATCTTTTTCCACATCTTTAATTCTGTAAATTATCTTTTCTAACTCTCCTCTATCCAACCATACACCACCACATTGAGGACAAACATCCACTAATACATTCACTTTTATAACTTCGTTCATAACTAAATTGCAATTTGGACATTTTTTCATATCCAAAATTTTAAGGCTTGAGAACAAAGTAGCTGGAAAATGGTCGAGTAGGTATCGGAAACATAAATCGTGAAATTAATGGAAGTCTAAATAACTTCATACATTCACTCTCAGGGGTAAAAGTACTATACATTTATTTAGGTTTATATGATACACCACTTAGACTTCAATCTCTTGGTGCAAGCGTTTTCCAAGTTCAAGTCAGTAGCCTTGGGAATATTTCAGCTGACTCTCTATGTAAATACGATTTAGTTTTAGTAGATGTTGGAGCTATATGGCACTCTAATGTAGTGAATTTAGGACCAAGCTTACAAAATTACGTCCTTATGGGAGGTGGATACTGGATAAATCAACCAAACCAAGCGGATAATGTTCCTACTTTGCCACCTACTTTTTCAATAAATATAAGTTCCGCATGGTGGAACTGCGGAAATTCAAATTGCCAAGAATTTACACCTCTTGCACCATTACATCCTATAACATCAGGTTTAAATAAGGATTTGACTTCAGGAGATTATGATATTCAAGGTCCTTATAGTAATAACTGGTCAGTTCTTATAGTTGATACTACAAATGGACCAAATGATCCTACTCTTATGGTAGGAAACTACGGAAATGGTAGGTTGGCATATACAGATCACTGTTTTAGTTATAGTTGTGTTGATCCGGGAGATAACAGTTATCTTGGAAGAATTGCAAGATGGTTAGCTCTTGGGATTTGTGGAACGTTCACACCTGTATTACAGGATGAAAGTGTAAAACTTCCCGGAGATAAGTTTTACATTATCTCCAATTCAATAAATTTACACTTGATAAATAAAAGAAATGTAAGGTATGAAATAAAAAGATAGGGGAATTAGAACCAGGGAAATATAGCTACAATATAGACATAAATTCAGGAACATATATATTGAAGATTTATTTATATAATCAAACTTATACAAAAAGCTTTTTAGTTTTCTAAAAACTTTAAAATTTCTGCATGCAAAAAAGAGATTATCTTTCTATTTTAGACCTTTCTATTGAGGAAACAAGAGAGGTTATAAATCTTGGCTTTCACTACAAAATGGAATTTAAAAAGGGAAAATTCCTTGAGAATGTACTAAATAATAGGACTATTGCTTTAATATTTGAAAAGCCTTCACTTAGAACAATAGCAACATTCCAAATAGCAATTACTCAACTTGGAGGATATGCTTTAAACTTGGAGCATCAAAGTGTAAGGATGGGTCAAAGAGAACCCGTAAAGGATGTAGCAAGGAATTTAGACAAATGGGTAAATGGCATAGTTTCAAGAGTATACTCGCATCAAACTTTAATTGAATTAGCAAAATATACAACAATTCCCGTAATAAATGCACTATCAGACTTGGAACATCCTTGTCAAGCACTTGCGGATACACTTACAATATTTGAAATAACTAATTTTTCAAAGGATTTTACACTTACATTTATTGGAGATGGAAATAATGTCTCACATTCACTTATGTTAATATCTTCATATATAGGAAATAGATTTATATGGGCTGGACCAAATGGATACGAGCCAAATAGAGAGATATATAATAAATCAATTGAGATTTCTAAAAAAACTGGAGCTAAAATTGAAATTACTAATGACATCGTATATGCAATAAAAAATAGCGATTTTATTTATACAGACGTGTGGGCAAGTATGGGTCAAGAAAGTGAAGCGGAAGAAAGAAAAAGAATATTTAGAGAATATCAAATAAATAGTGAGATTCTAAAGTATGCACCAAAGGGATATAAAATCATGCATTGTCTACCTGCACATAGGGATGAAGAAATAACAGATGAAGTAATAGAAAGTGAAAACTCCATAGTATTTCAACAAGCGGAAAATAGACTACATGCACAAAAAGGTCTAATTGCATTTTTATACTCAAAGTGAAAATTTACATAGATACGCATGCTCATTTAAATAGCGAAGAATATAATAATTTAGACAATATTGTAGAAAATGCTAAAAAAGAGAATGTAAAAAGAATATTTTGCGTGGGCTATGATATAGCATCCTCTAAAAAAGCTTTAGAAATCTCAGAAAAATACGAGATAGTTTATGCAATATTGGGAATACATCCAAATAGCATTAATGAAATTAATAAGATAGAAGAATTGGAAAACTTATTAGAACACCATAAAGTTATTGCAATTGGGGAAATTGGTTTAGACTTTTACTGGAATAAATTCGATAAAGAAGTTCAAATTGAAGGTTTTAAAAAGCAAATAGAACTTGCTATAAAGTATAATCTTCCAGTCGTTTTGCACTTAAGAGACCAAAAGGATTCTTATAAAGTTTTTGAACTTGCAATTGGAATTTTAGATGGCTACGATTTAAAAAAAGTAGTATTTCACTCATTTAGTGGAGATAAGGAAATTGCAAGGAAAATTTTAGATAAAAATTACTTTTTATCATTTTCGGGAATGATTACTTACAAAAATCCTTACATTATAGAAGCATTGAAGTACACCAATTTAAGAAATACATTTTTTGAAACTGACAGTCCATATCTTACACCACCTCAATTAGGAAAAACAATAAATGAACCCAAAAATGTAAAGCTTATATATCAAAAGGCAAGTGAAATTTTAAACGTGGATGTAGATAATCTAATGATAGAAGTATTTGAAAATATTGATAAGTGTTTTAATTTGAGAGAAAGAGAAAAAAGAATGCTTTATGAATGGTTATACGACAATGAGACAATTACAGAAAATATGGATGACGAAAGCGCAAGAAAGTTTTTAAAAGATATAGAAAACGATATAGAGAAAGCATATAAAGATGGTATATTGATTTCTGAGATAAAACAATCGGTTTTAAACAAAATAAAAAATAAATGAGAAGATATAGAAAAATTTTAAACATTAGACTTATTTCAGCTATAGTTCTTCTCTTAGTTATATCAAGTTCTTCTATATTTAGAAGTTGTTATTTTGAGGAGAATTATCAAACAATTCACTCCGATAAGTCCATTTTAGTGCTATTTACAAGATACGATGATGTAGTACCTAAAATTAAGTCCTATTTAGATAATGCAAAGAAAAGTATTTATATTGCGGTTTTTGAAATTGGAAATAGGGAATTAATACAAGGTCTAATGGACGCAAAAAACAGAGGTATTGATGTAAAAATAATAACTGACAAGGATAACTTAGATTATCCAGAATTACAAAAAGTTTTAAATAGTAATATTGAAGTTGTATTTCAAGAAGATAATAGCTATATGCATCATAAATTTGCTATAATTGATGAAGAAATAGTTATTACAGGGTCTATGAACTGGACAGACAATGATATTTACAAGAATGACAACAATATTTTAATAATTAGGTCAAAAGCCCTCGCAGGGAACTATTTAAAAGAATTTAATCAAATGTTCTACGAAAAGAAATTTTCAAGAGCTAAAGAAAAAATTGGCAATAACATAATAATGTTAGATGATATTAGGATTGAAAACTATTTCTCACCAGAAGAAAAACCAAGCAGAAGAATTATTGAAATAATTGATCAATCTCAAAAAACTATTGACTTTATGGCATTTTCGTTTACACACGATAAAATTGCAAGTGCTATGATTAGAGCACATAGCAGAGGCGTAAAGGTAAGTGGAATATTTGAAACTCGTCAAGTTAGTAAATTTTCCGAGTATGAAAAACTAAAAGAAAAAGGCATGAATGTAATATTAGACAAAAATCCAAAGAATATGCACAACAAGGTAATTATTGTTGATAGTTCTATAGTTATAACAGGTTCATATAACTTTTCATCCAACGCAGACAATGAAAATGACGAAAATGTTATTATTATCTTTTCAAAAGAAGTCGCTTTGAAATATCTAAACTATTTTAATAGGTTATTGAATTAAAAAATTTTATGCTTTAAAATTTCTACAATTTTATAATTTATAAGGAGGAAAAGATGAAAGGTAAAGTAAAATGGTTCAACCCAAAGAAAGGATATGGGTTCATAGATAGCGAAGATGGAAAGAGTATATTTGTCCATTACACGAGCATTCAATCAAATGAATATAGAACACTAAACGAAGGCGATGAAGTAACATTTGAAATAGAAAATACTGAAAAAGGTCCAAAAGCTATAAATGTGGTAATAACAAGGAAAGCCCTTAGAAGGGAAAAAAACAACAGAAGAAATTATTAAATTGTATTATGGTAAATGAATGAAAATCTTAAAAGGAGCCTTATACTCTATGCTAAGGATAAAGAGATAGATTTTAGAAAGTTTTTGAACAAACTTTCAAAGCCTATTATCAAAGACCTTCTTATTGAAATACTAACTATGTATTTCAACGACAAAAATTCCTCAAAGCTGAGAGAATTGGTAGCTCTGTACATTGCTGGATACGAGCCTACACAGAAAAAGTTGGGATATGACGAATACAAGCAAGCTGTAGATAGCGATAGATTAGAATTTTGTGAAGTAAAGCCTCAAAATACTGACAAAGAGAAAAAAAAGTTAAACGGTAGTGGTAGCTTTAATGATTATACGCCAGAGAGGTTTAAGAAAGATCTGTCTAATAAACCAAAGGTATTAGCTTGCGGATATGTAAAAGGGCATCTTATATACATACTTGAGTTTGACTTTCATTGTTTAAAAAGCAAGATAGAAAAAGCCTTAAAATCATTCTTCGGAGATGATTTAATAAGGAAGAAAGGTCAGTATTTGAGGTCTGCAACTTTCAGCTTTAAAGATTAAATATCCAATGAAACCCATTGAAGAGTTTATAAACAAAGTTATATGTGGGGATGTATTGGAAGTGCTTTCACAAATACCTAATTCCTGTATAGACCTTGGCATTACCTCTCCGCCATACAATAAAAAAGAAAAGCACGGTGGATGGCTCGTTCCAAAAGTTGTATATACAGGTGCTAAGGACAAAAGAGAAGAGGAAGACTACCAAAGCTGGCAAGTTGAAGTGCTTGATGAACTATATAGAATAACCAAAGAAGGGGGTAGCTTTTTTTATAACCACAAAGTTAGATATGAAAATAGGAAAATGATACATCCTATAAGCTGGTTAGTAAAAACTAAATGGACTATATGGCAGGAGATAATATGGCACAGGAAAATAGCGGGTAACATAAGAGGCTGGAGATTTTGGCAGGTAGAAGAGCGTATATACTGGCTTGTAAAGGGAAAACCAGAAGAATTAAAACCAAGGCATGCAAAGCTTACATCAGTATGGGAAATAAGACCAGAACAAAGTCATAAAGACCATCCAGCTGTTTTTCCTATAGAACTTCCAACAAGAATAATTTACTCAGTTCTTGAAGATAAACCGGGTACAGTTATAGACCCTTTTTGTGGTACTGGCACTACCCTTGTTGCATCAAAACTTTTAAATAAAGACTTTATTGGTATAGACATATCTCAAGAATACGTGCAATATGCAATTAAAAGGCTTGAGAATGCAGAAAGTGAAAAACCGAGAGTTATTTCAGAGATAAATAAACATATCGTAGAACTAACTTTTGAGAAAAGAAAAAAAATGGGTCTTTGGGACAAAAGAATAAAAAATAAATAAATTATCTTATATAACTTACTTGAAAATTAAAACCAATAGAAGGTAAGGAGGATGACTTGTAGAAATTTAGATAATCTTTGAGTAAATTATTAAGAATAAAATGTTGAAACTTATTATGAAAATCTAACTTTCCACCGAAACTAAATAAAAATCTTCCTGTTGGGACAAGTGCATTGAAGAAAAATGTCTGGTAATCAAAAAATGCATTTTTATTGAAAACATATCCATAGTTAGAAATTACCTTCCCATAAAGTTTATGTGTATTGGATAAACCCAAATAAAGCCTTTTTAATGACTTTTGACCTGAAAAGATAGTAAAATTGAAATTCTTTAACTTGAAGCTGTAATATAGCTCAAAAATAAGACTTGAGGGAATTTCATAATAAACATAACTTACATTTTTAAAACTTGTATCTTTATAACTAAAAAATAGATAAACTTCTGAAAAATTCAAAATTTTAAAAGTATCTCCTTCCTTTATTACATAAAGATAGTTAGAACCTGGATTTAATTTTACTGAGTCTATATTATTTGAAACAAAAACTATATAAGATATATCATCCAAGGTTTCAAGATTTATTTTTAAAGAAGGGGAGTAGCCAACTTTAAATAATGTATTATTGTTAAAATATGCAAAATAAAAACTAAAGTGATTTTGCTTTTCTAATTGAAATGTTCTTTTTATTTTGAAAGGATCGGGCATATTTGCAACAGCTCTTAAGTATGCTTGCCATAAATAATTATTATAGTTTAAAATCTTTACTTTCGGCGTATACGAAAGATAATAGTTTCTTGCACTATACTCTATACTATTTCCTAATTGATATAGAAATCTCATTTCCGAACCTATCAAAAAATTTTTATAACCAAGTTCAAAAACAATAGGATTAGCATATATAGAAAACTTTCCCGATGAATTTAGATTTAAATTCCTATAGAGAGAGTCAAAGTCATATTCAACTATAATACTTCTATCTAAATTCTTTATATCACTTGGATACAAAGTATCTCTAATTTTACCAAATACCATGTCCCACCTCTTTATTTGATAATTATCAGACGTTTCAATATAAAATAGTTCATTTAAGTAATACTTAAAATTAAATTGGAGATTACCAATTTTATAACCAACACCAATACTATTTATACCTCCCCTTTTACCAAACACTTGTTTTTGCTCCATATAAAAACTATCATCCAAAACACCATTTTGCTTATAAAACAATCCTATATCTAAAGTCGAACTTTCTTCAGAATTTAGAGAAAAAGTAAAATAGAAATTTTTAAATAAGTATGGATTTTTTATGGGAAAGACAAGTTCATATAAGGATGGTTCTTTAAATAAAAAATTTATTGTAGAAAGAATATAAATCATCATTTTGAAATTTTATGGTATTGAAGATTTAAAATTTTAATATGGACTTTAAATTACTTGAAAAACTTAGTAATGCATTTGGTCCATCAGGATTTGAAATAGAGGTCAAGGAAATCATAAGGAGTGAATTAGGAGATGATATATACGAAGATACATATGGAAACTTAATATTTTATAAAAAAGGAAAAAGTAGTTCAAAAAAAATTCTAATAGAATGTCATATTGATGAAATAGGATTTATAGTTGCATCTAAAAGTAAAGGATTTATAAAACTTTCTCCACTTGGTAGTTGGGATGCGAAAATACTTCCCTCTCACTTAGTAAAAATAAAAACAAAAGAAGATTTTGTCTATGGAGTATTTTCAACTATTCCTCCGCATCTTGAAAACTATAAAATAGAATTAGATAGTGTATTCTCACTTTTCGTAGATGTTGTGGAAAATTATGAAAAAGTAAATATTGGAGACTTTGCTCTTATAGACTACAGCTATAGAGAAATTTCAGAAAATATTATTATGGGAAAGGCTTTTGATAATAGAATTGGAACGTTTATAGCAATTGAACTTATAAAAAATGTAAACAATTATTTTGATACTTATTTCTGTTTTTGTGTTGAAGAGGAAGTAGGAATGAGAGGAGCAAAGGCAATATTGGAACATATAAATGTAGATCTTGCAATTGTCATAGAAACTACGAGTGCTGAAAGTCCATATATTAAAGAAGAAGAACAATCTTCATTTTTATCTAAAGGTCCATGTATAACCATTGCGGATAAGAGTTTTATTGTAAAGCCACATATCTTAAAGGAATTTATCTTCCACTTTGAAAAATACAAAATACCATTTCAAGTTAAAAGACCTATGATAGGTTCAACAGATGCAGGAATTTTACATCAAAAGTTTCCAACTATTGTAATATCAGTCCCATGTAGATATATACATACTCCACTTCAAATCGCTCACAAAAAAGATATAGAACTTACATTCAACTTTCTTAAAAATTACTTAGAAAACAGATAGCATATTCTGTGCTTTAAAATTATCAAAGAAGACGAGGTGAAATTGTATGAGTGTTATAAATATAATTTTTACGATACTTATAGCTTTAAGTGTATTTTTTGGTTTTATAAACTTTGGATTTACTTGGTACGTGTCCTTAATACCAGCTATCATAGTTTCCGCCATTTCCTATCTTATCTCTAATTTCATAGCTAACAGAAAAATAAAATCTGTTATCACTTTCTCAGTTTCCTTAGCAATTGCACTGATAATAGGAAATCTTCTATCTTCTATAGTTGCAAAATTTACACCTTCAATAGTTCATAGTTATATATACCTCGTACTGAATCTAATTGTGATTTATATATTTGTGCTATTCTCTTATGTCAAGAGGAAAGACCTAAAATTCGGAGAAATCGTTAGTTTCTTCCAGAGAGACTTCACAGATGTGCTTGGAAGACCAAAACTCATAGACACAAGTGCTTTAATAGACGGGAGAATACTTGAAATAGCAAAAGAAGGAATATTAGAAGGTGAGCTATTAGTCCCAAGATTTGTAATTGGTGAAGTTCAGCATATTGCGGACTCTACAGATCCACTAAGAAGAGAAAAGGGAAGAAGAGGACTTTCTGTTTTAGAAGGATTAAAGCAACTATCAGGAAAAATCATAAAAGTAGAAATTATTTCCGATAGTCCAAGAAATAGAGAGGTAGATCATAGACTAATTAATATTGCAAGAAATAGGAAAATTCCTATTATAACAACCGATTACAATTTACAAAAATTAGCCGAAATTCAAGGTGTTGAGGTAATAAACATAAATAAAATTACAAAAGCGCTATCACTACCTGTTATGCCTGGTGATAAAATGAAAATTAGAATTATTAGGGAAGGTAAAGAACCTGACCAGGGTCTTGGATATCTTGAAGATGGAACTATGGTAGTAGTAGATCATGCTAAAAGGGATATGGGGAGAGAAATAGAAATTGAAATTGTTTCAATATATCAAAGTGAAACGGGAAGAATAATATTTGGAAGAAAACAGGAAGAAATAAAAGTTTGAAGTTCATTCACCCAACTGCTAAGATAGGCAGAAATGTAAAAATTGGAGAAAATACATATATTGGTGAGAATGTTATAGTAGAAGATAATACGATTATTGGAAACAATGTTGTAATAGAAGGATATGTAAAAATTGGTAAAAATAATAAAATTTTTCATAATGTAGTAATAGGTTTGGAACCTCAAGATGTAAAATATAAGGGAGAAAATACATATGTAGAGATTGGTGATAATAATATAATTAGGGAATTTGTAAGCATACACAGGTCTACTGGGGAAGGAAGTAAGACTATTATAGGAAATGACAATTACATTATGGCATATGCACATATAGCTCATAACTGTAAAATTGGAAATGGGACAATTATAGTAAATGCAGTTCAACTTGCAGGACATGTAGAAGTAGGAGACTATGCATATGTTTCAGGATTAGTTGGAGTTCATCAATTTACAAGGATTGGAGCATATAGCATAGTCAGTGGTATGTCAAGAGTAAATCAAGATATTTTACCATTTTCCATGGTTGAGGGAAATCCTGCTTACTTGATAGGAATAAATATAGTTGGACTTAAAAGAAGAGGGTTTACAGAAGAAAGAATAAACTTAATTTCAGAAGCTTTTAAAATCATAAAAAATCCAAATTTAAACTTAAGTGATGCACTAAAGGAGCTTGAAAAACTACCAAGAAATGAAGACATTGAATTTCTTATAAATTTTATTAAAACCTCACAAAGGGGTATAATAAAAAGAACAAGATTAGAAGATGATTGAAAAACTTGCATTAATACTAACTGAAGGAATAGGTCCAGTTAGATACAGAAGATTAATAAATAAGTTTAAAAATATTGAAAATATAGTAAATGCTAACATAAGCGAATTAATGGAAATTTTACCATTAGAAGTAGCGAGAAAAGTAAAACAGCTTGATATAAAAAGAGCAAAAGAGGAAGTAGAAAAAGCAAATAAATTAAACATTAAGATAATTTTATTAGATGACGATTTGTTTCCCTATGAACTTAAACACATTGAAAATACAACTGCAATAATTTATGCTTGGGGTAATTTAGAATTACTAAAAAGACTAAAATTTGCAATAGTAGGGACAAGAAAACCGACGGATTATGGAAAAAACATTGCATATAAGTTTTCAAAGATTCTCTCAGAAAAACTAACAATAGTTTCAGGAGGAGCTATTGGAATTGATAGCTATGCTCATCTTGGAGCAACACCCAATACAATAGTAGTTTTAGGAAGTGGTATAAATATTTTACATCCAAAGTCAAACGAAAAACTTTTTAAAAAGATATACAATGAAGGGGGGCTAATTATTTCACAATTCCCCATAGATTTTCCACCCTCAAAAGAAACATTTCCTATTAGAAACTTTACAATAGCATCTTTAAGTATAGGAGTTTTGATAGTAGAAGGAAATGAAGACTCAGGAGCACTAATTACAGCAAGATATGCATTTGACCTAAACAAAGAGGTTTTTACTATTCCAAATAGGATAGATATTCCACAAGCAAAAGGTCCAATTAAACTAATAAAATCTCACATAGCACAAGTTGTAGAAACACCAGAGGATATACTTTTAGAGCTTGGTCTTGGGAGAATAAATATAAAGAAAGATGTTGAACTAAGTGAAATTGAGAGAGAAGTTTATGAAAAGATTGTAGGTAAAGTTAGCTTAGATGAACTAATTGAGATTTTTAAGGACTATTCACTTTTAATTTCTACGCTTACTTCATTAGAAATAAAGGGCTTAATTAAGCAAGTTGGAAACTATTACGAAAGACTATAAATTAGTAAATTTCCATTTTTTAGATGATAAATAGCATTTTCTATATCTTGTGTAAAATTCCTATCTTCCTGTATTTCTCTAAGAGGATTGGTTTTATGAAATCTTAAATTATGATAAATTTCACTTAGTTTTAAAGGAAGTTTTTGAAAGTTATTAGTAATATAAAGGGCTTGAATCGCAGCTATTAGATGATATGAGAGAATGTAGTATGCTTTTTTAATATTTTCATATAGATTTAAAGCGGAATTTGAACTAAAGGATACAATATCTTCTTGAAACTCACTTGTTATAAGATTGTCTATAGAATATGGATAAAAATTCATGCTATTTAATAAACTTGCTTGACTTACTTGCATTATCATAAGTCCTGTATTTATACCTGGATTAGGTATTAAAAAGTTATATTCTTTTAAAAGTTGAAAAGTAATTCTTTCAGAAAGATGGCACATTTTTATAAGGTTCATGTTTAAAAAATCACTTAAAAATGAAATTTGCTGACCTTGAAAAAAGCCACTAGATATAACTTCATCTTCTATAACTATTGGATTATCTGATGGAGTATTTATTTCTTCATTCAATTTTTGAGAAATATATTTAAAATTGTCATAAACTGCAGAGAATATATGTGGAAAGGTTCTAAAAGAATATGGGTCTTGTATTCTTTTGTTTTCAAGATTTTTTGAGAAATCATAAAGGATATTTATAATAGTAGAAAACCCTTCACTTTTGCTCAACTTTGAAAGTTTTATGTCAAAATGACTTTTGTTAGATTCAAAGGCATATGCGGAAAATAAAAATACAGTTATAAACTGGTGCATTAACTTTTCAAACTCATATACGCTAAGCGATAAAATTGATTTGCTATATTCTAAACCATTTATAAGTGAAAGACCTTCCTTTTCTTTTAATTTCAATGGCTCTATTTCTAAAATTTTGTGTGCAATTAATGACGGATAAAATGATTTATCTAAATATACAAAACCTTCTCCGATTAGTGTTAATGCCATATGTGAGAGTGGGACTAAGTCCCCACTTGAACCAACTGAACCATACTTAGGAATTACGGGATATACTTTATTATTTAAAAAAAATATCAGCCTTTCTATAACTTCATATCTAATACCTGAGTATCCTAAGCTGAGATTAAAAAGTTTTAAAAATAATATAGCCCTTGAAATTTCTCTCTCTAATTCTTCACCAGTACCTACTGCATGCGACCTAACTAAATTTAGCTGTAATTTTTCAAGCTCCTCTACTTTTACATTATAAAGCTTTCCAAAACCTGTATTTACACCATATATAGTTTTATTATTCTTTATTTTTTCCTCTAAAACCTTGCGACTATTTAAAATTCTTCTTTTTAAATCATCACTAATCTCTATTTCTTCTTCTGAATAAGCAATTTTATAAATAAGTTTATAGTCAATTTTTTGGTCTAATACTATCATTTGCTTGAGTATCTATACGATAGGACAAATTCAGGGTCTTTTAAACCTTCAAGTGCGAGCATAGTAGCTTTCAAGAGATTTACAGGATTTGTTGACTTACCAAGAACTTTTGTTAGAACATTTTTATACCCTGCTGCTTCTAATATTGCTCTTACTGGCTGGCTTGCGATTATACCTGTACCGGGCGCAGCAGGCTTTAATATCAACTTAATTGCACCAAATTTTATATACACAGGATGAGGTAGTGTTCCATTTTTTATTACAACACTCTTTAGATTTTTTCTTGCTTGTCTCAATGCTTTTGAGACGGCTTCAGGAGTTTCAGCTGCTCTTCCATGACCGATACCAACCTTACCTTGACCATCACCCACAACAACCCAAACGTGCATCCTAAAAGTCCTACCTCCCGCTCTCATCTTTGCAGTTCTTTTTATTACCACTATATTTTCTATCAAACTTTCCATAAACTTTAACCTCCCTAAAAAATTTCTGAAAATTTTAAAGCTAATGTAAATCCTTTAAAATTTAAATATGGCAGAAGTAAAAAAGGGGACAGCAATTAAATATAGAAATGAACCATACTTGGTTTTGGACTTCAAGCATGTGCACAAGGCAAATGATATAACTACATATTCTTTAAAAGTAAAGCATTTAAAAACAGGTAATGTATATAATCTAACAGTTAAAAGAGATGAACCCATTGAGGAAATTGAATTAGAAAGAAACTCAGGTATATTTTCATATAAGCTAAACGATAATACTTATGTATTTTTTGACAATCAAAATTACGAAGAAATTCATTTTAGTAAAGAAGATATTGAGGATAGTCTTGGATATTTAAAAGAAGGACTTGAAGTTACGATTTTGTATATAGACAAAAAGCCTATAGGTATTGAACTTCCAAACTTCGTAGAACTTGAAGTAATAGAAACTGAGCCTAACTTTAAAGGTGATACAGTAGCAGGTGCAGGAAAGCCTGCAAAGCTTGAAACAAATAAAGTAATAAAAGTTCCATATTTTATAGAAGTAGGAGATATTATAAAAGTAGATACAAGGGAAGATAAATACATAGAAAGGGTTGGGAAGAAATGAACTACAAGTTTATAATGAAAATTATAGATATTTTTCAAAAGAGTAATTTAGGTGAACTTGAGATTGAAATGGATAAACCAAAGCTTAGAATGAAGCTTTCAAAAAGTAATACTCAAGGTCAAGTTATAGTCCAACCAACAACTCCAATACAGGTCCAAACTACAAATCAACCTATTATTCAAGAAAAGAAGGAAGAAACAGAAGAAGACAAGAAAAACTATCATGTTATAAAATCTCCACTTGTAGGAACATTCTATAGAGCGCCTTCGCCAGGTGCAGAACCATTTGTGAAGGAAGGAGATTTTGTAAAAAAAGGACAAGTTTTGTGTATTGTTGAAGCTATGAAAGTAATGAATGAAATTGAGAGTGATGTTGATGGTATAGTTGAAAAGATATTAGTAGAAAATGGAAAACCAGTAGAATATGGACAAGAACTATTTTGGATTAAAGTAAGTTCTTGACAATTTTTATCTTATTAATTCTCCTTTTGTTGATAATAATTCTAACAAAACCTTTATTTTCCAAAATCCTTAGAGGTTTAGCAATTTTCATTCTAATACTTATGGTATTAAATCCAAAGATTAGTTATTTTGAGCAAAAGAATGATAAAATTGCAGTTGTATTTGACCTATCAAGAAGTTCATCATGGCTAATTGATTTTTACAAGAGCATAGATACAAAAAATTATGATAAATTTGAACTAGGAGATAGTATTTATAGATTTAAAGGTTTTCGCTTTAAATACAATATCACTAATTTAAATGCATTGAGTTATCTAAAAAACTACGATAAAATAGTGTATATTGGAGATGGTTGGCATAATTATCCTTCTGATATTAACTACGACGAATTTCATGTCCCTATTTATGTGATATATCCAAATATCAAAACTAATGATATTTTTATAAAAAACTACATATATCCACAAACTGTTCAACCATTAGAAATATTTCAAAATTATCTTGAAGTTTTTTCAAATAGAGATACTACAATAAAAATTGAAATTAAACTTGATACTATAAAGCTATATAGACAATGGCAAATAAAAAAAGGTCAAAATAGTTTTACCTTTATACTAAAAGCACCAAATATAGAGGGCTTTTATAAAATAGAACTAAATTTTTTAAATAGAAAATTATTTTATCCAATTCAAGTTCAAAATTTTAGTAAGTCCATTTTAATAAATGCTCATATAATAAATCCTGAGATTGGAATTTTAAACAGGGCTTTAAAGGATATGGGATATGAAGTAATAGTAAATTTAAAGAATGAAAAATTTAAGAAGGACTTTCTTTTGAAAATTGGATATGGAGAAGATAAAGGAGAGGACTTAGTTTTTTTAAGTAAAAATAAAAAGTTTTATAAGTTTAGAGTAAATAACTTAGAGTTTGATAGTCTGGTAAATTTCCCCATAGATGAGTATATAATTAGTCCATTTTCAGGAATTAGTAAAATGAGAGTTTTCGTTCTAACTGACGAGCTTTGGAAGATTGGAAGATACGACTTTTCGGAATATAAAAATATTATTATTCCAATAGTAAATACCGCAATAAATCTAAAACCCATAGTAAATTTAGAATATCGTATAGTTTACAATAAGGCATATATAAAAATCACTTCAAATAATCAAAAAATAAAATTTTTTTCAAATGGAAAGGAAATTCCAAATTACTTAACGATTAATATTAAAAAAGAGGAAACTTTGAATATAGAGGGTTATTTAGAAAATAGAAAAGTTTATGAAAAAGAAATATTTTTGAAGGTTGATAGTTTAGGCTTTGAAAATGAGGAAGGTATTGATACTATTACATTATCTAATTTAACTAATAAAACGGGAGGGAAGTTTGTTAAAAATTTAGATGAGATAGAAAGTGAAAAAGTAAGGGTTCAAAAGGAAATTTTTAATAATTTGTTTTTTGGTTTTGTTGTAATATTTTTGATTTTGTTAGATTTAAGTTTAAGAAGGATTTATGGTTATAGATAAAAGCTATGTCTCAAGCTCTTTGATATAAGGTATATTTCTATAGTTTTCGGAAAAGTCTAAACCATAACCTACTAAGAATTTATCAGGAACTACAAAGCCAACGTAGTCCGCACTTATATCTATTTTTCTCCTCTCAACTTTATCGAGCAAAACTGCAATTTTTAAGGACCTTGGATTTCTTGATAAAATAAGCTCCTTTATGTATTTTAAAGTTAAACCCGTATCTAAAATATCTTCAACTATGAGAACATCGCTATTTGCGATATCTATACTTGTATCTAATTCTATCCTTACAATACCTGAACTTTGCGTAGACTGTCCATATGACGAAACTTTTATAAAGTCAACTTTACAAGGAATTTTAAGTTCTCTTACTAAATCAGCCAAAAATATAAATGCCCCCTTTAACACTCCTATAACTACTAAATTGTCGCTGTTTTCATAATCTTTTGATATTTTTTGTGCTAACTCTTTTACTTTTTGCTTAATAGTTTCCTCATCTATTAAAAACATGTTCATAATTTTAAAGTAAGCTTTCTATATCCATGGTATATTCTTAGAATAATAGTTAAGTATATCAAAACTGTAAATGCAATGAGAAAATAAATTATAAAGTCTACAAAAAAACTCATTATAAAAATAAATCCTATCCTTTCTGGTCTTTCCATCGGTCCAACTTTTATCAAAATACTTAAACCTTCACCCCTTGCTCTAATATAGCTAATAAAAAATGAACCAAAGGCACATAAAATAAGTAGCAATTGAATAGTAAAATTATTATTAAATGCAATAATAAAGGCTAAAAATATTAGTGCCTCAGAAAACCTATCTAACGTAGAATCAAGTAGAGCACCAAAATTTGAAGTCATATTTGACTTTCTTGCTACTTCTCCATCTATTGCATCAAGCAAACTAACTAATAACAAACTAAGACCACCTAATATAAATTGCTTGTTTATATAAAAGTAAAATGGAATGAAATTTAAAAGAAAAGCAAATATAGTTATGAAATTCGGATTTACTCTATTCCTTACTAAAATATCCACAATACCATAGAGAAATATCTTTCTTAGTTTTTCTTTCAAGATTGTTCTTTATACTTTTTTATAATCTCGTCAAGAACAGATAATGCTTGTTCCCTTGTTTTTATTACACCTTCAACTACTAAATCTTCAATTTCTTGAAGTATTTTCTTATAAATGGGTGATGGACTAATTCCTCTTTCCATAATGTCATAACCTGTAACAAGTCTTGGTGGTTTATTTTGATTTGCTTCTTTTTCTTGTAATATATCTTCTAAAATCCTTGCTATTTTTAAGTGTCCTGAAACTCCATAATGAGATAGTTTCGTTGCAAGTGCATCGCAAAATGCTATAAGTATTAAGGGAAAAGTCCATCCTTCCTCTCCTTTTGAAATATCCTCTACTCTATTTAAAAATCTATTAATAGCCTTTTTCGTAGTTTCGGGGGAGGAAAGATAGTGTGGGTGCATATGGTTTAAAATAAGATTGCTAATTATTTTAATTTCGCGTCTTGAAAAACTTAATCTTTTTGCAATTTCTTTAAATATTTTCGCACCTTCTACATCATGACCATAAAAGTGCACTTCTCCATTTTCATAACTATGTGTCTTTGGTTTTGCTATATCATGAAATATTGCTGCAATTACTAAAATTGCCCTATTTTCAGGTTTTTCTAAAACTTTAAATCTATGCAAATAGTAGTGAAATGGACTTTTATCTAAATACTTCAAATAGAAATCCAAAAACTCTACAACTTTCAACGTATGCTCCAATATGTTTTGCTCAAGAAAAGGAAGTGGTTTTTTTAAATCACTAAGTTCGGGAAACAAATAAAATCCAATATTAGTATCTATTAAAGTTTTTAACGCCTTATAGGGATTATTACTTGAGAACATCTTAATTAGTTCGTAGTGTATTCTTTCACCTGATACATTCTTTATTAAATAAGCATCTTTTATCATTTGATTATAAGTATTCATTTCAAAATCAAAGTCGTAAATGGCGGAAAACCTTATAGCTCTAAGTAGTCTTAAAGGGTCATCTTTAAATGCGTCTAAATATGAAATTCTAATAATTTTTCCGCTTATGTCATTTTTTCCATACATTGGATCAAGAATAATTTTATTTCTAATATCGTATGCTATGGAATTTATTGTAAAATCTCTTTTGCTTAAATCTTCAAAAATATTATTTCCTCTTGGAGTACTTATATCGTAATTAATATCGCTTGCAACTCTAATAGTATTTTCATCTAACTTTACAATTGTACCACTTGTAATTTTTGCAATTTGCTTTGCTATAACATTTATATCATCAAATGTAAGTATGTCAATATCTAAAATTTCTTCATTCAAGATTAAACTTCTTATTGTCCCGCCTACAATAAAACTATTGGTTTCTTTTAAAAGTTCGTATATAGGAAACTGCTTTAAGTATAACTCTATCTTTTGTTCCATATAAATGATACTTTTTGAGAATTTCTCTCCCCTTTTATACTTATAATGTAAAGTCCAGCATTTTGTAGATTACTTATGTTAAATGTATTTACACCCTTAAATGCACCAGAGTATACAGTTTTTATTATTGAACCACGTGCATCAAGAAGGTTAATTATAACAAATTCACCATACTTATTATCTACTTTTAACTCAATGCCATCAGCTTTGTAATTAATTTTTATAGAAAATGGCTCATCTTTTATGGGTCTTTGAGATACTAAAACCATGCCATACAAGCAACCGCACTTAGTATTTAATACATCTTGGTCTAATTTTTTAAATTCTAATAGTATTTTAGGAATTTGCTCAAACAACTTCATTTCTCTCTTAGTAGAAACTAACAGGTCATAACTCCCATCGTTATTGTAGTCCAAAGGTATTACACAGGTAATACTGTCTTTCTGATGAAATATAATTTCCATGTCTCTTTCTTTAAAAAGATAAATCTTGTTATTGTCATACACTATTAACTCAATTTTTTCATCTCCATCTACATCTATCGCAAAACCATCTACAAATTCCCCTAAAATTTCAGTCTTTTTTGTCATACCTTCATCTAAAACAACTAATCTATCGTTCTTGAAAACCAAAAGATAATTCAGTGATGAAGATATATTTTTTACATTTTCAAAAATAACTTGGTCAGTCTTTAGATTTCTTAAATTGTTTTGCCTATCTATATAAAACTGTGTCCCATTGAAATCTAAAATTCTAAATCCATACTTTTCCATAACAACACTATCCTTTAAATTATAACTTTTAGTATTAGAGTAATTTGATAGGGCAAGTAAGGTTTTTGAATTTATAGAGAAATCGGAAAATGCACCAGAAACCCTATAGTAAGTCTTTTCTCTTGTTTTTAGGTTATAGCTTAAAAATGGTGTATCTACGTTTCTACTTAGGATATAGACTATAGGATAATCTATGTATATTCTTTTTATATTACTAATTGAAGTTAGAAAACTGTCTTTTCCATCCCTTCTTAAAATTGCACCGTCAATAAGTATAACTTTATCCTTGTTATAGTATGCAATATTTATAAAGTTCGCACTAAAGTTCCAAGTTTTTGTATTAACCCACAAACTCCAAACAACTAAACCCATATAATCATTAGTTTAAAATTTTAAAGGAGAAAATATAAGTTTTTTCTTAATTGGTCTTGAAAGAGCTCTCAGCGTATCAGTAGGAAGTGCCTGGGATATTTCTAAAAGTTCATTGTTCTTAGATAAAACCTTAATACTTGTATCTAAATCGTTTAGTTCATAAGCGACATCTGAAACTGACCTCTCTATTAAATAGTAATTAGGGTCAAGTCCTTCATTTATGAGTTTTTTCCTCATTACATCTATTTCTTCAATAGAAAGTTCTTCGTAAGTCTTAAATATTTCTCTATTTAGTATTCTTCTTGAAAGGTCAGAAAGAATTTTGTCGTTTGAGCTTGTCCATAACTTAAGGACATAGAATATATCGCTATCATCAAGTGTTAAGAACGCATTTAAACCTAATTTAGTATTTATTCCATGTTCTATTAGAATTTTCAAACTATCTATAAGTGGTATTTCTATTTTATTTTCAACTAAGTCCCTTGCTCTTTTAAAGAGAGAATATAGCATTGCTTGAATTGCTAAGTTAGTTTTATGAAAATATACTGACCAATACATTAAATATCTTGCTACTAAATACCCTTCAACCGCATGTTTTCCCTTTTCCTCTACTACAAGTTTATTATTATGTATTGTTAAAGTTCTTAAAATTCTTGAAACATCAATAAGTCCATAATCAACACCACAATAAAATGCATCCCTTCTAATATAGTCCAATCTATCAACATCTAATTGACTACTAATTAGCTCATTTACAAACTTCATATTAAATTTATGATTTAGTATTTCTATTGAAATTTCTGCAATTTCAATTCCAACTATATCCTTTAGTATTTCTTGAATAATAATCTTAGTGATTTCTTCATGGTTTATATCTAATAGTGTAAATTCCAATGCATGTGAAAATGAACAATGACCAATATCATGGACAAGTGCACAAAATTTCATAGCTAACTTCAATTCTTTAGTAAAACTAAAACCCTTCATTTCTAAATTCTTTATTACTTCATCCATAAGGTGCATAGCTCCAAGTGAATGGGAAAATCTCGTATGAGTAGCACCGGGATATACATAGCTCACAAGCCCAAGTTGAGATATTCTTCTTAATCTTTGAAATGAATAGTGCTCTAAAACTTTCAATAACAAACCGTCTATTACTATAAAGTCCTCATAAAGTGGGTCTCTAATAAATTTCACGCTCTTAAATTTAAGATACTATTACTATCAGTTGTAAGATAAACCCCATTTCCAAGATATAAAACTGGTTTTACCTTATCTAAGTTAATAACTGGCATGTTAAAAAGCTCATATGTAACATTTTCGTCATAATGAATAACTTCAATTTTGCCTACGAATAGTGTATGGTCGCCATATCTATTAAAATCGTATAAACCACATTCAAGTACCGCATATGCACTATCAGGAATAGGAACTTCAAGCTTTATACTCTTTAATAAATTTACATTTTTTGACTTATCTGTATCTCTATAGCTACGGGTACCAAAAAATTCTACATCTTGCGCTTTAATAAATGGATAAAAGCAAACCGAGAAACTTCTACTTTGTAAAATTAAGTCATGCGTTGCTCTTGTAGGTGCAATTGATACACCATATAGTGGAGGTTCAAATGATAAAGCAGTATTCCAAACGCACGACATAAAATTTGCCCTTTTATTTTTATCAAAAACTCCTACAACTACAACGAGAGTAGGATATATTATATAACCTCTTTTAAAATTAAACGAAGTTAAATATTTCACAATGAAATTTTAAAGCTTTAAAATTATAGAAAACTTGGAAATTCTACATAAGGGTAAAATAAAAAGCGTATATAGATTTTCAGATGATATTGTGATAATAGAATTTAGCGATTATGCAAGTGCATTTAATGGAAAAAAATTCCAAACTTTTGAGGGAAAGGGTGTCCTAAATGCAAAATTTTCAAGTTTTTTCTTTGAACTATTAAGTAAAAGTGGACTAAAGAATCATTACATAAAGAGAGAGAATAATAGGATTTATTGTAAAAAGCTAAATATGTTTAAAATGGAGATTGTAGTAAGGAACATTGCAACAGGTTCAATAGTAAAAAGGCTTGGTATAGAAAATAAATATGAATTTAAAAAACCTATATTGGAATTCTTCTATAAAAATGATGAACTAAATGATCCTTTGATTTGTAGAGAGCACATATATAGTTTAAATCTTGCAAATGAAGAAGAACTAAGAGTCATAGAGGATATGGCAATGAAAGCAAATAGTATACTTTTAGAATTTTTTAAATCTTACAGTTTAAAACTTGTAGATATTAAGTTTGAGTTTGGAAAATATAACGATGAGATACTGCTTGGAGATGAGATAAGCCCAGATATATTTAGGGTCTGGGATGAAAATGGAAATAGCTATGATAAAGATGTTTTTAGATTTGATAAAGGTAATTTAATTGAAGCATATAGAAAACTTTCAGAGATAATAAATATATGATAGGGATAGTAGCATCCTCTTTTAATAGTTTAATTACAAAAAATCTATTAGAAGGTGCAGAGAGCGTATTGAAGAAAAATGGTTTGAGCTATGAAATTTACTTCGTAAATGGTTCATTTGAAATTCCCATTATGATAAAGCTACTATCTAAATTGAAAAAATTTGACGGTTTTATTGCAATTGGATGCATTATAAAAGGTGAAACTGAACACGATAAGTATATAGCAAAAGCACTTATCTATGGTATTATGAAGTTATCCTTAGAATTAGAAATTCCAATAACATTTGGTATTATTACTGCAAAAGATATAACACAAGCTTTAGACAGGGCTGGGGGAAAATATGGAAATAAGGGAGAGGAAAGTGCAAGAGCATTAATTAGTATATTGGAAAACCTTAAAAAATGAAATTTTCTCTCATATGTGCAACATATAAAAGAGATAAAGAATTAGAAATTTTTTTAAATTCACTAAAACATCAAATCTATAAGAATTTTGAACTTATTATGGTAGACCAGAATGAAGATGATAGAGTTTATAATATAGTTAAGAATTTTGAAAATGAGTTTTTAATAAAATATTTTAGGGTTAATTTTACTGGACTTTCAAAAGCAAGAAATTATGGAATAAAATATATAGAGGGAGATATATTAGCTTTTCCTGACGACGACTGCGAATATCCAAGTAATTTACTATATAAAGTAAAGGAGTTTTTTGAAACTAAAAACTACGACATATTATCAATTTACTTAGTTGATAAGGAAAAACAAAAGGAGACAACTACAAGGTGGTTGAAAAAATCATCCCAAATAAACTCATTAAACATACTAAGGACTATTACATCATTGGGAATTTTCATAAAATTATCGAATGTAAAAGATAGTATATTCTTTGATGAAGAGTTTGGTGTTGGTGCTAAGTATCCAGCTGAAGATGTAGACTTTGTATATAGACTAATAAAAAGTGGTCTTAAGGGATATTTTAGTAGAGAGTTATTCGTATATCATCCAATAGTAGAAAATAAACCATTAGATAGATTTTACTATTATGGAACTGGCATAGGAGCATTTCTTAGAAAACATATTAGAAACGATATCTTGCTAATATTTCCAGCTCTTGAAAATCTAATTATTAGACCAATTGGAGGAATAGTTGTTAACTTTTTAAAATTTAACAAGTTTGGTATTTTAAAGAACTACTACAGTCTTATTGGAAGATGGAAAGGATTTTTAGAATATGGAAAAAATTCTCGTCATTCTAAGTAATAACAATTTTTCGGGTGGTGAAAAAGTAGCAATTGAAGTTGCTAAAGCTTTAAAAAATAAGTTTGAATTTATATTTTTTATTCCAAAAATACCAAAAGAAAGTTTACTAAGGAAAATAGAAAACTTTAAATTTTACTATGCAAAAAAAAGCATTATATTTGAAGCATTAAAAGTAATAGATAATGAGAATATAAAATTAATTCATTCTCATGGAATTAGGGCAGGTTTTTGGGGAAAAATTATAAAAATCCTAAAGCCAAAAATAAAGCATATATATACTATTCACGGAATTCACTATTTACACAGAAAATTCCCATTAAATAAGATTATGCACTTATGTGAGACTATTTCAAATAAATTTTTAGTTGAAAAAATAGTATGCGTGGGTAAAGACGATTTTGAGTTTTTAAAAAAATATTCAAATAAAATTATTTTAATACAAAACGGAATTGAAGTAGAAAACTTTATAGAAAATACAATGAAAAATGAAAAGATAACTTTGCTTACAATTTCAAGACTTCATTATCAAAAGGATATTACAACACTTATTAAATCAATTTCTCTTATAAGAGAATTGGATATTGTCCTTTATATTATTGGAGATGGACCAGAAAGGGAGAAATTGGAAAATATGACGAAGGAATTAAAATTGGAAGATAAAGTAGTATTTTTAGGATTTATTGAAAATGCTGAAAATTATATAAAAAATTGCGACATTTTTATTTTATCTTCAAGATGGGAAGGACTTCCACTTGTAATATTAGAAGCATGGAAACACAAAAAACCTGTATTAGCAAGCAACGTAGTAGGAATAAGAAGTTTAATATCCAACTATGAAGATGGAATTTTGTTTGAACTTGGAAATAGTGTAGAGCTTTCTAAAAAAATAGTAGAATTGGTGTATAATCAAAATTTAAGAAAGAGCCTAGGAGAAAATGGATATAAAAAGCTTTTAAAAGAGTACAGTTTAGAATTGATGGTAAGTAAATATGAAAAAGTCTATCAAGAACTTTTGTAAAAAATTTTAGAAAAAATTATGCCAATTTCATAAATAATAATTAGTGGAATTGCTAAAAGCAGCATGCTAAATGCATCTACGGTAGGGGTAATTATTGCAGAACCAATAAAAATTAGTAAAATTATAATTTTCCTGTGTTTTGAATATAAAGATGGTTCTACAACTTTAAGTGCGGATAGGATTGTCATAACAATAGGAATTTGAAATAGCAAACCAAATGAAAGTGTCATAAAAAGCAAAAAATTTAAATAATCATCTGCTCTAATTAGTGCTCTTAGATTTTCCTCTGAAAAACTCATTAGAAATTTCACTCCAATTGGAGTTATTATAAAGATAGAAAGTGAAGAGCCTAAGTAAAACAAAAGTATAGAAGATAGAAGACCGAAGATTAGGATAAGTTTTTCATTTGAAAATAGTGCAGGTTCTATAAACTTCCAAATTTGAAATGCTATAAATGGAAAAGACATAAAGATTGAGGATAAAAATGCCAACTTTAACTTCACACTAAATGCTTCTATAGGTGAGAAAAAGTATAGTGTCCCAATAGGCTTAGAAACTATTTGTAAAATCTTATTCGAGAAAACAAAACAAGCTATAAATACTGGTATCAAAAAAATAACAATGTAAATAATCCTTTTTCTTAGTTCACCTACATGCTCCCAAAATGTTTGCTCTCTCATATAATTCTTTCTATCTTAGCACCAAGTTTATTAAACTTAATCTCAATATCCTCATATCCTCTATCTATATGTTCAATATTTTCAATTATTGTATTTCCATTGGCTATCAAGCCAGCAAGGACCAGACTTGCACTCGCTCTAAGATCAGTAGCATTAACTATAGCAGAAGTAAGTTCATTTACTCCTTTTACTATAGCAACATTTTCTACTATCTTGATATCTGCGGACATTCGCATAAGCTCGTATGCATGTGCAAACCTATTTGGATATATATTTTCCTTAATAATACTAACACCATCAGCTATCGATAGTAATGTCATAAATTGAGCTTGCATATCAGTTGGGAAACCCGGAAAAGGCTGAGTTTGTATTTCTATAGACCTTGGCTTTTCTATACCCTCTACAAGTATTTCATTTTTATATATTTTTAGCTTCACACCAATAGAGAGTAGTTTATCTATTACAGGCTCTAAATGCTCTACTATAACATTTCTTAGTAGAATTTTATTATTTTTAAATGAACCTGCAACTAAATAAGTCCCTGCTTCTATTCTATCAGGTATAATTTCATATTCGTCAATTTCAAGCTTATTTACTCCTTCAATTATAACTTCATCATAACCCACACCATATATTTTCGCACCTGCTTTATTCAAGAAATGTGCTAAATCAACTACTTCAGGCTCAAGTGCACAATTTGAAATTGTTATTTTTTTATCTTTTAACAAAGCACTTGTCATAATTAGGTGTATAGTTGCACCAACACTTTTAAAGGGTAATTGAATATGTGCTGATTTAAATTCATCTACTATTGCTACAATATTTCCATGTTCAATTTTAATATTAGCACCTAATTTTTTTAATCCTTCAATATGAAAATCAATAGGTCTTGGACCAAATGAACAACCACCAGGCATGTATACAATTGCCTTTTTAAATCTTACAAGCAACGGTCCTAAAACATAAATACTTGCTCTCATTTTACTTACAAGTTCATATGGAGCCTGATACTTATTAATATCTCTTGGATCAATTTCCAATGTATTTTTATTTATTTTTTTTACCTTAACACCAAGAATTTTTAAAAGTTCTGACATAGTTCTAATGTCTTCTACATCAGGAATATTTTTTAAAATTACTGGTTTTTCTAATAAAATTGTAGCAGGCATTATTGCAAGTGCAGAATTCTTTGCACCACTAATATAAAGCTCCCCTTTTAATGTTTTTTGTCCTTCTATATAAAACTTCATTGTATAAAATTTTAAAGTTTTCACTCCTAATATCCTTTAAATTTTAACTCCTTCTCAGGACTATGGAACAAGTATTAAAACTACTCTTAAAATATGCAAAATTAGAGGGTTTTAAAGGATATGATCCATACGATGCACTAAATAGTCCAATACTAAAATTCTTAGGATTTAATAAGTATCTTCGTATACTATTTACTCAGACAATAAAGCACTTGCCATTTAATCTAAGGAAATTACTTTTAATAAAAAAAGACTATAATCCGAAAGGTATTGGTCTTTTCCTTTCAGTTTTTTCTAAACTTCAGGATATTGAAAATTATTATATTTTAAGAAATCTACTCTTAAATCTAAGTTCAAAGGGTTATAGTGGTTATTGTTGGGGTTATAACTTCCCTTGGCAAAGTAGAGTTTTTTATTTAAAACCGTATAGCCCTACTATTGTTAACACTTCATTTATTGGGCATGCATTTTTAGATGCCTATGAAAGTTTTGAGAACACTAATGATTTAAAAGTTGCTACATCTTGTATTGATTTTATACTAAATGATTTAAATATCTATCAAGAAGATGATTTTTTAGTATTTTCCTACACTCCTATTGATAAACTTATGGTATTTAATGCAAGTCTTTTAGGAGGGTCTTTAATTTCAAGAGTTTATTTGATAAATCGTGATGAAAAACTAAGAGACATTGCTTTAAAATGTGGCATGTTTGCATATAAATTTCAAAATAAAGATGGAAGTTGGTTCTATGCTCCAAACATAAAGTATATTGATAATTTCCATAGTGCGTATAATTTACTTTCTTTAAAGTGGATATATAAAGCAACAGAAGATAAAAGAATAAATGAGGCGATAGAAAAAGGATATGAATTTTATAAGAAACACCTATTTACAGAGAACTATCTACCAAAGTACTACCATAATAAGCTATATCCTCTTGATATTCACTCATATGCAACCGCCATAGTTTTATTTGTAGAGTTTGGAGAAAAAGAAATTGCAAAAAAAATCTTAGATAATGCAATAGATAGAATGTTTGATATAAAAAAGCAATACTTTTATTTTCAAGAATATAAATTTTTTAAAAACAAAATTCCATATATGAGATGGTCTATCGCTTGGATGAGCTATGCCATATCTAAATACTTAAACTTTAAACTTTGATATTGTTTAGTAGTTTTTTTAGAAGAAAGTCTATTGAAGAAATTATTTTAGAAAGTGAGAGAAGTAATTTAAAGAAAGTTTTGAATGCTTTGGATTTAACATGGTTTGGTATTGGTGCTATTGTTGGGGCAGGTATTTTTGCTCTTGTAGGAACTGCAAGTAGTTATAGTGGTCCTGCAGTTATTATATCTTTTATAATTGCAAGTATTGCTTGCTTATTTACCGCTCTAAGTTATGCGGAATTTTCATCTTCAATACCAATAAGTGGTAGTGCATATTCGTATGCTTTTGTAGCACTTGGTGAATTTATTGCTTTTTTAGTAGGATGGAACTTAATTTTAGAATATTTGGTAGGAAATATGGTAGTTGCCATAAGTTGGTCAAGTTATTTTAAAACTTTACTAAGTAATTTAAATATAAATGTAGATTTTGGAAATAATTTTGACTTTTTTGCATTTTCTATTTCTTTATTTGTTTCATTTATAATTTTGTTAGGTATTAAAGAAACCGCAAGATTTAACAATATCTTAGTAATTACAAAAATTCTAATTTTGTTATTTTTTATTTTGATTGGATTACCATTTATAAACTTTAATAATTTTCAGCCCTTTGCTCCTTATGGTATTAGTGGAATATTAACAGGTTCAGCACTTATATTCTTTGCATATATTGGTTTTGATGCAGTTTCAACAACTGCAGAAGAAGTTAAAAATCCAAAACGAGACTTACCAATTGGTATTATTGGCTCTCTGTTAATATCTACTATCTTGTATATTGCGGTTTGTTTTGTTTTACTCGGCATATCTAACTACAAACAGCTAAATGTAGCAGACCCATTAGCAAGGGCATTGAACTATATAAATTTAGAGTGGGCAAGTTCGATTTTAGCAATTGGAGCACTTATTTCCACTACAACAGTATTGTTAGTATTTCAAGCAGGACAACCAAGAATTTTCTATTCTATGGCAAGAGATGGTCTTCTTCCTAATTTTTTTGCCTATATTCACCCAAAATTTAAAACTCCGTATATCTCAATAATACTATGCGGTCTTATTGTAGCTGTTTTTTCTGCACTTGTAGATATTAGTGTAGTTGCTGAGCTTACAAATATTGGGACACTCTTTGTTTTTCTTATTATTAATGTAGGTTCTATGTATTCAAGATTAAGAGGAGAATTTAGACCAGTATTTAAAACTCCATTCTTTCCAATTATTCAGGTTTTTGGTATTATAAGCTGTCTTATCTTAATGCTCAGTCTTCCAACTATTACTTGGATAAGGTTTTTAGTATGGTTAGCTTTAGGTCTTTTAATTTACTTTTTACTAAAGCTAACATATGTTAGGACAAAATAAAATTTATGTTTTTGCATTAATTTTAGCTATCCTTGCTTTTGGTATAAAACTATATACTGACAAAAGACCTCGCACAATAGATATCTCTTCAGTAGAAAGTTTACTAAAAACTAATGTGGTAGGTTCCACTGATGATACAAAACCATATCTTTTTGCCTCCTACGCGGTATTTAAAAATTTTATACCCATAATAGAATATCAAGAAAAGAAGCATTTTGTATGTTTTAGACTAAATTCATCCTTAGTTTTTACACCACTTATGTTCCTATTTCGTGAATACTTTCCAATATTCGGAATACTAATATTTTCAATACTAACCTACATTTCTACAGCATACTTATTAAGAAGTATAGGCTTAAGCCTAATTCCTTCTACTATGCACCTAGATTACTTTTAGAACCTCCGACTTTTTCACTATTAGCAATATCACTTGCATTATACATAAAAGGCAGAATTCTTCCTTCTGCAATAGTCCTATTTTTTGCATCATTAATTAGACCTGAGTTTTCTATCGTAGGATTGTTATATATTCTAAAAATTCGTAAATTAAGTCTATCTTTCCTACTAATTCCTCCAATATTTGCAATTTCATTGCAAAATATATGCGGAGACCAAACTAATTTTTACTATTGGACACTTAGAGCTTATACAACAAACGTAGAAAAAAACTTTAATTTAGAAAAAGTTAGGACTGATATAAAAAATTGCGTACTCAATAAAGCTGGCATAAACGATATAGAACGTCATATGCTAATGGTATACCCTTTTTCAAAATATAATTCAGACTGTTGGAAGGAAAAGGTGAAAATAAGGTGGGAAATAGATAAAGTAGCAAAATATATTGCAGAAAATATATTCTTTCTTAGTATAGTGCCAAAAGTAAGACTTTTTAATCTTCTATTTCCTATCTCTATAATTTTTGGAATTCTGACTATAATAGGTCTTATCTTCTACTTTAAAAAAGATTGGTTTATTCCTTTATCCTACATATCTATGGTAATAATATATGCAATGTATAATCCATATGGACTTTTTGACCAGGCAAGATTTAAATTATATGTTTTACCATTTGAAATACTCCTAATAGCTCAATTATACAAAGATAAAATTCAAAGGTTAAAAAGTTGAAAATTTTTATTTTATCCTTTAAAATTTAAGAGCTATGAAAAAACTTGCTTTAATATTTCTAATTCTTTTAGGTATAGCAAATGCAAAGATAAATCTTGAAGTAGAATCCACAGTTATTAGAAAAAACCAAAGTGCCATAATATATGCACAAAGCGATAAGCCATCTATACTAAGTATTTACGATAATACAGGAAAAATTACATTCAGTGCAATTAATATAGGGAATAATGTGTATAAAGTTCAACTTCAAAAAAAGGGGATATATATAATTATCTTAAAGGAGCAAGAAACAAGCCAATTAAAAAGAGTTATTTTAGTTCTACCTTAAAATAATTCATAACTAATACAAGAAAAGCCCAAAATGGATAAAACAAAACTAAGCTATATGGACTAATTGAACCAAAGAGAAAACCAACGATACTAAGGAGTATTGCTCTTGAAAATGGATTTTTGATTGAAACTAAACAATTAACTATAATGTAAATTAAGTAGAGAATATAAGCTATAAATACAAAAATACCAAACTTAGTAAGTATTTCTAAATAAAAATTATGAGGGTCTCTAAAATAAAATACATAATACTTCGGACTTTCCTCTAAAAGATATCTTAGCTGACCAACACCAACTCCAAGTCCTTTTGATTCTAAGAAATATTCAACACTTGATTTATATAAATTCTCCCTAATAATTGTAGAAAAATCTCTACCTGCTTTCGCAGTTTGGATAACTTTGTTCCTTATATTTGCGTAAAATCTAAGTAATCTGTCATCCTTAATAAAGGATGGATAAGAAGTATTAGCCAAATACCAAATCGCATATATTGAAGAAAAAATTGTTAAAATAAGCAATGGAACATATATTAAATTAAACCTTTTACTCATAAAAAATGGTAAAATAATAGACTGAAAGAACAAACCTATAAGGTTAGCTCTTGACATTACATAAACAATAATAAAGATACCTGTAAATATTAGCGGAATACTTATTAAGTAATTTCTCAGCAGAAAGAAAATTATAGGAATTGACAAAATAATGTAAGTTGAAAAGTCGTTTTGATTTCCATAGAAACTTGTAGGAATATAAACTTTACTTAATACAATAAATGTTTCATACTTATTATGAACATAATTTTCCCTATGATATTGAGAGGTAATTAAGTGCTGGGCGGTCATAATTTCCCAAAATGCTACAAGAATAGATAGAAAAAATACAAAAATCCAAATTTTTACAAGTATAAATAAGTCCTTTTTATCTTCTATTATGGATAGAGAAATAAGGGAAAATATAATATATACACTTAAATTAAAAAGTTCATTTGGAACATATTTAAAATCAACTACCCACATGAGACTAACATACGACCAAATAAAAAGAATAACAAGAAACCAACCATATTTTATGGAATTTCTGATAAAATTGTAAAAACTACCTTGTTCTATTAAAAATTTCAAAATTAAGAGAATTATTGTTATAACAAAAAAAACCCTAAATGGAAATATTGCTATACCTAATTTAATAGATATAGCTTGACCAATAAAGCCAAAGAAAAATGTAAGAAAATAACTAATTTTTAATAAGTTTGAAATAGACAAGAGCATAAATAGAAAATGTTAAAGTATACGAAATAAGACAAGAAATTGATGCTCCCACAATTGAAAATGATTTTATAAGAAAAAAGGCAATAATGGACTTAAAAATAAGTGAAAACAAGGCTATTAAGAAAGGAATATAAGACTTACCGATTTTCACATTTATATAAACCGCTATAATGGAGGATGGATTATATATTGCAGTTGATATAAGAATAAATAAGCTTGGAATATAAGCCATTAAAAATTCTCTTCCAAAAACAAGCTCAATGAAAAACTTACCAAAAACCAAAAATAAAGAAATTACCACTATCTGAAATGCCCAAATTATAAAAATTGACTGCTTTAAAATTCTTTTACTATCTTCTGAAAAAAACTTACCAGTAATAGCGGATAAAATAAATGAAAGTACTATAAAGTTTATCTCACCAATACTAATAGCGATTGAATATATCCCAATTTCTGCTTTAGAAAGAAATCTTTCCAATATAAAAAAGTCTATTCTATATAGTAAATAAGTTGTAGCGGTTGAAAGACCAATAAATATACCGTGTGAAAATATTTTTCTTAAAACATCTATACTAAAATTCCATCTAAAATATTTTGCAAACTTAGGAAAAGTATATATGAATACTACTATGAAACCAAGAACTTGCGAAACAATTGCTAAATTTATATCCTTTTTATATATGAGAAAAAGGTAAGTAATGATAAATGTTAAGATAGACGGGAAATTGATTATGATATTAACCAATTTAAATTCGTCTACACCATACGCAATACCTTTGAAATAGTATATAATATTTGCAAAAACAAAAGCAAGTATTAAAAATTGGAAATAAGGATATTTAAAAAACACATTTAGTAAAAAAAGTAATACTACAAAAAATAGTGTTAAAATAAAAGCTACACTAATTAAATTATCAATTTTATATTTTAAACTTCCAACTAAATAAGAAAAACTTCCATAAAACGATGATGTGAAAGATAGTATTAAGTTCAAAATATATATAAATAGTGCCAGCTCTCCTC
>JANXBH010000007.1 GCA_025060695.1 Caldifarciminota bacterium | reverse complement strand
ATCCAGGAGTGTCAATGATAATATAGTCTTTTAATACTGGCATATCTAAGAGAATAATCTTGTAAAGGTATCTTTTTGCATATTGCTTGTTTTGGTGAGATATTTTTTCTAAATTTTCCTCTTCTATTTCTTCTATATCAAAGAAGGTATTTATTAAATAAAGCTTTTTTGATTGTCCATAAGTTATTATAGTTGGAACTGCAGTTGAAGGTAGAATATCAATGGGTAGATTAAGTTCAAAAAGATTATTTATGATGGTTGTTTTTCCACTACTGAATTCTCCAAAAAATACTATAGACTTTCTATTTTGGATGTTTTTTCCAGTTATTTTCTGTAAAGAAGATAAAAGAGCTATATCTTTTAAGTCGTTTAATATTTCTGGTAAATTCTTCTCAAAATATGATAGGTCAATAAACCAGACTTTGACAGTTTTATCGTCGCCTGCACTGGCTAAGTATTTTCCATCTGGGCTAAAGCAAACTGCTTTAACACTTCCTTGATGTCCCTTAAGAGTGGCAATTTCTTCTTTGTTGTCTAAATCCCATATTTTAATGATTGCATCACTACCTGCACTGGCTAAGTATTTTCCATCAGGACTAAATGAAATTGAATAGGTAGTATCTCTGTCTTCTTTAAGGGTGGTAATTTCTTTCCAATTTTCAGTGGACCATATTTTAATTACTCCTTCTTTACTTGCGACAGCGAAGTATTTCCCATCTGGGCTAAATGAGATTGAATATAGAAGGTAATAGTCATAACTCATTGAGTTAATCACTTCCATATTTTCTGAGGATAATATCCTAATGAGTTTCTTTTTAATGAGTGTATATATGTATATGATAGCTAAGAGTTTCCCATTCGGGTTAAATAGAATATTATACATATCAGGAAGAAAGTCATGATTAAAAGTAAAAGCAATAACTTCTTTCCAGTTATCTACAGACCATACTCTGATAGTTCCTCCATACTCTATACTAGCTAAGTATTTCTCGTCAGGACTAAATGAAACTGCTTCAACAGGCTTGTTATGAGGAAGGTTGACAATTTCTTTCCAATCGTTTACGGACCAGATTTTAATAGTTCCATCCTCTCCAGAACTAGCTAAGTATTTCCCTTTAGGACTAAATGCGACTGAGTAAACAGCACCATTATGACTTTTGAGGGTAGTAATTTCCTTTAAATCCCTTACAGACCATATTTTAATGGTTTTATCTTTACTTCCACTAGCTAAGTACTTTCCATCTGGACTAAATGAAATTGAAGTGATAATATCATCATGTTTTCCAAGAGTTTTAGAAGTATAGCTAGATTTGTATTTTTTGTTTATACTTATTTTAAGATAAACATATTCTATAAAACCACTATTTCCAGAGATAACTTCTTTATTAAGTAATTCCTCTCTAATATCATACAGCCAAGCCTTATATAGCATATCGTCAATGCCTTCCTTTTTTACTAAGAAGGGCTTTATTTTTAATTCTGGGTATTTAGGTAATATCTCTTTTTCAATTTTATCTATTAATTTACTATCCAAGAGTTTCCCTATGATAATTAAGGAAGATTTCTTTGCGTATTCTTCTATTTTATTAATCAAGCTTGAATCTATATATACAACTACTCTATTGCAATATTCCATAAATTCCTCATCTTCACTTTCATAAACTATAATATTCATCAATTCCTCAATTTCTAACTTGTATATATCAAGCAATCCGTATGAAATATGCGTATTTTCCCCATATGCTAAAATGTTTATCTTTGCATCTTCTATATCTATGCCAAATATTTCTCTTATTATTGATAACTTTTGCTCGTCTCTCTTTCCAAAAAATCCTAAAACAGGTTTTTTAAATGCTTCCTCTCCAAAATTATCATATAAAGGCTTTACTACTGCTAATCTATGCAAATAAGGAGTCATGATATTTTAAATTTTAAAACAATTTATTATATTCATATCCTAAATGTTCATATGCAAGCTTGGTTGCAATTCTTCCTCTACTCGTTCTTTCTATTAGTCCTACTCTAATAAGATATGGTTCATATATTTCTTCTATCGTTCCACTATCTTCATTTACTGCAAGGCTAATTGTTTTTATTCCAACAGGACCTCCTCTAAATTTCTCTATAATAGTTCTTAAAATTTTCTTATCTAAGTCATCAAGTCCAAATTTATCCACTCCAATTGATTCCAATGCATGTATAGTTATTTCTAAGTTTACAATTCCATTATTCTTTACTTCTGCAAAATCTCTAACTCTTCTTAGTAGTCTATTTGCTATTCTTGGTGTTCCTCTACTTCTTCTTGCAATTTCGTATGCACTTTCTTCATCTACTTTTATGTTTAGTATTTTTGAGGACCTCATTACAATTTTAAAAATTTCCTCGTTTGCATAGTAGTCTAAATGAAATATTATGCCAAATCTTCCTAAAAGTGGTTGAGATATTAGCCCCATCCTTGTAGTAGCTCCAATTAGTGTAAATCTTTCAAGTCTTATTCTAAATGTTTTTGCAGAGGGTCCCTTATCTAATATTACATCTATTACAAAATCTTCCATTGCTGAGTATAAGTATTCCTCTACAATCTTTGGAACTCTATGGATTTCATCTATAAATAGAATATCTCCTTTTTTTAATGATGTTAATATACCTACAAGGTCAAATGGTCTTTCAAGAACTGGTCCAGTAGTGGTTTTAATATTTACGCCCAGTTCATTTGCAACTAATATTGCAAGTGTGGTTTTTCCAAGTCCCGGAGGTCCAGAAATAAGAATATGCTCTAATACGTCATTTCTCTTTTTTGCTGATTTAATAAAAATTTCTAAATTTTCCTTTACTTTCTCCTGCCCTATAAATTCGGATAATTTTTTTGGTCTTAAAGAGTTCTCGTATTCTAACTCACTTAGTGATAATTTCTCGTCTAAAATTTGATTCATGACCTATAAAACTGCCATATATTTCAAAAGAAAAACTTCCCCTTTTATAATGAAAATCAAAATTTATATAGTTTCTAATTAGACCATTATAGGATATATTGGAAAAACCAGCATTAAGTATATAGTTTGGTCTGTTTATTATATTGAAACTCGTTGAAAATCCATAAGCTCCATAGCTCGTTGCAAATCCATTTACACTATTTAAATTCAAAAAAACCAAAATTAAATTAAACATATTAAAATTTTAAAGCTTATGAGAATACTTCATCTATATTATGACCTAATGAATACTTATGGAGATAGGGGAAATGTGATTGTTCTTTATGAAGTTGCAGAAAAAATGAATTTAAATCCACAAATAATTAGATATACTGTTGGTGATAAAATTCCTCCAAGAAGTGATTTTATATTTATTGGTGGGGGTGAAGATTGGCAACAAGAGATTATATATAGGGATTTTATGAATTTGAAAAATTATATTTTGGAGCACATTGAAGAAGGAAAACCACTTCTTGCGATATGCGGGGGTTATCAACTACTTGGAAAATACTATAGAACTCAAGATGGAAAAATTATTGAAGGATTAAATATTTTTAACATATACACTGTTTCTGGAAATAGAAGGATGGTAGGAAATTTGATAGTTGAAAGTAGATTCGGAAAACTTGTAGGATTTGAAAATCACTCAGGAAAAACCTATATAGAAGGTAGTGCACTTGGAAAGGTAATAATGGGTGATGGAAACAATTCAGAGGATAAAACTGAAGGCTATATTTATAAAAGTGCTATTGGAACATATATGCACGGACCATTTCTTTCAAAAAATCCAGAAATAGTAAAATACATTATTTCAAGCATAATAAAAGATGAAGTGAATTTAGACTTTAGTCTTGAACTAAAGGCTAAACAAAAAACACTACAATTTAAAAGACTAAATGAGGGAAGATTTTAAGGCTTAACTATTTCTCTTTGAAATAAAAATGAAGGTTCAATAAAGAAAAAACTTTCATCTTTGAAAATCGTAGAAACTCCAAATAAATCTAAACTTAATTCCATTTCCCTTTCTATAAACTCTATTCTTGCATCCTTATATTTATTTTTTAGATAATTTAATGCTTCTAAAAATCCACCAATACTATCTACAAGCCCTATTTCCTTAGCCTCTAAACCTAAATATATTTTTCCTTTTGCAATTTTCTTTACGCTATCTATATTCATTTTTCTACCATCACTTACAACATTTAAAAAATCTTCATATATATTGTAAACTAAATTTTTCATTCCTTCCTTTTCTTCTTTACTTAACTTCCTTGAAGAGAATACATCCGCATGCTTTCCTTTTTTAATAATGTATGGATTAATATATAGCTCTTTTCTATAAAAATCTTCAAGCGAAAATTTTGCAAAAATTACACCTATTGAACCTGTAATAGTAAGTGGTTCTGAAAATATTTTATCCGCATAAGCACTAATATAGTAGCAACCACTTGCACAAACTCTTCCCATAGAAACTACAACTTCTTTTTCTTTACTTAACAACTTTATTTCCCTAGATATGATATCACTAATTAAAGATGAACCACCAGGACTATTTATCCTAATTAGAACACCAACTACACTTTTATCTTTCCTTATCTTTTCAATAATCTCCGCAAATCCTTTTCCAATAGTGGTCGTTCTGTTTACTGGGTCAAATAAATCCCTATCTATTATTGTTCCTTCTGCGGAAATTACAACAATCTTTTTACCTCCACCTTCTTTCAACTTTCCGAGATTTCCTTTTTTATATTTAATCTCCTTCTTTATTTCATCCAAATACTTTATGCCATCTACAAGTTTATTTTTTATTGCGTCTTTAATATAAAAGTATCCAATATTTATTAAGCTTTCCGCATGAGAAATTCCTCGCTCCTTCAATGCATTTAACAATTCATTATATTGAGTATTTAGTATTTTTTCTCTTTGTTCTATATAGTATTTGGTTGGTTCTCTTTGAGTGAGTGGTTCCAATGTTCCCTTATATTCCTCAAATTGAACAGCGTAAATATCAATGTTTAAACTATCTAAAAGTTCCTTATAAAATAGTATTTCGCTATAAAATCCCGGAATTTCTACAATGCTTCCATTTGCACTATATATTTTTGAACAAGCAGTAGCTAAGTAATATGCACTTTGACTATATTTATCCGCATAGCAAATAATTTCTCTCTTTTTCTTCAGAATCTTTAACAATTTTCTAAGCTCATAAGTTTGCTCCCAGTTTAAGTTGTAATCATTTAAATTCAATATCAGTAGCTTGAACTTTTCATCGTCCTTTATCTTGTATAATTTCAAAAGAAGTGTAGGAAAAGTTTCATTATTAGTACTTAATATTTGTATGGGCAAATTCTTTATTCTTACTCTCTCTTCTTTTATATTATTTAATTCAAGTTCAATGTAATATGGTTTTTTTTCATTTTGAAGTTTTATAAAGTAAAGTAGAATGGCAACAAAAAATATAAAAATTACTATAGAAAGAAAAACTCCAAATTTATTTTTTAACATCGTTTTGAAATTTTAAAGCATTTTCTGTAATTTATAAACTTTAAAATTTTACACCCATGCAAAAATTTGAAGAACTTTGGAAAGTAATTAATATCTTAAGAGAGAAGTGTCCTTGGGATAGAGAACAGACTAATGAAAGTTTAAAATATAAACTAATTGAGGAGAGTTATGAAGTAGTGAATGCTATTGACAAGAAAAACTGGGATGATTTTAAAATAGAAGTAGGAGATATACTTCTTGTAGCTTTAATGCATATCAGGATTGCACAAGATTATAAAATTACAAGCTTAGAAGAGGTAATAGACTTATTAATTGAAAAGTTAATAAAAAGACATCCACATGTATTTTCAGATAAAAAATTAAGTAGTGCTAATGAAGTATTGGAATACTGGGAAAAATCTAAAGGAGAAGAACTATTTAGAAATATTAACTTTTCAATGCCTGCACTATATTTAGCATATAGAATTACTCAAAAGGCACAAAAGATTGGTTTTGACTGGGAAAATAAAGAAGATGTATTTGACAAATTAGATGAAGAAATAAAGGAGTTAAAAAGTTCTAAAAGTAAAGAGGAAGCACTTGAAGAAATTGGAGATATTTTATTTACTATTGTAAATCTTTCAAGGCACTATGACATAAATCCTGAGGATGCACTAAGGAAAGCAACCATGAAATTTATGGACAGGTTAAATAGAACCTTAGAATACATAAAAGAAAATGGGTTAAATTTAGAGAATTTAACACTAAAGGAACTTGATGAAATCTGGGAAAAAGTAAAATGATATTTCTATTTTCTTTTACTATATTAAAAAAAACCACATTAACAAGTGAGCTTACCGCTCATAATTTTATCTATAAAGATACTATAATCATAAATTTTAGAAATGGAGGAAGTATTTTTCTAAACAAGGATGGAAAGATTCTAAAGAACAATTTAAATTGGACAATTGTATACAAGGATGCACTATATGAGTTTCAGGGTGGAGCTAATGAAGATTGTATCTCAATTGCAAAACTTTCATATGACTATAAAAAAATAGGATTTATTGTAGGTTGTGAGAGGGAAGGATATGAGGTAAAACTAAATGATAATAAAATTTCACTTGGTGGTGATATTGTAGACTTTGGTATTGTAAAAGATAAAGCATATATATTCGTAAATGGGACTGTTTTTGTATATAACTTAAATAACAACAAGGAAGAAAAAAGAATTAGGGATATTTCAGAACTTGGTATGGCAAAATTTTTATGTAATAATAGCTATTGTGTATTTTCTGACCTTTCAAATAAAGTTATAATTTTTGATGCTAATGGAAATGAGATAAAAAGGATATATAATAAAAACTGGGAATATATTTCACTTTTGGCAATTGACAATAGATATTTACTTTTTGCCCACTATAACTTTAAAGAAGGGGGATATATTAATCTTTTAGATTTAAATAACTTTGAGATAGTATTTAAAAAGGGTATGAGCTATATGGAGGGAGATAATACCGCATGTCTTTTAAAGGACTATATTATCTTGCTTGATGGTGAGAACTTAGTAAAGATTGACTATAAGGGAATTACGTTGGGTAAATTAAAACTTAATACTCAGTGGCTTTTGTGTACTAATAGTTATATTGTAAGTGGAGGTTTAGATAAGGATAAAAATGTATATATTATAAAGCCTTAAAATTTTGAGACTGTATGAATTTTTTTATTAGTGCGTTCTTTAGTTATGTTTTAGGTTCAATACCATTTGGTTATATCATTTCAAAGTTAAAAGGTATAGATATTACTAAGCTTGGAAGTGGAAACATTGGTGCGACCAATGTGGGTAGATATTTGGGAAAGAAATACTTCTTTATAGTTCTATTCTTAGATGCACTTAAAGGTTTTGTTCCTGCTATGATATTTAAGACATTATATGGTATAGAACATGGTGTAGTTGCGGGTTTGTTTGCGGTATTGGGGCATAGTTTTAGTATTTTTATGAAATTTAAAGGTGGGAAGGGTGTTGCTACAGGACTTGGTATTAGTTTAGCTTTAATTCCGATTGAAACACTTTTAGGATTTTTAGTATGGTTCTTAGTTCTATATATTACTAAAATTATGGCTATTGCATCTATAATTTCAGCAATAAGTGTTTTTGCATTAGTTTTACTACTTCAAAAAAGTCTTTTAATTAAGATAGTAGCGGGTATATTAGCTATTTTGATAGTTATAAGGCACAGGTCAAATATAGAAAGGATTATGAAGGGTCAAGAACCTAAGTTTTATTTTTTTGAAAGGAGGTAAAGAATATGATAAGAGAAGAGGATAAGAAAACTATAAAAAAGCTCTTTGATGAAAAACTAAAGGATAATGTAAAGATTATTTTCTTTATGCAAAATCTAAATTGTGAATATTGCTATGATACTGAAAGGCTATTAAATGAAATATCAGAACTATCTGAAAAGATAAAATTGGAAAAGTATAATTTAATAAGCGATGAAGAGGTTGCTAAAAAATGGGATGTTTCAAAGGTACCTGCTATTATTTTGACTGATGAAGATGAAAGTATTAGAGGTGTTAGGTATTTTGGAATTCCTGCAGGTTATGAATTTTCTTCTTTAATAGAAGATATAATTATGGTTTCAAATAAGGATTCAGGTTTATCTCAAAGTATAAGGGAAAGACTTTCAGAAATAAATCAAAAAGTTCATATTTTGGTTTTTGTTACTCCGACATGTCCATATTGTCCAAGGGCGGTAAGAACTGCACACAAATTTGCACTTGAAAATCCAAACATAATATCTGATATGATAGAAGCTATTGAGTTTCCAGATTTAGCAGATAGCTACTTCGTTCATGCAGTTCCAAAAATTGTAATAAATGAAAAAATTAACTTTGAGGGAGCCTTACCTGATGAGCACTTTTTAAATTATGTTCTAAAGTCTGTGGAGGTATAGCCATGCCTGTTCCAAAAAGGAAAACTGCAAGAAGTGGGCGAAGAGCAAGGAGAAGCCACTGGAAGCCGTTTATAGCAACATGGACATTTTGTCCAAGATGTAATGAACCTATTCTTGCTCACAGTGTTTGTCAAAATTGTGGATACTATAAAGGGAAGAAATTAATAATTACAAAAGAGGAGAAAGAATTAGAAAAAGAAATGTCTAAATGATATTCAAAGTAGCTGTTGATGCAATGGGCTCAGATAATGCCCCTATACCTGAAATTAAGGGCTCTATTGAATATTTAAAAAATAACAAAAATGTAGAGATATACTTAGTAGGTCAGAAGGATTTATTAGAATCTGAAATTAAGAGGATGTATAGTAATACAAAAGTGGAAAATTTGCACATAGTAGATGCAAAGGAAGTCGTAAAAACAAATGAAAAACCATCGGATGCTCTAAAGTACAAAAAAGATTCAAGCATTTCAGTTGGTTTAAACTTACATAAAGAAGGGATAGTAAACTCATTTATTTCTGCAGGTCATACAGGTGCAATAATGGCATTTTCTATATTTACCATAGGTAGAATTCAGAATGTAAAGCGGCCTGCAATTGGTGCTCTTTTTCCTACAACTGAAGGTAATAATTTAGTTCTTGATGTAGGTGCTAATGTGGATATTTCTCCACAAGTTTTATTTCAATTTGGTATTCTTGGTAGTGTATTTTATTCAATACTCTTTAATAATCCAAGACCTAAAGTAGGAATACTATCAATTGGAGAAGAGGAAGTGAAGGGAAATCAGGTAGTAATTGATGCAAGAAAACTATTTGAAAGCAGTGATTTAAATTTTATTGGTTTTGTAGAGGGGCATGAAATACTTTCGAATAAAGCTGATGTAATAGTAATGGATGGTTTTGTAGGAAATACACTATTGAAGTTTGGAGAGAGTGTGTTTTTTTCACTTGTGAATATGATAAAAAATGAGGTAAAGAAGAACTTTTTATATTTGCTTGGTGCATATTTTATGAAAGGCGCTTTTGAAAATGTTAAAAAACACGCTGACTTTGAGGAATATGGTGGTGCACCACTTCTTGGTGTAAATGGAAATGTTATTATTTGTCATGGAAGGTCTTCACATAGAGCAATTTATAATGCTATAAATGTTTCAAGAAAACTATATGAAAATAGACTTACTGAAAAAATATTAGAAAAGTTATCTAAATATAAATTTTCCTAATCTCCTTATTACTACTTCTTTACCTAATGCCTCTAAAATCTCAAAAAGTCCTGGACCAACAGTCTTTCCACTAACAATTGCCCTAAGGGGATGTATTATTTCTGAGGCCTTAATACCAAGCTTATTTGATAAATCCCTAAGTATCTCCTCTAAATTTTTCTTATTCCATTCTTCTACTTTAAGATATTTATCATGCAGTAGTTTTAAATACTCCAATGACTTTTCATTTATCTTTTCTATTGCCTCTTTTTCAAATTTATAGTCCTCAGTTAAAAAGTAATCACCGAACTCAAGAAAATCCCTTAATGTCTTAGTTCTTGTCTTTAATAGTTCTATACAAGTTAAAAGTTTCCTCTCATCATATTTATCACTTGATATTTCTTTCACTAATTCTAAAATTTCCCTATTTTCTTTCGTCTTAATATATTCCGAATTCATCCAAAGCAGTTTATTTATATCAAAAACTGCGGGAGAACTATTTACTTCTTCTATTTTAAAAATCCTAATCATTTCCTCTCTTGAAATAATTTCTCTATTGTCCTTTGGGGACCATCCAAGTAGTGCTAAGAAGTTAAATAGAGCATCGCTTAATATTCCCATTTTTTTATATTCAATAACACTAAGAGAACCATGTCTTTTAGAAAGCTTTTTCTTATCTGGTCCGAGTATCATCGGAAGATGTGCAAACTCAGGGATATTCCAATTAAAAGCATTATAAATTAATATTTGCTTTGGTGTATTTGAAATGTGGTCGTCTCCTCTTATAATGTGAGTAATTTCCATTAAGTAATCATCAATTACGACCGCAAAGTTATAAGTAGGTGTTTCATCCGTCCTAAGTAAAACAATATCATTTATGTTATTACTTAAAATCTCTATCTTTCCTCTAATTTTATCTACAAAAGAAATATTAATGTTATCTTCCACGAATAGTCTAATTGCTCCTTTTGCTCTTTGTTTAACATGTTTATATCCATTTGGTGGTTCTAATATTAAACTTCTTTCAATATGTTTTTTTTTATCTATTGGAAGATGCTCAGGTATGTATTTCTTTACTATTTCCTCCCATTCTTCAGGATAGTAGTAGTCAACATATGCCTTATTTTTTTCAAGCAACGAATATGCATATTGTTTATATAATTGCAGTCTTTCTGACTGATATACTATATCCTCATCCCAGTCTATTTTTAGCCACTTTAAACCTTCCTTTATACTAACTACAAATTCTTCTTTACTTCTTTCTCTATCAGTATCTTCAATTCTCAAAAGGAACTTTCCTTTATTATGTCTTGCAAATAAATAGTTATATAGAGCGGTTCTTGCACCTCCTACATGTAACTCTCCTGTTGGGGATGGTGCAAATCTAACTCTTACCAAGAGCAAAAGTTTAAAGTATATTATCTAAAATGCTTTCATCTATATTTCCACCACTTATTATAAACATAGCCTTTCCTTCTATTTTGACCTTATTAAATAAAAACACTGCCAAAGTGATTGCTCCTGCTCCTTCCACTATTTGGTTTAAATAGTAATAAGCCCACTTTATGCTATATTTTATTTCATCTTCACTTACAAGTATTACATCTTCAAGAAGTTCCTTCAAAATAGAAAAGGTTAATTTACTTGGATATTTTAGTCTTATACCATCAGCCAAAGTATATTTTGGCTCAATTTCAACTATTTTATTTTGCTTAAATGAATAATAAAAACTAGGTGCATTTTCTGAAACTACTCCAAAGATTTTTGTGTTTGGTTTTACTTTCTTTATGTATAGCGATATTCCGCTTGCCAATCCTCCTCCTCCAATAGGTATAAAAAGATATTCAAATTCGTAGTTAGATATTTCTACTGCTATTGTTCCTTGTCCCTCAATAATGTCCTCATCGTCGTATGGATGAACAAAAAGAAAGTTTTCCATTTTAGCAATTTCTCTTGCATAATTTAAGCTTTCATTTAAATGATTACCATAAAATATTGGTTCATATCCGTAGTTTTTTATTTTGTTAATTTTAATTAATGGTGTGTTATTTGGAACTACAATTTTTACATTTTTTATATTTAAATCTGAGCATACTTTTGCTACCGCTTGTGCATGATTTCCACTTGATGCACAGACTACACCATTTGCACTATTTAAATTTTTTAGAATTTTATTATATGCTCCTCTTGGTTTAAATGAACCTGATTTTTGTAAGTTTTCTAACTTAAATAGAAAGTTTTCATATTCAATAACAGGCGTTTTTCTTATGTATTTTTTTATTCTTTCATACGCACTTAAACTATCTATCAATGGGCGCGCCCTGATTCGAACAGGGGACCTCCATCGTGTGAGGATGGCGCTCTAACCAACTGAGCTACGCGCCCTTTATTTCATCTAATAGCTCTCTCATTTGTTCCTCTATATGCCAAGGCATTTGTGCATATACATCTTCAAGTGTAGTCTCAGGTGGTGGCTCAGGTCTTTTTTCTGCTTCATCTATAGCTTCATTTAACTCATGTTCAATTTGTTCGTCAAGCTCTTTCTCCCAATTTTCATTCCAAATACCAAGCCCTTGTAAATACAATTTTGCTCTCTTAATTGGATCCCAAGTTTTTTGCCAGTATTCAAGTTCCTTAATATCTCTGTATCTATCCGCTTGGTCCGCAGTTGAATGAGAGCCATATCTATAAGTTAATGCTTCAATAAGAACTGGCTCTTTGTTGTGAGCCTTTTCAAATGCTAATTTTGTAGTTGCATAAACTGCTAAAAAATCATTTCCATCTATATAATATCCTTCCATACCGTAGGCAGTAGCTTTTATTGCTATATTTTTTGAGCCATATTGTCTTTTTATTGGCACAGATATTGACCAGTGGTTATTTTGAACAAAGAATATTACAGGAGTTTTAAAAACACTTGCAAAAGTTAAAGCACTATGAAAATCTCCCGTAGATGAACCTCCATCACCTGTATATACTATTATAGCTTCATCCTTTTTTAAATAGTTTATAGCCATACCTATGCCTACCGCTTGTGGCAGCTGATTTCCAACAGGACTTGAGATTGTTAAAATTCTAAGTTTTCTCATTCCCCAATGCACTGGCATTTGTCTTGCTTTATTTACCTCCATCCTTCCCATAATTTGTGCAAACATTTCAGTTAGAGGATAACCTCTTACTATTAAAACCCCATGTTCCCTATGTGCTGGGAATATCCAATCATTTTCAGGTATTGCATATCCACTCGCTACAGTTGATGCTTCCTGACCTGCAACCTCTACATAAAATAGTGCTTTTCCTGACCTTGTAAGAAACATACCCTTTCTATCAAATGCTCTTGTTAGTTTCATGTAGTAATATAATGTTTTTAAGTCTTCTTCATTAAGTGATAAGTCTTCTGGTTTGAAATCAAAAAGTGGTTCTCCTTCACTTCCAATAAACCTTATAGGTTCATCTGTAAATGGTCTTATATGATTTAAAGTTTTTTCTGTCATATTGATAATTATAAGGGACTTTTGTAGAGAATTCATTTAGCGATGTGTGAATTTTTTTTTAATTTTAGAAAAATTTTTAATAAGGTGGAATTTTTTAATCTGACAAATATATTTATTCTTCCTAAATACTCGCTTTTTAAAATTTGCTTTAAAATGCCATTTTGATAATTTGTTGTAAGTAAATATGCTTATTCTTATTTATAGGGAATTTAAATATAACAAATTAGTTTACCTTAACATTTCCAAACTATGGAAGAAAAAATCTTGACTTATTTTGATAATGATACTCTAAGGGCAGATGTGTTTATAAAAAAGTATGCTCTAAAGGATCAAAAGGGGAATCTTCTTGAAAAGACACCTCAGGAATTCTTCAGAAGAATAGCAAAAGCTATAGCTACTATGGAGAAGGATAAAGAATATTGGGAGGAAAAATTCTACTATATATTAAATGACTTTAAGTTTGTCCCGGCAGGTAGAATACTTTTCGGTGCAGGAAACCATATAATTCCAAAAAATACTCTATTAAACTGCTATGTAATTCCAATTAAAGAGGATTCAATTGAAGGCATATACGATTGTGCAAAGGAGATGGCAAGAACATATTCTTGGGGAGGAGGTTGTGGTACTGACATATCAATACTAAGACCAACTAATTCACATGTTCTAAATAGTGCAAAATATTCAACAGGTGCAGTATCGTTCATGCATCTTTTTTCACTAACAACAGGACTAATTGGACAGGAAGGTAGAAGAGGAGCATTAATGATAACAATAGATGTATCTCATCCCGACGTAGAACTATTTGTAGATGCAAAATCTAAGCCTGACTTCTTTACTATGGAAGTAATAAAGCAAAACTCACATAGATATAGTGAAGAACAACTAAAAATTATTGAGGAGATATTAGTTAGACAACAGGTAAAGTTCGCAAATGTATCTATAAAAATAAGAGATAACTTTATGAGAGCTGTTGAAAATGATGATATTTGGGAACTTTGGTATCCTGACATAGTAAGAAACCCAAAAATATCAGAAAGCGAATTAGAAGAAATGTTAAGTGGAAATTGTGCAATTGTTTATGATAGAGTATTAAGCCCTTATGATATAAACCTATACAAAGATGAATATATGCTGTTTGAATCAAGAAGTGGAGAAATTGAATATAAAAACAGAAGATTTGAACTTAGAAGGAAGAGAGTTTATAAATTAGTTAGAGCAAGAGAACTTTGGGATAAAATTGTAAAATCTGCTTGGTCTTCCGCTGAGCCGGGTTTAATATTTTGGGATACTATTATAAAGAATCACAATCCACAATATTTTCAGCCAGTTCTATCAACTAACCCTTGTTCAGAAAAGCCCCTACCAAGCTATGGAAATTGTGATTTGGGCTCTTTAAATCTTACAAAGTTTGTAAAAGATAATGATTGGAACTATGAACTACTTGCTGAAGTAATTCCGATTGCAGTTAGATTTTTAGATAATGTAATTGATGTATCAAAATATCCACTAAAGGAACAAGAAAATGCAAGTAAACAAGCAAGAAGACTTGGTCTTGGAATTCTTGGTCTTGGAGATGCACTTGCTATGATGAAAGTAAGATATGATTCAGACGAGGCACTTAAGAAAGTAGAAAATCTAATGAGATTTATTAGAGATACAAGTTATAAATCAAGCATAGAGCTTGCAAAAGAAAAAGGCTCTTTTGAGATGTTTGATTTTGAAAAATGGTCAAAAAGCGAATTTGTTCAAAGGTTGCCAAAAGAAATACTTGAAGAGATAAAACTATATGGCATAAGAAATTCAGAAATACTATCAATCGCACCAACGGGCTCTATCTCAATACTTGCTGGAAATGTTTCTTCAGGTATTGAACCCATATTTTCCCTTAAATATACAAGATATTCACTTGGAAAATTTTACTATGTATATCATCCACTTGTAAAGAAATATTTAAATAAGAAAGATGAAGAGATTACAGATGAGGATTTAAGAAATCTTCCTGATTACTTTATAACTGCACATCAGATAAATTGGGAATATAGAGTAAAACTGCAGGGATTAATTCAAAAATATGTAGATAGCGCGATTAGCTCTACAATAAACTTACCGCACGATACGGATGTAGAAACTGTTAAGAAACTATACTTTTTAGCATGGAAAGAAGGTTGTAAGGGTATTACAATATATAGAGAGGGTAGTAGGGAAGGTGTTTTGATTACTGAAGAAAGTAAGCCTATAGCTAATAAATTGGACAATCAACTAAGGTCTGAGAAAAAAGCTAGACCATTTGCAGTAAGTGGTGTTACGTATAAAATTAAGTATAAAGGAAGAAAATGGTATGTAACTGTTAATGCTGACGAGAAAAATATGCCAATTGAAATATTTGCACATAGTTCAGATATGGTTGGGCTTGAGTGGAGCACTGCACTATCTATGATGATTTCAGCAGTCTTAAGGAAGCTCTCAGAAAATGACGACCCAAAGTTTATAGTAGAGAACCTGTTTAAAGTAAAGGAAATACAGGGTCAGGGCTATGTGTATAAGGGCTTTTATTTGCCATCTGAGCCTGCGGTTTTAGGTCTTGCACTAAGACTATTCTTAGAAGGGGTAAGAAACGGCCAGTTAGACGCAAGAGGAGAGATTACAAGTCCAACATTAACAACTATTGATGAGGAGGGAAATATAAAATCTGAGATAGAAACTGAAATATTTCAGAATGCGGAATTTTGTCCTAACTGTTCAAATAAAACATTATTAAAAGGTTCGTATGCAAAGAAGTTTGCGGATTGTTCTCAATATTGCTTAAATTGTGGATTTTCAAAATGTGATTAAATTTTGATAGCTTTCATAACAAATATACCAACACCGCAAAAAAATTATTTATTTAAATTACTATACGAAAAAAGAAAAGACATAGTCTTTATATTTTCTCACTTAGTATCTTCAAAAAGAAGCACTTGGCAAAAATACATAAAAGACATTGACTTTCCATATGAAGTAATTGAAAGTAAAGTAATAGAAAATAAGTTCTCTAAGGATGTTGGTTCTATAGTTATTCCGAAGAAATTACCTAACTTTCAAAAGTTTAAAAAAGTAATAATTAGTGGAAACTTAAATCTTTTAGAAATTAAAATAGCAAGGAAATTACTAAAGTTAGGAATACCCTATATTATTTGGATGGAGAGTTTTAATTTAAAAGAAGGGAATATTATTTTTGCTCCTTTAAGATATATTTTTAGAAAATTCCTTATATCAAATGCAAGCATTGTTGTTTGTGGAAATTCTATGTCACTTAATCATGCAAGAAGGCTTGGAGGAAAAAACATTGTTTTAAACTATACAACTTTTAATATTTACAAGTTTCAATATGATAAAGAACACAAGGGAAGTTTTTTGAACTTAGTATATGTAGGAAGACTTATAAAAATGAAGAGGATATTTGATATTTTAAAAGCTGTTGAGAATTTAGATAACTATAGGCTTGATATCATTGGAGAGGGGGAACTTTATAGTAAGTTAAGGAGCTATAGTGAAAAAAGAAAACTGAATGTAAATTTTTTGAATAATGTAGATTATGACCAAATGCCTCAAATTTACAAAAACTACGATGCTCTTATTCTCTCATCAGAAAGTGAAACGTTTGGTTATGTAGTATTAGAAGCTATTATGTCATCTGTTGTTCCCGTGGTTTCAGCTCAAGTTGGTGCAAAGGACTTTATAAGAGAAGATTTTCACTTTAAAGTTGGAGATATACGTGCCTTAAGAGAAAAACTGCAAAGGCTAAGGGATGAAAATTTAAGAAACGAGCTTGTAAAGTATTCAAAAAATTTAGTTTTTAGTAAAGCAACGCCTGAGATATGGGTAGAAAAGTTTTCTTCTATTTTGTGAAAAATCTTCTCTTTAAAATTTAATAAATATGTACATATGTTTAAGTTGTGGCTATAAGTCATTAAAGTGGCTTGGAAAGTGTCCAAATTGTAATGAATGGGATACATTTTCAAAAGAAGAACTGTCTGATAGGGGTTATAAAAAAGTAGAAATAAAGAGATTTGACGAGGTAAAACTTATAAAAGAGGAAAGACTAAAGACAGGTATAAGTGAATTTGATAGAGTAGTTGGCGGAGGTATTATGAAAGGAAGTGTTATACTGATTGGAGGAGATCCTGGTGTAGGAAAATCTACATTAGCACTAAAAATAGCAAGTAATTTTAAATCTCTATACATTAGTTCAGAGGAAACTTTAAATCAAATTATAAGCAGGGCAAAAAGGATAGGTATAAATTCAAAAGATTTATATGTAGTTTCAGAAAGTAATTTAGATAGTGTTTTAAATAGTATGAACGATAACTTTGACCTTATAGTAGTTGATTCAATACAAACAATTTACTCAAGTGAAATTCCATCACTTGCAGGCACATTATCCCAAATTAGAACTTGCTCATATAAATTACTTAAATTAGCAAAAGAAAATAGCATTTCTATTATAATTATAGCACAAATTACAAAAGAGGGCGAAATCTCTGGTCCAAAGTCATTAGAACATATAGTAGATGTTGTTTTATATATGGAAACGAATGAGACAAATTTAAGAATTTTAAGAAGTTATAAAAATAGATTTGGTCCTACTAATGAAATTGGTATATTTGAGATGACAGAAGCAGGATTGATTGAGGTAAATAAGCCCGAAAACTACTTCATTTCCGATATAAATTATGCAAAGCCATCTATTGCAAGAAGTATAGTTTTAGAAGGTTTAAGACCATTAATAATAGAAGTTCAGAGTCTAATTAGTAAAACTTACTATCCAACACCAATAAGAAATTCAACAGGATATGACATTAGAAGATTAAATATGATACTTGTAGTAATTGAAAAATATCTAAATATCAAACTCAGAAACTATGATATTCAATTAAATATAGTAGGTGGTATTAAGGTTTTTGACCAGTCTATAGACTTAGCGGTTGCACTTTCTATTATTTCAAGCTATAAGAACTTTCCACTAGATCCAAAACTTGTATTTATTGGAGAAATTGGTTTAACAGGAGATATATATAGGGTATATTTACCTGAGATAAGAAAAAATGAAGCAAGGAGATTAGGCTTTGAAGTATACGAAAATAAAAAGACACTAAGTGAGATTTATAAGGATATCTTTGAGGGCATGTAAAAATTCCTTTGGTTTTTCAATATGAGGCATATGTCCACAATTTTCAATTATATAGTTTTTCTTAACACTTAACAAATTACTTGTTTTCTTTAATACTTCAAATGAGACAACCTTATCACTTTTTCCAATTATATGAAATGCAGGAATTTTTCTTTCTCTAAACTTTTCTAAATAAAAAAATGCATCAAATTTATTTAAAATTTCAATATGTTTTTGTAATGTCTGAAAATTTTTAAAAATAAGATAATTTCTTTTCTTGCAGTCTTCTACAAGCTCCTTAGAGAAGTATAGTCTTTCGCATATTTTCTCCTTTTCTAATTCCACATTGAACTTTTCAAATATTGCGCTATTTACAAGAACTAAAGACTTAATATAATTATTTACTATACTCAGATAATAACCAATTGCTCCGCCCATAGAATGAGCAATGATAATACTTTCTTGGTCTATAAATTTACCATAAAAATTTTCATATTCTTCAATACTTTCTAATGTAGGAAAATCAAAATTTATAACGTGAAACTGTTTTAGTTCTCTTGTAATAAGTAGCCAATTTAAGTGTGAACCACCTGCACCATGAATAAATATTAGTTTCATTAATCAGGTAGAGAAAATATTGAATTCATCAAAATACCGCTTATACCCCAGAGCAAAGACGATGCATGAATGAATTCAGGTCTTCCATTCGAAAGATATACTACAAAAAATATGTCTGCAAGTAAAAATATTATTCCTGAAATTGAGCCAACTATCCACCTTTTACCTAAATCACTACCCCAAAATATTCTCAAATCTATAATAGCAAAAATAGCAAGTATATAACCCAAAATTATCAAAACTAAATTATAAATAAATCTCTCATCAAACTTGTAATTATTTACAAGCAATGAATAGCCAACAATCAATAGTATTATGAATATTCCAATAACCTGTAAGCTTTCCTCTAAAGTAAGACTATATCCACTTCTAAGAAGAGTAATAAACATATACACAACAGATGAAACAAGAGATAAATGACCAATATATAGTAATGGATATACTATGTAGTCTTTAGCCTCAAACTGAAAAAGGAAGAAACCTATGGCTAATAGAAAGCCGCCTATACCAAGAAGTAAAGTTAGTTTTCCTCTTGCTGTGTTTATTCCAATAGTGATAAAAGCTCTTCTTACCGAGACAAGGAAGAAAATGGTAAATAATACAGAGGGAATGGTAAGTGAATATATTTCATTATATGGATTTAGAAACAAGTAGTAAAAACCTAACATAAACCAAATCAGAATACTGATAATAATTACAAAGATTGTAAAGTTCATAACTAAAAATTTTAAAGTAAAGCTTTAAAATTTTATACTAAACTTTTATGGCAACAAAAAAAAGAGATTATTATGAAATTTTAGGTGTAAGTAGAAATGCAACTCAAGAGGAAATAAAAGATGCATATAGAAAACTTGTTTTAAAATATCATCCAGATAAGGTTCCTCCCGAGAAAAAAAAGGAAGCTGAAGAAAAGTTTAAAGAAATATCTGAAGCATACGAGGTTTTATCTGATCCCGAAAAAAGAAGGAATTATGATACATATGGAACTTCGGACTTTTCAGATTATTCAAACTATGATTTTAACTTTCAAGATTTCTATACAAGACACTATGACGATTTAAGAGATTTATTCGGTGATTTCTTTTCGGACATATTTGAAAACTTCTTTGCTCAAACTACTAAGTCAAAAAGAGAATATAAGGAAAAGGGAAGCAATATACTCTATAGACTTGAACTTTCTCTTGAAGAAATAGCAAAAGGCGCAATTAAAGAAATAGTTTATAACAGATATGTAAAGTGCGAGCATTGTGAAGGTGTTGGGGGAAAGCAAAGAAAATGTACAATGTGTAATGGAGTTGGTGAAGTATATAAAGATGTTAGAACTTTTGGAATTATATTTCAAACTCGGTCAACTTGTAGTAATTGTCAGGGGACAGGTTATGAAATATTTGACAAGTGTAGGTTTTGCGATGGTACTGGTATTGTAAAGAAGCAAGAAAGAACTAAAATAGATATTCCTAAAGGGGTTCAAAATGGTCAAAGGATAATATTAAAGGGGAAGGGAGATGCGGGAAGAAGAGGTGGGACTTATGGCGATCTTTATGTAGAAATCGTTGAAAAACCACATAAAGTATTTAAAAGAGTTGGTGATGATTTAATTATGGAAAAAGAGATAAAAATTTCAACAGCTGTTCTTGGTGGAGAGATAGAAGTTGAGGATATACTTGGAGAGAAGTTTAAGGTAAAAATACCACAAGGTATAAAATCGGGCGAGATTATAGAGGAAAAAAATAAAGGTATGCCGAATAGTTATGGAAAAAGAGGTAATTTAAAAATAAAAGTTATAATTGATATTCCAAAGAAATTGGACGATAAAGCAAGAAAGTTATTTGAAGAACTGAAGAAAATTGGTTATTAAAGTTATAAAAACTGAGAAAGACTTAGAAGATTTAAAGCTAAAAGAATTATTTAGTCAGGAATTTCTAAATGGAAATCCAAGGGTAAAGTTTGAAAAGTTTGAAAATGTACTTTTATTTAAACTTGTGGTATCAATGGATAAAGTGTTTATTGTTTTAATGAATAAAGGACAAGTAATTTATAGGAGTTTTGGTTTTGATATTGAAAACTACATTTCTAAGGACATAAACGAAACAATATTTAAGGTTTTTCAAGACATTGGTTCTAATGAGTTAGATGAACTAAGGAATGAGCTAACTAAAGTTGAAGAATTAGTATTTAGTGAAATGGAAAAAATGAAGTTCAATAGAGAAGTTATAAAAAAGCTATACAATTTTAAAAAAGTCGTTGATAATTTAAGTAGATACTACTTTTTACAGGAGGATCTAATAGAAGACTATATAGTAGATAAGAGAGTCTTATTTCAAGTTAGAAGAATTAGAACTGCACTTGAGAAACTTTCTCAATCAGTAAATACATTGATTAGTGTATATCTTGAGATGATCGGAACTATAAGCAACGATATTATGAAGTTTTTAACTGTAATAGCAACAATCTTTATACCACTTACGTTTTTAGCAGGAGTATATGGTATGAACTTTGAACATTTTCCTGAGTTAAAATGGAAATATAGTTATTTCTTCTTTTGGCTCTTTACTATTGTTTTTATAGTTTCATCAATTATATATTTTAAGAAAAGACATTGGATTTAGAGCTTTACTGATACATAAAAGCTTTATAATTTTTAACTTTCAAAATGTGGTTCGGGGTATAGCTCAAAGGTAGAGCGTTCGGTTCGGGACCGAAAGGTTACCGGTTCGAGTCCGGTTACCCCGATTGAGAAATATAGAAAAATTAGCTGAACTACTATTAGAAAAATACGAAGAACTTTCAAATGAAAATGAAAGCACTATAATATTTGTATATAAAAAAGAATTAGGATGGGAAATTATAAAAAAGGCTTACGAAAAAAATTATAAAATTATAAACAAAACTTTGCCCTTTAAGTTAGAATATAGAGAAAAAATAGAAAACTATGATATAGGTTTTCATAATGCTGATATTCCGTATGAAGAAAAGGAAGAAATAGAAAATGCGTTTAGAAACGGAACTCTAAAGTGTCTTGTTGCAACGCAAACTTTAGCATATGGTATAAATTTACCAGCGGATAGAGTTATAATTCTTATTACTTCATTCTATGACAGGGAGAAGAAAAAATATAAAACTACTCCTTCAATTACCGATATTGTTCAAATGGAAGGTAGAGCAGGTAGGTTTGGCATAAAGGAGGTAGGATACGTAAATAAATTGCTTTATAGACTTTCTGAGGGTACTTATGATAAAATCTACGATCAAACATTTAACAATAAACAAGTTGAGCTTTTAGAAAATATGGCGAATTCTAATCTCCTTGAAAACTATCTTGGAGAAAGTGCTATCCTATCTTCGTTTATACTTTCAGCATATAAGATATCTAAAGGTAATATATTAGAGTTTTTCAATAAAACTTACACCTTTAAGGATTTCAGAGATATTAAGAAACTGAATGATATTTTGGGCTTTCTTGAAAATAAACGTTATATTATTAATGGGAAGATTACAGATAAGGCGGACTTTTGTATAAGCACAGGTATTCCTCCTACCGCGTATGAAGAATTCTTAAGAAGGTCAAAGGTTGAAGGTAATATTTTCGTAAAGGTAAGACCATTGATATATACAAAGAAAATAAGAGATTGTTTAAAGTCGTTTTTAGGCGAGCAAGACTTGGCAAAGTTTTACAAAATGACAAGTTATCTTATACCATTTGGTCAGCCGGAAGATGGTTCTCATGAGCTAGTTTTCTTTACAGAAGGTGGTTTATTTAAAATCCCAAACATACACAATCCTCCATCAGAACTATATTTTAATAATGAAATATTTCATCTTTGCAAAGCCTTATTTAAAATTACACACTTAGTTATTCCAAATGAGGATGTTTTAAGGATAGCACATGGATTAAGGTATGGTTTAGACTATAAATTTTCTCCTCTTGGCTCAATTGAAGGTATAGGACATATGAGAGCAAATGCAATAAAAATTGCACTTTTATTAGAGAAAAAAACGAAAAGTCTTAATTTTGAAAATCGCGTAAAGGATATTTTGGACTTAATAAGTGAAAAAGCATTGGCTGAAGCCTTGTCTATTAGATTCATTTATAAAGAAAATATAACAAGAGAGTTAAATTCAATAATGAATATATTAAAAGCTAATTCTGAAAAATTATTGATTGATGAGAGGATTTTAAGGGGTTTATCACTCTTTAAATTAGATAAAGAAAGTGCCTTAAAACTGCCAATAGAAGAGCTATATCAAGAATACAAAGAAAGTTAAGTCTTACTGTAAATTTCAGATTTATAAATTCTAATATGGTTTTCTAAAATGTCAATATCTATATTAGGATTGATTATATACTTTCTAAACTCAAGTCCCAGTACTTCTTCATTAGAAATTGAAAAATCTTCATCTTTTAATTCTAATATTAAGTTCAAAATAGAGCTTTCCTTAACTTTTTCAATGCCAAAAGTTCTTATAATATCTATAAATCCAAATTCTCTTAAGTGTGCAATATATTTACCATTATTAAATGCAATAACTCTTGAGAAATTATCTTTTTTAAATATCACTAAGTCATCTGAAACAAAAAAATGTTCTCTATTTAAAAGTTTTAGTAGTAAAGTCGTTTTACCAATTTTACTCTTTCCTTTTATAAATACTCCAATACCAAAAACTTCTACAAAACTTCCATGCAAACCAATCATCAATCTAATATAATGCTGTGAAACTGTGCTTCAATAGTAACAGGAAGAGTTTTTGCATTCTGGGTTTTATGCAAGAATTTATTTATTTCAGAGTTTATATTTAAAAGCCCTGTTATAGGGCTTTCCGTTGAAAACTTTAAAAGCTCTTCATCTACATAAATTATTGGAATTGAACTGTATCTAAATACTACCCCTATATTTGACATAATAACTGGAATAATTTTTCCACTTGTATCTTTTATCGTTCTCTCTACTTCTTCTCCTATAGCAATACTATTTAGGTTATAATTTACTTCACTTAGATTGTCCTCAAAAATAACGCTTTCTCCTCTATATAGGGCAATATTTCCTAAGGAAATAACATTTAGTAAACTTCCTAAGGCAGAAATCTGGTCTAAGTAATTTATATTTCTATCTGTAATTCTAAATATCATGTCATAAGGGTCTAAGTAGTCATAAGAAAACTCTTCTTCTAAAATAATTGAAACCAATAAGGCATTTAGTTTTACAACCAAATCAAACTTCAACAAATAACCCTTTTCTAATTTGTTTAATATAACACCCTTTTCTCCCTTAAAAAATTCTAATTTACCATCTGATATTAAATCTGCTGCAGAATGTAAGTGAATTGATGTCTTAAAACTTACATTTATATTTCTTTTTTTTGCGATTTCAATTATCTTAGATTTTATACTATCCTGAGATAGATTTTCTTTAATTTCTTTTAAAAATTCTTTCATATAAAAATTTTAAAGCTTCTTAAAACTTTAAAATTTACTGAGTGCCTAAAAAAACGTATAAAATAGTAAATCTTGGTTGTCCAAAGAATTTAGTAGATAGCGAGATTATTATGGGCTTAATGGAAGGTGCTAATTATAAATTTTCAGAAAATCCACAAATAGTTATAATAAATACTTGTGGGTTTCTTAGTAGTGCAATAGAGGAGAGTAAAGCGGAGATATTGAGTTATTTAGAAAAAAAGAAAAAAGGCAAAGTTGAAAAGGTAGTTGTGGCTGGTTGTTTAGTTCAAAGAAAGAAGAATGAAATATTACAAGAATTAAAGGATGTAGACTTGTTTATCGGACATGACGATATACCAAATATAGTAGATTTAATAGAAGGAAGATTAAAACCAAGAATATTTGAAAACCCAAGGTATATTCCAAGTTCAAAATTGCCAAGAGCAATAACTACTAATTACTATGCATATGTAAAGATTGGAGAAGGTTGTTCAAGGAGGTGCTCGTTTTGTGTCATTCCATCAATTAGAGGTAATTTTCGTTCAAGACCAATAGAGGATATAGTAAGTGAAATAAAGGAATTAGCCAGATTGAATATAAAGGAAGTTGTATTAGTTGCGCAAGATATTACACTATATGGTTATGACTTATATGGAAAATTTTCACTTTTAGAGCTTATTGAAGAGATAAATAAAATTGACAATATTAGTTGGTTTAGACTGCTTTACGTTCATCCATATGGAATTTCAAAAAATGAAGAAATCGTTAAAAATTTAGCTAATTCTAAGTTTGTTCCATATCTTGAACTACCAATTCAGCATATAAATGATAGAATTTTAAAACTTATGAATAGAAGTGGAGGAAAAAGAGCTATCTTAAAGGCGCTTGAGATTATAGACAAGTACTTTAAAGATTATACTTTGAGGACTGAAATTATAGTAGGTTTTCCATCTGAAACAAATAGTGAGTTTGAAGAACTAATGGATTTTATTGAAAATAGTCTGTTTTCAAGAATAGGAGTTTTTCCATACTATAGAGAAGAAGGAACGAGTTCTTATTATATTGATGAACAACTTGATGAAGAGACTAAAAATGAAAGGTACGAAATAGCAAGAGAAATTGCTTTTAGGAAGTTTTTAGAATTTCAAAATAGTCTTGTTGGAAGGGAATTAGATGTTCTTGTAGAATATTACGAAAAAGGTTATTTTTATGGTAGAAGTGTGTACGATGCACCCAATGTTGATGGAAGTGTTGTTTTAAAAGGAGTATATAAACCCGGGGAAATTTACAAAGTAAATATAACTTCAGTGAACGAATTAGGTGATTTAGTGTGCTAACTGAAGAACAAATCTTTAAAACTATTTTGACAGGTTGTAAAAAAGCAATAGAACAAAATGAAATTCCTGTATGTGCAATAGTAGTGGATGAGAATAATTCTATAGTTTCAAAGGCTATAAATAGAACTAAAATGGATGTACTTGGTCATGCGGAAATTAGAGCTATAAAAAAAGCTGCTAAAAAGTTGAAAAGTAGATATCTCTATAATTGCAAAATTTATGTGAATTTAGAACCTTGTATAATGTGTGCTTTTGCATGTGTTCTTTCTCGAATATCTGAAATAGTATATGTTTTAAGAGATCAAAAGTTTGGAGGTGTTTATAGCTTATATCAAATTCCAATTGACATAAGGCTAAATCATAGAATTATTGTAAGAAAAGCCTCCTACTTTGAAGAAGAATTTAAAGAACTCTTAAGAAAATTCTTTAAAAATTCTAATTTATAACTATCTTGTAGTTTCTGTTTATAAAGTAAATCCCCTTATTAAGATGATTTAGTTCATATTTTCCCCTTTTGCTTATAACCATAATTAGTTTTCCTGAAACGTCGTAAATCTTTAAAGGTTCGTCTCTATTTAATATAATGTTCTTAGTGTTATAATCAAAATAAAATGGTTTGTTTTCAGCTTCAACAATATTAACAGGTGTTATACATCCTGTAAATAGCATTCTTCTATAATATACATCCCTATTTGTTCCATTTGTTGTTTTTATGTATACAAATCTCATTACCCTTCTCCAAGTATTATCCTGACACCTTACAGTATCAAGAGTAGGAACTAAATCAAATGAACTTGTAATTGTTCCCCAACTATATCTAAATAGATTGTTTGTGACTGCTCTTCCTGTGGTATCAGAATAGCTTCCATCTATGTTGCTAACTTCTCTCCATCTAAGTTTTGATGACGGTAAAGAAAACATAGAATCCCCATACGCTAAAATGTAATTCTGTCTATCAAATTCTATTCTTGGATGATATTCTCTTCTTGAACTTCTTGCTGCATAGTTTCCACCATAAACACACCATCTATTAGTATTACAGCCATTAGTTCCAAAAGCTACAAATCTTCTTCCAATGTCATAATCACCCGTAGATACATCCCAATTATTTAAATTTGTATAGACTCTTGTAAATGCAACTGTGAAAGTATTTCCGTTGCTTGCAATATCAGGATGCTTTGCAGGAAATGTATCTTCTGACATAGATATATAATTGCTTGCTCCTGATATTAGTCTATTTGCGACCCTTCCTGTGTTTATTGTATCTCTATTTTGATTTATTACTACAAAATCTATCCATTGCTGTTTATTTACTACATTTCTTGGAGGTCTCCAAACTTGAAGCTCATAGGCAATAAAGTAAATATTGTTATTATTTTTAGCAATTGGATGATAGAGATAATCCCTACCAAAGTTAATAGAAATTCTCCTTGCTCTATCACTAGAAGGATTTTCATAGAAGTGCATAAATCCTAAAATATTCCTATAGCTTCCAGATATTAAGCCTACTTGGGGCCTTCCTCCAAATAGAAAACTTCCTATATATGCTCCAGATGAGTCTATATCTTGACCTGGTGAATAGTTGCACTGATTATTAGTATTCCACCATCTTGAAACTTCACTAAAGAATGTTGCATAATTACCATTTGGTAATGGTTCTTGAAATACAGAGAAGCTCTCCCAATGTTCACAGGTATTTCCAATTCTAATATCTAATGGTTCATATGCCCAGTAGTAATAAGAAAATGTATCTGCTATAAGGTCGTAGTATATCCAATACAAGCTATCATCAGCCGCATCGTTAAAACTTATAAGTGCCCATCTATTTGTATCACCAATAGCTATATCAGGATCTGATGTACCGGGCCATGCAAATACGTAAATATATGGATAACCTTCTCTCCAGACATGAAGACAATATGTATTGTTGCAGCTTGGATCTTGTTCACTCCAAGTATATACTACTCTACCTATTCTTCTTGAATATGCTGCTTTTACGTCCCTTACTGTCCCTGAGTAAGTTATTTGAAATTCTTGCGACAAACTATCGGATATATGATTGGTACTTACAGGTTTTCTGTATACTTTATTTTGATAGGGGTTTACTTTTTTCTCTACAATTGGATATGGATGAGTGTAGTTATGAACCTTTTTTAATATACCACTATCTGAAGATGAGATGTATACCCATTCACCTCCTGATTTCTCTAAGTATTTCATTTCACTAATATAAAGCATTACCCACACCATCTTTAACCCCCTTTTTAATTCTTAAAATTTTAAAGCACTTACTTTAAAATTTTCAATCGTGTGTTTATATTTTTTTAAAGATAAATGAAGTTTCCTTTAAGTTTTTATTTTTGCTGTTTCTAAAACTTTCACACTGGGTTTTTGTCTATTAAAGCTTTGGGTTAACTTTTGTTGCATATTCATAAGCATCGCTCAGTAATTCGCGTAAACCTCTTGTGTTGACAAAATAGTTGCGAGGATTTTGTTTTAGCGCATTCTCTATGTCTCTACGTTGCCTGTAGGGCTTAGTTCCCTGTGTTGCTGATGCCATTAGATGAAAGTAAAAACCATCAAGAAATGCTACATACCTCACAGGTGAGTTTTGCTGTTCTTGATAACTGATATAAGCGATTAATTCATTAAGCTGTTTGTCTTGACTTCCACCTGACTCTTTAATGTGTTTTGCTTCAATCACTGTCGGTTCTCCCCAAAACTATAATTCGCTTTGAGGCTTTGCATTAACTCTTTAAACGAGCCTTTTTTGGGAATTATTTGGCAGATAGGTAAAGCATGAAATTCATTAATTTTACTCACTTCTGGAATTTTCTGTCCTGTTGCCTCATAGAGAATTGCTTGGAGTTTATTCATTCCAGATGTACCTTGCGAGCGAGAGCTAGAATTGTCATAAAGCGCTTGTTGTACTATATGGCTATATCCCAATCTGTCATATAACTTACGTCGTTGCAGACAGTATTCATTTAAAGCTTCAGTAAGTATCTGAAGCCGCAATCTATCTTCCTGAATTGCATTGTAAACACTAAAAGTCATATCTAGACATTTCCAGTAGGCAACGAACTCAGTGTATTGAATATTTTCTCTATTTCTCAATATATCGTCTATACTAACGATGATATGATTATATACATCATAGTTTAACTCCATCTCTTTCAAAGTACAATAAGCAATAATTAATTCGCGTAGACGAGCTACATCGTCAAGGTACGAATTATCTTCAATAATAATCTCATCACGCTTGTAAAATTCTTCGCCGATTAACTCCGGATGTTGCAAAGATATGTTCCAGTACTCTATGTTTTTTTTAAGCCCCATAATTTAATCTGCCTCCTGTACGAATGGATTCAAGAAAGCGCAAAATACCATTAGTATCCTTGCTTCGGACTAATTCCCTTAGTTCTTCGCGCTGTGCTTCTGAAATGTTTTTATAGGGAAAGGTTTCAATGAGTGCTTTTGCCTGAGTTAAGCCAAGATACTTGCGAGTGTACTTACTATTTGAATACTTGTAAGTAGTCATAAATTCGCTGTCCGTAAGCTTACGAAAGTGCTCCAGTAGTAAGTTAAAGTAATCTTTCAAGAGCAAAATGTCTTCGTGGGGTAAGGAAGGTTCTAAAAAGACCTGAATTGGATGAGTGCGATAGGGCGACTTAGTTACTACAATCCCGTCTGCATTAAACTCTTCAGGAATTAAATATAGCCCAGCACGCCCACTATGGTTTCCTGTATCTAGCGTTCGCAAGAACAGCGGATTAGCTTTTACAAGCCTATATAGCTCTTCGCTAACTTGTGCTATAAATTTGTGATATTTGTTGCTCGCGTATTTATTTGCGTTAACGAGACGGAGTGAATAGCTACCTTTATGGTTTTCCAAAGTAAATAGGTTTAGATAGTACTTAACCTTGAGCGGATTAGGAGCACGAAATCTTGCTGTAAATTCCTCAAACTCGGTACCAGCTCTATAGTGAAGTTTAGGCAATAGGCGATAAAATCGCTTTTGAACTGTGTAGTTAATCTTCAAGCCTTCAAACTCTTGCACTTCAATGGCGGGAAACTCTTTGCGATTAAAAAAGCAGATTGCTACATGAACTCCAGTATGCTTGAAAAGTTCTTTTTCAAAAATAACCGCTTTTTCAATTCTGTAAAACTTTAAAAAGTCATCGCGTATCTTATTTGAGTTGGAAAAACCAAACAGGAAGTTTGTGGGAATTATATAAACCATACGTGGAATGTTATGTCTTAGGTCGTTCATAAGCGCTATTTGGTAAAGATCTTGGTAGCCTTCATTATCACCTTTGAAATACTCAAGATAGTAGTGTGTATCAAGATGCTTTACGATGTAGCCAATATAGAGGTAGGGCGGATTTGTAATATGGAATACAGGTAAATGGCTTTTAAATATTTCTATAGGATAGTTAGCAAGTGTGTCTTGACATTTGATGTTTTGACGTGCTAGTGCTTCAGGAATGCCCATCTTGATAGCACGCTGGATACTCTTTTCAACCATTTCAGGTTGAATGTCATACAAGAAAATGTGTTTTTCAAAAAAGTCTTTTCTTTCAGGAAGTGGGAAAAGTTCAAGCAAAGGTAAAATCAAGTTTCCTTCACCAGCAAACAAATCCACCCAGATGTACTTTGTAAGCAGAGGAGTAATTTCGGGCAATATATATTCTTGAAGTAAGGTAGTAGGAGTTAGATATTCACCAAAAGCACGCTGGCGTTTAGACCCAATAAATTGAGTCATTTTAAAACTTTTTAATTTTTAGAATTTTAAAGCACTTACTTTAAAATTTTCAATCGTGTATTTATATTTTTTTAAAGATAAGTTTTGTAAAGACGCATATTTACCAATAGAGGAAAGGGCAGTTAATTTTGGAGATGGTGTTTATGAAGTAGTCTTATCGTATTATAATAAACCTTTTAAATTGGATGAACACTTAAACAGACTATTTTATAGTGCAAGTAATATCTTCCTAAAAATTCCATATAGTAAGGAGGAAATAGAAAATATTGTTTATGAAGGTATTAGGATTTTAAATATTGACTACGTGAAAATTTATGTCCAAGTTTCTAGAGGTTCATATGAAAGGATGCACGAATTTCCACCAAATGAAGTTGAGTCTAATTTTTTTATTATATTTAGACTATTTAAACCTATTGAAGAAAGTATTAGATTTAATGGTGTTAAACTCTTTACTTACCCTGATATTAGATGGGAAAGGTGCGATATTAAGAGTTTAAATCTATTGCCTAACGTATTAGCGAAGGAATACTCAAAAAGGAAAGGTGGATTTGAAGCTCTTTTTATAAAAAATTCAAAAATCACAGAATGTGCCTCTAGTTCATTTTTTGCATTTATTGACGATAAGCTCATTACTCATCCCTTGACAAATGAAATTTTAGCTGGTATAACAAGAAATGAGGTATTAAACATAGCAAAATCCTTAAACTTTGAAGTTATTGAAAGACCTATATATGTTTATGAATTGGAAAGGATAGAAGAGTGCTTTATTACTGGTACGACTACGGAGATTTTGCCAGTAAAGTCAATAGATAATTTTAACTATAAAGTTGGTGAAAGGACACTGAAAATTTATAGAGTATTTAAAGAAAGAATTTTATGAAAGTCCTTATTACTGGTGGTGCAGGTTATGTTGGTAGTTTTATTCTAAATGAATTATCTAAAGACTATGAATTGCTTGTTCTTGATTCACTTGAAGAAGGTCATAAGTGGGCAGTTGGAAATCATAAGTTAGTAGTAGGTGATATTGCTAATGAAAAGATTCTTTACGATATTTACGAAAACTTTAAACCTGATATAATTATTCACTGCGCTGCATATATAGTTGCACCTGAGTCTGTTGAAAATCCCTTTAAATATTATGAAAATAACTTTTACAAAGCTCTAAAAATGCTAAAGTTCTTCTTAGACAGAAATCTAAAGTTCTTTATATTCTCCTCAACTGCAGCTGTATATGGTAATCCTAAGATTATTCCGGTTGATGAAAATCATCCCATAGAACCACTAAATCCATATGGTTGGTCAAAGTTTTTCTTTGAGAGAGCAATCATGGATTTAAAAAATAAATACAATTTTGAGTATGTAATTTTAAGATACTTTAACGCAGCAGGTGCAAGCTTAGATAGTAAGTTGGGTCAATATAAAAAACAGCCAACTCATTTAATTTCAAGAATAGTTAGGACTATTTTAGGTTTTTACGAAAAACTATATATATACGGCAAAGACTACAGCACGAAGGATGGTACTGCAATTAGAGACTATATTCACATACTTGATTTAGCAAGATTGCATAGATTAGCACTTGAATACCTATTAGAAACAAAGCAGAGTAATATATTTAATTTAGGTTATGGTAAGGGCTATAGTGTTCTTGAAGTTGTAGAACTTGCAAATAAGATTTTGAAACCATTTAAATACGAGTTTACAGAAAGAAGATTAGGAGACCCAGAAGTACTTATATGCGATAATAGAAAAATCAAAAGTATATTAAAATTTGAACCTAAGTATGACGATTTAGAACTTATACTAAAGACCGCATATAACTGGGAAGTTTATAGAATAAACAGCGGTATTCAATAAACTTTAAAATTTTCATTATGTTTTTTAATGAAAATTGGGAAATAAAAGTAGGTCTTGCCAAAATGTTAAGAGGTGGAGTAATTATGGACGTTACTAATCCTGAGCAAGCAAAAATAGCTGAAAAAGCAGGTGCTGTAGCTGTAATGGCTTTAGAGAAAGTTCCCGCAGATATAAGAAAAGAGGGAGGGGTAGCAAGAATGGCAGACCCTGAGATAATATTAAGAATAATGGATGCTGTAAGTATTCCTGTAATGGCAAAAGTAAGAATTGGTCATTTTGTAGAAGCTCAAATATTAGAAGAAATTGGAATAGACTTTATTGATGAAAGTGAAGTTTTAACGCCTGCAGATGAAGAGCATCATATAGACAAGCACAAATTTAAAGTGCCATTCGTATGCGGTGCGAGAAATCTATCGGAGGCATTAAGAAGAATCAATGAAGGTGCAGCACTTATTAGGACAAAAGGAGAGGCAGGGACAGGGAATGTAGTAGAAGCGGTGAGGCATATGAGACTTATTCAAAGAGAGATATCTCAAATTGCGAGTTTAAGAGAAGATGAACTATTTAGAAAAGCAAAGGAATTACAAGTAGATTATAACTTAGTAAGATATATTTGGGAGAATGGTAAGCTACCAGTTCCTAATTTTGCAGCTGGAGGTATTGCAACTCCTGCTGATGCAGCGCTTATGATGCAACTCGGTGCAGAGTCAGTATTTGTAGGAAGTGGTATATTTAAATCTTCTAATCCTGAAAAGTACGCAAGTGCAATAGTTGAAGCGGTTGCATATTATGATAATCCAAAAGTATTAGCAAGGATTTCAATGAGTTTGGGAGAGCCTATGAAGGGTATAGATATAGGTAAACTAAAAGAAGAGGAGCTTTTACAAACAAGGGGAGTATAGATGAAGGAGGTGAGAATTGGAAAAATTTCATGCAACAAGAGGTGAACACTATATAGTAGAAGCCTCGGGCTGTGATCCTGAAATTATAGGTAATATAAATCTAATGCAGGAAATCTTGGTTAATGCTGCAAAAGAAGCAAATGTAGAAATATGGTCAGTCTCATTCAATAGATTCCCCCCAAATGGAGTAAGTGGAGTTATAGTAATTTCTGAATCACATCTTTCAGTTCATACGTGGCCGGAATTCGGCTATGTTGCAATGGATATATACACTTGTGGTGAAAATACTGAGCCAGAAAAAGCTGTAAAATATGCAGTAGAAAAGTTCAAGGCAAAACATGTTCATATAACTGAAATCACAAGAGGATTGGATGACGGAGATAAGATTTTTTATCATAGTATAATTAGTTGGGAGGAAGGTAAAGGAATATAAATGGGTATATTGAGAAATGATATTCCTATTAAGTCTGCAATGCCAGTTTCTGAAATTAAATTTATTGCAAAGCTTGACCAAAATGAAAGCCCTATTGACATTCCTTTTAATATAAAAGAAGCAATATTTGAAGAGTTTAAAAAAGTAGAATTTAATAGATATCCACAACCTAAGTTTTACTATGAGACAAAGGAAATATTTTCATCCTATATAGATATTAATCCAAAAAACTTCTTAATTACAGTCGGAGCTGATCAAGCTATATGGCTTTCTTTCTTTATAGCAGGTGGTAAAGACAAAAGTGCTGTAATCTATGAGCCTACATATCCTATCTTTAAACATGCAGGAAAGATTACTCAGACAAATTTAAATATAGTAAACCTTGGTGTAAAATATGAAATAGATCCTAATACTTTTAAAAATCATAACATTATTACTATAGTAAATCCGAATAATCCAACGGGTAATTTGCAAAACAAAGAGATTATATATAAAGCACTTGAATGTAATGCCCTAATAGTGATAGATGAAGCATATTATCCTTTCTCTGGTATTACATATAAGGACCTAATATACGACTTTAGAAATCTTTATATTATTAGAAGCTTATCTAAAAGTTTGCTTGCGGGTATAAGAATAGGTTTGGTTATTGCAGACGAAGAAATTGTAAATTTATGCGAGGAAGTTTTAACAACGCCTTATCACATAAGTATTTTGCAATTAGTAATTTTAAGGAACTTTCATTTATTTAAGGATATATATGAAAGTTCTATAATTATGGTAAATAATGAAAAAGAAAAAATCTATATGGCATTTGATAAGTTAAACATAGAATACGTTAAGTCCTATGCGAATTTTATATTATTCAAGGTAAATGACCCAAACCTTGTTTATGACAAACTCTTAGAAAAAGGCATAAGAATAAGAAATATATCCTATATGAAGGGTCTTGAAAGTTATTTGAGAGTAACTGTTGGAAAACCTGAGGAAAATGAACTATTTATAAGAGCATTGCAAGATATTATTTATACATATTAATATATACTCTTCTATTTATGCCTAAGTAAACCTCTTTCACTATGTAAAATATGAATTTTTTATCTTCGTAAAATTCGTAAATTTCAACATCCTTTGGGTCGGAGTGTTCTATTATGGTTTTCCCATCTAACGTGCTACTTTTAAATGTTTCAACTATATTCTCAAACTTATACACTTTAAATTTATATCCTTTTACTATACCATTCAACTTGGTTTTCTCAAGACTATCCTCACTGATTCTATAACTTTTTAGTCCTGAAAAGTAAATTTTATTTATGATTTTATCGTATTCAAAATTATTACTTCTTATACTATCTGAAAAAATTTGAAGATATATAAATAAAACCATTTTAGAACTGCGGGGGAGGGACTTGAACCCCCACAAGCAGATCCAGAGTCTGCCGTCCTACCATTAGACGACCCCGCAAATACTAAATTTTAAAGTATCTCAAGTATAGTGTATATTCTACTTTTTTCACCCTTTCTATGTGAATAAAGTATATCGCTTTCATAAGTACATGAATTTGGTAATATAATATCACTTATTCCATACTTTTTTAGGATATCCAAATTAAATGAAAGTATATCAAGAAACAACCTATTATTTTTAAATTCAAAGTATTCTCTTGGAAAATAATTAAATAGATTCTCTTTTACTTCATAGCAATTTTTACATATCCCTGGACCAAAAACCGCCAATATATTTTTAGAATTAAATTCATTCATAAGTATTTTTATACACCTTTCTAAAATTCTTAAATATGAACCTCTCCAACCAATGTGTAAAATGGCACCTATTTGATTTTTAACATCTATTAAAACCACAGGGTAGCAGTCAGCTGTTTTTACTCTTGCTTTTACATTTTTTACACTCAATATAATTCCGTCTCCGTTTATTTCACCTTTTGGCAATTTATCTTTATCTTTTACTATGTAAATAATGTTAGAATGAATTTGATTTAGCCAAGCATCATAGGTAATATCTTTATCATTTGAATGTTTTGTAGAAACTTTTATTTTAAAATTTTCTATATTTAGCTCGTAAAAACCGTCCTTAAAAAGCCACATCCCTTAAAATTTTAAAGTTGTATATATTAATTTTAGTTGTAGGGCTTGTTCTTGAGTTTGTTTTATATTTTACATTAAAGGATTTAAGCATTGACCCTGCTATAGTTAGAATTGGTGATTTTCAGATTAGATACTATGGACTAATGTACATAGTAGCTATTGCTCTTGCATTATTTTTTATAAAAAGGGACATTGAAAGATTTAAATTAAATGTTAGTTATAAGGAACTTGAAAATGCTATATTTTGGGTAGTGATATCAGGTATATTAGGTGCGAGGATATACCATGTTATTCCCAATTGGGATTACTATTCAAAAAATCCATTTGAAATTATTGCTGTGTGGCACGGTGGTCTTGCTATATATGGTGGAATTATTGGAGGCTTAATTGGAGGTTATATTATTTCAAGAATAAAAAATTGGAATTTTCTAAAAATGGCAGATATAACAATACCTTATCTTGCACTTGGTCAAGCAATAGGAAGATGGGGAAACTTTTTTAATAAAGAAGCATATGGTCCTCCAACTGACGTGTTTTGGGCTATTTATATACCACCTGAAAATAGAATAAGAAGTTTTGAAAATTATGAATATTTTCATCCTACATTTTGGTATGAAAGTATTTTAAATTATTTAAATTTTGTATTTTTAATTTATTTTAGAAACTCTAAGTTTTATACAAATAGTGGGCAAGTTTTAAGTATTTATATTCTAAACTACGGTATTATCAGATTTTTTATGGAGTTTCAAAGAATTGATACAGATGTTGTATTTGGTATAAAATTTGCACATATATTTTCAATTGTTGCTATTTTTCTTGGTATTTTAGGACTTGTTGTATTTAGTAGAAAAAAATGAAACCTTTAAGAATTTTATATGTTTCTGATATATTCTATCCTTATCCCGGTGGTGTTAGTGAGCATATTGATAATTTAGCAAGGTTCTTAAGAAAAAGGGGGCATGAAACATTCATTCTAACTGCAAATTTTAAATCGGGTATTGAATATAATGATCCAGATTATGTAATAAGGATGGGAAGGTCAATTAAAATTCCAATAAATAAGTCCTTAGGTTCTATAACAGTTTCTATTAGACTAAATAAGCTTGTAAAGAAGTTTATGTCAAATAATCATTTTCATATTGTTCATGTTCATGGACCTATTGCTGTTGGTCTTCCGTCCTTAGCACTTTTATATTCAAGATCAATAAATGTTGCCACTTTTCATTCCGCTCATGAAGAGATGTTATTGTATAAAATTTTTAAAGGCTATATTAAAATGTATTTTGAAAAACTTCATGGAAAAATAGCGGTTTCAGAACTTGCAAAAAGGAGTATTAGCAGATATTTTGATAGTAATTATAGGATTATTCCTAATGGAATAGATGTTCAAAGATTTAATCTACATAATCAAAAAATTAGTTTTTTAGCTAATGATGATTCTAAGAAAATACTTTTTGTAGGAAGAATAGAACCTCGCAAAGGACTTAAGTATCTAATATTAGCATTAAATGAGGTAATTAAATTTATTCCTAATGTAAAGCTTGTTATTGTAGGTGATAGCCCGTTTAAGGCTTTATATAAGCAATATATAAGCAAAGATATAAAGGACAAGGTAATTTTTGTAGGTAGGGTCGGTTATGAAGAGCTTCCTAAGTATTACGCAAGTTGCGATGTATTTGTTTCTCCTGCAACTGAAAAGGAAAGTTTTGGTATAGTATTACTTGAAGCTATGGCTTCTAAAATCCCGGTTATTGCATCTAATATTGAAGGATATAGACAAGTTATAAAGGATGAGATAAATGGTTTTCTCTTTGAAAATAAAAATTATAAAGACTTAGCAAATAAGATTATTATGGTTTTAAAAAATAGAACACTTGTAAATAGAGTAGTGGAGAAAGCATATATTGAAGTTTTAGAAAAATATAGCTGGGAAGTTGTTTCAAAGAAAATTGAAAACTATTACTATGAACTTCTTTCTAATTCATCAATAATGTCTTTTAATGATATTCTTGAAAGGAATTCCTGAAATTCTAAATTAGCTTTTTTCCAGAATGCTTTCATTAAACATAATGATACAAAGCTACAGCTATTTTCATTTTCTACACACTTTACAATTGAAGGTTTTCCTTCAAGTGCTTGAATTATTTCTATTATCCTAATTTCTTCTATGTCTTTTACTAACTCATATCCTCCTTGAGGACCTCTTTTACCCTCTATAATACCTGCATATTTTAATTCTGACATAATCCTTTCTAAAAATGCCTCCGGTATTAATTCAATTCTTGACAATTCTTTCGTTGTTAGAGGACCATTGAGATATAGTCTAATAAGAGATCTTATTCCATATTCTACTTTACTACTCAGTCTAAACATAAAATAAATTTTAAAGCATTTTGCTTTAAAATTTTCAGTTATGAAAAAGTTAAAAATTACCCTTACAAGAAGTCTTATAGGTGTTCATGGAAAAAATAAGGAAATTATAAAAAGTTTGGGTTTAAGGAAAATAAATCAAGCAGTAATAAAAACTGATAATCCTGCAATAAGAGGGATGATTGAAAAAATAAGACAATATATAAAAGTGGAGGAAGTGGTGTCATGATAACTTTAAGTAATTTAAAACCAAAAAGGGGTGCGAATACTAAAAAGACAAGGGTAGGAAGGGGTATAGGTTCAGGTTTAGGTAAGACTGCGGGTAGAGGTCAAAAGGGTCAAAAATCGAGAGAGGGAGACCCAAAAGAGCCTTGGTTTGAGGGTGGTCAAACTCCTATATATAGAAGACTTCCAAAAAGAGGTTTTAATAATCCTTTTTCTATTAGATATCAAGAGGTTAACTTAAATAGAATAAATGAAAAATTTAATGACGGAGAAGTAGTAAATAAGCAAACACTATATGAAAGGAAATTAATAAGAAGTTTAAGAAAACCCGTTAAGATATTAGCTAAAGGGAATCTTAGTAAAAAACTGGTTTTTGAAGGTATAGATAAGTTTTCTAAGAAGGCTATAGAATTAATAAATTTGTCAGGTTCAGAAATTAAGGTATAACTATGTGGTCCTCTATTACTAATATCTTTAGAATACAGGAGCTAAGGGAAAAAATTTTATTTACGATTTTTATAATATTGGTTTTTAGAATAGGAACTCATATTCCTGTTCCAGGAATAGATGCGTCCGCACTCGCTCAGTTCTTTGAAACACTAAGAGGCACGGTTTTTGGTATATACGACATATTTGTAGGGGGTGCTCTTTCAAGGGCATCTATTTTCTCTCTTGGTATAATGCCATATATTTCTGCATCTATTATTATGCAATTGCTTTCCAATACACTTCCAAATTTGCAAAGACTACAAAGAGAAGGAGAACATGGTAGGAGAATTATAAATCAATATGCAAGACTACTTACTATACTCATTGCAACAGTTCAAGCATTTGGTATAACTTCATTTTTGCAAACATTGAAAACTCAAACGGGTATAGCGGTTGTGCCAAATCCTGGAATTTTATTTACAATAACAACGGTAATAACACTTGTTGGCGGTGCTATTTTTGTAATGTGGCTTGGTGAGCAAATTGATGAAAGAGGTATTGGTAGAGGCTCATCTATGTTAATTCTTATTGGTTCTTTGGATACTTTCCCTGCCGAGGCAAGAGCAATAGCTAACTTAATATCTTCTGGTACAATAACTTGGTTAAATGTACTCGTATTTTTTGTGTTCTTTGTCTTAGTTACTTCCATAGTTGTTATAATAACTGAAGTTCAAAGAAGAATACCAATACATTATGCTAAGAGAGTAGTTGGAAAAGCGGTAGTAGGTGGTCAAACCACGTACTTACCTCTAACAGTAAATGTAGCAGGTGTAATTCCTATTATATTTGCTCAAAGTGTTTTAATTTTCCCTCAGACACTATCTACTATTGCTCCATCCCCACAAATTCAAAGTATTTTTCAAACTTATTTTCAGCCAGGGACATGGTTATATGACACTCTATTTGCTCTTTTAATACTTTTCTTTGCATACTTCTATACATCTATAGTTCTAAATCCTAAGGATATTGCTGACAATTTGCAAAGAAATGGTGGATTTATTCCTGGAATTAGGCCCGGCGATGCAACAGCACAGTATATAGATAGTGTAATGTCAAGAATACTATTACCTGCGTCAATAATTTTTATATTCATAGCAATAGTTCCATATCATGTATCAAAGCTTTTGAATGTTCCATTTTACTTTGGTGGGACAAGAATTTTGATAATTGTCGGAGTTATTCTTGATTTAGTAAATCAAATAAATTCTTACCTTCTTATGAAGCAGTACGATGCTCTAATCAAAAAAGGCAAAATTAGGGGATGGAGAACATCCTAGTTTTTTTTATAGACCTGTATTCATTTGTTATACTTGTTAGTGCAATTTTAAGTTGGTTTGAAGTAGATAGAACTAATAAAGTTGTAAAAACAATAAATGACCTTGCGGATATTATTTTAAATCCAATAAGAAAACTAATTTTTGAAAAATTGAATTGGAGCTTACCCATTGATATTTCTCCGATTATTGCCATTATTCTTCTTCAAATTCTAAGTTCAATTATAAGATTATCATAACATGAATTGGAAGATAAAGGACAATAACATTGAGCTTAGTGATAAACCAATAATAATGGGTATTTTAAATATTACTCCTGACTCATTTTATGAGAAAAGTAGGTTTATGGATATAAAGTCCGCAATAGATAAAGCATTAGAATTTATAGAATATGGAGCAAAGATTATCGATATTGGGGGGCAATCTACAAGACCATTTTCAGATGAAATTTCTGAAGAAGAAGAGATAAATAGGGTTATTCCTGTAATTAGTGTATTATCAAAGGAGATTCCAAAAGATGTTTATATATCAATTGATACATATAGGTCAAAAGTAGCGAGGCTTGCTCTTGAAAGTGGTGCTCATATAGTAAATGATATATCTGGCTTAATGTTTGATGAAAATATGGTAGAATTAATTAGGGACTATGGTTGCGGTATAGTAATAATGCATATAAGAGGAAAGCCAAAAAATATGCAAGAAAATCCATATTATAATGATACTATAAATGAAATAAAGAGAGAACTTTTCCAAAGGATAGAGTATGCAAGGTCAAAAGGAATAAAAAGTGAGCAAATAGTGATTGACCCTGGTATAGGATTTGGAAAAAGAGTTTATGATAATCTCTTAATACTAAAATACATAGACGAATTTATGGAAATGGGTTATCCCGTTTTAATTGGTCATTCAAGAAAATCATTTATTGGAAAAGTATTAAAGTTAGAGAATCCTGATGATAGGCTATTTGGTTCACTTGCGGTTAGTGCATATTTAAGCCTAAAAGGTATAAATATCATTAGAACTCACGACGTTAAGGAAACAAAGCAAGTAGTAGATATGATTTATTCTATCATTTATCCTGAAGAATATTTATGAACGTAAAAGTTTCAGTAATTTCTCCAGCATACAATGAAGAGGAGAATATACCTTATTTAGTCGAAGAGTTTGATAAGTTTAAAAATTTGTATAATATAGATGACTGGGAGCTTATTATAGTAGATGATGGAAGCATTGATAAAACTTATTTAGTTTCTATAGAGTATGCAAAGGATAGGCGAGATATAAAAGTTATAAGGCTTATTTATAATAAAGGAAAAACTCATGCTATAAAGGAAGGGTTGAAATATTCAAGTGGTAAGATTATTATAATTTTTGATGCTGATTTGCAGTTTTCGTTTGAAGACTGTCTTAATATAGTAAAAAAAATTGAGGAAGGATGGGATCTGGTTGCTGGATATAAAGTTGGGAAATATGAAAAAAAATTAGTTTCTTATATATACAATTTTCTAGCAAGAGTTTTCTTTGGAGTAAAAGTGAGAGATATGAATGCACTAAAAGGAATGCGAAGAGAAGTTTTAGAAATTATTCCACTACTAAAAGAATGGCATAGATACATTATTCCTATAGCACACCATTATAAATTTAAAATTACCGAAATTCCTGTAAAGCTCTATCCAAGAAGAGCAGGTCAGAGCAAGTATAGAGGAAAACTTAGAATATTGGTTGGGCTTTTTGATTTACTAAGTGTGAAGTTTTTACTAACATTTAAAGAAAAGCCCTTACTTCTTTTTGGAACTATAGGTTTTTTGTTTCTATTTTTAGGTATAATTATAGGTATTGTCGCTGTTATATTGAGATTTTATTTTGATATGGGTTATAGACCTCTTGTGTATTTGGTGATTTTATTAATACTTTCAGGACTTTTATTAATATCAATGGGTTTTATCGCAGAACTATTGGTTTATTATGAAGAGAATAGAAGAAAATGACTGAAAAACTTAAATTTTAAAGTAATAAAGAAAAGGTAAATTTTAGGCTTTACTAACAAATTTTTTTAAAATTTTAAACTTTTCAACTATGTTAATGCTAAATTTAATTGTATCGGACCTTAAAGTTGATGCCCTTTCGTATCTTAGATACTCCATCACACTTGATAGTACACTATATAATACCTTTCATATAGATAGAATGTATGTAAACTTCAAAGGAGATATCTTCAAGACGGATGTTTTTAAACTTAGCTTCAGGTTCACTCCAGACATAGGTCAAATAAGGGATGTAGGAAAAGCAGGGAGATACAAAGAAGGTAAAGATAGTACTATAGAGGTTCCTAAGTCATCTATTGTGGGTGCATACTATGTATTCTCAAAATATGCGTTTTTAGAGGCGACATATAGGAACTACAAGCTCTACTTTGGTCAAACTTATAATTTTTGGATAAGAACTATGGATAGAATATGGGATTATAGATTTATAGAGAAAACCTCTAATGACTACTTTTCTGTAATTTCATCTGCAGATTTAGGTATTGCTTTTGAGTATAGTTCTAAACTCTTTAGACTAAACTTAGGTGTTTTCAATGGTGAAGGATATAATAAAGTAGAAGACAACAAATTTAAAGATTTTGAGGCAGTTCTTTCAATATACCCAATAAATAACGAAGATTTAGAAATAGGAATTCATGGATATGGACACTTCGGTAAATATAAAAATGAGGAAGATAAGATAAGAGGTATTGGTGCAATTTCAATTAATCAAAAGTACTTTAGATTAGGTGTTGAATACTCTCAATTTAAGGGTTCAACACTTACAAGCGGAGATACTATTAGTTCAAACTTAATTTCTGGATTTGTTGTAATAAAACCCATTAATATGTTAGAATTATTTGCAAGATTTGATAGATATAAGGAACAGGATAATTTCATTTTAGGAGGATTTGTGCTAAAACTTGTTAAAGACTTTAGACTATCTCTAAATTATAAGCAATTGAAAGAAACAGGCACACTAAACTTGCAAACTGAAGTTAAATTCTAAGGAGGTGGGCTATGAAGTGGTTGATGATTTTACCATTATTTATTCTTGCCTGTCAAAAAGTAGAAGAAAAGAAGCCTGTTGTAATAAATGGTGCAGGTTCAACATTCATATATCCCTTACTTTCAAAGTGGTCATACAATTACCATAATGAAACTAAGAATCAGATAAACTATCAGTCTATAGGTTCAGGTGGTGGAATAAAGCAGGTTACTGAAAGAACTGTAGATTTTGGAGCTACAGATAGACCATTGGATGTCAAAGAACTTGATAGTGCAGGCCTATTTCAATTTCCTGTTGTAATTGGAGGAGTTGCAGTTGTTGTTAATCTTCCTAATGTAAAATCGGGCGAAATGAAGTTAGACGAAAAAACCCTATGCGATATATTCCTTGGAAAAATTCAAAATTGGAATGACGAAAGAATTAGAAAACTTAATCCAAATCTAAAATTACCAAATACTAAAATAACTATTGTAAGAAGGTCAGATGGTTCAGGAACTACATTTCTATTTACTAATTATCTATCTAAGGCTTGTAATGAATGGAAGGAGAAAGTTGGTTTTGGCACGAGCGTAAATTGGCCCGTTGGAATAGGAGCAAAGGGGAATGAAGGGGTTAGCAATTATGTAAAACAAAATGAAGGGACAATAGGATATGTAGAATATGCATATGCAAAAGAGAATAACTTAGTATACGTATTACTTCCAAGTAAAAAAGGTATATTTTTAGAACCAAGTTTAAAAACATTTCAGGAAGCAAGCAAGTATGCTAATTGGGTCAAAGAGAATCACTTCTATGAAGTTATAACTTATGCGGAAGGTGATAGTGCATATCCCATTACTGGTGCAGTATTTGTGTTAGTCCCAAGGGAAAAGAAGGAGAAAAACAAAGATGTTATAGAATTTTATAAGTGGAGTTTTGAAAAGGGTGATAGCACAGCTATTAGTCTTGACTACGTCCCGCTTCCAAAGGAAACTAAGGAATTGGTTAGTTCTTATTGGAATGAATATATTTTAAAATAGGGGGGGTTTCCTCCCCCTTCTTTAAAATTTACTAATGAATAAAAAAAACTATTAGCTCTCATTCCTCTTCCTCCTCCATACTCAGGTCCAGAAATATCAAGTAAAATACTATTTTCATCTCCTTTTAATAGTTTAAAGGTATTAATTATAAACATTAGCGTAAAGCAAAGTAAACTCAAAAGGGGACAATTTACTTTAAGTGCATTTCTAAAGTTTATAAAAGTGTATTTAAAATATACAATTTCAATCTTTCTTTTCAATCCCAATTTTGTATATCACTGCATAACTGCTACTAAGCTCGGGTGGATAAGGGATTTTCTTATAATTTTTCCTGCTATATTTTTAAGGAAGAAAGTCGTTCTTCATATGAGAGGAGGTCATTTTAGAATATTTTATGAAAATCTAAATTCTAAAATTTTTAAAAATTTAATAGACTTCTCCTTAAAAAAAGCATATAAGATTATTGTTCAAAGCGAGAGTTTAAAAAAACAATTTGATTTTATAGTAGATAAAGAAAAAATTGAAGTTTTAGCAAATCCATTTGATGAAGCGTTTTTAAATATTAAACCAAGAAGAGAAGGAAATAAGATACTATTTTTGGGACTTCTAACTTATGCAAAAGGTTATAATGACCTAATAAAAGTAGCAAGCGAAATCTTGGAGGAATTTGAAAATATTGAATTTATCATAGTAGGAGAGAGAATGGAAAGAGAGACCAATGTATTCTATAATCAGTTAACTGGTGAAAAGATAAAAGAAGAACCATTTATTAAGTTAGAACATCCAAGGGTTAAATACATAGGAAGTGTATATGATGAGGATAAACTAAGAATTTTTGAAATTTCTGATATTTTTGTTTTACCAAGTTATTCTGAGGGATTTTCTTTATCTATTTTAGAAGCTATGGTTAGTGGTCTTGCAATTATTACTACTCCTGTTGGTGCAAATAGAGACATAATAAAAAACTACGAAAATGGTATATTAATAGAACCAGGAAATCTAAAGCAATTAAAAGAAGCCATTATTTTACTATTAAAAAACAAAGAACTAAGGACCAAGATATCTGAAAATGCAAAATTATTTGCTATAAAAAACTTTCATCCTTCAAAAATAAAAAGTGATTTTGAAAGGATATTTAATTAAGGGACCCTAAGGTCCCTATTCACAGGTGTATATTTCAGCACTTTTTGATACTATGGTTATATTAGACAGTATCAAGTTTATGAGATAGTCAATAAACGTATATTTCGTCTCTACCCTTATTTTTTTACCCTGTGGAATATCATTATCAAGAGTATTGTCCGTTATTGGAACAAGTCCCCATAGTGCATAGAATACCCTTTTCTCCGTAGTCTTGGAGCATTTAGCCGTTTTTGGAGCGAGTTCCGCATTTCCAGAAACTACAATAGTGGAGCACCCATCAAGCACAAATATCAAGGTTAAGATAGTTACAAACTTTCTCATAGTCCTATTTAGTTTCAAGTTTATATCCTTTTAATGTCCAAGCCTTTATTCCTCCATCTAAATTTAACACATTTTTATACCCCTTATTTTCTAAAATTGTTGCGGCTATTTTAGACCTATTCCCAGAACGGCAGTAAACTATGATTGTATCTTTTTCAGAATCAATCTTGAGTTTTCCTATTCTATCTGCTATTTGGTCATGGGGTATATTGTATTTTGTCTTTGGAATATATCCAGCTTTGTGTTCCTGCTCTGTCCTTACGTCTATGATAATGGCTTTCCCTTTGCTGTTGTTTATGTATTTGTTTAGCCATTCTACATCAATGGATTGAAAATTTATCAACCAAAGCATAACTACTTAAATATAACTTTTTCTTTATATCCTTCTGATACTATAAAATATAGTCCTTGCTTGTTTTTGAGCTTGTAAATTCCACTACCATATGAGTTAACTACTTTTCCATCTATACTGTAAATGCTAAATGGTTTAAATGCGTTTATTATTACAAAACCTTCTTTATAACTTATACTAAATGGTTTCTTTTTAAATGCTACTTCTTCAAGTGAAGTAGTTGATGTATAGCTATAGTAGACGTTTGTACCTGCTTGGGAACCCCTATAGTCGTTTGACCACGTTGTATATATCCTTCCACCTTCAATAATCCAACCGTTATAGTCATGTCCCAGTGGGTTTTCAGTAAATGGATGATCAGATGAGCTTACTCTTTGTGGACTTGACCAAGTTTGCCCCCAATCATTAGAAACTGCCCAATAAGTTGACCAAGTACCAACATTGAAGTTGCCACATGAACCATAACTACTTATTCTACCTTGCCATTGTGCAAAAATTTTATTTCCTGAACTTGCTACCATTGGTAGAACCTGTTGAGAACCACCTCCAGTTGGAGCAATTTGGTATACATTTAAATTATTGCCACTTCCTGTCCATACCCCAATTCTAGCTTTGCAATTTCCATCTACAAAAGCAATTGCGACTTTATTATTGCTTGCAGTAATATTGTCGTGAATCTTTGCAGGTCTTTGATAGTTTGGGCAGGACGTACTTTGACCAAAATTGAAAAATGTCCAAGCTACATCCTGGAAACTATTACCATTATTAGTGCTCCTTAAAAATCCAACACCAATCTGACCATTGTTCACATTCGTAAAATCATTATATGACATATATATCGTATTTCCATCTTTTGTCCAATATCCAACTGTTGCGGGCCAATTAGTGCGACCTATTTCTGTCCAATTTGCACCATTGTTTGTACTTCTGTAAATTACCAGTGAAGGATTTCCATATTTATCAGTTGTATAATTTGCCAAAACTGTATTATTTCCAATAGCTAATAACCAAGGTTTATCTTTAAAATATGCCCAATTATCATTTGGACCTAATATACCACAACTCCAATTACCAGCATTGGTACACCCTGTCCCTGCTGTACATCTACAAAAGTAAACCTCTCCTCTTACATCGTTAGGATTTTGACCTTGACAGTATATCATTCCAGCAAAAAGCATGACATTGGGATTATCAGGTTGTATTGCTATAGCAGGGTCGCCTATCCAACACTGAGGGTTATTTGAGGAGTAATTTAAAGGTGCGGACCATGTATTGCCACCATCAAAACTCATTCTCAGATAGTTTCCATCAACATTTAAAACACCATCACTCCTAATCCACGTAGCTAAAACAGTATTTCCTACTTTTTTAATATCAGTTTCTGAATTTTGACTACAATTTGTGGCATTCCAAGTATTTAGTTTTACCTCTGCTGTAAAGGGAGCATCTAAGAATATATATGTTAGCATTTTTATTACCTCCTATTCTAAGATAAATGACGAAATATATATCTCAAAATTTTGAGTAAGGGGTGAAAATACAACCTTTAAATTAGGTTTAAACTTACTTCCATGTTGAGTAATATGAACAGATTTTGATAGATCAATGATTATTTCTTGCCACTCATCATTTAAGTTAACCTCCTGTGAGATATGACCTTTTGATGAATTGACACTAATTCTAAACTTACCCTTACCTTTTATATAAAACTTAAGATGGTTTTCTGATAATTCGTAAATATCCGATGCATAGTAGAATTCGCATATTTCATTTGTAATAGTCTTTTCACTTGCTGACTGGCAGTTGCCCTTAAAGAAATATGGACTTCCGAATACTTTTTCATTCGTGCTCTGAGAGTATGACCAGTTAATAGGAGATGCTATGTAATCTTTGTTATATATCCATTTATTTTTAGGAGCATCTTTTATTGTTATAGATGGACTCATTAAAGTTTGTTGTAAAGTAATAAAAACAAACATAACTAAATTTTAAAGCACTTTCACCTATAAAATTTCTCAATTGAAAGGAAAGCTATATGTGGTTGCAACTCCAATAGGTAATCTAAAGGATATTACACTGAGGGCATTAGAGATATTAAATGAAGTGAGTATAATCTTATGCGAAGATACAAGAAGAACAAAAAATCTTCTAAATTATTATAACATAAAAGGGAAAAAATTTATTTCATACTTTGAGGGAAATGAAACAAAGAGAATAAAGCAAGTGCTTGAACTTTTAAATAAGGGTATAAACTTAGCTCTTGTTTCAGATGCAGGCACACCTCTTATTTCCGACCCAGGATATAAATTAGTAAAAGCTTGTAGGGATGAAGGTATCGAGGTTATACCAATTCCGGGTCCATCCGCACTTATTAGTGCTTTAAGTGTAAGTGGTATTGAAACTGACAAATTCATATTTTTAGGGTTTTTACCAAGAATCAAAGGTAAAAGAGTGAGAGAATTAGAGAAATACAAAGATTTTGAGGGTTCAATAGTAATATTTGTTTCTGTTCATAAAATAAATGATATATTGAATGAAATATATGAAATTTTTGGCAATAGGAAAGTATTTGTAGCAAGGGAAATGACTAAAATTCATGAGGAATACATTTATGGAAATATTAGCGATATATTAGATAAAATTAAGCAAAAGGGTGAGTTTGTGGTTATTATTTCAAAAAGCTATATTTAGAAAGGCTTTAAAATTATGGTAATTTATGAAGTATCCAATAGAAAAATTAAGAAATATAGGTATAATTGCACACATTGATGCGGGTAAGACTACCACTACGGAGAGGATATTATTTTATACTGGTAGAAAGCATAAAATAGGTGAGGTTCATGAAGGTCAGGCAGAAATGGATTGGATGGAGCAAGAAAGGGAAAGAGGTATAACTATTACTGCAGCTTCTACAAGTGTATTTTGGAAAGATTGTATGATAAATATTATTGATACTCCTGGACATGTTGATTTTACTATAGAAGTTGAAAGGGCATTGAGGGTATTAGATGGTGCTGTTATAATATTTGATGCGGAAGCAGGTGTAGAGCCACAAAGTGAAACTGTGTGGAGACAAGCTGATAAATATAAAGTTCCAAGAATAGCTTATGTAAATAAAATGGATAAGATTGGTGCAAACTTCTTTAACGTAATAGAAATGATGGAAGAAAGATTATCCGCTATACCACTTCCTATACAAATTCCAATAGGTTCAGAAAGTTCATTTAGAGGGGTGGTTGATTTAATAAGGATGAAAGCGATTATTTGGCTTGAAGAAACCCTTGGTGCAAAGTATGAAATTTTAGATATTCCAGAGGATTTATTAGAGCAGGCGAAGGACTATAGAGAAAAAATGATAGAAATACTTGCTGAATTTAATGAGGATATTATGATTAAATACATTGAGGGTCATGAAATTACTGAAAGTGAGATTTTAAGAGCAATAAGAAAATCTACATTAGCATTTGAAGTTGTTCCTGTTATCTGTGGTTCTTCTTTTAAAAATAAAGGTATTCAACCATTGCTTGATGCTGTTGTTGACTTTTTGCCATCTCCGATTGACCTTCCTCCTATTAAGGGTATAAATCCAAATACTAACCTTGAAGAACTTAGAAAAAGTGATGAAAATCAACCATTAACAGCTCTTGCATTTAAAATAATGACTGATCCGTACCTTGGAAAGCTAACTTATGTAAGAGTTTATAGTGGGAAAATTAATGCAGGGACATATGTTTATAATGCAACTAAAGGTATTAAGGAAAGGGTTTCAAGGATAGTTAGAATGCATGCAAATAAAAAAGAAGATATAGAAGAATTGAGTGCTGGTGATATTGGTGCTATTATTGGTCTAAGGAGTGCTACCACAGGAGATAGTATATGTGATGAGAACGATCCAATAATATTAGAGTCATTACAAGTTCCTGACCCTGTAATAGCACAGGCTATATTTGTTAAAACTAAAGAAGAGAGGGAAAAATTAGCGCACGCTTTATCTAAATTTATGGAAGAAGACCCTTCTTTTAGAGCTTGGACAGATGAGGAAACAGGGGATACCATAATAGCGGGTATGGGAGAATTACACTTGGAGATAATTGTAGATAGAATGAAAAGAGAGCATAAGATAGATGTCCAAGTTGGCTTGCCTCAAGTTGCATATAAGGAAACAATAACAGCTGTTGCAAAGCAAGAAGGAAAATATATTAGGCAAACAGGTGGAAGAGGTCAATACGGTCATGTATGGATAGAAATAGAGCCAATTGAAAGAGGTAAGGGTTTTGAATTTGTAAATCTAATAGTAGGTGGAAGAATACCAAAAGAATTTATACCGTCAGTTGAGAAAGGTGTTAAAGAAGCAATGAAGAAAGGTATATTAGCAGGTTATCCTGTTGTAGATGTAAGGGTTAAGCTATTTGATGGTTCATTTCACGAGGTTGACTCATCTGATATTGCATTTCAAATAGCAGCTAGTCAAGCTTTTAAGGACGCTATGAAAAATGCAAAACCAGTTTTATTAGAACCAATAATGAAAGTGGAAGTAGTTACTCCACCTGAGTATATGGGTGAAGTAATTGGTGATCTAAATAGTAGAAGAGGACATATTACAGCTATTGAAGATAGAAGTAATTCAAAAGTTATAATAGCACTTGTCCCGCTTTCAGAAATGCTAAATTACGCAACTACTTTAAGATCTTTAACACAAGGTAGGGCATACTATAGCATGATTTTTGAAAGGTATGATATTGTCCCAACAAGTATTTCTGAAAAGATTATAAAAGAAAGACAAGAGAAATTAGCAAAAATTGGTAAGTGAAAGTTTTTATATCCGCAGGTGAAACTTCAGGAGATATTAGAGCTAGCGAACTTGTAAGTTCTTTGAAAAAGTACAAGAGTGATATTGAATTTTATGGAATGGGTAGTGATTATTTAAGAAGCGAAGGTGTAAACATTATATATGATTTTAAGGATAATTCAATCTTAGGCATTCAAGAGGCTATTATTCAAATAAGAAATATCTTTAATGTTTATAGAACCATATACAGAAATGCAATAAATAGTGATGTAGTAATTCTCGTAGACTATCCGGGCTTTCATTTAAAGTTAGCTAATGACTTATTAAGAGCAAATAAAAAAAATATTTACTATTATATACTTCCTCAAGTTTGGGCATGGGGTTTATTTAGGATTGAAACTTTGAGGAAAATAAAATATCTTTATTCCATTCTACCTTTCGAATTTGAATTTTTCAAGAAATTAGGAATAAATGTAAAGTTTTTTGGTCATCCGCTGAAGAGTATTTTAAAAAAAAGCATTGGTAAGATTGAAGTAAGTGGTTTTCCTATAGTTGGACTCTTAGCAGGTTCAAGAAAGGACGAGATTAGAAGACTTGTCCCAAGATTCTTGAAAATAAAAAAAGAAATTGAAAAAGTATATAAAGATGCAACTTTTTTACTTTCGCTCTTAAAAGATTATCCTATAAGTGATGAAGAAAATTTAAGAATATTTAGAGGAAAATCTTTGGAAATAATTAACTCATCTGATATACTTATAGTAGCGTCTGGCACTGCAAGTCTTGAAGCCGCAATTCTTAAAAAACCTGCCATTGTTGTTTATGCAACAAGTGAAATAACTTGGCTTATAGGAAAACTAATTGTTAAAGTTCCATACATTAGTTTAACTAATTTAATACTAAATGAAATGGTATATCCTGAGTTTATACAACATATAAAACCGAAAGAAATAGTAAAAAAAATGACTGAAGTACTTGAAAATCCAGATAGAATTATAAATAAAGTTCAAAGGATAGAAGAGCTACTTGGTATTGATAATCCTACAGATAAAATAGCTATAGATATTTTAGAAGGGGTCAAGACGACCCCTTAGTTTCCTATTACTTTACTAATATTGTCTCCTATTTTGATTAGATAAATGCCTTTTGGCACTTTGCCTAATTTTATAGTATTTAATCCTTCCTTTAATTCCACATTCCTTGAAAATATAACTTTTCCAGATATATCAAAAACTTCTATTTTACTATTTATTTTGGCATTAGAAATGATACTCAAATTACCTTTTACTATTGAGATAACTTTAAATTGGTTTCGTAATTGATTTTCAGAAACTGAAACTTGTGGAGAACCATATAGCCTAATGTAGAAGTCTGCACTTCCTGCATCTCTATATTGAACCCAAGAACCTGTATATTCAAACGCATTATATGAGAAAGGTACTGCGTTGTCAACTGCTACACCTGTTGAATCAGTCCATTGATATACCGCAGCATATAAAGTGGTATTAGCATTGAATGTTTGGTTAATTGGAAGTGAAACCCAGGTAAGTTGATTATAAGGAACATTTATTATATTGGACGTAACTATAGGATTAAATTGAGCATCTAAAAGAGCTATTCTTATTTGACCTCCCCCTGATTTTTGTGAGCCAACGAGTGCTCTAACTGAATCTAATTTATATGGAAAGCTTAGGAAAAATCTATTTCCAAATCCTGCATTTCCATTAGAGCCACCAATCCACCACGTAAAACCTGCATTAGGATTTGAAACAGTAGCAGTATCCCAAGCTAAATAAGTAGTAGAATTATCTATAATTCTTACTTCAAAGTTGTTAAATGTGTTATTTAAGGTTAACTGGTCTCCTGGAACAAAAATATTAGAGTTTAGTGAATAGTATCCATTTTGTAATGAACTTACATTTATAGGTTTTGAAAAGTTAACTGTATATGAATTTAATGGTAATATAGGACCGAATGAGGTTTTATAAAAGAAGGTGTCCGCATATACTATCTGATTATTCCTATTTCTCATAATTATTATTGCTCTAAATGTGTCAATGTTTTGAGTTCCCTGATTATATACTACTATGTATGGATTATAGGTTGGACTTACATTTTTGTGTAAAAATATTCCATATCCATCCAATATTTGAGATAGTGCTAAATCCTTAAATTGATAGTTTGAGGACACGGGTCTTTCAAATAGAACAACTAGACCATTTGTTAGTTGTGAAGGTTGAGTAGTATAAGTTAGACCTACATTACCTGTTATAGCTTCAATACCAACCCCAAGTAATCCTTGACTTTGTCCACAGTTAGTAAATCCCCCTACCTGATTACCATACTGTATAGTTATATGACTATTTGTATCATTTCCTACAATTTGATTCCATAAAATAACCTGTGCAGTGTGAGAAGTATTATTATTTTGTGTAGGACACCACTCTCTAACATCTAAAAACGTAATAATTGCACTATCTTTGTTATTTGTCCAAAAGTATGCCTTACTTCCTGCAACAGAAAAATCCAAGTCTGCTCCCATAAATACTGCTATGTCATTAGGCGAAGCAGGTGAAGGGAAATTAGTCCCAGAATTTTGAGGATGATAATGAGCGCTTGGTTGTGAAAAACTTATAGCACCATTGGAGTGTATCCATATTTTATTTGTAGAGTACCAGTAGAATTTAAACTTAAAGTTTAGAAGTAATGGTCCTACCGAGTTATCGTCGGATAAGCCGTTTACAAGTTGATGGTTATTAGCAACTGGGTCTATCCAATTATACTGTGGTGCATCAGTTTGGTCCTTCCATCTATATCCATATGCATCAGGTCCGCCTTGACCTTGAGTTGTTGGTAAATTTTGGTAGTTAGATAGAAAATATCCAAACAACCACATCATATTTTACCTCCTATGAAAATTTTAAAGCATTTCGTTTAATTAAAATACTAATATCCTTTCCCTAATTGTTTCTTTCTGTGTTTTTACATATAACACGAAAACACCCTTTTTATTTAAGTCTATATAAATTCTCTCCCTATTCAAGAAATCACTATCAAAAATAACCTTTCCATCAATAGTATATATTCTTACTTTAACACTTGACTTATATGGAATATTCAATATAACTTTTCCTTTACTAACATGAAAATTAATTTTAGAAAAGTCCGAAAATAGATACTCCTCTCTCTTAGAGATATTACATGAATTTGCACCGAGAATTTGTATTTTATCAATAACCCATCCACTATCTCTATCTGCTCCATCTGAATAGAACTTAAATCTCATGTATAAACTACTTGTCTTTAAATGAGTAATATCAAAAGTATCTGAACGAAAGTTTATATTATTACCCCAAAACCTCTTTACAGGAATAAATAGTCTATTGTCGTCTGAAAAGTCTAAACTTGCAAAATCATAAACGTCATTTAAAACATTGTAGTTTCCCTCTAATCTCCATCTGTGTATAATAATTGCCTCTAAATAGTCGTAACTACTTGTATTTAGTGGATTTAACAATCTTACATCCGTATTTAAGTTATTGTTATATAAAGTTCCCTGTTGATTTGTTCTTAGATATCCGTTTGAGAATACCCAAGTTCCTCCATTTACTTGCCAATTTGAATTATTATTGAAATCATCCTCAAGAACTATAACTTTTTGACCTGCAATGAATTTTTCTACAGGTTGTATAAAACCAGAGTTATTATAAAATATAATTCTAACTTTATAGTTCTTGCAGTTATTCAACGATATAAATTTAAATGCATTTGGTATATTAAAAAACCCATAACCAAGACTTCCTAAATTGCCAATATATACAATGGTATCTATTCCTATTGCATTTACATTATCAAGAATTTCTAACTTTGCATAAAGACCACTTATAGGACTATTAAATCCAAGATTTATACCTGAAATTGAAATTTTTACAGTATCTCCACTAAAAATATATGAAAAATTACTTATTTCTATAAATGGACCTCCCGCTTTTACAAGATATAAAAAGGGAAAAATGTTTTCTCCAACTTGTTCTAAAATAATGTTAGTGTCAGGCTGATAAAAACTCTCACCGATTTCAAAGGTAAAACCAAGCGATTTTGGATGTTCGTTAGTTGCACCATATATCCAGTCATCACTAGTCCCATCAGTTACGTAAAGATAATACGCCTGAAATGAATTATATGCATTATATCTAAACATTCTCCAAGCAAGCGCTCTAAAAGCACTGTCATCTGGTGTAGGTGTGGATGTATAACCCCACGGCCATATTATTAAGTTTGAATAGGTATGAATATCATTTGCTATAACCGGTTTTACTTGATTAAAGAAATTTCTATAAGATTGAGTTTCTGGCTCTGAAAATGGAGATGGTCCTCTATAGGTTTCACTTGAAGGATTTGGGCTTGAACCATTGCAACATCCCCACATATATCCAAAATTTCTATTTAGGTCGACTCCGTCGTAATTAGTCTCAAATACTCCATTGTTATTATTATCCCTTTTGTTTTTTCTCCAAAGACCACTTGCATAACTTTCATTAAAGACATATCCGTCAGGGTTTGTAACAGGTATTACATAGATATCTCTATTATTTAAAAGGTAGTTTATTTCAGAGTTTTTGTAATAGTTTTTTAAAAGATAGTAAGTAAAACCTAAAAGTGCAGAAACACCTCCTGGCTCTCTTGCATGTATAGCACTATTAAACCATATAGCAGGTTTTATATTATTATTTGCACTAACTTTAATTCCCTTAATCTGCCTGTTTTCCCAACTTAAGCCCACTATAAAGGGTTGGGATACTAAGTTTGGATAGTTTAAATGAAACTTATTTATCTCATTCATGGCTTCACTATACGTATAGTATGGCCCAAAGTTTATTAAAGTTTTCATCTCAGAACCATCAAATAGAACTTCGTGAGAATATAGATTTTTTACTTTTTCGTATTGAAACTTATTTATTACAAAATCCGCATATCCTTTTTTAAGGTTTACCGATGTAATATCAGTCATTCCCATATTCATGATATTTTCTATATCACTTTTGCTTTTTATGTAAAATCTCACAACCATCTTTTCATCAAAGTTTGATATAAGCAGTAAGGTAATTAGCATAACTCCCCCACTTTTATTGTATATTCAAACTTTTTAAATTATTTCTTAGTTCCCTTATCTTTGATTTTGGTATCTTATAGATATTTGCAATAAGTTCAATATCATTTTTGAGTGTATTGAAGAATAATTTTTCATAGTAGTTTCCATATTTTTTGTTAGTTTCATAGGCTTTCTTGTAGTAGTAAATGGCACTATCAATTTGAGAATTAGATAGATATATACTTCCTAAGTTCATTATGAGAAATGAATTGTTTGGTTTCATATCTAATGCCATTTTTGTATAATAATAACTACTATCTATTTTTCCAAGTAGAAGCATAAACCATCCCTTATTCCAATAGTATGTGTAGTTTTTATTAGAATTTTCAATGTCATTTAGTAAATTATCTATAATTTCTTTTGCTAAATTATTTTTAGACTGCATAAAATATACATATGCTCTTTCCGCATCCATTTCATCACATTCTTTTAAAACTTCTTTATATTTGCCTTGACTATATAGTGTTTCACAATGTCTTATTTTTATTATTGAAACGTCGTTTAGTTTAAACTCATTATATAACTTCTTAGCTAATTCCATATTTCCATAATCAACGAGACTTAAGACAAGATATCTTCTATGAGGTTCTATTAAACTGTCTTTTAGTGAAATTAGAATATCAATTGCTTCTTTGTTTCTATCAAGTCCTCTTAAAGCAAAGGCTTTTAAAACTTTTATTTTTTTATCAAGAAAATTTCCACAGTATTTACTTAGTGTATCCAAAATGGATAGAAATTTTTCATATTCATATGAAGCTTCTGTTTCAAAATATACAGAGGAGAATATAGTTGTTAGTTTATTGTAGTCTTTGCATTCATTTAGTATTAAAACTTTTGCAAATTTCTCTAAATTACTAATGCTTTCATTAAAGTTCTTACTATCACTTATTAGTCTAAAATATCCGTAGTATATTATTAAGTTCAATGCCTTATTTCTTGCAGCATTTTCACTCAGAAAGTTAACATGTTTTATGCAGGATTCCATGAAAAAATGCGAGCAAGAAAATTCTACAAAGTCAGCATGGAAATTATTTATTAGTTTATTTAAAGGTTCATCCTCATCAAATAATAATTTAAAGTGCCTTTGATTAATAAAGTTATCTAAAATCTCATCACCTACTTTTATAGCATCTTCATAGTTATTACTTAACAAAAAGCTATAAAATTTAGAAATTTTTCCAATAGTTGTTGTATCAGAATGAAATTCTAATAGTTCCGGAATACTTAAGTAGTTCTTACTTCTTATCATTTCATTAAGGGCTATTGTAGAAATTTTTTGTGAAGTTTTGTTATATTTTAAAAACTCCACTGCTATTTTACCGCCTATAATACTATCTTGTAGATACTTTAAATAAATTACATTTTCAACTTCGTAAGGATATTTTTTATAAGCTATACTTAAATAGTATCCAACTGAATCACTTTTATTTTCACTTACAAGTGTATTTGCTCTGTTAAAAGCTTCTTCTGGTGATAGATTAATTAAAATAAGCATGTGCTAAATTTTAAAGCGACTTGATTTTACTTAAAGTTGATTTAACTAATTCTTCAATTCCTAAATTACCCTTTTCTTTTATTATTGAAATAAGGGAGTTTTTTGCAGTTTTATAGTCTACACCTAAGCTCAATAGAATATTTAGAGCATCTATAAAATCTTGTGTAAATTTTGATTCATCCGATGGTAATATTTGTGCTTTTTCTTTCATTTCATTTATAATTTTCTGTGCAATTTTCTTGCCTATCCCTTTTAGCTTTGAAAAAGTAGTTATATCCTCTTTTATTACAATTTCCTTAAATTCGGAAAGGTTTAGTTGAGAAATTATGTTAATTGCAAGGTTTGGACCAATACCTGGAATTTTGATTAACTCATTAAACCAAACTTTTTCGTTCTCATCTAAAAATCCATATAGAAAAAAACCATTTTCATTATATATTGTTTGAATATGTATAAAAATCTCCGAATTTACCTCAAACTTATGCTTAAATGGAACTATTATTTCAAAGTAAATATCACCTACATTTAGAATTAGTTTATTTCCAAGAACTTTATGAACTTTACCTCTTAGTCCCCAAACCATACTTGGATATGTAAGTCCAAATTAAAGCGAGTGCATCACTTTCATGATCACTTAGCTCCTTTTCTATTTTAAATACATTCTTTACCATATATTGAATTTGATGCTTTTTTGAAGCTCCATAGCCTGATATAGAAAGTTTTAAAGATTTTGGATTTATTTCAACTATACCTATGTCATTCTTTTCTAATAGTAGTTGAATAATTCCTTTTACACTTCCAAGTAATATCACTGTCTTTATATTTTTGTGATATATAACGTCTTCAATTACTGCAATTTTTGGCTGAAACTCCCTTACTATTTCTTCGGATTTTTCATAAATGTATAAAAGTCTATTCTTCTTTACTTTTAAAGTCTTAATATTGGTGCTAAAGATATAGTTTAAATCTTCTGTAATAGCAACGCCAAGATTTCTAATAGATATATCAAAAGCCACTATACGCATTCAATTTCAAAAATATTATTTTCGGTTTCATATATCCTAAGTTTTTTTAGTCCTTTTATTTTAGAAGAAAGTCTCATTTTTAAAAAAATTAAGATATTTTCAGTAGTAGGTAAATTTTCCCTAAAAAACTCAACATCGTAATTTAAAAACTTGTGATCAATTTTTTCTAAAACTTCATTTACTATTTTGTCTAATTCATTTATATTTACTATAAATCCTGTTTCCTTATCAACTTTTCCCTCTATGTATATTTCAAGTTTATAATCATGTCCATGACCATTTTTATTTGCGCACTTTCCATATAGTTTATTATTCTCCTCATCACTTAAATTTTCATTATATAGTCTATGACCTGCGGAGAATTTATATACTCTTCCAAAAAGCATGTTTTTTTCTCCTTTGTACTCACTAAAAATTTCATCTCCTTCATAAACTAAAATTTTGTATAAATTCAATTTTTCACTTAAAAAGTGCCAAAACGATAGAGCAATATTTTCAGTTGTAGGTAGTCTGTTTTTAAAAAATGGATTATCTAAGTTTAAGTTTTTGTGGTCATAGTATTTTTCTATTATTTCGTTCACTATGTTTTTTATTTCTGAAATATTCATTACCATGTTGGTAGTCTTATTTATATTTCCTCTAATAGATACAAAAAGTGTATAGTTATGCCCATGTTCGTATATTGTTTTTCCGAATAACCTTAAGTTCTCGTCAAAGCTTAAATTTTCTAAATAATACCTATGACTTGAACAAAAGTAGAATCTTCTTGTAATAGTAATTTCATTCATTCTTTATAAAAAACCACTTTATATTTTTTGAAATTTGAAAACTTGCATCTGCATTTGTATGATGCTTAATGTATGCATATGTTGTGTCAAAGTATGCTCTAAATTTAATACCTTTGTATGCAACAAGTTTTGTACTATCAAAAGTGTATTTATAACCATAGTTTTCTTTTATGAGTGTATCACTCGCATCACATTTTAATCCTTCATTCAAAACTATTCTATCAAATTTATACCTATACTTTATTCTTGAGAATACCTCCTCTTTTATATAGAATGTGTCGTTTATTTTATTTGAAGTTGCCCTTGAACTATCTATATATAGAGTATCTATGAATACTATTAGTGAACAACTCCACATAAAATTACCTATTTTTAGCGTATCATTTAGTAATATCGACGTTTGCTGAATTGGTTTAAAACTTTGAATTAAAGGATATGGATAATTCTTATAAGTGTGTTTTTCCTTTTTTATGTCATATGCAAGGTGTTTAAAAATTACTGAGTTTTGATTAAGTTTAATAGTATCATAAGTTACTTTTGCTGGATTTACTATTGACCATATAGAGTCCTTTAGTTTTATTGATAAGTTCGAAGTATCTAAAAAGTTTCTAACTAATGTATCAGCATTTGGCGGGTTTAAAATAGTTATATAGAAGCTGTATTTATATATTGTGGAGTCTCTATATTCATATGTGAATTTTGTAAATGGTTTAAAATTCCAGAAGTTGAAAGCATCGTATGGATTTTGCGGAATTTCAGGTGTTGTAGTCTTTTTTGAACAAGATATTAAAGTTAAAATTATAAAAATCCTTTTCATTGAGACTTTTTCTTTTCTGCTTTTTTCTTTAGAATTTTTAGTCTGAATTTATCTTCTCTTTCTCTATCTTCTAAGACTTGTCTTATAAATTTGGATTGTTCTCTCATCTCCGGTATTAATTTTTGCTCTAATGCATTTACTCTTCTATTGGTTTTTCTTATTTCTTCTCCAAACTTTCTAAGTTTGTACTCTAATGGAACAACTCTTAATATGGCATCTATACTTTTTTCAAAAGACTGTGCTGTAAGTTGGACTCTTGAAGTAATGCTAACAGGAGAAAAACCTCTATTTATAGCACTTTTTACTATATCTCCGTATCTAAATTCAGTAACTTTTACACCCCATGCTTTTCTTGGTATCATTTCTATTTCTAATTTTTTCCCTGAACTTAGTGCAACTGATTCAAGAGATTCTTTACCGTCTATACTCATTGCAATAGTTAGCATATTTATACTTTTCCTTAGTTCTTCATCTAATGCTTTTCTTTCTCTTACTATAATAGTTATTAATTTTCTAAACTCATTCATTAGTGCGTCTCTTTTATTTTTTAGAAGGTTTGCACCTTGTATGGCCATTTGTATTTGTCTTCTTAAATTCAATAAGTTCATTCTTGTTGGACTAATTTGTTGCATAGTAATAAAATTTTAAGGGCAGGGCTACTGCCCCTCTAACTCTCTAATAATTCTAAATTCAACTCTTCTATTTAGTTGATGCTCCCTTTCAGTTTTTGCTCCCTTTACTACAGGTTGTGTCCAACCATATCCCTTCGGAATTAGTCTATTTGGATTTATACCTTTTCTTACTAAGTAATCTACTACAGCATTTGCTCTTGCTTGTGTTAATCTTATATTATATTCATATCCTCCCCTTTCATCCGCATGTCCTGCAACTTCAACTACTATGGTTGGATTTTCCGCAAGAAACTCGTATATGGAATCTAAAACAGGATAGGATTCTCTTCTAATAGTTGCTTTATTAAAATCAAAGTAAATATTTCTAAATGTGAAAACTTGTCCAACTCTTGTAAGTAAAAAGTCCCTTCTATATTTTTCTCCGTTGTTTAGTTGAATGTCAGCAACTCTTGGTGCATAGTCTTTTGCCCTTACTTCAAATACATAATATCCCGCATCAAGTTTAAGATAGTAGCTATCTCCTTCTATGGTAGTAATAATATTATTATCTCTCTTTACATCAATCTTCGCTTTCACTCTAAATCCTTTTTCTGCATCAAGAACAAGTCCATAGATTATAGCAAACTTTGGTGTTAGTGGTATTACTACTTTATTTCTTGAGTCTTTTTGTATTTGAACAAAATCTGAGTTTGGTAAATATTCCTCTTTTTGTGCTATAATTTTATATAGTCCTTTACCAAGTGATGTCTCATATTTACCACTATTGTCAGTAATTGCTTTTGAAAGTGTATCACCTTTTTCTGAAACTATAGAAACTTGGGCATTAGCTAAGTGTTCTCCTGTTGTTCTATCTATAACTTCTACCAGTAAATAGCCTATATCACTTCTTAGATAAACTTCCTTTGTTAAATCTACTCCTCCTTTCATTGTAAGTACATCTGAGTATTGCGAATAGCCTTCTTTGCTTACAAGTAATTTATAATTTCCATCCTCAAGTTCAACATTTAATACTTCACTTGTTATATCTCTTATAATACTGTCATTTCTTAAAAGTTTTATACTTGCACTTAACGGTTGTTTTGTCCTTTCGTCAAATACCTTTACTACTAAATTGGCAAATTTTGGAGACATTAGTATAGTTTTATTTATACTATCTCCTATTTTTACGCTTACTACACTATAGTAATCTTTATATCTATCTTTATATGCCTTAATTTGTGCATCACCTTCTTTGGCAAAAACTTTTAAAATTCCTCCATTATATTCATATGCACTATCATTTACTACGACCCTAACATTTTTTAAGGTATCGCCTTTTAATGAGTCTAAGACTACTATATTTAATAGTCCTCCAGCAGGTAATAATTTTATTACTTTTGTATTTAAGATTTTTGGTATAACTTCAACTGAGTCAACTTTTGGAATGTAATTTCTTGCGGAAACCTCAATTCTATATTTATCAGGTGATAAGTTGCTTATTACTTTTCCTTCATAATTTGTAAATTGTTTTAATAATTGTTTTGTCCCTCTAAGAATATTAACTTCCGCATTTGCTATAACATTATTTGTCAAAGAGTCAATAATTCTTATTTCAAGTTTTCCTCTAATTGGAGACTTAAATCCACTTTCTAAATATAGTGTATGACCTTTAGCGGAATAAGTAAATCCTCTTGACCAATCCCATCCTGCATTTAAAAACCAATAATTAAAATCAAGCCCTCCATTAAATCCAAATTGTATTTTCTCTCTTCCTCCAATGGAAATAGAAAAACCAAGCGGTAGAAATCTAAAAACTTTATAAAATGCACTTGCTAAAAACTTTGGTTTTCTTGTGGAAATAAATGTTTCATTAAAACCTTGAATATAACTAAAATTAAAACCATATCTATCTGTTAAGTCCTTATAACCAAAGTCAATATATAAAATTGTTGGTAATCTATAACTTTGAGTAATGTTTCTTCTATACACTGAATTAGTAATAAAGAACCTTCTTGAAGTATCTGAAAATAAGAGTCTTAAAACATTAACCTCATCTAAATGTCCTATAAGACTTAGTTCAAATGCTTCCTCAGGGTATATATAAAGTAGGAAACTATCAGTTTTAACAAAATCTGCGGTTGTGTCCGATGTTTTACTGAAATAACCCCTTATTACCCATATACTATCTGAAAAATCAGGTTTATAAAATGGGTATTTCCAAGTATTGGAAAAGTTTATGCTTGAGATTAAATTTCTAAGGTTAAATCCTGCAAACCATCCTTTACCTTTTGGCTCATAAAGAATGCCTAAATCTCCTGAAAAACCATCACCTCCTGCAAAATATTTGATATTTATAGTATCAATATTAGATATATAGTGTCTGTGGTTATCAAGGTTTATTTTTGATGAGATTTCTATATACGGCGTGGTTTGTAAATAGTTCATTCTTAGTCCAAATATAAAATCTCTATATCTAAATGCATAACCTAGAAAATATTGAATATAACTAAGTGCTTGTATTTTTTCAATTGACAGGTCATAAATTTTATCCACTTTACTATTAGCATTAAATAAAAATTCAATTGGGTCATTAGTCTTAGTTGATAAATAAGAACCACCTGAGTTTTCTATGCCAAAATAGAAACCTTTATAATTCAAAAATATACTTGCATCTCCAAACCACCATAAAAAGTAATTCCTTCCATCTATTTGCGAAAGTAAATAGTTTTTATCGTCATCAGTTATAAAGCTATTTACATAAGTATTGTATATGTTTAGATTTATCCAATTGTTGATAATGCCTGTTTTTAAGTAGGGAAGAGAGAAATAGAAATTAGGATAGTATAAAAGACCAGGATATGCAGGATTAAAGTAGTTTATAATGAAGCTTAGCATGGTAGTCTCCTTTATTGATTTATACCTATTATAGCTTTGATATCGCCCCAAATTTGAAGTGAATCAATGCTTTTTATATAAGCTTTCTCAGGGTAATTTGTATATATTGGAGCAATACCCTTTAGAGAGAATTTGAGTTTTCCTCTTCTTTCGTTATAGTATTTAATTTGATTAGTATCAAGTGTAATAATTATAGTATCGTAGATATATCCTGTGGAATAGCCCGTATTTATATCTTTAGGAGCACTTTTAAAGTATTCATTAGTAATGAAAATTGAGTCGTTTAAAACTGTATCTCTTAACCAGACTTGAGATAAGATCTTTATAGGTAGTGAGTGCCTTGTGTAAAGTTCTATCCATAGTTTTTTAACTTTTATATCTAAGGTTTCAGCACTTATAGCCTCTTCTTGCTCAAATTCCGCTAAGTTATATGCGATAACTGTATCGTATGCTTCAAAGTGTGGAGGCACCCAAAGCTGTCCTATACCACTATCTATTATAGCGGTTAAATTTGGATTATTTGATGATTTTGCTATAAAGTCAAGATAAACAAGTGTTGTTTCCGCTTTTATTCTAAATCCATCTTTTTCATAAACATATGGATTTGTTCTATAGTCCCCAGGTGGAATTTTTATGTCTGCTATTGTGTAATTTTCCTGATTATTTGTTTCTTTATAAACTACTTTTACATTTAAATAGCCTTTAATAGTATCGTTTAGAATGTTTCTAAAGTAAAGAATAACTCTTGCCTTGCAATCATTTATATAAACACTATTATGACCCCTTATTATGTATTTTGGTCTTTCAAAGTCTATTTGAAAAAGTGAAACTATTGTATCAATTGGAAGATTTATTGTATCGTAATAATTTCTATCTTCTTCTATCCAATAAAACCAAATATTATCAACCCTAACAATTTTAATAGAGTCCTTTCCTGCTGATTTTCTTGCTATATCGTATGCAGATGATATGGAGTCTCCTATGGGAAATCTTGGGTATGCGTCCCAGCTTGGTCCTGTTTCAGGTTTTTTTATATTGCAGGCAATTAACATAATAAAAATCAGTATCATATGAGAAAGTTTAAAGTCCCTATTTTATAAATTTTGTTAAAACTAATAGTCCTAAAATTTGAAAAACAAAAGATATAAGCACAAATAAAATTATAGAAATTTTATATACGTATCCAAGTAAAAATGAACCTAAGAACCAAGAAAAACCATAAATTGAATTAAAAATCCCAAAAGCAGTAGCTCTTTCTTCCATTTTTATTATATTTGAAATATAAGCTCGCATAATTGATTCTTGACTTCCAATAGATATACCCCAAAGAAAAATTCCAAGAATAATAAATATTTTGCTTTTACCAATAAATAGAAGTATACTTGAGAATGAAGTCAAGGCAATGGAAAAGATTATAACCCTTATTCCATGTTTATCAAAAAGTTTTCCAAGAATAAATGATGAAATTGCGTCTACTATCATTGCAACTGAATATAGTATAGCAATAATTTCAGGGCTTAAAATATTAAATTTTTTATAGTGATAAGAAATGAGAGCAAAGTCTATAAAACCAAAACTTACAAAACTAATAGCTATTGTATAAATCCAAAACTTCTTTTCTTCCCATATGCTTTTAAATTTAGCTTCTTTCTTGTTTTCAATAGTAATGTATTTAAATTTTTGATAGACGTAAATTAGTATAAGAATTGAGATAATGGCAGGAATTAATAAACTTAAAAATGCAACTTTATAGTTAATTTTTGAAAAAAATAAAATGATAAATATTAGAGTAGGACCAGCAAATGCACCAAATTGGTCAATAAGTTCGTGTAGCCCAAAAGCATAACCCTGTCCATACTTTGCTCCCATATAAGATATTATAGTGTCTCTTGATGGAGTTCTAATAGCTTTACCAATTCTTTCAGTTAATATCAAAATACCTGCAAAAATATAATTATTTGCAAAAGCTAAAAGTGGTACTGAAAGAAGATTTAAGAAATATCCAATAAATATGAATAACCAGTAGTTTTTTAACTTATCAGCAAGATATCCAAAGAATATTCTAAGAAAATATCCAAGAAACTCACCAAAACCAGCAATAAATCCAACAAATACGGAAGATGCACCTAATACGAATAAATAAGGTCCTAATATGCTTCTTGCACCTTCATAAGTAATATCCGCAAATAGTGATATAAAACCAAGAAGAACAATTAACTGCAAAGAGCAAATTTTATAGTTTTAATCTTTTTTCTATTTCATTTCTGCTTTTTGTGGAATTCTCCATTTTCGCATCAATATATGCATCTAACATTGAAAATATTTTTATTCCTAAAAATGTAATAAAATAACTAATACCCGACCAATAATAGCCTTCAAACCCTGTTCTTTTATATTCATAAGTATTATATGCAAAAAGTGAAAAACTTGTAATATCTAAAAAAGCAATAATATAGCTTTTCACTTTTCTTCCGTTATAAAATTGACCACCACCTGGTAAAATAGCTGAGAAAGCTATTGCTTTACTCGGAGATTTATAGTAAAAGCTCGTGTCAGTTAGTAAAAACATTAGTATAGTCATACTTTAAAGAATTCTTCTATCCAAGCATATATTTCATCCCTAACTTCTCTAAAATCTTCCAATGTTTCTGGGTCTTTAAATCCTTTGTGTATATATTGTTTTCCTCCCGGAAAGAAGGGGCAGTTTTCTTTTGCACTGTCGCATACAGTTATTACGTAGTCAAATTTTTTATTTTTAAATTCATCTAAGTGTTTTGAATATAATTGCGAAGTATCTATTCCTATTTCTGATAGGACTTTTTTTGTGTTTTCTTTTATTCCACTTGGTTGTGTGCCACAAGAATATACTTCGTAGTGTTTTGGATATAGATGTCTTAATATAGCTTCTGCCATGATTGAACGGGCTGAATTGTGAGTGCAGATAAATAAAACTGTTTTTTTCATTCAGGTTTTATTAATTTTTTTAGGTCAAAAATTTTATCTGCTTCTTCCTTTGATATATATCCCATTTCAATTGCTATATCCTTTACACTTCTTTTTTCTTTTAGTGCTCTTTTTACGACTTCCGCAGCTTTATCATATCCTATTATAGGATTTAAAACAGTTGCAATTATAGGATTTCTATAAACTAATTCTTCAATGTGCTCTTTATTTACTACGAAGTCCCTTATGCATTTTTCTGATAGTAATATGCAGGCTCTTGAAAGTATTTCTATTGAATATAGAATATTATATATCATAACTGGTAAAGCGACATTTAGCTGAAATTCTCCAGAGCTATTGCAAATGGAAATTGCAAGGTCGTTTGCTATTACTTGTATGCCTACCATTCTTACTGCTTCAGGGACAACTGGATTTACCTTTCCAGGCATTATAGATGAACCGGGTTGTAATTCTGATAAACTTATTTCTCCAAAGCCTGCGATTGGTCCACTGTTCATTAGTCTTATATCATTTGTTATTTTAATTAAGCTTGAAGCTAAAACTTTTAAAGCACCTGATAATTCTAATATAGCATCTCTACTTGATTGTGCTTCAAAGTGGTTATTTGCTTCAATAAAGTCTAAATTTAAATACTTTGATAGTTTCTCTGCTACTTTTTTCCCAAAGTTAGGGTGGGTATTAATGCCTGTTCCAACTGCTGTTCCACCTATTGCAAGTTCTCTTAATCTTACAAAAGTTCCTTCTATTCTATGTTTTGCGTATAGTATCTGCGTTGCCCATCCGCTCATTTCTTGCTCAAAACTTATAGGCATTGCATCCATTAAATGAGTTCTTCCTGTTTTTATTATATCCTTTAAAGTGCCAGCTTTTTCGACTATACTATTATATAGCTCTTCTATTGCAGGAATAAGTTTATATTTTGTTTCGTAATATGTAGAAACATTCATTGCAGTTGGAATTACGTCATTTGAAGATTGTCCCATATTAACATGGTCATTAGGATGAATAGGAGATTTCGTATTTCTCTTTCCTGTTAATATCTCATTTGCCCTTGTTGAAATTACTTCATTTATATTCATATTAGTAGATGTTGCTGAACCTGTTTGGAAAATATCTAAGGGAAACTGGTCATCAAACTTTCCTTCTATTATTTCATTTATAGCTTTCTTTATTGCATCGTAATATTCTTTTTCTATCTTTCCAAGTTCATAATTTACCTCTAAACATCCAAGTTTTACATACGCCAGAGCCCTTATAAAGCTAATTGGCATTTTTATATTACTTATTTGAAAATTCTCTAAAGCTCTTTGTGTCTGTGCTCCCCAATATGCACTTTCTGGCACTTTTACTTCACCTATAGTATCCTTTTCTATCCTATACATCACCTATAACCCTCCTCATCTCCTCCTTATTCTTCAATAGATATAGTGCGTATCCTCTTAATATCTCTATGTTTATCTTTCTTGGAAGAGCTTTAATTGTTCCTTTGTTATATTTAATATAGTCAGGTCCTATTGATACCACTTCTCTAATTTCAAGACTTATGGGTTTTTCTAACTTTATAAGCTTGTTTATTATCTTTCTAACCAAAATTGAGTTCATTATTCCTTCAAATGGGTCGTTCATTTTTAAATTTTAAAGTTAAAAATGTTTTTGCTTTAAAATTTATAATTGCTATGGTAGGGGTGAGCTTTTTAATAACCCTTTCTAACGTAAAGATAAGTGGCTATAACCCTGAGGTAGTAAAGGAGTGGATGAGTTCATATCCGTATAGCTATAACGGCTTCACACCGAACAAGGGACAAGTAGCTACGGATGAAGGAAAAGAGGCAAAGGAAGTCATATTCTATACGAGAAATGGAAATCTAACTGCATACATAACAGAAAAAGG
>JANXBH010000077.1 GCA_025060695.1 Caldifarciminota bacterium | reverse complement strand
GTTAGCTATGTAGCATTTCTTGATGGGATTTACCTAAGTTTGATAGCATATGCACCAAAGGGAAATAAACTCTATAAGCAACGTGTAGATATAGAAGAAGCCTTGAAGCAAAATCCTCGCAACTATTTTGTTAACACAAGAGGGCTATGTGAGTTATTGCGTGATGTATATAGAGAATATGGGACACAAGTTTAGCAAGAGATGCTATACAAACTATACAAAATTACTTTATCCAATGAAGGGTTCAATATCCTCTAACACACACGTATACTCATACAGCAAGTAAAAAACCAACCTAATTCACCAAAACACAAGCAACCTTACTAAAGAAGAATAAGACATTGCAACGCTTTTGTTAGGAAGCATTGAGACTAACTTATATCATTTCATGAGTTGACTGACCATCCACACCTATAGCCTATGGTCGGTTAACCGCCCCACCACTTCCACCAACGCTTCTTTTTCTCTTCCAGTTGTTTCCTTAGTTCTTGGATAAGTTCTTCC
>JANXBH010000076.1 GCA_025060695.1 Caldifarciminota bacterium | reverse complement strand
TATCGTCCCTATGAGGGATTGAAACTCATCCCAAGAAGGCGTTCTCTCTGGAACAAAATCACAGTTTTTATCGTCCCTATGAGGGATTGAAACGATGTAGATAAAATCATTGCGACGCAATATGGTGGAAGTTTTTATCGTCCCTATGAGGGATTGAAACAAATTGACGAAATGTTAGATAGAATTTTAAGATATTTGTTTTTATCGTCCCTATGAGGGATTGAAACTTTCATAGTGTTTGTCATATTCAATAGTTCCATCTGACCGTTTTTATCGTCCCTATGAGGGATTGAAACTACTTCTTAATGAATTCATCTTGTGGGATTTTCAGGTTTTTATCGTCCCTATGAGGGATTGAAACAATTTTCAATTTACACATGGTGTATATATTGCTTCACAACAAGGTTTTTATCGTCCCTATGAGGGATTGAAACTATAGAAATCTGAAATATAAAAAGTCAACATAAAGAAATATATAATCGTACCTAGGAGTGATTGAAACAG
>JANXBH010000075.1 GCA_025060695.1 Caldifarciminota bacterium | reverse complement strand
ACGATAAAAACTTTCAAAAACGTATTAGCTATTGTAGGAGCAATATTATGTTTCAATCCCTCATAGGGACGATAAAAACAAAAATCAAGAAGAAGTAGCCGATTTTAGTAAATTTTGTTTCAATCCCTCATAGGGACGATAAAAACGCTCAGACTGCATCTGTTTTGAATTTCTTGAAGGCATGTTTCAATCCCTCATAGGGACGATAAAAACGGGAGGAAAGAAGGAAATTTTCCAATATAACGCCTAGTTTCAATCCCTCATAGGGACGATAAAAACGCAATGATACTAGTTTTTGTATATTTTGTTTGGAAAAAGGTTTCAATCCCTCATAGGGACGATAAAAACGAGAGTATTCCGTCTTTTATGTTGTTTTCAGAAGCATGTTTCAATCCCTCATAGGGACGATAAAAACCAATCTACGTAATAACAAACAACGTCATTTTCTATGCCGTTTCAATCCCTCATAGGGACGATAAAAACCCGTGCCTTTTTTCGTCCCCTTTAACC
>JANXBH010000074.1 GCA_025060695.1 Caldifarciminota bacterium | reverse complement strand
GGTTGACCCAGTATCCTATAATTACATAAATACCATTTTTGTAACATTCATTTAAAAATTCAGCAAAGTTCGCATCATAAGATAAAGGTGCAGAATACGTTCTTATTACATTTGCACAAAGTTGTTTTATTTTTAGTATGTCAGAAAGATAGTTTCTATCACTCCACCAGGTATACCCAGCAGCAACATTTTTACCGATTGGTGTAGGTGAATAGCAAACACCACGGATTGTGAACGGTTCACCATTTACATAGAGATTTCTACCCTTAATTCCAACTTTTGTTGAAGCAAACAATGTCAAAGAACAAAAGATTAATGTTGCTAAACAAAAAAAATTTTTTACCATTTCAAAATAAACAGATTATTAAACTGAAAAACTAAAATATTTAAATCATTCATACTGTATTAAGTCAATATATATAGTTTTATCTTCCGATTGATAGTTATTTTCAAACGCTAATATAAAAGGTAAACTTATTGAATTTTTGTTTACACCGATAAAATGTGTTAAATCA
>JANXBH010000073.1 GCA_025060695.1 Caldifarciminota bacterium | reverse complement strand
TGGGTTTCAATCCCTCATAGGGACGATAAAAACGCTAGAGAAAGAAGCTTTTTAAAATACTACAATTTAGAGTTTCAATCCCTCATAGGGACGATAAAAACTAGCTTTGGCAAATATAATATCAAAAACATTTTATTGTTTCAATCCCTTATAGGGACGATAAAAACTTTAATTTGGAAGATATCAAAGAAGAGAAACAAGAAAGTTTCAATCCCTTATAGGGACGATAAAAACCTAAATGGTATTAAATTAATGATTTTTGGCTTATCGGTTTCAATCCCTTATAGTGACGATAAAAACCTAAATGGTATTAAATTAATGATTTTTGGCTTATCGGTTTCAATCCCTTATAGGGACGATAAAAACAATTTTGAACATTTTTATATCACGCACACTCCACAATGTTTCAATCCCTCATAGGGACGATAAAAACTCAAAGTGCTAATGCAGAAGGTGTTCAATTTTATGCAAGTTTCAATCCCTCATAGGGACGATAAAAACGCCGATATATTTT
>JANXBH010000072.1 GCA_025060695.1 Caldifarciminota bacterium | reverse complement strand
TACCGACAGTGAATTGGGCGTTTCAATCCCTCATAGGGACGATAAAAACTTTTATTGAACATGGCGGAAATTTAATTACTAATTGTTTCAATCCCTCATAGGGACGATAAAAACATATCATCGCAACTACAACTATTTTCCAGTCTATTGGTTTCAATCCCTCATAGGGACGATAAAAACTTTTTATGGTCAAAAATTTATGAAGCTTTTACAAAAGTTTCAATCCCTCATAGGGACGATAAAAACCAGAAAATTCTAGCGGTATATTTATTGATTGGAAAAGTTTCAATCCCTCATAGGGACGATAAAAACCTGGAGATAGTGCAGAAGCAAAGAAAACAATAATAGGTTTCAATCCCTCATAGGGACGATAAAAACGCAATATACACAACCTTTGAAAAGCAATTTTCTGAAATGTTTCAATCCCTCATAGGGACGATAAAAACTTGCCCCAAAAATTCATTTTTATGATATGTTATTAGGATGTTTCAATCCCTCATAGGGACGATAAAAACCCTATAATATATGTGAACAGGAGGTGA
>JANXBH010000071.1 GCA_025060695.1 Caldifarciminota bacterium | reverse complement strand
TATTCTTACCTCCTCCTTTTTTTAGAAGCCATATATGTTTCAATCCCTCATAGGGACGATAAAAACCCAAAGGGGGGGGTCTAATATTTTTTTTTAAAAAAGCGGTTTCAATCCCTCATAGGGACGATAAAAACACATTGTCCGTCCTACAAAGGAGTTTTTCTTCCCGGGTTTCAATCCCTCATAGGGACGATAAAAACCTTTCCATATGCCCTTGAAAAAATTGGCTATATTTTTGTTTCAATCCCTCATAGGGACGATAAAAACAGACAGAAATAGCATGAAAAAAGAGATAGAAAAAGCCAGTTTCAATCCCTCATAGGGACGATAAAAACTTTTTCTCATTTGCTAATAAGCCCAAAAATATTGCTACGTTTCAATCCCTCATAGGGACGATAAAAACATTGATATTCTATACAAAATAGCTGAACTGATACAAAAGTTTCAATCCCTCATAGGGACGATAAAAACATATTCTTACCTCCTCCTTTTTTTAGAAGCCATATATGTTTCAATCCCTCATAGGGACGATAAAAACCCAAAGGGGGG
>JANXBH010000070.1 GCA_025060695.1 Caldifarciminota bacterium | reverse complement strand
AAAAATATTAATTTTGCAGAGATTTTAATAGAAGTCATGAATAAATATAGGCAAAGAATAAAATTTCCAATCATGTTGGATATTTATTTCGTTTTGCCATTTGGTGATATAGAATTTATAAATGCTTCTAATAGTCTTTTACAATTTGTGCCTAATTTTAATATTAGCCCAGATGAGATAATATTTCCAAAAGATAATTTTATTATTAGCTCAAGCAATAGAATTAGTAGAATTTATGTTCCTGAAGTATTAATTAACAAAGTGCATAAAATTGAATGGAATTTTATATCTAAGCCAATTGTTGATTATGAATTCAAGATAAAATATTACAATGTTGATAAAAATCAAGAAGAAGTAGCCGATTTTAGTAAATTTTTAGAATATGTTGTAAAATTAGCCCAATGAATTAAAAATGCTATTTAGTGCATTAACGTATTGTTGGAATTGTTGATTATTAGCAAATGTAGTAAAGCCGTAATATTTTACTTTTTCTGCAAATGATTGAATGGTATTAGATGTTGTAAGCATATTTATAAAAGTTGTTTTGTCTTTAACGCCGATTTTTACGACAGATAAGCTTTCAAGGAACTTTT
>JANXBH010000006.1 GCA_025060695.1 Caldifarciminota bacterium | reverse complement strand
CAAAATTTGAAACAAAACCTAACTTAATAGCAAAAATCGGTATACTTTGGGGATTTGCATATTTTGGACTATTTTACTTAATTGTATTTTATCCAAAAATTGCCGAATATATAACTATCTTAAATCTCTATACCCTTAGCATTCTATTTTTTGTTTCATCTATTATAAGTTATTTATTTCTTCTTTTGTCAGTAGCCATTATCTTCTTCGGAATACCTCTTACTGTTCTAAACGAGCAGTTAGCCTATATTATACATGCCTTAATAGGTATTTCTATGGTTTTATTTGGAATTTTCAATAGGAAATGATAGATACAATCTTAGTAAAAGTTATAGACCTTTATACTCAAACGCCTATACAGGATGCTTTCGTAAAAAGTTCAATAAATTATGCATATACTGATTCATTAGGTATAGCAAAAATTTTACTGAATAGGGAAAATAGAATAGTATATGTTTCTCATCTAAACTATCATGAAAAATACATTGAAGTTCCAATGGAATTAAAGGAAATAGATGTAGCCTTAGAATATAAGGACTATATTTTAAATGAAATAGTTGTTAGTAGTCCCTACGAATTTTCAGATAAGCCACAATCAATCATTAAAAAACTTGATATATATATAACTCCTGGAAGTGCGGCAGATGTTTTTCGAGTAATAAAAGACTTACCTTCAAGTTCAGGAATTGAAGATGTTGGGATTCTTGAAGTAAGAGGTGGAAAGTATTATGAAAATGTAATATTAGTAAATAATGTAAGAATAGTTAGTCCATTTATTGAACAAACACCAGCAGGAGGATTATTTTCATTTATTAGAACAGATTTCATTAAGAAAGTTGATTTTTATCCGGGAGGACTTCCTTCAAATTTTGGAGGTGGGACATCTGCTATAAATATAGAATTAGAAGATAATATAGAGAACAATTCTTTTGGTATAGGCATTGGACATATAGATTTATCTCTAAAGTTTCTTAATAGTGCGGTTGCATATAATTATTCTAATCCAATACTACTATATAAGTTAAATGGTTTTAAAGATGTAGGGTTTTCTGACTATCCAAGTATACATAATTTTCAAATATTTTCTCCAAATTTTTACAATTTTATTGGATTTTTCGTAAATGAATTTTATACTCAAGAAAACTTTAGATATAATTCAAATAAATATGGATTTTTGCTAAAAAGGAGAATAAACTTGTCTTCATTATCCTTTGGTATTACAAATGATAAAAGCAATATTGGGAAATTCCAAAAGTTTGAAAGCATTCTAAATACAAATTTTGTTAATTATTTTAATGAAATTGCAGTCGGTATTGAAGGAACATATAGAAAGTTCTCATACTCATATGATACACTATATAGGAAAAGTAAAAATAACCTTATAGGTTCAGTATATTCGATTTTTGATTTCGAAATTTACAAAATTAAAGCTAATCCATCATTTAGATTTGATATCACTGAGCATCTTTATTTCCAGCCGAGATTAAATTTATCATATAATAACTTCAGGTTTTCATCAGGTTATTACTATATTTACTATGAATTTGAAAGAGCTTATGATTTTGACATTGGGTATGATGTAGAGTTTAGGGATTTTGATATAAAAAGCGATATTTTTTATAAAAAATATGTAGACAGTTTATATGAAGTTCATGGTTTTGAATTGCTTATTAAAAACAAAAGTGAACCTATGTTTTTTAGTTATTCGTTATATAAGAAAAATAATATAGAACATAGCATCGGATTTTCTTATAGCTATTTTTATAGAGACTTTCAAATAGGAACAAAATTAAAGTTTTCAACTGAAAATTATTTTAGAGTAGATTTAAGGTTATCAAAAGTTGGTTTTAATAAAAACAATGATTTATTTGGTATTTACGTTGAAACTCTAAACATTACAAATAGAGAAAATTTAATTGATGTTGGAAACAACAGAAAAATAAAGTTGATCCCAAGAACAACTTACATAGGTTTGTTTTATGTATTTTGATAAGTTAGATCCATTATTTCATGAAAAAACAAGGCTTGGAATATTAACTATATTACTTTTAGAAGAAGAGGTAGATTTTAGTTATTTGAAAGAAAAGTTAAATCTTACTGATGGGAACTTAGCATCTCATTTAAAGGTTTTAGAACAGGCAAATATTATAATCTCAAGAAAAACATTTGTAAATAAAAGACCAAAAACATTCTATAAACTTACTGAGGAGGGTAAAAAGAGGTTTCTTGAATATATTAACAATCTTAAAGAACTTCTACTAAATTTTCCATATTAAAAAATCCTCTTTCCTTGTTTTTTATAAACTCTATAGCTTTTAAGACTCCTAAAGCAAAAACTCTTCTACTTAATGCTCTGTGAGTTATTTCAATAACCTCACTCTCATTTGAAAAAATTAGTGTATGTTCACCAAAAATACCACCTATTCTGTATGAAAAAATTTCTAAATTTAAACCACTATTGACTTTTTTTAATCTTTCCAGTATCATTTTTGCAGTCCCACTCGGTTTGTCCTTTTTATGTCTATGATGCATCTCGTATAAAATTAAATCGTAGTTTAATAAGTTTTGATAAAGTAAAGGTAAGAATTTTAAAAGAACATTTAATCCATAGGAAAAATTATAAGAAAGAAAAACTGCGGTCTTTTCAGAAAGTTTGTAAATTAGCTCCATGTCCTCTTCAGCAAATCCTGTAGTTCCTATTATATATTTCCTTGGCTCATTCAAAACATATTTTATATGCTCAACATTTGCATCTCTATTGGTAAACTCTATTAAAATGTCAGCAAGCTTATAGTTTTCAAAATTGTCATTTTTGTCTATACCAAAAAAATCATAGTTATTTTCCCTTAAAGCATTTGCAACTTCCTTTCCCATTCTTCCATTTATTCCAATTATAGCAATTTTCATAAAAAAATTTTATAGCACAAAATATCTTAAAATTGCTTTTTTATTCCTTAAAATTTATGCAGTTTTGGAACAGATATTAAGATTTATCAGAAAGACTGGAAAGCTAAAGATTGGGACGATGCAAACTATAAAGTCAATAAGAAATGTAAAGGCTATAATTTTGGCAAAAGATTATGCAGGAAAACAGAAAATAATAAAATTAGCTAAAAGACTAAACATAGAGATAATTATATTAGACATGACTAAGGAAGAATTGGGAAAAGTTTTTGATAGAGGTGAAGTAGGCATAATTTCTATAAATGATGAAAACTTATATAAGCTATTTTTGAAAAAAAGAAGAGAGAGTATATAATAATGTTTTTTTGATTGTCAGCATTTTTTAGTTCAAAAGAATTGTGCGCTGTTTATGTCATTAGTTTTAGTTAAAAAATCACCTTTGTAGTATCTTTCGTAAAGCTTTCTTGCATCGTTCTCGTCTTTGTTCAAAGTTTAGCTTATTCTTTTGGAATTTCAAAATTGTTTTTTTGTAATTTTGAGCTAAAAATTGATTAAAATCATCCATTAGCTCTTTGTATTTATTCTCTGTTATAAGATGAAGTGAAAATCTAACCTTGTTTTTCTCAACGAAATCCTTTAATAATTTTAACTTCATTCGCCATCAATAAAATATGCGATTTTTATAGACCTTACCTGTTCAAAGTATCACACTCATTGAAATCAAGAAAACCAAATACTTTAAATGAGTTCCCACAAAACCCCCGCTTTATCTTTTTCTATATCTGGAAATTTAATAACATAAATGTAGATATTAAACAAGAATTGTATTCTCTAACACCATCTGCCATTCTAAATAAAAGACCTGCTTGGTATTCATCTATTGAAATTTGAAAAAACAATATTCTTTTTTGCAAGAATGTCTATATGCTATTTCTGTCATAGTATAAACTTATAGGCTTCTTTTTGTTTTTCCATAAAAAAACTATCTATTACTGATTTTCTAAGAACCCCAGGCAATTTTGTAAATATCTGACTAACTGCTTCGGTATAAATTAAATGTAAAAGGACATTTACAGATTGAATAAGAAGTTGTAAAAAGTTTAAATGTTCGTTATATTCTATTATTTCTTCATGCATTGTCTTTTTGTCATGCTTTCTTCCCCCATATCAGAAGAACTTGATTTTTCTATACTTCTTACAATAAGATATAAACCATAAGAAACCCCAGGAAGACTTCCAATAGTCCCAGCAAGCTCCATTATATTGTAGCCAAACTCATTGTAAATTATTTTTTTATCTCCTGTATAAAAAGCCTCCATATCAGCTTCTGAAATATTACTACTTAAAATTTCAACCACGTTAGTTAGGAGCGCTTTGTAATAATCAATATCAGGTTTATTATAAATTTGTTCTACTATTGGTATTGCTCTTCTCGTTGCAGCAAACCACGATTCACTACTACTATATGGTGCTTTACTTACAGACATTGTCATATTTTTGTATGATAATGCACTTACCATGTACATGAAGGGTGTTCTTTCAGCATTCGTCGTTTTTTTTAATTCTACTTTGAGGTCTTGATTTTTACTTGCAATTCTACTTAGTGTTAAATCTATTAACTCTACAAGTTTATCATACGTTAATTTAAAATTTTTTTCTTCATTGATATCAATTTTATTAAGCCTAAACATAGGATTTACGAGATTAACTTCATTTGGCAGTGTAAGGAGAAAATGTTTAAAATGACTAATAAATTCCTCAGTGTATAATGATACATCTGAAAGAACATCTTACTTTTTCTTTTCAAGTCTATATGTCATACCAAAACTTTAAAGTACAAAAATGACCATTGTCAAGTACCATTAAAACCAAAAAATGGATTTCCTGCTGAAACTATAGTTAAGTTTGGACCTAATGAATTGTTTGAAATTTGTCCTTCAACTAAAAGCTGATTAATTAGTGGCATATTTTCAGGAAATGTATTAACAAGCTCGTCTAAGAACCAAACCCAATAAATAGGCTTTCTTTCAAGAACATCAGAGAATGAAGGATAGAAATTCGGAACAATCATCTCATCAGCTCTTGCATTCTTCGTAATTGAGTATGCTATACCTTTTCCTATATCAACTGCCGTTTCTTCTAAATCATAACCTATATCTCTAATTGTCACTATTCCTGCAATTTGCCATTGTTTTAATTGTGATAATGTAGTAGTTAATACTCTTAACTCTATGTTTTCCATATATTTTACAAAATCATAAACTATCTCACTAACTCTACTATCAATTACGTCTCCAACTTCCTTAATTTCATAAGCATTGTAAAACTTACCAATAATATGTGAAGAGATAATATTACTTACTTCTTCTTTAAACCTCATACCAAAAGTTTTAACATTTCCATTCTCATCTTCTATTTTCTGCTCTGCAAGGTTTTGTATTGTTTCAGATTTTCCTACACCAGGAGGACCCATTACAATTATAGGACTTCTTCTAATTTGTGAAACCCTTGCATAAACACTCTTTGTATTATCAATTTTGTATATTTCAACATCACCTTCTCCAGTTAACATCTTATTTTCTATTAGTTTTAATCTATCAATGTATTTCTTAGCATCTTCTCCATTTCCTCCGTTTTCTTTTAATTTCCCTACTGCTCTTACAGCTTCAAAAAATGTCCAATAATAAGCACTTATGGTTTCTATGTTAGTCACTATGTCCGATATAATTGTGTTGTATATACTCCTTACCATTCTTGATAACATAGTCTCACCTCCTTTCTATAGTATTCTATCAATTTCATCAATAAGTTTAATTCTTGCATTTTCTATATCTAAATAAACATTTCTTGTATTTGCATCTTCTATTTTATCAATGTATAATTGATGTATTAGATAAGAACCTCTAAGTTTATCGTCAACAAAATTCCAATCTGGATTAAAGAAATTAAATTTCACTCCTGGAGAGAACAATGAAGCAACTAAACCCTTATCTTGAGAAACTAATCTTTTATAATTATCATCTGTATTTGAAGCATAAAGAACCGATGTAGGTATCCAGTGGAATAATAAGTTAGGTATTAATACCTTAGCATAAATATAGTCTTCAGCAATTCTATAAGCATTAGACGTTAAATGGGTTTCTTTGTTTGATGTAATATCAAACATATACATTTCCGAAAGAGAAGAATATACCATAGAACTTGCAACTGTAATACCAGCAGTATATAGTGAAAGATGAGCAGGATATAGATTTGACACTACAGAAGAGACACCGTCAGGAGACTGGTTTGTATCAACAAGCACTCTTCTGGAATATACAGAAAGAAGGCTCTTTTTACCTAAATGTAAATAATTAGGGATAAAATGTTTTGTTATTAAGTTTTCATATTTTTCTTCCAACTCTTTTTCAAAAATTTCTACTACATTAACGGCATTTTTTATATTTTTTGAAATAAAGCTTTCAACCGCTTCAATATAATTCAATAATGGTTTTTTTACATCATAGTTTATATTCATATTGAACTCCCTATCTAAGAATCTTGCATATACATAGTTTGCAACAGGACCAAATATTATTGTCTCATTTACTGGTAAAACATAATCTCTACCCATTGATTTCCTTATTGTCCATTCAAATAAAAATTGACTAAATAGACCATTTCTACAATTTACAACATTAGAAAAGAATGGAGTAGAAAATGGATTACATATAGTAAATTGAGTTAAACCAATAACAAAACCAAAATAGTTGAAAACTGGATTTTTCAGTTCTTCAATATATGCAGATAAATTAGTATCTTTTGCTATATTTCCATTCCACTGCTCTGCTACCATCAAATATAACATTTTATTGAAGTATTTCTTTACCTTCTCTTTATCATCATAGGGTATTTCTTTTATTCTATCAGCTTTTTTATGGTCATATTCAGTAGATGTGATAGTGTTAGCTGTCATACCTGCAAATGCAAGCACCATTTTATCATTGGCTATATCTTTCAAAGTCTTAATACTATCAAAAACTTTTGCTATTTTACCATTACTTTCTGACTTGTTAAACTCTGTAAATATTACTTTTTCTGTAAGACCTTGTATTGAAACCCCTGACAAGGCTGTAAAGAGATAGACATATAGTTTTCTTTGCCATTCGGTTGATGTTGAATAGAATGAAGTAAAGAGGTCTGTTATATCATAAGATATATTCCTGTCAAAAACACCAATTACTTCGTATGCTATATTAACAGGTGAATCTGGAGAACCATCATTATATTTTCTATCTCTTATTCTCTTCGTATTAATAGTAACAATTGAAGAAATTGCGGAATAGAAAAGCAATGGAATTGCTGGCATATTAAAAGTGCTTGAAACTACTGCTATGTGTATTGGGTCAATATAATAGCTAACATTTAAATTTTTATTAAGTCCATAATACATTGAAAATACAAATAAGGCATTATCATAGATAAAATATGAAAGTCTTACAAGGTCAATAAAATCTTTCCTCATGGAAGCATCTTCAAAAATATCACGATAAAAATCATCATTACCAAAAATGTATCTCTCCTCAAGTTTGGAGAAAAGCATTAAAAATCTTTCTAAAATACTAAATCCTCAAGGTCATAGAATACTTTTGCAAGTTTTTCAAATCTTTCCTTACTCATACCATTATACATTAGTGTGTTTATTTCAGCTGGGTCCTCAACTACATAGAAGTCAATATCAACACTCTCTAATACATCGTTAATTATTCTTTGATTTTTAACTAAAAATCTTCTTTCACCTAACTCAATGCCATAATTATCCTTTAGGTTTTTCATACCTTTTCTCAAGTGTTCATCATCGTCAATTATATTCATAAGGTCAAAACCTAAAAGTTTTACAAAAGGACTTATAAAGAATAATGATAATACAAAACTTCTTGCTATCATTCCATAAACTTCATTATTACCAACTTCATTGTTAAGCTCACTTAATACTCTGAAATAATCATTTATAGGAAGATATTCATGATTTACATGGTAAATTGTCTTTTATACCTGTGTATTTTTGATATATATCATGCATTACGTCAACTAAACCGTTTAACATATAATCATAGTAATCAATGAGAAGATTGAACCCACTTTTTTTTCTTTTTTGAATCTTTCGTATACTATCTTTATTGCATCATATAAATATGAAGCTATTGTGTCTAATGTCTTTTTTATCTCTCTTTGCAAAAAAGACTACAGTACAAGCAACACGGTCCTCATTTCCAACTCTATTAGGAAATAGTGATAGTGAATATAACATTGGTATGAATCTCTTAAACTCATTGTAATACTGACTGTCTGTATCTTAATAGAAAATGTCTATTGGATTATTCTTTAGTTTATATACTGAGCTTTTTGATATGAAATAACCCATTGCACGATGAAATGCAGATAGTAAAGGCTCTACACGATATTTCTTTTTCTCAATATTACTCTCAAAAGCAAGAATGAAGTCAGCAATTTCATACTTATCTGTTATACCTCTTTTTGCTAAGAATTCATCAAAATTGTTTCCGTATTTGTAGCTTATTATATCATCATAGGGATATTTGACTTCAGGGTCTCTACTAGCAGGGCTAAAAGCATAGGCATATCTATTATACAACTCACTCAAGTAATCAACTATCTCTTTTCTATAGCTTTCTCCTGTCATGTTTTTTCATTTCTTTTTTCGAATTCCTTAATCAAGTTAAATATTGGGGTAATTCATTATAACACAACTTGTAGTTAAAAAGCACTCTACGAAATTATCTTTCAAACTATTACCACTTTTTGCTTTAACAGAAACATCAAAAGTATCAATATTTAGTATGTTTGAAATATTTTCTTTAATTTTATCAATGTATGGCAATAATTTTGGACGACTTAGAACAATTATCGCATCTATATTTAAAATTTTTATACCACCTAAATACTTTGAAAAGTCTTTTAGTAGCTCTAAGCTTAAAATATCTTTGTATTTATCTATTTCAGGATAAAGCTCTCCTATGCTTTTATTTAATAAAATCCCTCCAAGACTATCTATAAGTGCATGAATAAGGACATCTCCGTCAGAATGACCAAGTGCTCCAAATTCTGAAGTAATTTCAACACCTCCAATTATAAGTTTCCTGCCTTCTACTATTGGATGAATATCATAACCTATCCCGACTTTTATCTTACTCATTAAAAGCTTTTCCAAAATTTTAATATCAGATTTATAGGTAATCTTGAAATTTTCTAATTCCCCTTCTATGTATTTTATATTACTTGATACAAAAAGTTTATAGTAAAATGCATCATCAGTGCCAAATATGTTTTTTTCAAACGCTTTTTCGTATGCAAGCTTTATTAGTTCTTTTCTAAAGCCCTGAGGTGTTTGAATTAACATAAGTTCCTCTCTATTTAAATCATTTCCATACAAATCTCTAATAGTATCTCTCAATTTGATATATGGTACTACGGCATCATTTCCATTTAGTAATTCTTCCTTTATACGCATAACAAGTTCTTTGTTTAACAATGGTCTTACTACATCATGTATTAAGACATAATCACAAGATGAATTTATTATTCCATTATAGCTTGATTTTTCCCTACTATCTCCGCCATATACTATCTTTACATCCCTTATATTTACATTAAAACCCTTTGGAATAACCAAAATAATTTCGTCAACTAATCCATAAAATGCTCTTATTGAAAGTTCATAAATTGGAATATTTAGAACTTTCTCAAATTGCTTATAAGCTCCAAATCTCCTACCTTCCCCTCCCCCAAGGATAATAGCAGTAAATTTACTGTTCATTTAAAATACTTATTGCTTCATCTATCTTTTTAAATCCTAAATCTCCTACCTTTCTTTTTCTAATAGACACACCTTCATTTTCAACTTCATTTTTACCGACTACGAACACAAAGGGTATTTTTTGAATTTCCGCCTCTCTTATTTTATATCCAACTGTTTCTTTCCTTCTGTCCAACTCCACTCTAAATCCCTTTTGTTTTAGAATGTTATAAACTTTGTTCGCATAATCTAAGAATTTATCTGAAACTGGAACTATGACGACTTGAATAGGTGATAGCCAGAATGGAAATTCACCAGCATAATTTTCTATTAAAATTCCCATAAATCTCTCAATTGAACCAAATATTGCTCTGTGTATAATTATTGGTGTCTTCTCTTTTCCATCCTTGTCTACGAATGTTAAATTAAATCTTCTTGGTAAATTAAAATCCAATTGTATTGTAGAACATTGCCATTTTCTATCTAATACATCGTATAGATGAATATCTATTTTAGGTCCATAAAATGCAGCTTCCCCTTCAAGAACTTTATATTCTAAATTTAATTTTTCAAGTGCTAACTTAAGAGCCTTTTCAGCAATATACCATTCCTCAGAACTTCCCATATATTTACTTGTATCACTTTTATCCCTTACAGAAAGTTGAATTTCAAACTTATGAAAACCAAATTTATTCAAAACTTCCCTTGCCAAATCTAAAACATCTACTATAACTTCCTCCACTTGATATGGAGCACAAAATATATGACTATCATCCTGAGTAATATTTCTTACTCTTAATAGTCCATGAAGTGTTCCACTTCTTTCATATCTATATACAGTAGCAATTTCAAAAAGTTTAAGAGGTAAGTCTCTGTATGAATATTTTTTTGACTTATATATAAGAATATGAGCAGGGCAATTCATGGGCTTAACTCCAAATTGTTCTTCTTTTTCTTCCATTATAAACATATTTTCTCTATAATAGTCCAAGTGTCCAGAAATTTTCCAAATATCAGTTTTTAAAACATGAGGAGTCCACACAAGTTTATAACCTCTCTCTAAATGCTTTTCTTTTGAATAGTCTTCTAAAATTTTTCTTAGTATTGCACCTTTTGGATGGAAGAATACTAAACCACTTCCTGCTTCTTCGTAAATTTCAAATAGTTCTAATTGCCTTGCAATAGTTCTGTGGTCTCTTTTTTTTGCTTCTTCCAAAAAATGTAAAAACTCTTCTAATTGTTGCTCCGTTGGAAAGGAAATAGCATATATTCTTTGTAATTGTGGGTTTCTTTCATCTCCCTTAAAATATGCACCACTTACACTTAATATTTTAAACGCCTTTACTAAACCTGTCCTTGGAATGTGAGGTCCCCTACATAAGTCTACAAATTCCCCCTGAAAATACACCGAAACTTTCTCCTGATTAAACTCCTCAATTAATATAACTTTATATGTCTCATTTTTTTCCTCAAAAAAATTTTTTGCATAATTACTATCCCATTCTTCCCTTCTTACATAGTAATCACTTTTAATAATCTTATATGCTTCTTCTTCAATTTTCTTAATATCCTCCTCAGTTAAAGTTTTTCCGTTAAAGTCTATATCGTAAAAAAATCCCCTTTCAGTTGGTGGTCCAATTGCTAACTTTGCATTCGGAAATAGTCTTTTCACAGCTTGTGCTAAAATATGAGCAGAAGAATGCCAATAAACTTGTTTTCCTTCTTCACTATTAAAGTCCAAAACTTCTATTTTACAATCTTCATTTAATACTTCAAAAATAGGTCTTGTTAAGTCAAATAGTAAGTCATCTTTTTTCGCAACTAAGTAATTTTTTAATGCACTATCTATTTCAATTAAGCTTTTATTTTCTGATATATCATATACTTGTGTGCTTTTGTCCGGAAAAATAATTTCTAATTTCATTATTTTATTTTTGTTTCAAGCTCTATAGGATTTTGAATTACATATGCTGCAGGACATTTTTTATTTGCTAATAGTCTTATCTCTTCTAAAACACTTCTATCCACATCGGACTCTATATCTAATTCTACACTTACTTTTTTTACTACAGGTAAATCTTCTATTTCAAAAACACTTCTCATATCTAAAAGAATAGAGCCTTTCGCTTTAAGTTTTTTAATCTCTATTCCTCTTAAAGAGGCTATTGTCATAAACGTAGTAGAATAGCAACTAATTACTCCGAAAACACAAATTTGAACGGGATTGGGCGCATTTCCATATCCTCCACTTTGTGGAGGCTGATCTGTTGAAAGCTCCACTATCCCATTAGTATATTCTATCCTTCCAGTAAATTGAATATGTTTATCAAAAACCCATTCACCTTCTACTATAAATTCTCTCTCTGATGGAAACTGATTTTTAATAATTTTTTCTCTTGTTTCAAACAACTGCTTTACATTTACGTTATTCATATTTTCAAAATTTTAAAGCTAATTCTTTAAAATTTAGCATTTTAGAGATTCTAAAACTTTCTGCAGGTTATAAAAATTTTAGAATATTCATAGATAAGTTAGAAGTTTTTGAAAATCAAAAAATTGTAATACTTGGTCCAAATGGAAGTGGAAAAACTACACTTATAAGAACTTTGCTTAAGCAAATAGACTATGAGGGCTCAGTTAAGATTTACTCAAAAGAGCTAAAAAATATTAGTCAAGAAGAACTAATAAAATATTGCTCTTTCTTATTACAAGTTGAATATCAACCTGACATTACTGTAAAAACTTATTTAAAACTTTCTGGAGTGAAATTAGAAATTGACTTAATGGAAATTAAGGAACTTTTAAATAGAAAGATGAACGAACTATCCGCAGGAGAATTCCAAAGAGTAAGACTTAGTAGGGTTATAAATTCAACTCAAAAAATATCTATTTTAGATGAACCTCTTTCTCACTTAGATCCTTATTTTCAGATAAGGCTATTACAATACATTAAAAATAGTGAAAAAACATTTATATTAACTATTCACGATATCTTTTTGGCAACTAAGTTTTTTAGTAATTTTATACTTATGAAAGACGGAAAGATATATGCAAGGACTTTAAATGAAGAAAACTTCAAACAGGTTTTTAATTTAAGTCTTGAAATTTTTGGGACTTAAAATTTTCAAAATGCAATTAAACGATTATCTTAACCAATTAGAAAATTTACAGAATGTCCATCCAGTTCTTATAGAAATGGAAAGATATGGCAAAAGTTTAAATTTTCCCATTTTAAATAGGCTTTCTGCAAGGTTAGTCTCAATAATATCACTTATGAATAAAGCAGAATATGTTTTTGAGATAGGTTCAGGTTTTGGGTATTCCGCAATGTGGATAAGTATATATAACGACTACCTGAAGGAAATACACTTAACTGATTATATGTTCCAAAACTTAGAAATGGCTACGGAATTTTTTAGAATAGCTGGTCTTGAAAATAAGCTTAGAACTCATCTTGGTGATGGAATAAGCATATTGGAAAGCATGAATATGGAATTTGACCTAATACTAAATGACGCTGAAAAGACGCAATATTTAAGAGTTCTTGAAGTAGTAAAGAAAAAACTAAAAGTTGGGGGAATATTTATATCTGATAATGCTCTATGGCACCAAAAAGTATTAAAAGAAGACGAAAATGATAAAGAAACACTTACTATAAGGGAGTTCAATAGAAAAATATTTTCAGACAAGTCATTCATTAGCTCTCTTGTCCCAATTGGAGATGGAATCATAGTCTCTATAAAGGTAATGTAAAATTTTTACAAGAAAGTAAAAAACATAACTTTTAATACTTTTCTTAAAAAACTTACTTTCAAAAATATTCCCAAGTTTGATATTTTCAAGAATTTTAGAAAATCTTTCATAGTCAATAGAATAGTAGTCGCATACTTCTTTAACCTTTTTTAAATCTACTTTTGAGTAAAGAATAGAAATATCCCATAGCCAATAAAGGACTTTTTGGGAGCTTTTGTGAAAGTGTAAAACTGAAAATATAAACTGGTCTTCTATGGGCAAAGTTAGTAAGTTGAACTTCCAAGGAATAGCTCGTTTAAAGATTTTCTTATTACTTATATCTAAGTAGTAAGGTGGGAAAATGCTTTTATGTATTTCAAAGTGAAGGATATTCTTATAAAAATTCATTACGTATTCAAACCTTTTTACAAACGCTGGGGAGTTCTCCCTTACTTGAAAATAATATTTAAAGCCCAAATCTAAGAAGAGTTTCTTTAGTTCAATATATCTAATTTCATTTACCAAAAAGTCCACGTCAGTAATAAACCTGTAATATGGTTTTTTGTAAAGTTCATACCCACTCCAAAAACCCTTATAAACTATTATATCATGAAAATCCTTCAAATATTTGTCAATGAAGTGAGTATGAGAAAACCAAAAACCCTTTGAAATCTCTAATAATTCCCCTTCTATTAGATTGTTATATGTCTTAACTGACTTTAAAAACCACTTTAATTGCTCTTCCATTTAATATATCTTCAAAACCTTTCTCAAACTCCTCAAGTTTTAACACATGACTAATTATTGGGTCCAAATTCATCTTCTGTATTAAACTAATGGTTTTATACCAAGTTGAATATATTTTCCTTCCAATTATACCATAAATTTTTAAACCTTTCATTATAAAATATTTATTAAAATCAAATTCGAATGGCTTTGAATATAGACCAAGTAGTGATAACCTTCCCGCTTCCTTTATGGTTTTCATTGCTTCCTTAAAACCAACTTCACTACCTGAAAATTCTAAAACAACATCTACCCCAACATTATCAGTAATTTCCATAACTTTCTCATATACGTTCTCAGTCTTTGGATTTATTATATAATCCGCACCCATCTCTTTTGAAATTTTCAATCTGTGCTCATTTATATCCATAGCTATGACCTTATCAGCACCACATATTTTTGAAATACCTACCGCCATAAGACCAATAGGTCCACATCCAACAATTAAAACATTCTTACCCGCTATTTCATCACTTAATACCGTATCAACCGCATTTCCCATAGGTTCCATTAATGATATCCAATGCCTTGGAATATTATCCGGGACTTTTATTGCATTTGTATACGGTATTTTTAGATAATTTGCAAATCCTCCATCTACACCAAAACCAAGTATCTTTGTATTTTTACATACATGAAAATCACCATTTTTACAATTATAGCATACATTACACCAAAAATGACTTTCAATTGCAACGAAGTCCCCAATATTTAAAGAATTTACATGCTTTCCCTTTTCTACAATTACTCCTGCTATTTCATGACCTAATACTCTTGGAAATTCAGTTATTGTTTCTTTTGCCCAATCGTCCCATACATATGCATGAACGTCGCTACCACAAATAGAAGCATATTTTACTTCAATAAGAACTTCGTATTCATTTATTTTAGGTATTTCCGCTTTAATAATGTCAAAACCATACGAAGGTTTAGTCTTTGCAATAGCTATCATATAGCCTCTAATATAAAAATATCAGGATTTTCCAAAATCGTAGAGAGTGTTCTTGTAAACCTTGCAGCTTCAGCACCATCTACTACTCTATGGTCAAAAGACAGTGAAACGTACATAATGTCTCTTATAACTATTTCGTCCTTTTCATTTACAATAGGAACTTTTCTAATTTTATGAGTGCCAAGTATTGCTACTCTTGGATAGTCTATTACAGGAAATGCAAATAAACCACCTATTGAGCCTACATTTGTTATAGAAAATGTACCATCTTGTAAGTCTTCTAACGTTAGTTTTCCTTCCCTTGCTTTCTCAGAAAGCTCTTGAATTTCTCTTGCAATTTCAATAATACTCTTTTTATCCACATTCTTTACTACAGGAACTATCAAGCCATCAGGAGTGTCTACTGCAACTCCGATATTATAATATTTCTTTAAAACTATTTCATTCTTTTCATCATCTACTATTGCATTAAAATATGGATGTTTTTTTAGTGTAGTAGCAACTGCTTTAATTATAAATGGTAAATATGTAAGTTTTATATTTTGCTTTTCTGTTATTCTTTTAAGTTTTTCTCTCAATTTTACAACTTCAGTCATATCAATTTCATCTACATGAAGAGTATGAACCGCTCTATCTTTTGAAAGTCTTAAGTGCTCTGCTATTTTTCTTCTTATACCTCTAATCGGAATTACTTCTTCAAGTTCCTCTTTTCTAATTTCTCTTACTTCCTTCACTTCTACTTTTTCAACAATCTCCTCTTTCTTACTTACATAGTTCAATACATCACTTCTTGTAATCCTTCCACTAGGACCAGTTCCCCTTACTAAGTTTAAATCTATACCAAGTTCTCTTGCAAGTTTCCTTACTGCTGGTGCTGCCAATGGTCTTTTTACTTCTAATTTTTCACTGTCGTTTAGTGCAATCTCCTTTTTCTCTACAGTCTCATTAATACTATCACCTACAATTAAAAGAGGTGTCCCAACTGTTACTATATCTCCTTCTTTAACTAAGATTTTAATAACATATCCTTCATAAGGTGATGGAAGCTCAGTATTTACCTTATCGGTTAAAACTTCAAGTAGTGGTTGTTCCCTTTTTACATAGTCCCCTTCTTTTACTAAGATTTTTCCTATTTCTCCTTCATGGACACTTTCCGCAATTTCAGGCATCTTAAATTCTTTTATTGCCATATTTTTAAATTTTAAAGCTAATTTCTATAGTAAATAATTATAAAAAACTAAACCTCTTTTTTTAATGAAAATCTTACAGGTTCTGAAACAAAAACTAATATACCAACAGGACCAAATGAAAGTATACCACTAGCGTAATATAGCAAAGACAAAGCTACCGCACCTTCCATACCAATTTTATCTGAAAGAAAAAATATAAACCCCCCTTCTCTAATACCTATACCACTAAAACTCAAAGGTAGCATTGTAATAAAGTTAATTGCGGAAGTTATAAGAACTACCTCAATTGGACTCAAATCAAAACCCAAAGCTTTTGAAATGACAAATGCGGAAAGACCGAAAAAAAATTGCATAAGTATTGAAATAAAGAACGTAGAAACTACTATCATCTTATTTTCCTTATATAGTGAAAATGAGTTTATAAGCTTTTGCATCCTTTCACCTATTCTAAATTTTTCTATTTTACCAAATATCAAAATAATAATTCTTTCAAACATTGGGGTTAACATAAATATGAAAAATCCGATAAGAAATAGCATTATCCAAATTAGCTTATCTGATATCTCTCTTATTCTTTCAATACCGAAATAGATACCAAGTAATGCTAAAAATATAAGTGCAATAACACCAATTAACCTATCTACAAATATAGAAGATAGTACCTCAGCACGTTTTTGCATATTGTCCCTCTGAGCATAGAAAAATCTTACTAAGTCAACACCTGCACCTGAAGGCAAAACAAGTCCTAAAAATAAACTTGCGAATACGTATTTATTTGCTTGAATTAAATTTATGTTCAACTTATACGCCCTTGTATATATAAACCATCTAAGTGCAGAAAGTGAATAGCCAATAAATCCCAGAACAATTGCAAATAAGTAATAAACAATATTTAAAGACTTCAAGTGGTATAAAAAGGCGTTGATGTTCATGTTTTTGAAAATCATATAAATTAAAAATATACTAATTGCAATTTTTATAAGTTCAAAAACTAATTTTTTCATGTTAATTTGAAAATCTAAACTTAATAATATACCAAAGAGCTTTTATACCATCTTTCCAAGTAATTTTTTTCCCCTCATTATATGTCCTTCCGTAATAATTTATTTGAGTTTCATACACTCTAATACCCTTTTTGCTTGACAATTTTGAAATCTTCGCAGTAATTTCCACTTCAAAACCAAAGTCTTTGCTTTTAAATGGTCTAATTTCATCAAGAATTTCTTTTTTAAGCATCTTATAGCATACTTCAATGTCAGAAAATGTCATGTTGAAAAGTAAATTTATTAAGTAAGTAATTACTTTATTTCCCATGAAGTGATAAAAGTATAGAACCCTATGGCTTGCACCGTAAAATCTTGAACCATATACTACATCTGCATTTTTTTCAATTATAAGTCTTAACATTTCCCTCCAGTCGTTCGGGTCATACTCCAAGTCTGCATCTTGAATTACTACTATATCTCCACTAACATAGTTAAATCCTGTATTCAATGCTCCACCTTTTCCTTGATTCTTTTCATGATATATAACTTTTAAAACATTTTTAAATTCATCATTATTTTCTAATTGCTTTAATATTTCTCTTGTCCCATCATTACTTCCATCATCTACTACTATTATTTCTCTATCCAAATCATAACCAAGATTTACATCTTTCACCATTCTTATAACTTTTTCAATATAGTCTTTTTCGTTATAAACAGGAATAACTATAGATAATTTTAGCTTACTTGAGGCTATCTTTTACCTCCTTAAATGTTAAGAAGAATTTTTCAATATCTTCAGGATATATTACTATCATCTGCTTTTTAAATCCATTTTCAGTCTTTCTTGATTCAGATATAGAAATATAGTTTTGACCTTTACCGTCTACTTTTATATCAAAGAAATAAGTTCTTCTACCTGCCTTTATTTTCTTAGTATAAACTATGTTATTCTGTCTGTTCAGATGTTGTTCCATATTCTCCCCCTTGTGGTTTATATTCTTTTAACTTTTCCCTTACCTCAGTTTCTATTTTTCTTAGAATCTCTTCGTTTTCCTGAATATATTCTAATGCCTTTTCTTTACCTTGACCTAACTGCTCACTATTAAAAGAATACCAAGAGCCTGACCTCTTGATGATTCCCATATTTACAGCCAAATCAAATATTTCTCCGATTTTATTTATACCTTTTCCATATATTAGTTCAAACTCGGCTGTCTTATATGGTGGTGCTAATTTATTCTTTACGACTTTAACTTTTATGTAATGTCCAATTATTTCATTATTAGGTCCTTTTATACTTTCTCCCTTTTTTACCTCCAGTCTTATTGAGGAATAGAACTTTAATGCTCTTCCTCCTGGTGTTGTTTCAGGCGGTCCTCCATATGGATTTTGACTAATTTTTTCCCTTACTTGATTTATGAATATAGCTATTGTTCCAGTTTTAGCTATCAATCCTGTTAATTTCCTTAGTGCCTTACTCATTAATCTTGCTTGACCCCCAATACCTTGTTCTTCCATTTCACCTTCAAGCTCAGCTTTCGTAACAAGAGCTGCAACTGAGTCTACAACTACAAGGTCAATTGCACCCCCCCTAATAGCATCCTCTAATATACTAAGTGCCTGTTCTCCGTATTCAGGTTGAGAAATTAGGAATTTCTTGTCTTCAGTATCCACACCAATAGTTTTTGCATATTTTGGTTCAAACGCGTGTTCAGCATCTATAAATAAGACACTACCTCCAAGCTTTTGAACTTCAGCTATAGCCATAAGTGCTAAGGTTGTTTTACCAGATGCTTCTTGACCATATATTTCTATTATTCTACCTTTTGGATATCCACCTATACCTAATGCATAATCTAAACTTATTGAACCAGATGAAACTGTTGGAACTTGCACCTTTGCCCTATCAACAAGACGCATTACTATACCCTTACCATAATTCTTTTCAAGTTGTTTTATTGTAGCCTCAAGAATTTTTTCTTTATCCTTCTCCTTTTCCATACTACTCTACCCCCTCCACCATTGGTGGTGTAATAACTTTTTGAAATTGATATTTACCTCCTCTGTCCGCATATGACATAGTTGTTTCTTCATCCGCTTCTATAAAAATAATTTGTGCAATTCCTTCATTAGAGTAAATTTTTGCAGGTAATGGTGTAGTATTTGATATTTCAATAGTTAAATAACCTTCCCACTCAGGCTCCAATGGTGTTACATTTACTATTATACCACACCTTGCATAAGTGCTCTTTCCAATACATATACCTAAAACTTTCCTCGGTATTCTAAAATACTCAACACTCTTTGCTAATGCAAAAGAATTCGGTGGTATTACGCAATAATCACCCTTGTGGTATATAAACGACTTATTGTCAAAGTTTTTTGGGTCAACTATTGTAGAGTATACGTTTGTAAAAATTAAATATTCGTTGGAAACCCTAATATCATATCCATATGAGGAAAGTCCATAGGAGATTACACCTTTTCTAATTAGCTCCTTTTCAAATGGCTCAATCATATTATACTCTTTACACATAAACTCAATCCACTTATTGGATTTTAAAGCCATAAAAAGAATGAAAATTATAAAGTTGAATTAGTTTTTATCAATACTTCCAACAAGTTCATTTTCTTCAGTTTTTACTATTTTAACATCAAATATTTCATTTTTCAAACTTAGATTATGGTTTGTTTTTACTTTTAAATAATTATCACTTGTCCCTATCCAATAGCCATTTTTATATTCTTCAAATAGCACACTTAATTTTTTATTTAGAAATTTTCTCATATATTCAGCTTTCTTTCTTTTTGAAAGTTCTACAAGTGCTCTTACCCTTTCTTTTACAACTCTATTAGGTACTACTGATTTTAAATCATAAGCAGGTGTTCCTTCTCTGGGTGAGTATTCAAATACATGTAAGTATCCAAACGGTACATCCTCGCAAAATTTATATGTTTCTAAAAAGTCCTTATCTGTTTCCGTAGGAAATCCTACTATTATATCAGTTCCAATATTTACATTTTCTATTTTTAGAACTTTTTCTATAATTCTTTTATAAATCTCAATTGTATACGGTCTTCTCATATCTTTTAAAACTTTATTTGATGCACTTTGTAATGAAATGTGAAAGTGTGGCATCAAGTTTTTTGGAAATGCTAAATATAAATCTATTAATTCATCACTAACATGTAGTGGTAATATTGAAGATAGTCTAAATCTCATATCATTGTAGTTTTCTACAAGTTTTCTTAGTAAATAGTATAAACTTAATTTCCACTCCTTACCCCAATCTCCAACTTGTATACCTGTAATCATTACTTCTTTAAAGCCCCTATTTTTTAAAATATCCATTTCTTTCATAATTAAATCAATATTTTTACTTCTGCTTTTTCCCCTTGCAATTCTAATTGCACAATAGGAACAAACAAAATCACAACCTTCTTGAACCTTAACAGTTGCTCTAGTTCTAGACTTATAGTCGTATATAATAGAGTTTTCTGGGTTTTCTATATTAAATAGTTTTAAAACCTCATCTACTGAAGCTTCAAAGTCGGCTAAGTTAAGTTTTTTAATTTTTGGAATACAGCCAGTTAGTATAACCTTTGTATTTTCTTTTTTCTCTCTTAGTACTTTGTTAATTGCATGTCTTGCATCTCTTTCCGCCTTTTGAGTAACAGCACAGGAATTTATTATAATATAGTCCGCATCTTTAATATTTTGAGTTTCTACTACATTTACTTTTTCCAAATTTGATTTAATTAGCTCAGTATCATAAAAGTTAGTTCTACAGCCAAAAGTAATATAGAATGCTTTTTTTAATTCCATTCCATTACTTCTTTTATTGCTTTATAAATTCTATACTCATTTGGCATATAGTATTTTTGCTGGGCATAAGGAAATGGAGTATCAAAACCTGTTATTCTTTTAATTGGTGCTAATAGATATTCAATAGCTCTTTCTGATACAAATGCACTTATTTCAGATGCAAATGAGCCAATCTTCGGTGCTTCATTTACAATTACTAATCTTCCCGTTTTAGCAACACTCTCTAATATGGCGTCCTTATCAAATGGTAATAATGTTCTTAAATCTATAAGTTCAACTGAAATACCTTCTTTTTGAGCTATTTCAACCGCTTTCATACATACATGGACCATATATCCATAGCTAATTAGTGTAACGTCCTTTCCTTCCTTTATTTTTTTTGCCTTTCCAATTTCAATAGTAAAATCTATGTCATCAGGAACTTCTTCTTTTATTGACATGTATATTTTTTTAGGTTCTAAGAAGATTACTGGGTCCTCGTCTCTAATTGCTGACTTTAAAAGACCTTTCGCATCTGTAGGTGTTGATGGAATTATTACTTTTAAACCTGGTGTATGAGTAAAATAACTTTCAGGACTTTGAGAATGATATAAACCTCCACCAATTCCTCCACCATATGGAGATCTAATTACTAACGGAACTGAATATTGTCCACCACTTCTATATCTAAATTTTGCCGCTTCATTTACGATTTGATCAAAACCCGGATATACAAAGTCTATAAACTGAATTTCTGCAACAGGTCTAAGACCATATAGAGCCATACCCACAGCAACACCAATTATTCCAAGTTCAGTTAATGGTGTATCTATTACCCTTTCCTCACCAAATTCATCTATAAGTCCCTCTGTTGCTAAAAATACCCCTCCTCTCTTTCCTACGTCCTCTCCAAGAATTACAACTCTACTATCTCTTCTCATTTCTTCAGCAAGTGCTTCCCTAATAGCTTTAACTATAGTTATTGCCTTTGCACTTTTTGCTTTTTCCCCTTCTTCTAATTTAAAAACCATGTAGAAATTTTAAGGCTAAGAATAACTTTAAAATTTTGCACTATAAATAAATTCTTAAAAGTTGCCATACAAGCGTCATACATAGGAGGAAATATACTAAAATATTACTTTAGAAAAAACATAGAGTTTTCTGAAAAGAATAGAAATGATTATGTTAGTAGGGCAGATATTGAAAGTGAAAATGTCATAAAAGAATACATTTTAAGACATTTCAAGGACCACAAAATATTGGCAGAAGAAAGTGGCACCTTAGGAGATAGTGATTATGTCTGGTTTATCGACCCACTTGATGGAACAAAAAATTTCCTAAGAGGTTTGGATGTATTTTGTGTATCTATTGCTTTGTCTTATAGAAACGAGATAGTATTGGGAGTAGTATATGAACCAATGAAAGACAATTTATATTATGCTACAAAGGGTAATGGTGCATATAAGAATAATTCCAAAATCTTTACTTCAAAAAAAACAACAGTAAAAGGCTCTTTTCTTGCAACGGGATTTCCACATACCGAGCTTGATATTTTAGAAGAATATATTAGAACATTTAGGATTTTTAGTAAGTATTCAAGTGCTATTAGAAGACTAGGCTCTGCAGCACTGGACCTGTGTATGACTGCAGAAGGCATATTTGATGGATTTTGGGAGTATAAACTAAATAAGTGGGATATTTATGCTGGTATAATTATATTAAAAGAAGCAGGTGGAATAATAACCGACTTTGATGGAAAGGATAATTATTTAGAGACTGGAAATTTGCTTTGTGGATGCAATGAAGAGTTTCATAGAGAAATGTTAGAACTAATTAAGAAATGAAAGAGTTTTTTAATTTTTTATTAGAGAGATTTGGTATAGGAAATTTGCCAAGTGAGCATGTTTTAATTGATAGAGGTGATATCTGGATTTCAAGTAAGCAAGCTTTGAAAATAAGGGAAAATATAAAATTTAATAGAGTTGGAATTAGGTTAATTAGGGTATTTAAAAATGGATATAAGCTTACTACAGCTGGTGCTCAAATTATAGGACATTTAGCAAAGAAAAATGTAGTAAATTTAAAAGATGAAAATTTAGCTATGCAATTTATTAGTGGAAGTGATATAAATTATATGGACGAAAATTTAGAAAAAGGTCAAGTTATAGTAAAATGCAATAAAGATATCCTTGGAGTTGCAATATATGATGGAGAAAAATTAAAAAATCAAATACCAAGGTCAAAGAGAATAGTAAAATAAAAGCTTTTGAACCTTAAAATTTATCTCTATGCTATTATTACTTGTAATATCTCAAAGTGAAGATTTACCTCAGTTTTTCATTCAACAATACGTGTCCCACCCCATAAATGTAAATACCGCTTCAATAGAAGAATTAAAGCAAATTCCATTTCTAAGCACGGAAGATATAGAAAAAATTGTAAAGTATAGACCATTTAGGGGATATGGTGAATTTAGAAGAGTTTTAAATATGAGCTATAGGGAGTTTCTCCTTATTAGACCATATATTATAATTCCTACAAAAACATACGAAGGTTATGTTAGCATTTATGGCGGTCTTCAGTTCCTTTCCACTACAAACAGAAATTTAAATAATAATTCTGTATTTGATACAATTTTAAACAAAGTAAACGACTATGAATTTGACATTCAGGCTTATTATAGGGGATATGCATTTAGAATAAAGGACTACAATTTTACGGATACTACTATTATTGGAAGCGATACTATTTTAAACTATTATAACCGCTTTAGATTTATTTTCAATGTATTTTCAAATAACTTTGCCTTTAGAATTGGTAATTTTGGTCCAAGGATTGGATATGGCTCAATTAGCTATAGACCACGATATTATTTTTTATTTTATCCTTCATTTAATTTCCCTGTATCTAATCTTTCAGCGGAATTTAGATATAAAAATGTTGGACTATTTTTAGATACTACTGAAAATGCTTTTCTCTATGGAAACTATAGAAATCTTTATATGGGTCTTATTAGAGCAAACTACATTAGTATTTGGTCATTTCTTGAAATAAATCCTATTGGAAAGTTCTACTTAACGTTAGAAGGTTCATATGGTCAAAATGGATATAGCTATGGCTACTCGCTTAGTTATAGAGATAGGGGTTTGTTTGTGTTCTTTAATCAAAATATATTCAAAGGCGAGAGATTGTGGAAATATAACTACTGGTCAGATAGTTCATTTCTATACGTATACATGTCATTTTTCCCTGTGGATTTAAGAATGAATATGAGAGGAGATAGAGGAAGTATTACTATAAATTATGAAATTTCAACTTCTTCATACGCTATATTAAGACATTATCGCCATCCATTTTTCAATAGCTATCAATTAAGCTTTAGCCAAACAAGAGGCATTTTCCTATCAGCTGAGAAAATTAAAAATGGAGGTATATTAACTGTTGGATATAACTTACAACTTGGAAGAAAATATGAAGACCCGTATATTAAACTTAGAATTTACTACTATAATACTTGCATGGTAGATAAAAACTGCTTCTTAAATGATAGCAATCTTTATTACCAGCCTTTTGACCCTGAGAGTTATTTAAACGTATTCTACTGGAGTGCATATGAAGGCTTTTTCCCAAGTATAGATTCAAGAATTCAGCTTTATGGAACTGGGACAAAATTTTCTTTATCAGTTAGATACAAAAGATTTTACTTTAGATTTATAGATGCTGGAAGATACGATTTTGGTATTGAAAGGAGTTTATTTTTCTAATGCATTACTATTTTATAATTTTTATCACCCACTCTTAATATATACATACCTTTATCTAAAAACACCTTTTTGCTCTTACCAAACTTATACAATCTCCCATCCACATTATAAATCTTATAATATAACTCTTCAGAAAATTCCAAAATATTTCCCTTTATTCTATAGTCAAATTTTTGATTAGGCATATCAGCTTTAATATCTGTTGCAATATCTAACTTCCACATGCTTCTGCCATGAGTTGCAACTATTAGTTTTCCGCTTACCATTTTCATTTCAAAAACGTAAACATTAGGAAGTCCTATCAGCTTTTGATAACTAAGCCCATTATTATTAGAGTAGTAAACTCCATCTTCCATACCTACAAAAACTAAATTCCTTTGAAAATCCACAGCAAGTGCCCTACAACTTCTACCATTAGGTAAGTTGCCAGTAATATCAGTAAATGATTGTCCTGCATTTGCACTATAGACAACTTTCTTACCACTTGTATTTCCTATGCATATATACAACTTTCTACTATCGTTTGGGTTTATTACTATATCTCTTATTGGTCCTCCTGCAGATAAGTTATTAGTCAAGTTATTCCAAGTATTGCCACCATTATGTGTCATATAGAAGTGCCCCTGACTTGAACCTGTATATATAGTATCTGAATTAGTTCTTGAAAACACTGCAGATAGTAATACTCCATTATTTCCTGCAAGACTACCACTTATTGCAGTCCAACTACTACCACCGTTAGTTGAGCGCCAAATTCTATATGTACCTACTATTATAGTTCCATTTTGATGAACATCAATAGGTCCATTTGCCCAGTCAGCTCTATCTCCTGAGTTATACCATGGATGAGTATAAAATAAATAGTTCCAAGATGGATTAGGATAAGAACTTGTAAGTTGGTACTTAGTTAAATACCACATGCGAATATATGTAGTCCAAAAGTAATTAGGATTTTGCAATTCAAAAACAGTAGGTCCTCCATCACCTCCACTAACTTCTCTCCAAACAGGAAGATTATATAAAATTGGAGTTCCATTATCTTGAGTTCCACCTACAATAACCCATTCATCATTGAACTTTACTCCAACTGTATAAAACTGCAATGTACCTAAACCCTTGTTTATATTTATCCAACTAGTTCCATTATTTGTGCTTTTCCATATACCACCATCACAAGCAACATAAAGTGTTCCATCGGGACCATATGCGAAGTGATGAATATCGGGATGAACTACATTCCCTGCAACCTCAGACCAAGAATTACCACCATTCGTAGTCCTAATAATACCATAATTACAACCTGAACCATAATTATGAACACCACCTGCCAATACTATATTCGGATTAGTAGGATGTACTATTATGCTATGATTATAAAAACCTTGACCACAAAGGTAGTTTGGAACAGAGGACATCTGTGTCCACGTATTTCCACCATCCGTTGATTTCCAAAATGAATGAAGATTGTAATTTGTTGAACCAAACGCAACATAAATAATATTAGGATTACTTTTTGAAATTGCAAGATGAGCTCTAAAATAGCCAGAATTGGGTAGTCCTGAAACCGAATTCCAAGTATTTCCACCGTCAATAGACTTGAAAACACCCTTTGATAAAGTAGCTATAAATATAGTATTTGGGTTATCACTTCTATAATCAATATCATTTACATCATCCAACGTAAACGAAGGAACCCAGGTATTCCCGTTATTATCAGAATACGAAATACCTAAATCACTTGCAACAATTATCCTACCAGTATTAGGATGTATTACAATTTCTGAAATATACGAACCTACTTGAGCAGTTGTAGCTATTTTAGTCCAAGTGTTGCCTCCATCATTTGATCTAAATAATCCATCTCCAGGAAAACATACCCCGCAATAGTGCAATTCCCCAGTACCATAGTAAATAATATCTGGATTAGTAGGATCAAATGCTAACGCACCCGAAGTTAGAACAGGCAAATTATCAGTTAAGGGTATCCAAGTATTTCCTTGGTCAGTTGTCTTCCATACACCACCACCCGCGGTAGCAACGTATATTATATTTGGATTTGTCGGATGTGGTAGGATAAAACTCATTCTTCCAGAATTCGCAATACCATCTGACCAAGAACCATCTTCTATGTGCGAAGGTCCTAAAAACTGCCAGCTATAGGAACTTGTTGAATTTGAATAGAATACATCTCCAACATTAGACCACTCACCTTTTAATATGGCTCTTCTTTCAAGACTTTCAGGAGGAAAGAATTCTACAGGCTTTTCTATTTCTTCAAATTCTCTAAATTCCCAAGGAATAAATACATTAATAAAGATTAACATATGCAAATTTTAAGGTCTAAGTTTTCAAATACTTATTTTTTACCCAAATTAGTAAAAATAAAGAAATATAATCAACAATAAGATGACTACCACCATAGCTTATAAATAAAAGAGGATAACCTTTCGTAGGCATAAGTCCAAAATTCACAGAAATATTTACTATAAATGAATAGACAAAAAACAAAGTAATACTTAAAACAAATCTTTTAAGAGCCAAATCTTCTATTCTATATAGCATAGATAAACACCATAAAATTAGAATAAATACAAGAGTAATTACACTAAAACCACCTATAAAGCCAAAGTCCTCACAAATTGAAGCAAATATAAAGTCAGTATGCGCTTCTGGCAAAAATCCGTACTTTTTTTGTATACCTTCCCCATAACCATTACCAAAAAATTTACCACTACCAATTGCTATTTGAGACTGATAAACCTGATATGCTTCAGATTGCCTATATATTTCTGGATTTAAAAATGCAATAATTCTAACTCTTTGATATGGCTTTAATACATTATACCAAATTACTGGAGTAATAATACCAATTGTTAAGAAGGTAAGCATAGTTATTAATGTCCAATACCATCTTGATTTCATGTAATAAAGTATCGTGATTAAAATAAATAGACTTAGAATAAAACTTAAAATATTGAAGGATGAAAATATGGCTATTATTGAAAATGCAATAAAGATCAGAAAGTTTCTATTCACATTTGAATAAAAATAAACTATATATGAGACAAAGGCTATAGCAATAGCAAAACCCAAATCAGGTTGAAATAACACTAAAACTAAAAGAATTAAAATGATAGAAGATACTTTATAGAAATTTTCAGAAGGTTCATAGTAAAAAAATAAAAAAGGCAAGAAAACTCTAATAAGCTCAGAAGGTTGTAAATTAAAGAACTTCAAATTTATCCATCTATTAACTCCTTCACCTGTAATATGAGTTAGAATAAGTAAAAAAATAAGAGAAATAAAAAATGGAAAGATTAGTGTTCTTATGTATGCTAATTTAAAAAATCTATAAACCAAGTATCCAAACAATAAAGAAAATAATAAAAAGATAAACTGCTTATATGCAAGCTCTTTATTAATTGTCCATATTTCAAGTATTCCAACTATTGATAGTAATAGTGCAATAACAACCATTTTAAAATTTCGTATACTACTGGAACTGCAACAGCACTTCCATGACCAGCGGTTTCAACTACTGCAGTTATAATAAACTCGGGCTTTTCATATGGAGCAAAAGCAGTAAATAGAGAATGAGTTTTTTTGTTATGTGGATTTTCAGATGAACCAGTTTTTCCTGCTACATTTATGCTAAATCCATCTATATATAGTTTCCAATTTATATAACCTGCAGTTGCCCTTGGACCTTTTACTACTTGGAGCATAGCCATCTTAGTAATATTAAGAGTGGAGTCAGAGAAAGGTAATTTGAGTGTATCTTTAATTTCTTGACCAAAATAAAATTTAGGATAAGGCATCTTACCGCTATTTGCAATAGCACCTGTAAGCATGGCTATAGCAAGAGGTGTTAGTAAAAGCTCTCCTTGTCCTATTGCAAGATTTAATACTGCACCTCCAGGAATAAATCTATAGTTTTTCATATACCAAGCACTATCGGGAATAAATGATATGTTTTCATCTGGGAAAAATGTTAGCTTTTTATTAAAAATATCAATTTTCTTTAAAAAACTAGTAAATCTTACCAAACCTAAAAACCTTCCAAGTCTATAGTAATATACATTGCAGGAAACTTCAAGAGCTTCTTTAATATCAGAAATATAGTAGTGAACAGACCAATCGTTAAAAATATGATTACCATAAGCCACGGCTCCTTGACAAGGCATGGACGTCTTCCAATTCCATCCACTTTCAAGAGCTATTAAAGTTGTCAGTAGCTTTCCGACTGAACCCGGTGGATAAAGACCAGATATTGCTCTATTTACTAACGGTGCTAAATCCTTATCATTGACATAATTCCACTCAGCAGTAGTTAAACCCCTTTGAAACATCTCAGGATTAAATTTGGGCTTTGAATACATTGCTAACACTTCACCATTCGCTTTCATTACTACTACCACCGCTTTTTCATAGTTTAACAAAATACTATCAATAAACTTGTGCAAATCAATATCAATAGTTAGTATATAATCCTTACCTTTAGTAGGAAAATTGTAAACTATTTTACTTCTATCAGTAATATTTAGTTTTGCATCAATAGGAATAATTACATCACCCTTAGTTCCTATTAAACTATCATTAAATACCCTTTCAAATCCAGAAACTCCATTACCTTCCATATTTACGTAACCTACAATATGGGGAGTTAATTCACCATATGGATATACCCTTTCCGCAAATGGTATAAATACAATATTCTCAAGTATGTCCTTCCTTGAAACAAGCGTAGAGAAACTCTTATAGTCAACTAATTCAGAATAATATCCATTTAAAGATGAAATATAACTAACGTACTCTCTTAAAATGTCTTGGTTTTTACTAAGGATAAAAATTTTAGTATTAGTGGTATTTCCTGCTAAGATTTTTCCATTCCTGTCATATATATTACCTCTTGCTGGCTTTATAGATATTCTATAAAAATGATTGCTAAGCGACTTGTTTCTGTATTCATTACCTTTTAAAATTTGAAATTCAAATAGCTTAAATACAAATATTACATAAAATATAGATGGTATAAACAAAATAAAAAAATTTTTCAAGTACTATCTTCTATGGTCTTTAAGCTTTTCCTCATATTTCTTCAATTCTCTTATTACAATATCCTTTAGCTCATCTACCAATTTTAATATATCATTGCTTCTTGTTTCTGCCTTTATGGTCCTTCCTTTTACCTTCACAATCATTTCACCGAGATATTGACCTCTTTCCTCTTGGAATATAATTTCACTATTTATAATGTGCTCAGAGTATCTATCAAGATGACCTAGTCTTTTTGATATATATTCTCTTAGAGTTTCAGTAATTTCAAAGTTTCTTGCAGTTATTTTCATATCAAAATTTTAAAGTCTGATATTTTAGAATATCCCTCGCAATTCTTTTAAAAACAGGGGCAGCTGATGTTCCACCAAATTTATTAAATTTTGGTTCATCTAATACTACATAAATTAAATATTTTGGATATTCAACAGGGAAAAAACCAATAAACGAAGTTATAACTTTATCATCACTATAACTTCCATCTAAGAACTTTTGAGAAGTTCCTGTCTTTCCTGCTACTTTTATATTATCCATTTTTGCAAGTTTTCCTGAACCCCTTTCTACTACATCTAAAAGAATTAACTTTAGCTTATTTGATATATCAGAAGAAAAACACTTTCTTACAACTATCCTATTACTATACAAAGTATCCCCAATTTTTAATATAATTCTTGGAACAACAAGGTAGCCTCCATTTGCTATGCAACTATATGCCATTACCATTTGAAGACCATTTATAGAAAATCCCTGTCCAATCGCAAAATTCGCAATATCTATATTTTTATATCTTCTTTTCAATATACCATTTGTTTCACCATTCAAGAGAACATCCGTTCTTATACCAAAGCCAACTCTTCTTGCAATTTCATATAATTCATTCCCTCCCATCGTTATACCAAGCTTAGCAAAAGCTGAATTTATAGAATAACTCAAAGCCTCACCATAAGTTATATATCCTGATGTTTTTTCAACATTTTTAATTCTATATCCATCAACTAATATACCATCTCTATTTACAAACACACTATCACTATCGCTTATCAGGTTCAATTCTAAGGCTTTAGCAAAAGTAAATATTTTAAATGTTGAACCCGGTTCGTACATATATTGAATTGAATAGTTTTTATAGCTATTTGGATAGTTCGCCATTGCTAAAATTTCACCACTTTGAGGATCAGCTACTATTACAAATCCCCAATTTGCTCCTTCACTTATAACAGCATTTTTTAAATGATTATAAGCAATATTTTGAATTTTCATATCTATGGTTGTAATTACATCAAGACCTCTTTTAGGTTCATTTTTATTACTATAAGGAATATAAAATCTCTTTCCATCAGCACTTTGAAAAACCTCCTCATATCCAACACTACCCTTTAAATACATATCCAATGACCTTTCTAATCCTTCCATACCATCCATATCACTAACAAAACCTACTAAATTCTGAGAAATTTCAAAAAATGGATATAACCTTTTATAATATTTAATAGCAAATAATCCTCTTTCCTTTGGAGAAATTATAAACTTCCTGTATTCTATAGGGACATCGTCTGATAATAACTTTGGCAGTTTTGAATTAGTGTTATCCTTAATTTTCAAATATTTTAAAATTCCATAGTAATCAACTACTGAATCTAAATATTGATAAACCATAAGTCTTGGAATACTGTACGCTATAGGTCTAAGGTTTCTATCGTAAATAGTCCCTCTTTGTGGAAACCTTGTAATCTTTAGTTTAAATTGATTTTTTGCCAAATTTTTATATTTGCTATCTAAAATTTGGATGTGAAATAGCTTTATTATTACTATCACCAACCATACTATTAAAATTAGAATTATTAGGGTAATCCTTATTTTCATAGAACCAATCCCTCCTATAGTATTCACTAATTGACTGCATGTATTTTACATACCATATATCCCTCTCATCCTTCAGTTCGTCTATTTTTCTACCTTTTGAATATACCAAGTTATTTATCCAGACATTTAAAATACCAAGAATACCTAATAGAGTAATTAAGATTATAGTTTTTAAGCGATTTAAAACCATCTAAGACCAGGAATAGTTCTAACTTTATATTTAACCTTTATCCTATAGGTAGTATCATTTAAGCTATCAACTTCGTAAATTAAACTATCTGCAATGAACTTTATAAAATAGTTATTAACATTGTTCCATCCCATACTATCTGGGCTATACCATAATACATATGGTTTCTTAAAATCCAACTTAACACTATCCTTGCTTGGAAATGGAAACACCTTTGAATTATTGTAAATATCTACTTTATGCCTTGTAGCTTTGTTAAAATACAAGCTTGAAGAAAAAATTCTTAATGAATCTTTGTTAAATTCTTCCTTTCCTATTTTTGAAGAATCTTGAGAAAAGAATATCGTAAATTGCTGAAATTTTGAGCTATCTTTTATTGAATAGATATAGAATTTTGGAAAAATAAATCCTAAGGCTTCTATTTGAGGAATAACTAAAATTGAATCTTCATAAAACTTGTTATTTATATAAAATTGAGAATTTACCTTATCGTTAAGACCAATTGCTTCAATTTTAAGACTATCAACATAGAACAATGTTATGTTCGTATCTTTTCCTTCATATACAATACTATTATTCACATAAACTCTATATTGATCAGCACCTTCTATAGAGTTCCAATAAATCTTTAAGCTATCTCCATGTGAAACTGCCTCAAGTCTTGAAACTTTTGGACTTCCCGGAAGTCCAGCATCCGAACAAGATACTGTTAAAATAAAAAATACTATCCTAAATTCTTTCATTTCTTGAAATTTTAAAGTTTAACCGTAAATCATGTAGTTGTAGTTATTTATTATATGTGTAAAAGTATTTTAAACTATTCATAATCAATAGTCATTTTGTGGAAATGTTTGTTTAAATCTCTGTTGAAATCTTTTTAATTTTAAATTGTCAACAATTTTCTTTTAAAATTATGTGTAAAAGTTATTTAAGATTTTGATTTTCAATTGTTTTGATATGTGTAAAAGGACTATTTTAAACTATGGAAATATGTTGAGATAGTTTTTAATTTTTTTATAGTCAATAACTTAAATTGTTGAGAAATCTTTTTAGTTGTAAACATTTTCACATTTTTTTAAATTTATATGTGGAAAAGTTATTTAAGAGCTTGATTATAAAATACTTAAATTGTTCAAAACTAAACTTTAAACTTACACATATGCTAATATATGGTAAAAATGCTGTTTTTCATGCTATAGTTTCAAACTCAAGAATTAAAAAAGTCTTAATATACGAGAATTTAAAAGAAAAGAAAAGATTTATAGAACTATGCAGTGCTAAGAATATAAACTATGAACTTGTCAATAAGCATAAAATTGAACAGATAGTAAATACAGATGAGCATCAAGGTACAATTGCTTATTTAGAAGAAGAACTTGTTGTAGATGTTTTTGAAAACTTAAGAGATTTTATAGAAAGTGATAGAAGAATGATTTTAATTTTAGATAGGATTCAAGATCCTAGAAATCTTGGTTCAATTATAAGGACTTCACAGATTCTTGGTGTTAAAAATATTGTCTCAACATATAATAAGTCTTGTAAAATTACACCAAGTGTGATTAAGTCTTCAACAGGAGCTATTTTTTATGTAAAGTTTTCTTATTACGATAATTTAAATATGGTATTTAAAGTCTTAAAAGAAAATAATATTAAGATATTTGTATTAGAAAGGGGGGGTAGCTTTATTGAAGATGTTGAAATTTTAGGAAAGTTAGCTTTAGTAGTTGGTTCGGAACACTATGGAGTAAGAAGAAAATTTATAGAAATGTCTGATAAAATAGTTTCTTTAAGACAAAACGAAACTACAATAAATTCCTATAATGTATCTATTGCTGTAGGTATTGCTTTATATGTAATTAATACTAAACCTTAAAATTTAATGCTTGTTAAAAGAAAAATTTAAACTCTTTATGAGGAGTGTACCACAGTCTGTATTTATATCTATCGCAAAAAGTATAGACAATGAATTCGCAGGACTAACCATTAGTTCATTTGAAAGTATTTCAATTAAACCTATAATTACCTTAATATCTATAGATAAATTATCTGAAAGTTTAAATGTATTCAAAAAATCCATAGGTTGGACAGTTAGCTTACTGAACGAAGAACAGGAAGACATATCTAATTTTTTCTCAAATAGGAATATTTCCCAAGAAGAAAGATTTTCAAGAGAATATCCAATTAGTAAGTTTTTAAAAATACCATATATAGAAGATTGTATCGGTTATATTGAGTGCATTTACTATAAACATCTTTCTATGGGTGATCATGTGATATTTTTTGGCAAGGTGGTTAATGTAGAGATTCTAAATGAAAAGAAACCTATAGTTTACTACAATAGAAGTTATAGGAAGTTATTATGAAATACTATAAAATTAGTGAAGTTTCAAAAATTACGGGAGTTGCAGTTGAGACAATAAGATATTGGGAAAAAAGAGGTTTAATAAAGCCAGATAGAAAATATGGAAATAGAAGATTTTATACTTATAACACTATAAGGAAAATTATGAAACTATTAGAAAGTAGAGAAAAACAAAATCTAAATTTATCAAAGAGTATTAAAAAACAATTAAAGGAAATATTAGACATAATTAAGGATACAAACCTTTAAACTTTTATAACTATGATATTAGAGAATAAGGAGAAACTTCTTTCCTATTTGAAAAATGCAAAAAAAATAGCTGTAATTGGTATAAAGGATAGTCTCAATGAACCTGCAGGAAAAATTCCAAGATATCTTTTATCCAATGGATACGAGGTTATTCCAATAAATCCTAAGCTTGAAGTTTGGCTTGGTAGGAAGGTGTATAAGAAAGTAGATGAAATAGAGGAAGAAGTAGATATAGTTAATATATTTAGAAGGTCAGAATATATTTTAGAGCATGCAAGGGAAATACTAAATATGAAACATAAACCAAAGCTCGTGTGGCTTCAAGAAGGTATAGTAAACGAAGATGCAGCGAAGATTTTATCTGATAATGGAATAGATGTCGTAATGGATACATGTATATACAAGATTCATAGCTATTTCAAAAGTAGAGGAGAATTATGAGAAAAAATATATTTGTTGGAGCACATGCCCCAAGGGAAAGAAAGTCTTTTAGGAACTTTTTAAAGAAATACTTTCAGGATAAACTAAGAAATATTGACGAGAAAGTTGCTGAAATGGTTTTCAATGACAAGGATAATGTAAGAACTTCAAGAATACTTCAAAAGTTATTTATTGAAGTATATGAGTTTTATATTAAAGGAAATGAAAAGATAGAAAAAGAACTTTTAGATGCGCTACGGATAAAATATAATAAAGACGATGAACCAAGTGAGGTTCTCATGCAACTTGTTGAAAACCTAAAATCTAAAAGAAAGTATGGAGAATGAACTAATAAACATAGCGGAAGATATTTTAAAACTCAGTGATACATCAGTTGATATTGTAATTTTCTATAATCATTACTTGTTCAGAAGATATGCCAATTCCTTCATTCACCAGTCAACCTTAGAGAAAACCTATCTAATTGGTGTTAGGTTAAGATATGACAACAAATTTAGTGTATTTTGGACAAACTCGAGAGATAAGGAACATCTATCCTATTTAATAAAAACTGCAAAGAAATCATTAAAGGAAAGTAATTATATTCTTCCCATGACTAAAAAGCAAATAGCAGATTATGAATATGCTTATGATGAGTATGAAATAGTTTCAGATACAACCTCGAAAATTATTAAGGACATTATTTACATTGGGAAAGATTATAGGTCTTTCGGTAATTTATATACGGGTTTTCAACATATTCTTCTTTTCAGTTCAGATGGATTTAGTGCATACAATAAAGTTTCTATAAATAATTTAACTATAAACTATATGAACAAGACGAGTGCTTGGTCTCAATATAGTAGTTATAAATTTTCAGACATTTTAGAAAACTACGAGAGTATAGCAAAAGACTGCTTAGAGAAATTAAAATTAAGTGAAAATATATCAGAAATTGAACCGGGAAAATATGATGTAATACTTACAAGTTTAGCATTTTCAGATATATTAGAAATTATAAATTATTATGCACTATCTGGTATAAATTATTACGAAGGTCTTAGTCCTTTTAGTGGGAAAATAGGAAAAAGGATATTTTCTGAAAGATTTAATTTATACGATGAACCTTTAAATAAAGGCTTGCTTCCTATAGGTTTTGATCTTGAAGGTAATATAAAAGCCAATATTCCAGTAATTGAAAATGGAATTCTAAAAAATGTAGCATTGAATAATAAATATGCAAAACTTTTGAATTTGGAAAATACCGCTTGTGCATTTTCATTTTCTTCAGATTTTGCAATATTTAGCCATTTACACTTAAAAGGGGGAAATAAGCCCTTGAAGAAAATTATAGAAGATACAGAAAGAGGAGTATTAGTAAATAGGATATGGTATGTAAATTTAGTTGAGCCAACAAGTTTAACTATAACGGGTATGACTAGAGATGGACTATTTTTAATAGAAGATGGAAAACTAAAGTCAGGATTGAGGAATATGAGATTCAATCAAAGTTTTATTGATGCACTAAATAGTGAAGTAGAACTATCATCTGATGAAAAACTTATTGTAAATTCTAATTTTTATGAATTTTTCCCAAAAGGTATGATATTACCAGATATAAAAATTCCTAACTTCTATTTTATTAGCAAAACAGAATTTTAGGTTATGAGAGAGGACGATTTTTTAAATAATTTATTTAAATACTATAAACCAAATCCAAGAGTGGTTTTGGGACCTAATGATGATTGTGCTATTATTTCACAAATGGTAAATAAAAACCTTGTTATCAGTGTAGATGCATTTATAGAAAATATACACTTTAGATACGATATGTTATCTTTTTATGAAATAGGGTATAAAGCTGTTAGTGCCTCAATTAGTGATATACTTGCGATGGGAGGTATACCTATAGGTGTTCTAATTAGTCTAAATATAAATCAAAAGTCAATAAATAGAGTTGATGAAATATATAAGGGTATCTTTGATGTTGTGGATAAATATTGTGTTTCCATTTTAGGTGGTAATGTAGAAAAATACGATAGATTAGAATTACATATAACTGCAATTGGAGAAGTTAAGAAAGATATGCAAATACTAAGAAGTAATAGTAAGCCTGGAGATATCATTGCTATTACAGGTGATTTGGGAAGACCGAGGGGTTATCTTATAGCGTACGAAAGAAAACTTATTAGTGGTGTGAAGTGGTGGATAAACGATATGAGGGAAAAGTTCGCAAAACCAAATCTTAGATATGAAGAGTTAAATAAAATTCTAAGTAATATCCATGTAAATGCAATGATAGATATATCAGATGGTCTTGGTATAGACAGCTATAGAATGGCTAAATTAAGCGAAGTTCAAATAGTTGTATATGCAAACAAGCTTCCAATTAGAGATTCAGTAAAATATTTAGCAAAAAAGTTGGACATCAAGGAATGGTTTATAGCTGTTGAAAGTGGTGAAGAGTATGAATTACTTTTGTCAATTCCAAAAGAAGAAGTAGGAAAAATTGAAAAATTGAAATTGCCTATAACTATAATAGGAGAGGTAATTGAAGATAAGCCGGGTTCTTACATTATTGATGGAGACTTAAAGATAGACATTTCAAAAAGAGGATATGATAAATTTGCTAATTAGTTTTACATTGAATGTTGGCGAAAGGATAGATTATAGGGCAAAGTATAGTTTTGTAAATGTTGGAAGTATGTATTTAAAAGTTGAGGGAGTTGAAGTTATTAGAAATATTCCTTGTTATAAATTAAGGCTTTTTGCAAAAGGTGGAGCACTTGGTATAAATTTATACGAAGACTTTATCTCTTGGGTTGATACGCAAAACTTTAGAACAGTTAGATTTTACAAAAGGCAAATAGAACCTGGTTGGAACTACGAAGTTACAATAGATTACTTTGAAAACTATGCAAAATATGATGAAGTAAAAGCTGGAAGGAGAAATAGTAAAGTTTTTGATATTCCAAAAAATGCACTTGACCCTGTTGCACTTATATATTATGTGAGATTTATTGATCTAAAAGATACAATACTTGTTCCATATCATATGGATGGTTTTTCTGGTTATGCTAAAATATTTATAAAGAGAAAAGAAAGATGCGAATGGCTTGATATAAAAGAAGAGTGTTATGTAGTTTCTCCTATATTGCCTATGGATGAAAACAAGGCAAAAGAGGTTTTTGGTGATAGAGGTGGGGAGATTATTATTTCCTCAACGAAGAAAATACCAGTAAAGATTAAGTTAAACTTAGTAGTAGGTAGTGTAATAGGACATATAGTAAAAATGGTTGGGCATTAAAATTTATACTATGGAAGAAATTGCAAGACCTTTAGGTTGGAATGTAGGAAAAGTAGACTTTTTTATTATGTATGCCTTATTTCTAATTTCATTATTCTTTTTTCTATATGGTTTTTATAGACATTTTAAGATGTGGTCCTTGGGAAAGAAGCTAAAACTAAAAGTAAATTCTATTTCTTATTTAGTAAATGCTATTTTTCAAAGAAAGGTTATAGATAGACCGTTTGGACTATTTTCGCATGTTCCTATATTTTGGTCAATGATAATTTTAACTATCACTACTACATTAGTTGCAATTCAAATGGACTTTGGTATAAAGTTCATCTATGGAAATTTTTATTTATTTTTATCGTTTATTTCAGACCTTGCAGGAGTTATGTTAATTCTTGGTATAGCTATTGCAATTTTAAAAAGAGTATTTTTTCTTCCTATTTATCTAAGAAATATACTTGAAGATAAAGTAATTTTGTTTTTACTACTTCTTTTAGCAATTCAAGGTTTTTTAATAGAAGCTTTAAGAATTTCATATTTCGGCAGACCTGACTATGAAAAATTTTCATTCTTTGGATATCTACTATCTTACATTTTTTACTTAGATAAAGAGAGTATTTCATTTTGGCATAGAATTCTATGGAATACTCATGCTTGGACAACAATGCTATTTATTGCATATATTCCATATTCTAAACTTTCTCACATATTTACCTCTGCTTTAAATCTTATATTTTACAAAGAAAGACCAACAGGAAAGCATGATAGTAGTGTAAATTTAATAGAGATTATGAATAAAGAAAACTTTAGTGAAGAAGAAATTAAGACAGGTTATAAATACATTACGGATTTGCCTTGGAATAAACTACTAATGGTGGATGCTTGTACAATTTGTGGAAGGTGTTCAAGTGTATGTCCTGCATATATTACACAAAAGCCATTAGACCCAAAGAAAATTGTTCTTGATACAAAGGAGCACGCATATGAATATTTAGAAAATAGAGAAAATAGAATTCTTGGAGTAGTTGTAAATGAGGATGCACTTTGGTCTTGTACAACGTGTGGGGCATGCGTACATGCCTGTCCCGTTGGCATAAATCAATTAGACTTAATTATAAATTATAGAAGGGCATTAGTTGATGAAAGTATTTATCCATCTGAATTAAATAGTAGTTATAGAGGAATGGAAAATCAATTTAATCCATGGAACGCTCCTAAAAATGAAAGATTGAAATTTGCAAAAGAGCTAAATTTAGTAATATTAAAAGAGAATAAAGACTATAGTTTTGATTACTTACTATGGATGGGGTGTGCTGGTGTATACGATAGTAAAAGTCAAAAAACTATAAAATCATTAGTTAGTATACTAAGTAGAGCAGGAATTAGATTTGCAGTTTTAGGTGATGAAGAAAGGTGCACAGGTGATAGTGCAAGAAGAACAGGAAATGAACTAATATTTCAAACATTAGCATTTGAAAATGTAAATACATTTAAAAAGTATAACATAAAAAATATAATAACTATTTGCCCGCATTGCTACAACACGTTTAAAAATGAATATAGTTTCTTTGGCATAGAACTAAACATTTATCATCATAGTGAAGTTATCTTCAGCTTAATAAGGGATGGTAGAATAAAAGTAAAGAAGTCTATTGAAAAAATTGTATATCATGATCCTTGCTATCTTTCTAGGCACAATGGTATATATCAAAAACCAAGAGAAGTGTTAGATGCAATAGGAAATTTATTAGAAGTAGAAAGGAGTAAATTGAATACACTTTGCTGTGGTGCTGGTGGTGGAAGAATGTGGATGGAAGAGAAATTTGGGAAGAAAATAAATATAGAAAGAACAGAAGAGCTTTTATCTAAAAATCCAAATACTATTGCAATCTCCTGTCCGTTCTGTAATATTATGATCTCAGATGGGGTAAATAGAAAAAATGAAAATGTCCATGTAAAAGATATAGCAGTTTTAGTAGAAGAAAACTTATTACCTTAAAATTTTACTTCTGAAATTATCTTTGTTTTTCTTTGGAGTAATTTCCTTAATATTTACACAATATCCATTTTACTTATTTCCATTTAGTCTCTTTGCTCTTGTCCCACTTTTAGTAATTACAAAAAACTTAGAAAATAAAAAAGCTTTTTTTATTTCTTTTTTATACGCACTTCCATTTTTCTATATCCATTTAAATTGGCTATATAACCTTGAAGTAGGAAAGCACTTAGGAATTCTCCTAATAATTGGTGTTAGCTTTATGATTGCGTTAAGAACAGTTTTATTTTCTGTTTGGTTTTTACTGTTTAGAAATTCAAAACATCCGATAGTCTTTGGGCTTTCATTTACTATATACGAATGGATAATTTCATATTGGTTATTTGATTTGGCATTACCTTGGGCAAATTACTATTATACTTCTCTTGGTTTTTTAACTTTTGCGCAAATTAGCTCAATTTTTGGTCCTCACTTTATATCGTTTATACTTATTACTTTTAACTATGCTCTTTTTTTATCATTGCAAGGAAAAACAAAATTAACTCCGTATTCCATAATTATCATACTTGTAATTGTCTTTGGTATATTCTGGCAAAATTATAAAATTGATAGTAGTAAGACTTTGAAAATTGCGGTTATTCAACCAAATGTTCTTCCAAGATACGAATATGACCCTGATGAATGGAGGGAGACAAGAAAGAACTTTTCCATTTTAATTGATTCTATAAGAAACAAGGACTATGATTTACTTGTTCTTTCAGAGTCTGCAATACCCGGTATATATCCTCAAAACTATTGGAATTATGAACTTGTAATGAATATACTAAGGTCTACAAAAAGACCAATACTCATGGGAAATGCGAGGGAGGAAAATGGAAACTACTATAATACAGCACTATTAATTGATACAACTGGAAAGGTTATTGATTACTACGATAAAGTTCATATAGTGCCATTTGGAGAAAATCTGCCTTTTTATGAATTTTTACCAGATTTTATTAGGAATTTGGACCTAGGTCAAGGAAGCTATAAAAAGGGAGAGGGATTTTATGTTATAGACTTTAAAGGATATAAAATAGGGATTATGATATGCTATGAGAGTATATTTCCTCATATCTCTAAGAGTTTAGTTAATAACGGAGCACAAGTATTGTTTATCATTACAAATGATGGATGGTTCGGTCCTTCAACAGGTCCGAGAGAACACTATCTATTTTCAAAACTTAGAGCAATTGAAACGGGAAAATATATTATAAGAAGTGCGAAAACAGGAATTTCAGCTGTAGTAGATGATAAAGGAAAAGCATTAAAGGAAATACCACTTTTTGAGTTAGGTTATTTTATATGGGAGGTCCCACTAAACAACTATAGAACGATATATACCTATATCGGTGAGAGCTGGATTTTATTACTTATAATATTTTTTCTGATTTTACACTTTAAAATTTTCAAAGTTAGTAGTCGTAAAAGTTAATGGTAGAAATAAAATCTTCAAAGAAATTCTCTCCTGTTTCTATTAGATACATCATATCTATGCTGATTTCCGATATTCTTGCCATAGTTCTTGCTATTTCTATTGCCTTTCTCTTAAAGTTTGGTATAAGTATAAGTGAGTTTGAAATAAGATTAAGAGAGATGTTAATAATAATATTTTTTGTTATAACCATATTCTTTCTGAAAAGACTATACACCCAAAGAAGATTATTTTATGAGGAAAGCAAGGAAATAATTGAAAGTCTATTTTATGCATTTATATTGATTTTTAGTGTATATGCTATGACTAAAGCAAAACCCGATTTCTCTAGACTGTTTCTTGGTCTTTCTATTTTCTTTTCCATTTTCATAGTTCCTATTTTTAGGCTTATTACTAAGAAGATTTTAAATGGGTATTTAAAGGAAAAAATTTTAGTAATAGAAGGTCCAGAAAGTGATAAAATCTATAATTTCTTTAAATCTGAGTGGTATTTAGCATACGAACCAGTTGGAATAATAAAACTATTTGAGGTTGATAAATATAAGGATGAAGTATCTAATGTAGTAATTCCAAGGATACCATTTTTAAATGAGTTTTATCATGATATTTCAAGTTTATGCTTGAAATTTAAAAAAGTTTTCTATGTCCCAGATATTTCAGGTCTCTCTTTTACAAATCAAATTTTGCATTTTTCTATAAGTCAGAATCTGCCAATTTTTGAAACATCTACAAAGTTTGACTCTCAAATAAATCTAATAATCAAAAGAATGTTCGATATTATTTTTTCACTATTGGTTATCGTTTTACTTAGTCCTTTGTATCTGATAATAGCTATGCTTGTAAAATTAACTTCAAGAGGTCCAGTTTTTTATAAACACAAAAGGATTGGTAAAAATGGAGAAGTTATTGAAATATATAAGTTTAGAACTATGTATAAAAATGCAGATGAAATTCTTAGGAAACTATTAGAACAAAATAGTGCATTAAGAGAAGAGTGGGAAAAGAACTATAAGTTGAAAAATGACCCAAGAATTACACCTATTGGTAAGTTTTTAAGAAAATTCTCGTTGGACGAACTTCCGCAATTTTTAAATGTTTTAAAAGGTGATTTATCAGTTGTGGGTCCAAGACCAGTAGTAAAAGAGGAACTTGAAAAATATTATGGTGATTATAAAAAATTCTACCTTGCTGTTAAACCGGGTATAACAGGTCTTTGGCAGGTAAGTGGTAGAAGTAATACAACTTACGAAGATAGAGTAAAGCTTGATACAATATATGTAGTAAATTGGTCTTTGTGGCTTGATATAGTAATAATATTGAAAACAATAGGAGTAGTCTTGAAAAATGAGGGCGCTTATTAAAATTTTAATTTTTCTAATAGTTAGTTGTCAAAAAATAGAAGAGCCTTCTCAAGAATTTGATAAGTTTTTTGGAATAAAGACACTTCTTTCAAATGGATATTTTTATATAAAAGGATATTTAAATGAAGGCGATACGATTTATGCGGGATTTTATACTTCAAGTTCAAACGGTATAAAGTTTTTCATAGTAGATAAAGAAAACTACGATAAATGGCAAAATGGAGAAAGCGTAAATTATTTAATAATTTATGAAAATATAAATGAAATTGATGTAAAATTCCCAGTTTTTCAGAGAAAGGAATACTACGTTGTAATACAAAATGGTCAAAATCCGCAAAAGTTTTTTATAAGGATAAAGAAACTATGATTTTAAGTTTAACTTTTCATATAATTGAAAACGAGTATGTAATTAGATTTAAAAGCGAATCTGCAGTGCAAAGCTTTTTAGTAAAGTACAAAGATTTAGTTAAAAAGCAAGTATATGGCTTAAACGCTTTGGTAATAAAAACTAAATATCCTCCAAAAATAACTTCAGATATTCTCTATATTCAAAATGCTATAAATTATAGAATTAATTACATTCCAAACGATTCGCTATTTAGAAAATATCAGTGGAATGCATACATTACTTATCTTGATAAGGCTTGGGATATTACTACTGGTTCTTTAAGCATTGGTATTGCAGTAGTAGATCAAGGTATTGATTATGAACATCCTGATTTAGCTTCACAATTTGATATGTCTAATAAGGGTTATGATTTTGTGGACAATGACGATGATCCATTACCTGATAAGAGTACTAATTCCGAGATTCATGGGACGCACGTTGCAGGTATAATTGGTGCAACTATGAATAATTTTATAGGAATTGCAGGTGTAGGTAATTTTAGGCTATATTCCTACAGAGCGTGTAATGTTGAAGGAAATTGTTCAGACTATAATGTTGCAAGTGCAATAATTATGGCTTCTAGAAATCCAAATGTAAAAGTTATAAATCTAAGTCTTGGAAGTTCTATTGGTTCAAATGTAATTAAGGAAGCTATAGATACTGCTATAAAATATGGTAAAATACTTGTTGCAGCTGCAGGAAATGATGGGGGTTTTGTAAATTATCCTGCTGCTTATGATAGTGTAATTGCGGTTGGTGCATGGGATACTACAGGTAAAAAAGCTAACTTTAGTTCTTGGGGAGATAAACTTGATATTATAGCACCCGGCGTATGGGTAATATCTACTATAAATTCAAATTTGCAGGCTACTAATAGTTGTGGTATGAATGAAGTATTAAAAGGATATGCCTGTCTAACAGGCACATCTATGGCTACTCCATTTGTTTCAGGTGTTATAGGTTTAATCTTGGCTATTAAATCAGATTTAAATTTTAAACAAGTTCTAAATATTCTATGTAATAGTGCTGAGGATGTTGATGATAATGGATTTGACAGAAGAACAGGTTGTGGTCTTGTAAATGTTCATAGAGCACTTCTGAAAGCCCAGACTTACTAATAAATTCCAAAAAGCTCTTATAAACTATCTCCAGTTTAGTGGAATGTACTCCTCTATTTTGACTTTGTATCTAAACTTTCCAATGATAGTTTTTACTTCAGGTCTTAGTTCCGCAGTTATTTTAACTCTACTTTTTCCGTAGGAAGCTCTAATTGCTTTAAACAAATCAGGTAGGTCCGAAAATAAAATACTTCCTGAAACACTAATTATTCTTCTGCCTTTTGCCTTTACTTCATATGTCTGATTTGTATAACCACTTATTGCCTTAATGTCTTCAAAATATACAGTATAGTCAAGTTTATCTATTACCGCATCTATATCATTTGGATTATAAGCTTCAAGATTTACAATAAAATTTAATCTATCCATGGTCAATGCTTCAATAGTTGCATCTCTATATGAAAACTTTAAATTCTTTACATTCAATCTCTCCTGAAAAAAAGCACATCCGAGAAGAATACTTAAAACTAAAAATCTAATTTTCATCTTTATAAATTTCGTCTATTTCCTTTAAAAGTTTCAATAGCTTTTCATCTTCAATAATTTCACCTGACTTATATATCTCATATACATATTCTCCGATTTTTTGATAAAGCTTTGAAATTTTTCTCCTTTTTAAATTCAAATAAAAATCCTTTTGTGCTTTATCCAAAATTTTCCTAATATCCATTATAACCTACTATAATTTTAAACAACCTTTCTAACCTAATTCCATTCCCCCAAGAAAAATATATTATCCTTGGTTTTCCTTTTAGATATCTAATGTCCAATGGTCCCCAAAATCTTGAATCAAAGGAATAATCCCTATTATCTCCTAAGACAAATACCTTTCCATCTGGGACAACGATAGGTCCAAAATTATCTCTTACGAACCTTTGTCCATTAGAGAATTTCCCTTCAAGCCAAAGTTTCATAAAATCTTCACTACTTAAATCTAGCGAAGGATAAGTATGTGTATCTTTATATGTTGCGTATGTTTCAACTAACTTTTTATGATTAACGTATAAGACCTTGTTTCTTATTTCGATAGTATCCCCTGGAAGACCTATAACTCTTTTAACGAAATCTTTATTTTTTTCTAATGGATAGGAAAATATTACAATATCACCTCTTTTTGGTAATTTGCCTGAGAACATTTTTATATCTGTAAATGGTACTCTAAGACCGAAATCAAACTTAGTAGCTAATACAAAATCACCTGCAAGTAGAGTATCTTCCATTGAGCTTGAAGGTATTAAATATGCCTGTATTACCGATTCTCTTAGTAGTAGCACAATTACTATAGTCCATATCCATCCTTCAAGGTGCTCTCTTAATGTTTTTTTCTTTTTCAGTAAGAAAATTTTAAAGCAACACCTTAAAATTTTTTCATGTTAATCTCAAAAATTTGTGTATTCGGAATAGACGCATTATTATCTTATAAAAATACTATAAATGCTAAAATTGGAGACTTGGTAAATATAAGAGTTAGAAATAAATTAGCGAGGGGGGTCGTTATTGAAAACTATGAAGCGGAAGAGGAAAACCTGCAAGAAATTATAAGCTTAGAAAATTATTCAATTAGTGAAAAATCAATAGAAATTGCAAAGTGGATAAGTAATTACTATGTATGTAGTCTTTATCATGCATTAAGGTTATTTTTCCCACCGAACAGTTATTCATTTGAGAGACAATATGTAAAACTCCTGAAAAGAAAATATCTTGCATATACCACAAGTTTATCCAAAGAAGAGGAAGCTATGATTAACTTACTCAAAGATAAAAACTATGTAAGACTAAGTAGGTTTAAGTCATCTGAAATTGAAGTAATTGAATCTCTTATTCAAAAAGGGATAGTAAAAAAAGTTTCAAAAATAAGAAAAATTCAATCAAAACAAGTAGAAGATTTAATAGTTCTTTCATATGATGTACAACTTCCATCAAAACCAAATAAAGAACAAGAGGAAATTCTAAATATAATTGAAGAAGGTAAAGTATATTTACTCTTTGGTCCAACAGGTAGTGGAAAAACAAGTTTATTTATATGGCTTGCTGAAAAGTTCTTAAGAAAAGGAAAAGGCATAATAGTTCTTGTCCCAGAAATATCATTATCCCCAGTATTGGCAAGAATTTTCTATGAAAGATATAAAGACTTAGTTGCAATATATCATAGTTCACTTTCCCCTTCTCATAGAACATATCTTTGGAGTGAGGTAAAAAGTGGAAAGAAAAAGATTATAGTAGGTTCAAGGTCGGCACTATTTTTACCTGTGGATAATCTGGGTTTGATACTTGTGGATGAGGAGCACGATGGAGCATATAAGGAGGAAAATAAAAAGCCATTTTATAATGCAAGAGACGTTGCAGTTGTTATATCAAAATACTACAATGCAACAGTAGTCTTATCTTCTGCAACACCTTCTATTGAAAGCTATTACAATGTTATAAGAAAAAAATACCATCTTTTGAGACTTACTAAAAGAGTAAAGAACTACGAGTTTCCCAAGGTAGAAGTTGTGGACTTGAGAAAGGAAAGTAGTGATATTCTTATTTCTATAAAACAACTACCTGATATAAGAAAAGAATTGGAAAGTGGAAGAAGTGTTATGATATTTTTAAATAGGAGAGGGTATTCTCCCATTCTTATGTGCAAAGATTGCGGCTATATCTATACTTGTTCCTCTTGTTCAGTAAACCTTGTTTTACATAAATCTTACGAAGGATATATGGAGTGTCATATTTGCGGTAAGAGACAGCGCATTCCTAATTACTGCAAAAATTGTGGTTCGCATAACATCAAGAGTATGGGTTTTGGAGTTCAAAGAATAGAAGAGAGCTTAAATGGAATATTTAAGGATTGCGAAATAATTAGATTAGATAGGGATACCATAAGAAATAGAAAACAACTTGATGAAATCATAAAGAAAATACACTCAAATGGAAGTAAAATAATAATTGGAACTCAAGTAATTTCAAAGGGTTTTGATTTAAAAGATGTTAAGCTTTCTATAATTCCTAATTCAGATATAGGTTTACTAATCCCCGATTTTAGAAATTATGAAAGAAATTCTCAATTGCTTATACAATTTATAGGTAGAATAAGAAAAGGAGGAATAGTTTATATTCAAACTTATGACCCTGAAAATAAAATTTTTGAATTTGTTAAAAACATAGATTATGAAGGTTTTTTAAAGTACGAACTAGAAAATAGAAAAAATCAAAAATACCCTCCATTTTATAAAATGGCTCTTGTTGAAGCAACTTCAAAGAAGGAAAATATTGCAAGAAAAAAAATAGAGGAAGTTGTAAAAAGAATAGATAATAATAATGTAGAGATTTTAGGTCCTGCACGCGCACCTATTGAAAAGAGAAGAAACTATTATAGATGGAGGGTAATTCTAAGAGCAAAAAATTATAAACAAATAAAGCAAGAATTAGAGAAAATAAAAGATGTGCGAAGCTTAAAGATTGTTGTTGATCCATATGACTTAATGTAAGCTTTATAGGACGATTGACACTTAATTTTATAATTTTAACTTGCTTAATTGTATAAATTTAAAATTTATCCATGTCAAAGTTTGACTTCGTTCATTTACATGTTCATAGTGAATATAGCTTATTGGATGGTGTTGCAAGTATTAAGGATTTAGTAACTACATGCAAGGAATATGGTATGAGTGCTATTGCTTTGACTGATCATGGAAATCTCTTTGGTATTATAGACTTTTATGAAAAAGCATTAGAAGTTGGAATAAAACCTATACTTGGTATGGAAGCTTATGTTTCTCCTGTTCCAATAGATAAAAAACCCGATAGTAAAAGTTCATACTATCATATTACACTAATTGCAAAAAATGACCAAGGATTAAAAAATTTATACAAACTCTCAACAATTTCATATTTAGAAGGTTTTTATTCAAAGCCAAGAATAGATAAGAACTTATTGGAAAAATATTCAGATGGTATAATAGTGCTTTCAGGGTGTTTAAAGGGAGAAATTCCGCAATACATATTAAAAAATGATTATGATTCAGCAAGAAAAGCTGTTGAATGGTTTCGTGATGTGTTTAAAGATGATTTTTACTTAGAACTTCAAGATGTCGGTATTAAAGAGAATATACAAGTAAATAAGGAGCTTCTTGAGCTTGCAAAGAAATATGAAATAAAAGTAGTAGCAACAAATGATGTTCACTATATTAAAAAAGAAGATAGTAAAATTCAAGAGATATTACTTGCAATACATACAAAATCAAAACTAAGCGACCCAAAAAGATTTAAAATAGAAACTAACGAAATATACCTAAAAAGACCTGAAGAAATGTATGAGCTATTTAAAGGATATGAAAAAGCATTATTAAATACTTTAGAGATTTCAGAAAAGTGCAATTATAGCATAAAACTAGACCCCAATAATTTAAAACTGCCAAAAGTCAATAAAAACTTGAATTTACAAGAACTTGCCTACGAAGGCTTAGAAAAAAAATTAGGTAAGGTTGATGATAAATACAAACAAAGACTTGAGATGGAATTAGAAGTTATAAAAAAGCTTGGATTTGAAGGATACTTTTTAATAGTATATGACATAGTGCATTATGCAAGGAGTGAAAATATACCTGTTGGACCGGGAAGAGGAAGTGCGGCAGGGAGCTTAGTGCTTTATGCTTTGGATATTACTCAGATTGACCCAATTAAATACAATCTACTATTTGAAAGATTTTTAAATCCTGAAAGGGTATCTCCTCCTGATATAGACTTAGATTTTGCGGACATTAAGAGAGACAAGCTAATAGATTATATAATAAAAAGTTATGGTTCAAATTCATGTGCCCAAATCATTACATTTAATACACTTGGACCAAAGGCAGCAATAAAGGATGTTGCAAGGATATACGATTATTCTTACACTAAAATAAATGAACTTACGAAATACATACCACAAAATATAACAAGTTTTGAAGAGATAAAACAAATACCAGAAGTAAAACAAGCATTACAAAATGACAAAAAATTAGAAGAAATATTCTACTATGCAGAGAAAATTACAAAGAAGCCAAGAACTACATCAGTCCATGCGGCAGGTCTTGCTATAACTGATGGTGATATTACTGAACATGTTCCATTAGCTCTTTCAGAATCTTCAGTAAAAAAAGAGAAAGTAATAACTACGCAGTTTGATAAAGATGTATTAGAAAAATTAGGTATTTTAAAAATAGACCTTCTTGGAGTAACAGTTTTAAGTATTATTGAAAAAACTATAGAACTAATAAGAAAAAGAAAAAATCCTGATTTTGATATAAATAAAATACCGCTTGATGATAGAAAAACCTATGAAATGCTATGGAAAGGATATCTAATAGGCATATTCCAATTAGAAGCTTCAAAAGGCATGAAAGAACTTGTAATGAAAATGAAACCAGATAGATTTGAAGACTTAATAGCTTTAATTGCACTATATCGTCCAGGTGCAATAGCTTGGGCAAAGGAATATATTGAAAGGAAATCCAAAGGGAATAATATTGAATATGACTTTGAAGAACTTAAGGATATCCTAAGTGAAACATATGGAATAATAGTTTATCAGGAACAAGTAATGCAAATAGCAAATAGACTTGCAGGTTTTACACTTGGTGAGGCCGATATTTTAAGAAAAGCAATAGGAAAAAAGAAGAAGGAATTAATGGATATGATGAAGGAGAAATTTATAAATGGAGCGGTGTCAAGAGGAAAAGACAAAAACAAAATTATTAAACTGTGGGAAACAATAGAAAAATTTGCAGAATATTCATTTAATAAATCTCACTCAGCTGGATATGCCCTTTTGACTTATCAAACTGCATATTTAAAAGCAAATTACACATCAGAGTTTTATACTGCAATATTATCACTTGAAATGTTGAAAGGACAACAATTTTATAAAAAAGCACCTTCAATTATAAGTGAAGCTAAGAAATTTAATATAAAAATCCTTCCCCCTGATATAAACAAAAGTGATTATGAGTTTAAGATTGAAGATGAAAACACAATAAGATATGGACTTGGTGGAATAAGGGGTATTGGCATAAATACTATTGAAGATATAATAAAGGAAAGAGAAGCAAGGGGTCCATTTAAAAGTATTAGGGATATAAAAACAAGGGTAAAAGAAATAAATAGAAAAGTATTAGAAGCCTTGATTAAATCAGGTGCTTGTGATAGTATAATAAAATCAAGGGAAGCAGAATTATGTGGAATAAATGGTGATAATAAAAATGGTGGTTTGTTTGCTAAGGCAGTAGAAAATAGTAAAAAAGAAGTTGAATATTTAAAATATGAAGTTGAAACCTTAGGAACATATATAACTAAACATCCACTATCACCATTTTGCAATTTTATAGAAAGACATAGAAATATAACTAAGATTGAAGACTTAAATAGAAATAAAGATAAAATGACAATGTTCGTAGCAAAAGTTTTAGTTCAAATAAAGAAGAACTCAAAAAAGGAAACTTATGCTATTTTGACAGTTGAGGACCTTACAGATGCAATTAGCATTATTGTTCCTCCTGAAAAATACACTAAATATAAGCAAATAATTGAGGGTGATTATTTTGCTTATAAAATAGTTGCAGAATTAGAAGATAAAGAAGATGAAGTACCTGTTGTTATACTTGAAAGTATAGAACCTTTAAATTTGGAAAATATAGCGAAGAGAATTATCTTTAAAATAAACTTAGAAAATTTTGATAGGTTGGATGATTTTATAAATTTTATAAAAATTCATAGTTCAGGGAATGGTCTTGAAATTTTTATAGAAATAAATGAAAATGGTAAGTCTGAGACTTATGTCTCAGAAAGATATAGATTAAATATAAAAACACTGGAAGAAATAGAGCAATATTTTGAATACGCTCTTGAGTAAATGTATTTATATCATATTTTTTTCATATCCATTAGTTTTGCAATTGGTCTTTTTTTACCTTTAAAACTAACATTTATATTTTTAGCAATATCCCTAATCTTTCTCAAATTTTTTAAACCACTTATATATATTCCATTCATGTTTCTCGGTTCCTTAAGAATGGAGATTTATAAATATCCAAATGTAAAGCCTGATTACCCTATTCGTATTGAGGTAAATGTTCCATCAAAGGGTATATTACCAATAGAAGGCTCGGGTATATATAAATCAAATTTATATCCAGCTGACTATGTAGTATCAGGATATATCAGGAAAGATAGTTTTATAGTGCTTGACTTTGAAAAGTTAAAAAATGAAAATCCTGTGTATGAATTTTTTGATAATTTACTAAGAGATAAAACATTTAGCTTTAAAGACTATGCTATTATTAGTGCCTTTATATTGAATAATAGAGAATTTATTCCATATGAAATAAAGAATGCATTTATTGAAACTGGTATGTTCCACATATTAGCAATTTCTGGTCTTCACATAAGTCTAATTTTCCTTGTTATTTCCTTCATTTTGTCTATATTCTATATTCCCAAAAAGCTCAATTTTATTATAAGTTCCATAATTGTATTTTTGTATACCGCTATGTTAGATTTCATACCATCTTGCTTTAGAGCATTTCTGTTTGCATTAATATTTTCAATTGCATACTTATTTGAAAGAAAAGTTAACATGCTCAATGTATTTGGTTTTGCACTTCTTATTAACTTACTTATAAATCCTGTAGAAATATACGATGTTGGTTTTCAGCTTTCTTATCTTGCGGTTTTAGGACTTATTTATAGTCCATTTAAATATGACAATAATTACATTTTAAATATCATAAAAGGTTCTATTTCAGCTCAAATTTTTACGATACCTATATTATTATATCATTTTTCAAAGGCACCAATCTTATATTTTTTTGGAAATATTATAACTATACCAATTTCAACTTTGCTTTTGGTTAATGTTGTCTTTTGCATTATTTTCCCATTTATAGAGCAACTTTGGATGAGCTTACATTTATTAAATTTGGTCTTTATACATTCTGTAGTACTTTTGGAGAAATTTAATCTTCCTGCTTTAAAATTTAAATTAAATACTTTCGGAGTTTTTTTGTATCTTGTTTTAGTCTTTCTTTTAATTAGTCTATGGAAGAAAGACTCCTTATTGTGGAACTTGCAAAAGCGTTAAAGAATAAGAAAAATCAAGTTTTTATATTTATTGGACCTGATGGGACTTCAATAAAATGTGCAGTTGAAGATGGTAATATACTATATATTGAGGGTCTTTATGGAAGTGGTAAGAGTGAATTGGAAAGACTAATGAAGTGGAAAAAAGGAAAAATTATAGAAAGACCTTTGAAGGATGAGGATAGAAAAAAGAAGGGGGAATATATTGATCCAAAGCCTATTATATCTATTTTAAGTAAAATTGAACAAAAGGTAGATATATTGAAAGAATTTCAAAGAGAATTCATAAAATTACTTTTATACTTCTCTAATGAAATTGACGTATTTCAAGAGAATTTAGAAAATATGAAAAAAATAAATAAGGGTAAAAATCTATACTATATGAAGGATATAGGTTTTTTGTTTCTGAATAATAATTTAGTGGAAGGTTTTGTAAATAATTTAGGTAATTTTCTAAAAGACTTCTATTCAAATCAGGATATAATTTTTTATAGACTTTCAGTTAATGAGGAAGAATACGATATTTTAAAACTTCCAATTTACAAAGAGCCAGAAATAGAAGGAAGAGTAAACTTAGATTTTTTAAGCAGGCTTCTGAAGAAGCTTGATGGTTTATTCTATATTTCTGAAAAAGATACCTTAAGAATTATCATTTTAAAAAGAAAATTTACCAAGATATATAGAACTTCTCCTGAGGTATCTATCTTAGAAAAATTAGAAATCATAAAAGACCCCTTAGTTTTAGTATATACTTAGCAGTTTCATAAGTTTCATTCTTTTTATTTAAAACTCTTTTTGTTCTAAATGTTTCAATTATTTCTCTTTCTAATTTTGTAATATGTGCTAAAGAAATGGCATAATCTAAAAAAGCTATATAAAACAATACCCAGCTTCCTTCCGTATATGGGATAATTTTATCAATTTCAAAAACTATATTTTTAAAGGATAAGTTCGGAAATATTCTAAACTTTAAAATGTCCATCCACATATAAACTCTATCTTTTTCAATAGATATCAGTCCAAGTTCTTTTCTTTTCCTTGAGAAAGATACATTTTTTAAATGTCTTCTTGCTCTGCTTATCTGATTTATAAGCTTTCTTGTATAAGTTAAATTATATTTTTTTGCATATTTAATGGCTCTGAAAATCCTTGTAGGATCATCAAGAAAAGAATTTATAGGAATAAGAATCCTTTTTCTTAAATGTTCTATTCCGTTGAATATATCTATAATATTTCCTTTAAAGTCCATTGCAATTGCATTTATAGTAAAGTCTCTTCTTTTTAAATCTTCATATAAAGAACCTGTTATTTCTACCTTAGGTAAAGCCCCATTGTATTCATAATTTTCTTTTCTTGCTACAGTTAAGTCCAATATTAAATTATCCTTTCTAAACTTTGCAGTAAAGAACAGAGATTTAAATATTAGTTCATATCCTTGCTTTAGAAAATAATTTATTGCTTTTTCAAACTCTAAATTTACATTACTTTTTGGAACTAAAACTATGTCTATATCATTACTTTCAATGCCAAGTAGTTTGTCCCTTACGTATCCTCCAACTATATATAGTTCTAAGTTATCTATCAACTTCTCCTAAGACTATATCTATTGTCCCAATTAGTGCTATAAAGTCTGCTATTAAATGACCAGGTGCTATTTCTTCTAATGCTTGTAAATTTATAAAACTTGGTGGTCTTATTCTAAATCTATATGGTTTAGATGAACCATCTGATACTATATAAAATCCTATTTCTCCCTTTGGTCCTTCAACACTTGCATAAGCTTCACCTTCCGGAACTAAAAATCCTTCGCTCATAATTTTGAAATGATGAATTAGATACTCAATTTGAGAGTATACTATTTTCTTTGGTGGTGGAACTATTTTATAATCATCTATCAAAACATCCCCATCAGGTATTCTTTCAATAGCTTGTTTTATTATTCTTGCACTTTGACGCATTTCCTCCATTCTTACCAAAAATCTGTCATAAGTATCTCCATTTTTACCAATGGGGACTTCAAAATTAAACTCACTATATACTGAATACGGACTGTCTTTTCTTAAGTCTTTTTTTATACCACTTGCTCTAAGTAATGGTCCTGTAAGTGATAAGTTTATTGCTAATTCTTTTGGTATTATTCCAATTCCTATAGTTCTCTCCTTAAATATTGGGTTTTCCGCTACTAAATCCATTAGCTCTGACCAGACTTTTTTTTCAAATTCATCCGCCCACTTATATACCTTATCAAGCCAACCATCAGGACAATCCGCTGCAACCCCTCCAAATCTAAAGAATGTATTATTCATCCTTTGCCCTGATATTTCCTCTAATAAATCATATATCTTTTCTCTTTCCCTAAATGCATGTAGGAAAAATGTCCATGCTCCAATATCCATTACATGTGTTCCAATACCTACTATATGACTTGCTATTCTTGAGAGTTCTGCAAGTATTACCCTTAAATATTCTGCCCTTTTTGGTATCTTATTTTCTATACCTAAAAGTTTTTCTACTGCTCTAACGTATGCAAAATTATTTGAAAGTGGTGCAAGGTAATCTAACCTGTCGGTATATATAAGCATTTGATAGTAATTCTTTTCCTCACCAAGTTTTTCAGTTCCTCTATGTAAATAACCTATTTTACACTTAGCTTTTACAATTTTTTCTCCGTCAAGTGTTAATACTACTCTTAAAACACCGTGTGTTGCAGGGTGTTGTGGTCCTACATTAAGTTCTACATAATTTTCATCTTTTGTAATAACTTCCATTTGGAAAATTTTAAAGTATCTAAAATTTCATTCTTGTCTTTAATTCTTCAATTCTTGGTATTGAATACGGGTCTTCATTATACATTCTTGCTAAAAAATAGCTAACATAATCACCCAAAATGATTAAATATAGCATTTTATGTAAGTAAGTTTCACCTTTTCCTTTAATCGTACTTACACCCATTACACTATCTTTTAATATTTCTGATGTAATTTCTATTCTTCTTTTTATTCTTTCATCATCGCTTTCATCGTATATAAATATAAGCCAACTTCTTGAGATAATTGATTGTGGATTTTTTATTCCATTTATTTCATTGTGGTTCATTTCAGGTAAAACATTTATATGACAAAAACTTTTCGCATTTTCGTTTATTTGAGTTTGCCATCTATATGCAATGTGATATGTCCTTTTAGTTGAATATATTATTGGAAGTCTTAGATATAATTTGCTTGCAATTTCAAAAGCAATAGATGAATGACTTTCAAATTCTTTAGTTAGTTTATCCAGAAACTCAATACTCTCCTTTAGTTCTCTTGAAATTTGAACTATTCCATTTTTCTCAAGATTTAGTAGAACACTACCTAACATATATCCAATGGCTCCTCTTGGTGGATAACCCTTTGGAATTAGAATTAACGGTATTTCATATTTTTCTGCAATTTCTTTTAACTTTCCACCACTTGTAATTATTATAATCCTACATCCATTTTTAAAAGCACTTTCGAATGCACTAATAGTTTCTTCAGTGTTTCCAGAATAGCTTATAATAAATACCAAACTGTTAGCATCTAAGTATGATGGAATATGATAGTCCTTTACTACTTCAATTATTATTTTATCTCCTATTAAACCTTTTACTATATCACCTACTATACCCGAACCTCCCATACCACATATTCCTATTTTTTTAATATGACCCTCTACTTTATAAGTGGGAAATTCAAAAGATTCCTTTAATTGTTTTGGAATACTTCTAATAATTTCAATCATAGTTTAAAAATTTTAAGGTCCTATAATTACCATTTTCCAGTTGCTCCTCCTCCGCCTGATAAACCACCTCCAAATCCACCAAAACCACCAGAACTACCAAATCCACCTCCAAAAGAATATCTACTACTTCTTACTCGACCTAATACTAAAGTATTTTTAAAAAATATAATACCAAATATAGCCCCGATAAAAGAACCTAAAGAGAGCAACAATATATGTAAGGACTTGGATAGTAAAAAAGCAATGAAAAAAAATATAGCCAAAATTATTCCTATATATCCAAGAAACATAGAAACGAAGAACATAATTATTAACCCATAGAAGATATTTATTGGTTTTTCTTCTTTATTAGCACTTTCAATACCATTACTCTGAACTTTTTTGCTTATTTCTTCTATTCCACTTTTTAAACCCAAGTAAAAATTACCTTCTTTAAAATACGGAATCATTGATTTTCTAATAATCTCACCCGCTATTCCATCAGTTATAATTTCTTCAAGACCATAACCCACTTCAATTCTAACTGATTTTTCTTTTATAGATAAAACAATCAAAATTCCATTATCTTTTTCTTTCTTACCTATTCCCCATTTTTCGAATAATAAATTGGCATACTCCTCAATAGGATATCCAATTGAATCAAAAATAGCAACAGCTAATTCTATAGTTGTATTTTTCTCTAATTTAACTAATTGATTTTCTAGTTCGCTTTTCTGATTCTCATTTAAAATATTTGCATAATCATTAACAAATCCTATTGGCTTTGGAAAAGCTTGGGAAATAATAAAATATAATAACACTTTAAAAAATTTTAAGGCTATAAAATTTCGAAATTATGGAAAAAGCAAGAATAACAGTTGCAAGAGGAGATGGAATAGGACCTGAGATAATGGATGCGGTCTTAAATGTGCTCTTTTCAGCGGGTGCAAGAGTTGAAATAGATGAAATTGAGGTTGGAGAGAAAGTTTATTTAAGTGGTAATACAAGTGGAATACCCGATACTGCTTGGGAAACTATAAAGAAAAACAAAATATTACTAAAAGCCCCTATTACTACTCCACAGGGAGGTGGATATAAAAGTATAAATGTAACAATTAGAAAAACTCTTGGACTATATGCTAATTTAAGACCTGTTAGAAGTTATCACCCAATTATCCCTTGTAGAAGTCCAAATATGAACTTAGTAATAGTAAGAGAAAACGAAGAAGACTTGTACGGTTCTATTGAATATCAACAAACTTCTGAAATGACTATGGCACTTAAGTTAATTTCGATTCCCGGCACTGAAAAGATTATTAGATTTGCATTTGAATATGCAAGAGCAACAGGAAGAACTAAAGTAACTTGTATGACAAAAGATAATATTCTAAAAATCACTGATGGCTTATTTCATAAAATATTTGAAGAAATAGGTCAGGAATATCCAGATATTCAAAAGGACCATTGGATAATAGACATAGGTATGGCAAAACTTGCAAATAGTCCAGAGATTTTTGAAGTAGTAGTTTTACCTAATCTTTATGGTGACATTGCTTCGGATGTTGTAGCTGAAATAGCGGGTTCAATAGGTCTTGCAGGAAGCGCAAATATTGGTGATGAATATGCAATGTTTGAAGCCATACATGGTTCAGCTCCAAAGTATGCAGGCTTAAATATGGCAAATCCTTCAGGACTATTGAATGCAGCAGTTATGATGCTTGTGCATATTGGTCAAGGAGATATTGCCCAGAAAATAGAAAATGCTTGGTTAAAAACATTAGAAGACAAGATAGTCACTTACGATATAGCAAGAGTTCTAAAGGAAAATGGAATAACTGACTATAAGCAAGTTGGGACTAAAGAATTTGCAAGTGCAATAGTTGAAAGAATTGGGGAAGAACCGAAAGTCTTAAAACCTGCAAAATACCCACTAATTAAGATAAAAATAAAAGAAACAAGGAATGTAAGGGATGCTATACTTACACTTAGAGGAGTTGATGTCTTCTTAGATGAAAGAAGATTAAAACCTCATGAAATTGGAAAGCTTTTAGAAGAAGTACAAACAGAAAAACTAAAACTTATTATGATAACTAATAGGGGACAGAAGGTATATCCAAGTGAAATTACTGAGACTTTATTAACTGACCACTGGCGTTGTAGATTTGAATCTGATAGTAGTATTACTCATAAGGACATTAGAGAACTTTTAGAAAGAATAGAAGCAAAGGGTTTAAATTGGATAAAGATAGAAAATTTATATTACATAGGAGATAAAAGGGTATATAGTTTAGGTCAAGGACAATAATTAGTCCTTTTCTAAAAATTTAAAAACAGCATTTACTATAGTTTCTTCCTCAATATTTTCAAGACATATAGGAACTTTGTATTTACAGGTATTTTTCAAGCAAGGAGAGCAATCTAAATTTATTCTTACTATTCTTAAAATTTCCTTATTGTATGGAGCGGTATTTCTTTCATCTCCAGCACCAAATAACACAACAGTCTTTATCCCTAAGGCATTTGCAAGGTGTGCTGGACCGGAGTCAGCTGATAACATTAAATTACAAGACTTTATTATAGAAGATAAAGTTATTAAGTTGGTTTTTCCTGTAAAATTTAAAATTCTTTTATTGTCTTCTAAAGTTTCTATAAGCCAATTTACTCTATTTATGTCCTTCTTTGAACCTGTTAATATAATATAACTATCAGTTTCTTTTAAAATTCTTTCAATAATCCTTGCCCATTTTGAAATAGACATTCTTCTGCTTTGTGCCTCTGAGTTTATATTTACTGCTATTTTATATCTTGCATTTATATTCAATAATTCCCTACTTGGCTCAATATCCAAATTTACCTTTATATTACTTAATACCTCACTATCAAAATCCTTTAACAAGAAGCAATATTCTTCAACTCTATGTAAATTCTTTGGTTTTTTATAAACTCTTGTAAGCAAAAAATCCCTAAGTTGACCGCTATATCCTATTCTTTCTCTTGCTCCTGAAAAAAAACCTAATAAAGCACTTGAAAATGAATCGGGCAAACTAAAAAACAAATCGTAGTTATCTTTAATAAGCTTAGAAAATTCATAAATACCAATCGCTGAGTTATACTTAACTTTGGAAAATTTGTATATTCTTTCAAAATTGTCAAAAAGCATTAGTACTTCTGAAATTTCTTCCTTTACAATAGAATATAATTTTGCACCTTTGAATATTTTTCTTAGTTTATCAAAAAAACCCTTTGACATAATAATATCTCCTAACCAATTTGGGAATCTAATTAATATTTTCAAACTCAGAAATTTTATAGCAAAACCACATATTTTCCTTAACTTTAAAATTTTATAGATTGAGAAAGACGAAAATTATAGCTACATTTGGACCATCCTGTAAAAATGAAGAAGTCGTTGAAAGTCTGATAAAATCTGGAGTAAACATATTTAGATTTAATTTCAGTCATGGAATACCTGAAGAGCATATTCAAAATGCAAGAATGGTGAGGGATATCTCAAAAAAGCTTGGAATCAGAATTGCTTTCTTGCAAGATTTGGCAGGACCAAAAATTAGAATAGGTAAATTGAAGAATGGCAAAGTAATTTTAAAAGATAATCAAAGATTTATTTTAACTACAGAAGAAGTTGAAGGAAATGAAGAAATAGTTTCGGTTAATTTCAAAGAGATTATAAATTACGTGTATAAAAATGATATCATACTTCTTTCAGAGGGTAATATAATCTTGAGGGTTGAAGAGGTAAGAGATAATGAGCTTATTACAAGAGTTATAAAAGGTGGAGAGATATCTTCCAATAAGGGAATAAATCTTCCATTTAAGGAAATAGATGTTTCTGCGTTGACAGAAAAGGACTTAGAAGATATTAAGAAAGGTCTTGAGTTTGGTTTTGATTTTATTGCAGTTTCATTTGTTCAAAGACCGTCTGATATAGAACTTGTAAGGTACTACTTAAGGAGATTTGGTTCCTTATCAAAGATTATAGCAAAAATAGAAAAACCTTCTGCTGTTCTAAGAATTGAGGAAATAGTAAATGTTGCTGATGGTATAATGATAGCAAGGGGAGATTTAGGTATTGAATTTCCTATAGAAGAATTACCAATAATTCAAAAGAGGTTCATAAAAATCTGTATACAAAGAGGAAAGCCAGTAATTACTGCTACGCAGATGTTAGAATCTATGATTAATAATCCTAATCCTACAAGAGCTGAAGTGACGGACGTTGCAAATGCAGTGTTGGATGGTTCTGATGCATTGATGTTATCTGGCGAGACTGCAATTGGAAAATATCCAGTAGAGACAGTATCCCTTATGGATAGAATTATTAAGAAAGTAGAAAACTCTATGGACTACACAAAACCACCATTTAGATTATCACAGCAAGCTAACATTGATATAAACGATGCAGTTGCATTTGCTGCGTATGAGCTATCTAAGCTTGCAAATGCTAAAGCTATTATAGCTTTTACATTTTCAGGTGATACTGCAAGAAGAGTCGCAAAATTTAGACCAATAGTTCCTGTAGTTGCTATTACGCCTAACGAGTTTGTAGCAAATCAATTGGTATTAAGTTGGAATGTTATACCAATAGTTTCTGAAATGGCAGGGACATTTGAAGAAATGGTAAGCTTATCAAGATTAAAGTTAAAGGAATTAAAAATAGTAAAGGAACCATCAAAAGTTGTTATAATTGCAGGTCTTCCTCTAAAAGTCCTCGGTAATACTAATTTAATACACTTAACTGATATTCACTAAATTTTTCCATAAAAGTTCCTTATTAAGGTCTACTCTATATCTATTTCCTCAGGAAATCTTTAATGTTTTAAATGTTTAGGTCCAACCGAAGAATCCGAATTTACAAGACCAAATTTACTACCTAAATCAAATAATGAAGAAAGTATTTTACTATCTTTTTGTGTGGTTCTTAGAATTTAACATTAGGTTAAATATTAGTAATTTTCCATATCTGTGTGCATTGTTAATTTCTTGTGAAAAATGATATCACCAAGAAAATTGATGTATCATTATCATAATTTCCACGCAAGTCCTTAATGTGTATACTGAAATTAGACTTTCCTTTAGTGTTCTTCCTTGTTTATAGCTTGTATTTTTTCTTTTTTTGTAGGGGTTAAAAATATATAAGCGAATATAGATGCGAGCGTTAAAATGCCAATAATACCTGCAATTTTTGCAAAATTGAATGCATATTTTCCACCCTTTGGATCATAATGAAAACAGAACAAGATTGCAGATTTACCTATATCCGTAATGCTTTCAATCTTTTCTAATTGTGCTTCCCATATTGCAAGTCTAATATCTTTGCCTAAAAAACTTAATCCTAATAAATATCTACTAATTTTACCACTTGGTGTTAAAACAATAATACTTACGGGATGAACTATCTCACCATTTTTTAACCTTTTTAGTTTAAAACCTATACCGCTTAAGAGTTTTTCTACATTCAAACTATCTGAAACTAAGAACTTGCAATTTTCATCATTTCCTCCTATAACTTTGCAGTATTTAAATTTATTCGTTGCATCTAAGATGGTATTATTGTAATCAAAAGAAAATGCTATTAGTTTATAGTCTTTTCCTATCTTTAAATCATTTAGCTTTTTAAGCTGCTCAATTGTATAAAGTAGTGTATTATTACAAACAACTTCACATGTATAGTATACTGGTATTAACAATATAGGTATACTATCTTTTGTAAGCTCTGAAAAACTAAATCTTTTCCCAGTTTGGTCGTAAAAATATATATCTTCAATTTTGTTTCCTATCTTTGGAATAAGTTCTACATTCTCTATTTCAACGGGCTTAATATTACTCGGAAAGTTCAATACAAAAGTTAAGAACATATATTAAAAAATTTTAAAGTCAGCTTTAAACTTTTCATTATGAAAAAAATTCTTCTAATAATGCTTCCAACTATATCTTTTGCTGGAGGTTTTGCACTTTCAGGTGTTGGTTCAAAGGGTCTGGGTATGGCTGGTTCATATGTTGCACTGGTAAACGACTGGACAGCTGTTTATTGGAATCCCGCGGGTCTTTCAGACGCTAAGAAACAATTTGGTATACATGGAATTTATGTAGGGACACTTGGAGAAGCTACAACAAAAACAGGTATAGTAGGTATGGATGGACCATATTCTCTTAAGAATTATCCTATAAATTCTCAACAAGGTTTTATAATACCTTCTTTTGGTATTGTTCTACCATATAGGGAAAATATATTGGCTTTTGGCGTATATGTGCCATTCGGACTTGGAGCAAAATGGGATTTATATTCACTTCCATTAGGTTATAGAGATGATGGAAAAGATAATTTTCCTGAAATAGATCATGAAAGTTCAGTAGAGGTATTAAATGTAGTTTTTGGTTATTCAAGAAAATTTAATAAATTTTCTGTTGGAGCATCTTTAGGTTTTTCAAGAACTTCTATATTACTAAGAAGAGTTAATTTTGCAATGTTAGATGCTAATAGGGATAACATTCCTGATTTGGGTTATCCATATTCTCTAATACCAATTGATGTGAAATTAAATGGTAGTGGTTTTGGATTTGTTGCTAATCTTGGAATAAAGTATGAAATAGGTAAAATACTTACAGGTTTAGCAATTAGATATAATTCAAATCCTAATTTGAAAGGAAATATAGAAGCCAGTGCATATTTGCCAAAGAGTGATTATTATTATCAAGCAACAAATAATCCAATCTTTCTTGGAGGCATATCTACTTCAAAAGCTAATGGTAGCGCGATATTTAAATTACCATTGATTTTGGACTTTGGATTAGGTTATAAGGTTATAGAAAGACTAACTATTTCCAGCTTTATTCAATATCAAAATTGGAGTAGTTTTGATGTAATTGAGCTTGAAATTGATAGTGCAAATCAGACAGGTGATCCTATACTCGGAAAATTCTTACCATCAAAAGAAGAGTTTACTCAAGCTTGGAAAAGCACATTTAAATTTGGTATAGGTTTAGAATATTTATTAAGACAAAACTTACTTATGAGGTTTGGTGTTGCATTTGACCAAAGTCCAATTCCCGACTCTACATTTACCCCACTTATTCCTGACCCAGGAAATAAAATTCAGCTTACTTCTGGATTTAGTAGACAATACAATAACTTTTCCTATGATGTAAACTTAGAGTATTTCATATTGCCTAAAAAAGAAATACCTGCTGGAAATTATAATCCATTTAAATCCCATAATTTGCCGGGTGAATATAAGTTTTCATTGTTTGCAGTTGGCTTTGGTATAAACTACAGGTTTTAAAGGAGGTTGAACTATGAGAAGATACATTTTCTTAATTCTTACTTCTACTTTATTTTTTGCTTGTAAAACTAAAGATAATAACTACGAATTTGAATTAGGACAATATGTTCAAAAGCAAATCTTGACTTCAGGTAAAATAACTGATACCCTCTTTAGTTCAAGTGTTATCATATATCTTCCTGCGGGCTATAACGAGAATGATGAAAGTGTAAAATATCCAATAATATACTTTTTACATCCTTTTGGTGCAAATTATATTTACTATAAGTCAGTATATGACCTTGGAACTCTTATGAGTTATTTAGTATCTAAGGGAGAAATAGAGCCTGCCATACTTGTTTTTGTGAATGGTAGAAATATATTTGGTGGAAGCTTTTACGTAAATTCTCAAGATCCTGCAAATAAATTAAATGTCTATGGAAAATATGAAGACTACATAATTGAAGAGGTCATACCACAAGTTGAAAATGTTCATTTAAACAAAAATAAACTAAATGGTAAAAGATATATAGCTGGTTATTCTATGGGTGGATATGGTTCAGTATGGTTAGGATTGAATTATTCTAAATTATTTAATAAAGTTGCGTCCATAAGCGGACCACTTGGATTTTCAATTTTTACTCAACCTGAAGCTCAAAATTTAATTTTACAAATTTTAAAAGCCGAAAATGCTGGTTTTGGAAATAGATTACCATTGGGTTTTGATACACTAGCTCAAACGCTTGGTTCAAAGAAATTATTTACAACGTTTATAGTCGCCCTTTCAGCAGCATTTAGTCCAAAATACGGTAGTTGTGCTGATTTTATTAACCCTGATAGCATTAAATACATTTACATAACACATAATATTGGTTCTAATTGTATTGGATTTAGATTGCCCCTATATAAAGATTTAAGTTCTACCAATAATAGTGTGTTATCGCTTTGGTTATCTAAAGATCCTCTAAGTGTGTTTGTATTTAATGCACCTATTATTGACACAGTTATAAAAAATGATGTGAAATTCTACATATCAGTAGGTAGGGGCGGTGATACTCTTGAAGCAGTTATATATAGAATGGACAGTGTTTTTGTAAGTTTTATGAAACAGAGATATAGTCAGAGAAATAAAGACCCAAATGAATATATATATTATAACGTAATATCTGGTTCAACTGATCCTTTTGGTTTTCCAGCTACACATAATCAATATGTATATACTGAGTTAAGTGAAGTTCTTAAATTTTTCTTAAAGAAATAGTCCCACCTTTAGGTGGGATGCTATGATAATAAAAAAATTATTTCTTGAAAATACAATAAATAAGCCTTCAGATATATTATCAGAATTAGTTAGAAGTGCAATTGATGCGAAAAGTGAAGAAATTATTATTCAAATAGATGGTTTAGAATTCATAGAAGTTAGAGATAATGGGGAAAGTATAAAAAAGGAAGAAGTACTCAATTTATCTAGCTCCAGAGTTAAGATGCTCTATTCAATTTCAAATATTTCTAAAGTTCATATAAAAAGTGGTTATAATGAAATGGTCGGATACGAATTTATTTTAGAGAGTGGTAAGTTAGTAGATTTTAGAAATACTTATGTTAATAAGGGTACAACTGTTATAGTACGAAACCTTTTTTTTAACCTTCCAAATAGAAAAAGTTCTCTTTTAAGTTCGGACTTTGAGTTTCAAAAGATTAAGGACATTATACTAAATTACTCTCTACTTTTTCAAAATATTGCATTTAACTTGAAAATAAATGGAGAAGTTTATAATTTTGAAAAAGTTATTTCAAGGGAAGAAAGAATAGAAAAAATCTTCGGTAATTTCCAGAAAAAAGTTTTAAAAACTTCTAAATTTAATTTGGAAATTTATACACTTGAGAAAAAATTTGAAAATAGAATATTTTTCAACTCAAACTTAATTAAAGATGAAAAAATCTCAAAAATATTAGCAAAGTTCCAAGTAGATAACTATTTGGTCTTTATATCGACACAATATTCAGCCTTAGAGGAAATAGATTTATATAAGGAATTACAAAAATTTCTCAGTAGTAATAAGCAAGTCAAAATTTTACCGAAAGTTATCTACTCCGTAGAAAATTCAAAGTCTGACAAAAACAATTTCTTGATAACTATTTCAAAAAATAAGATTTTGATAATACACAGAGATAGAGCTTTATATAGGATTTACCTTCAAAAACTAAAAAATAGACAATTCACAACAAAATCTCTCCCTCTTCCCTATACTTTCAAGCAGAAGTTAGATGATGAAACTATTAAAGTTATGAAACTTTATTCCATAAATGTTATTAAAGGAAAGGGGACAATAACAATAACAACAGTTCCTGATATTATAGAGAATATAAACTACGAAGATTTAGGTAAAATATTAGAGAAGATGAAAATGAGAGAGCACTTATTTGAAGTTGATGAATTTCTAAATGAAGTTGCTAATGTAGCAGTAAAATATTCTCAATTGGAGGACAATGAAATAATACCTATGCTTTTATCACTCAAAAATCCCGAGTTTGATGAAAGTAATAGGAGAATCATTTATGAAATTGATTTAGATGAAATTAGGAATAAGTTTTAATACCTTTTCTTTTAATTCTTCTATAGTTCCATTATTTTCAATTACAATATCGCTTCTCTTTGCCTTTTCTTTTTGAGGTAGTTGTCTTAAGTGTATCATACGTGCGGTATCTTCGCTATAGCCCTTTGTCTTTAATCTTTCTATTAAATTCTCTTCATCTGCAATAACACATATAATTTTATCAAATAGATATTCTAGTCCATACTCAAATACAAGTGCTGCATCTATGAAGATTAAATCCTCATCAATTCCCGTAATCTCCTTGTTTATTGCTATAATTACTTTTTCCCTTATAAACTTCTCATATTTATCCATCTCATCAGGATTTTTAAATAAATAATCTGATAGTTTCCTTCTATCTAAATAAGCTTCTCCAAAATTCTCAATTATAAATTTCTTTACTTCTTCTGTTTCAAGTAGTTTATGAACTACTTTATCCGCATCTATAACAAAATAACCTTTTTCTCTAAGAATATTTGATACAGTGGTTTTACCACTTCCCGCATTACCTGTAATAGCTATCAGCTTCATAATAATTCTTTAAATCTTCTTATGCCTTCTTTTAAGTTTTCCATAGAGTTTGCAAAAGATATTCTTACGTAGTTTTTAAAACTATCTCCAAATAGTATGCCTGGAGTTATTGCAAGGTATTTTTCGTTCAATGCTCTATTGCAAAATTCCAATCCATCATATGGTATTTTTATGAAATAGTAAAATGCTCCCTGAGGTTTAAATTTTACAAAAGTTTTTAATTCTTCATATAAAAAGTCTCTTCTTTTTCTAAATTCCTCAAGCATAGTTTTTACGTAATTTTTAACATTTTCATCTTTCAATGCTACTATACCTGCATATTGTATAGGTGTTGATGGTCCTGTAATAAGGTTTGAATTCATAGTTTTTAAGTTCTTTATCATATCAATGGGAAATATACCATAACCTAATCTTAAGCCTGTCATGGAATAAGTTTTTGAAAAACTTTCTAATAGTATTACTCTTTCTTTATTGTACTTAAATATTGATATGTGCTCTCCTTCATATACTAACTCTGAATAAACTTCATCTGATAGGATATATAACCTTGAAAATTTTTCTAATGCTTCTAAAAGTAAATCTAAATTTTCCTTATTCATTAGAGAACCCTGCGGATTGTTTGGGTAATTTATTATTATTAACCTTGTTTTACTATTTAAAGCTTTTAAAAATTCGTCTTTTGGAATAGTTCCGTTTTCCTCAAGTTTTATAACTTTGTACTTAATATTCAAAACTTTACACCAATATGGGTAAACTAAATAATACGGCTCAAGCAGAATTACTTCATCGTCTTTATTACATAGTGAAAATATTGAATAAAATATTACAGGTTTGCCTCCAGCTGTTATTAATATTTCATCTGGACTAATGTGTATACCTTTTCTTTTGGTTTCATATTCCGCAACTGCTTCTCTTAATTCTAATATTCCTTGTGGATTGGGATAATAGGTTTTGTTATCTAAAACAGCTTTATATATAGTATCTTTTATGCTTTCATGAACAGGAAAATCAGGCTCTCCAATAGCTAATGATATAACAGGATAACCCTTCTGCTTTAATTCCTTTGCTTTTGCTTCAATTTCAACTGCTGTAATCAAGTTATTATCACTTCTTATAGTATATTACTATCTTGAACTCATTTAAATTTTTCGTAGGTTTATATATACACTCTTTTATTAAACCATCAACCTGAAATTTAAAGTTTAATAAAGGTATTTCACATGTATTATAGTTTATATTTCCCATGATGGCATTTGCTACGTAATTACCCTTAGAAATTCCTCTTATCTCTAAGCTATGATAACCATCTGCAATCTTATTATTAACTTTTTCAAGGATTAACATCCCTACAAGCCAGACCATATGGGCCCGGTAGGACTCGAACCTACAACCCACGGATTATGAGTCCGCTGCTCTGCCATTGAGCTACGGGCCCAAAAATGAGGTTCAAAATTTTAAAGCACAAACTTTAAAATTTCAAATATTGAGAATTTCTTATATTTTACTTCCAGATATTATAGAAGCAATTGAAGAAAAGAACTTTAAATCATTAAAGGTACTAGTTCAAAATCTTCACCCCTTTGATATTGCTGAAATTATAGAGGATTTAGAACCTACAAAGTCTATTTTGATTTTAAGGTTATTGGATAGTAAGAAGTGTTCTGATGTTTTAACGTATTTAGAGGGATATAAACTTGAGGAGATTATAAGAAGTTTTCCTGATAAACAACTCATTGAATTATTTGAGGAGATTGATAATGACGATAAAGTTGCTCTATTTGAAGAGTTACCACCTTCGCTAGTTCAGAAGATTATTTCTATACTACCGAGAGAGGAAAAGGAAGCCGCACTTAAATTGCTAAATTATCCAGAAAATTCATGTGGAAGAATAATGAATACGGATTTTATTTCTATAGATGAGGAAAAAACAATAAGCGAGGCTTTAAACATAATAAGGAATAGTGATATATCCGATGAATCGCTTGTAAGTATATTTGTTGTCTCTAAAGAAGGAAAACTAAAAGGTTATGCAAAATTAACCACTATAGTTAGAAGTCCTGAACATGTTAAATTAGGTAATATATCAGAAAATATAGTTTCTGTTTCTGTTTATGAGGACAGGAAGGTTGCAGCGAATTTAATGAAAGATTATGATTTACTAATTTTACCTGTTGTAGACAAGGAAAGTAGGATACTTGGAGTTATTACTATTGATGATGTGGTTGATGTTTTAGAAGAAGAGGCTACAGAAGAGATATATAGATTTGTAGGTTTAGTAGATCCTGAAGCAAAATATTTTATGCTATCTTATAAGGATAAAATACTCAAAAGATTGCCTGCTATATTTATTATGATAGTTTTAGGAAATCTTTCAGGATTTGTTTTAAATAGTTTTGAAGAATTGATAGCTCATTTAACCATTTTAACCTTTTTTTTACCTAATTTAGCGAATACGACTGGTATTATTGGTTCACAAGCATCTGCTTTAACGATAAGAGCAATAGCGACAGGAGAGATAGAAAGAAGTCTTAGAGCTTTTTTAAAGTTATTTTGGAACGAGTTTTCTACAACCTTGTTAATATCAGGCATTATTGCTATTGCAATGTTTATGATAGCATTGATAAGAGGTGATTTCTTTATTAAGTTAGCGCTTGTAGTAAGTCTTAGTTCTATCGTTTCATCTCTGGTTGCAAATACTTTTGGATTTTTAACCCCAATAGCTTTAAGGAAATTTAGAATTGATCCTGCAGGTTCAAGTGTGCCATTTATTACAACATTGGGTGATATTATAACCTATACCACTTACTTTACTTTAGCTAAGATAATCCTTTTTTAGTTTAGGCGGTGGAAGGTTTTAGTTTTTACCTACTTTACTGCTTTTCTTAGTTCACTTGATGGTTTAAATGCAGGGACTTTTCTTGCAGGAATGTTTATAGTTTGACCAGTTTTTGGATTTTTACCTTTTCTTGCTGATCTTTTTCTTACTTCAAATGTTCCAAAACCAATTAATCTAACCTTTTGACCTTTTGAAAGAGCATCTTTTATTGCTGATAGAACTGCATCAACTGCTGATTTTGAATCTTTCTTTGTTAAACCTGCTCTTTTTGCTACTTCTGATATAAGTTGAGCCTTGTTCATAGTTCACCTCCTTTTTTTGTTTTTTTAACACCTTCCACCGCCATACTGAAAATTTTAAAGCATCAAATTGTAAAATTTCAAGTCCTGAAAGAATTAAGACCATATACATAGTAAAATTTTTGAATAAAAATGTATTTATATTAATATGTCAATTTAGTTAAAGAAGGTTTTTTGTAAAATGATTGTCTGAAAATGAGAATAAATATTTTCGTACCTTTCATTTCACAACGTAATTAAAAGTTTTAGAATATTTTTATTAATAAATCTTTAATTTATAAATCATTTAAACTTTTAAATAGTAAATAGAATTGAGCTTTATTTAATCTGTTAATTTAATTTATGGATATTTTAGAAAATGAAGCTAAATAATTTGATTAATTAGATAAGAAAGTAGTAAAGATGAAAATCTTGAAGACATGTCATTAAAATCAACAAGTGGATTAACTTCTACTACGTCCAGAGCAATAAGTTTTCTTGAATTTATAATTGTGTTCAGAATTTTTAGTAATTCTTCCTGATATAGCCCAAAATGTGAACTTGCACTACTTCCGGGACATATTGACGCATCTATAACATCAATATCTATACTTAGATAAATATTTTTAAATGCTTCTAATTTTTTCTCAATTCTATTTAAAACTCCATCAATGTTTTCCTTTATCTCAAACATCTTAATATATTCAAAACCATATCTCTTTAACTTTTCAAAAAGATAATCACTATTGAAAAACTCTAATATACCAATTTCTAATAGTTCATTTGCTTTTATAATCCCTTCATCCAATAACCTACTAAATGACGAACCACTTGAAATATTATCCTTACTCCAGTCTCTTATATCAAAGTGTTTATCTATGTTTATTAAAAGAATATTTTCAAAGTGATGCTTTATTGCTTTAAATGTTGCATAGGTTATAGAATGATCTCCTCCGATAAATACATAAAAATTATATTTAAAATTTTTTAGTATGGTTTCAGTTATTTTTTCGTGTGCCAAATAAGTGTCAAGATTTTCAGTATTAATCTCAAGAAAGTTAATTTTTTCTTTATTTCTAAAATTTAAAGTAAGTAGATAATCTTTTATTTTAGCTGGTGCTAATCTACTACCGGGTCTTGAAATAACTGCTTTATCAAATGGTATTAAAAATATACCTATTTTATTAATTTTTTAAGGACCTCCTCAACTTCAAGACCGTGCTTACTTGTATTTACTTTATCAAAAACATGAACTATCTTACCTTCAGGGTTTATTATAAATGTTTTCCTCTTCGCAAATCCTCCAAATCCTGAGACTTTAAATGCCTTAATAATTTTCCCTTCTTCATCTGCAATAAGCTCATACTGTAGTTTATACTTTTCCTTAAACTCTTTTTGAGTTTTTAAATCATCCTTGCTTACACCATATATATTTATATCATACTTCTTTAGATTAGAGTAGTTATCTCTTATATTGCAAACTTCATCAGTGCAACCGGGTGTAAATGCCTTAGGATAAAAAAATAGAACAGTCCACTTTCCTTTTATAGTTTCATTAGTTACTATACTTCCATCTGTTGCTTTTCCTTCAAAATTCGGCACCATATCTCCAATTGTAAGCATAACTAAAAGTTTTAGCACGTATAAAATTTTAAACCCTGCTTTACTTATATAAGTTCAATTTTTGTTTTCTCAGGAGCGTAATTTTGTGGATTTTCAATTATATCTTTTATATTATCTTTATTTAAGTTCGTTATTCTTTTCATGTTTATAAATCCTGCTACAGGTTGGTCGCACAAACCAATACACTCAATTTCCTCCCATGAAAACATACCATCAGGTGTAACTTCATTTTCATTAACTTTTAATATATTTCTTAATTCATCTACAACTTCATACGCAAAGTTTAGCATGCAGGATACATTAGTGCAAATATAAATGTGGTATTTGCCAGTAGGTTTTGTGTGGAAAAAATGATAAAATGTAGCTACTTGAAGAAGTTTTTCTTTTGTAGTATTCAGTTCATTTGCCAAAATTTCTAAACCTTCGTCTGAGAGATATCCATATATCTCCTGAACTCTCCAGAGTGCAGGTATAATTATAGAATTACCTTTTTTATATATCTTTTTTAAATTCTCTAATTCCTCTCTTAGTTCTTGGACTTTTTCTAAGTTCATTTTCTCAAAATTTTAAAGCTTTAAAATTTTCGGTCTTGAAGAGATTAAAATATATATTTTTAATACTTGCACTTTTAGTTTCAATTATATACGCGGTATATGCAGGTATAAATAACTCTGCAGTTTATTATTATACAGTAGAAGAATTATATAAAAAACCCATAAAGTCAAAGAATGTGAAAGTTAGCGGTATAGTGAAAAGAAATTCAGTTATAAAACAAATGAACGAAGTTCAATTTACTATTTATCAAAATGACAAGCAGGTAAAAGTAGTTTACAATGGTATTTTGCCTGATGCATTTAGTGAGGAAAATGAAGTAATAGCTGAGGGTGAATACGATAGAAATAATAATACCATATATGCAAGAAATTTGTTAACTAAGTGCCCGTCAAGGTATGAAAAGCTTAATAATTAAAGTTTATGGAAGAGTTCAAGGTGTAGGCTATAGGTACTTTGCTCAAAAGCATGCAAGGAAGTTGGGTATTAAGGGTTTTGCAGAAAATAAGCCTGACGGAAGCGTATATATGGAAATTACAGGGGAAGAAGAGAATCTAAAGAAGTTTATTGAAATTCTAAAAGAAGGACCTCCGCTTGCTATAGTAGAGAAAATTGAATATGAAGAAATTAATAAAAGATTGGAATATAGTAATTTTGAAATAAAAGAATGAAATTAGAAAAATTTGAAGATTTAGCAAAATTGAAAGTTGATAAAAACAGGGAGAATTTTGATGAACATTTTAAAAAAATGCTAAATTACTTTTCTCAACTGAAAGAAATAGATACGAAAGCTATTGAACCCCTATTTAATCCGGTAGAAATGTCAGCTCCTTTAAGAGATGATATAGAAGGCAGGTCCATAGATAGATTAACTGCTTTAAACTTAGCTCCTGACTATTATTTAGAATTCTTCAAAACCCCATCTCCATATAAAAAATGAAAGTTGCAGTTTTTGGAGCAACAGGATTAGTTGGTTCACTGATGATAAAAATATTAGAAGAAAAATTTGACAATTTGGAAGTTTATCCTTTTGCAAGCGAAGGAGGAAGAACAATTAAGTTTAAAGAAAGGGAAATAGAAGTGAAACCAATTTCAGAATACAATATACCAAAGCTTGACTTTGCACTATTTGCAGTAGATAGTTTTCTTTCAAAATTATGGAAAGATGCTTTTTTAAAAAAAGGTGCTATAATTATAGATAACTCTTCAGCATTTAGATTAGATAAGGATGTTCCATTAGTTGTACCTGAGGTAAATATTGAAGATTTAAGATTTCATAAGGGTTTAATAGCAAATCCTAATTGTTCAACTATTCAGCTAACAATTCCACTAAAAGCTTTAATGAAATTTTCAATAAAAAGGGTTTCAGTTAGTACGTATCAGAGTGTATCAGGTTCAGGAAGAGATGGACTAAATGCATATCACTTTGAGAAAGAGGGTAAAACTTATGAGAAAACTCCATTTAGTAATGTAATATATAATAATCTCATTCCGCAAATAGGGAATTTTCAAAATGGATATTCAGAAGAAGAATGGAAGATAATAAATGAAACGAGAAAAATATTGAAAATGGACAATCTTATAATTTCTGCTACTGCAGTAAGGGTTCCAATTGAATTTTGCCATAGCCAATCTGTAGAAGTAGAATTAGAAAAAGAAAATTTTGATTTAGTAGAGGATGCAATAAGTAATTTTTCAGGTATTGTTTATAAAAATAATGGCTACTTTACTCCAAGGGATATAGTAAATAAAGATGAAGTTTATATTAGCAGATTAAGAAAGCATCCATTTTTAGATAATGTTTATTTGTTTTGGTCAGTATTTGATAATTTAAGAAAAGGTGCAGCGCTTAATGCAATTCAAATAATGGAGGCGCTTATTGAAGACTAAAAAATGATATTTCTCTTTTTTTCCGTAGATATAGTAAAACCATATGATAATGTTTATAAAGTTGACCTTTCGGGGGATAATCAGGTTGTTATTAAAGGAAAATATTTAAAACCTTTAAGAATTCAAATATTTGAAAATAATGAGATTTTGAAAAATTACAAAGTAGAGGTCTTTCTAATAACTCCTAATGATGTTCAAAGATATGAAGTTATAACTGATAGTCTTGGATATGCCATATTTGAACCTCCTGTTCCTCAATTTGAAGGAATTTATCGTGTAATTTTTTACAAGGATAATGTTTTCGCACATTTTAAGTATAATGTTATTGATAGCTTTTTTGTTCTATTTTCTATATTACAGACTATAGCTGGTTTTGTAATTTTCCTTTATGGAATGGAGAAATTAAATAGAGGGATTAATACACTTGCAGGAGTTCCAATTAGAGAATTTTTTAAGAAGTTTTCAGAAAATAGAATATATGCACTTATTGTTGGTATTGTTTCAACTATTGCAATTCAATCTTCAACTGCAATAAATGTAATGTTAGTTTCCTTTGTAGATTCTGGTATTTTATCTCTTAAAAATGCCTTAAGTATTGCACTTGGTGCAGGTATTGGTTCAACTTTTACTACTCAAATAATTTCATTTGGTCTTTTTGAAATTTCTCTAATTTTAATAATTCTTGGGTATATTCTAAAAAGGATTGAGGGTATAATCAGGGCACATGGAAATATAATTTTTGGTATTGGTTTGTTGTTTTTTTCAATAAAGCTAATGTCAGATAGTGTTTATCATCTTAGTATATTTCCGCAGTTTATTAATTTTTTTAAATTTATAGGTGAAAGTGTTTTTTGGGGTATTTTTATATCTGCTGTATTTACAGCACTAATTCACTCAAGTGCAGCGGTTGTAGGTTTTGCAATTTCATTAGCATTTCAAGATGTAATAGACTTAAAAGCAGGCATATACATTGTGCTTGGTGCAAACTTAGGAACAAGTTTTACCTCAATTTTGGCTTCAATTAATTCAGGCTCAAGTGGAAAGCAAATAGCTTTTGCTAACTTTTTCTATAAATTTATAACTTTCATTATAATTCTAATATTCATAGAACCATTTATATCTCTGATTAAATATAGTGATGGTTCACTTACAAGACAAATAGCAAATGCCCATACATTTTTTAATATAATTGGAGCTATAATATTTTTGCCATTTTTAAATATAGCAGAATTTATATTCAGGAGTTTATTTAAAGAAACTGTAAAATCAAAATTGCCCGATCCATCCATATTTGAAAGCAGTTCCATAGCTATTGCAGTTGCCCATAGGAAAATCATTGAGATGTCAAGCTATATAGAATTTATGTTAGAAAAGTTACCTGAAGTTTTTATTACGAGAAACCCTTCCTTAATAAATAAGCTGGAGCTAATGGATGAAGATGTAGATAAGATGAGAGAGGAGATAGTTCTATATCTTATAAGGCTTCAAAAAATTGAAATAACTGAGGAAGAAGCATGGAAGTTAAAAGTTATTCAAAATATTGTAGATGAGTTTGAAGCAATGGGTGATATAATATCAAAGAATATCGCAAAAAATATATATAAGATGTATATAGAAGGTTATAGCTTTTCAAAAGAAGGTTTAGATGATTTAATAGCTTTTCACAAAGAAGTAATGTTAAGTTTTCAAATGATGAATATGGCACTATTGGATTTTGATGTTTCAAGGGCAAGGTATTGTTATGAAAGAAGAATTCTATTGAATAATATTCTTGACCAATATCAATATAAGCACTTTGAAAGATTAAAGTCTCTTGTTCAAGAAGCTTTTCTTACTAGTTCAGTTCATATAGAACTTCTAAATAACCTTGAGAGAATAAACTATCATATTACTGAAATATGTAAGGAAATTGCAGGAAATTGAAAAATGAGAATTTTAGCTATTGACTATGGTAGGAAAAAATGCGGAATTGCAATAAGTGATAGTAAGAATAAAGTTGCTATTCCGTATGGCACTATTGAAACTGAAAATTTATTTTCTGAGATTGAAAGATTAATAGAAAAAAAGAATATAAGTAAAATTGTTATCGGACTTCCACTTTCATTAAGTGGAAAAGAGATAGAAATTACAGGAGACATCTATAGATTAAAGCAGAAAATAGAAGAAATGTTTAAATTAGAGGTAATTCTATTGGATGAAAGAATGACGAGCAAAATTTTTAAAAAGGATAATGTAGATGATTTATCCGCTATGATTTTACTACAAGATTATTTGAAATTAAGTTCTTCCTAAAACTACTGGGGCGGGAGGACTCGAACCTCCACTCGTGGCTCCAAAGACCACTGTCCTGCCATTAGACGACGCCCCAAATAAGCTCTAAAATTTTAAAGCATAAAATTTAGCTTTAAAATTTTCATATGAATTCATTATACCACATTGAATTGACTGAAAAATACGGAGCTCATAATTACAAGCCATTAAAGGTAGTTTTAACAAGAGGTGAAGGTGTTTGGGTATGGGATGTTGAGGGAAATAAGTATATTGATATGTTGTCTAGTTATTCTGCATTAAATCAAGGTCATAGACATCCAAAAATCATAAATGCAATAATTGAACAATTAAATAATATTACACTAACTTCTCGTGCTTTCTATAACGATAAACTATCACTATTTTTAAAGAAACTAAATGAAATTACAGGTTATGATAAAGCACTTCCTATGAATAGTGGTGCGGAAGCAGTGGAAACTGCTCTTAAAATAGCAAGAAAGTGGGCATACACTAAAAAAGGTATACCTCTAAACGATGGAGAAATAATAGTAGCACTTAATAATTTTCATGGAAGAACAATAACCATTATTAGTTTTTCTTCAGAAAAACAATACAGATATGCCTTTGGTCCATTTACTCCGGGTTTTGTATTTGTCCCATTTGGAGACGAGAAAGCCATAGAAAGGGTTATAAATGAAAGGACTATCGGAGTTCTTATTGAACCTATTCAAGGAGAAGGTGGTATAATTGTTCCCCCTGATGGCTACTTAAAGAAACTAAGAGAAATTACAAAAGAAAAGGGAGTTCTACTAATTTTAGATGAAATTCAGACAGGTCTCGGAAGAACTGGAAAACTTTTTGCATATCAGCATGAACTAAGTGAGGATGAAAAGCCAGATATACTTATTTTAGGAAAGGCTCTTGGTGGAGGTGTATATCCTGTTTCCGTAGTACTTGCAAACGATAATATTATGGAAGTAATTAAGCCTGGAGACCATGGCTCAACATTTGGTGGAAATCCACTTGCATCCATAATAGGTATTACATCAATAGAGGTTATAATAGAGGAAAATCTGCCAGAGAACGCAAGGATTATGGGTGAGTATTTTATAAAAAATTTAAGAGAAATAAAAAGTCCATATATAAAAGAAGTAAGAGGTAAGGGATTACTAATTGGTGTAGAGTTAAATAAACCTGCAAGAGAATTTTGTGAAAGACTTTTAGAACTTGGAGTGCTTTCAAAGGAAACTCATGACTATGTAATAAGATTTGCTCCACCACTTATAATTAAAAGAGAAGAGATTGATTGGGCATTAGAAAGAATAGAAGCAGTTCTTTCAAAATAACCCCCATTCCTTTTTAACTATAGCTGTAATTTCATCAAGGTTTACTTTATTCACTTCTTCTTTAGCATTTCTACTTTTATTTAAAAATTTTTCTACACTCAAAGTTTTAACTTTATGAGTTCTTGCAAAAGAAATTATTGACTTGTCGTTTGAAACTACTACAAGTTTATCTTTGTCTTTGTAGCTTTTTATAAAATTCTTTATATACTTGTCAGCACTTTCACCTTTAGTAAAGACTACATTTGGAAATTCTGAATTTGGATAGTTTTCCTTACCATCAAATACAATTATAACATTTCTTTCAAGACTTCTAATAAAATTTATAAGATGACTCCTTGCACTTTGTAGTCCAAATTTATCTATCCAATTTTTGAAACTCGTAGAATATAGAACATTATAACCATCAACTAAATAGAGCAAGTACAGTTATAATTTTAAAGCGTGTAGTTTCTCTATCTTACCTATTTATACCTTCTATAAGTTTTATACTATAATCATCGCAATACCTACTTAATGCTCCCTTTATATCTTCCTCTCTCACCTCGCCATATTTCTTAGCCAAAACATGTATTATCATCCTAAAACTTCTATCTCCAATATATGCAAAGTCATCTACATTCGTATTTCTTATAACATCCTTTATTATACTCCTTGCTATTGTTGGATTAATATTACACATTTCTCCAAAACTCACATCATACACACCATAACCTAAAACATGAGATAAAATAACCACTATCATCTTACTACCCCCTTATATGTCCAAACATCTTTACTATTCCTAACTTTCACTACATATAAACCAGACTTCAATATCTCGGCTCTATAATTACCTTCAACAGCAAAATATATGCTATTTACCAATACTCCATCATTTCTATATATTTCAACATAACTTCCAGCAGGCACATAGTTTACATAAATATAACCCTTTGAAAATACAGCTATTGGCTTTTCAGGAATACTAACAGGAGTAAGACAATTTATTACTACATTATCTATTAAAACACCATTCGCAACTATCTGGTTACCCTAATCCCAGTTTTCAAAGCGAAGTGTATAGGTTCCTCCTGATGGATATGAAACTTGGATAGTTTGCCATCCTACTATAGCTTTACCATATTCATAGTATTGAGTTGGGACAGATGAACCATATACTGTAGTATTAATATTATCAACCTGGTAGTAATCTGGCCAAGGTGATGTAATAACCCTTGGATTGGAATACTTAACTAACTCAGTATTATTAACTGAAAGTCTAAAAAGGTCGTCATAATTAGACCACTCAGCGGTAAGATAGTGAAAGTCAAATTTAATAACAATACCCATGTTGCAATTGTTTGCATTAAATGTTTGAGATACAACTGCATAGTCATATTCAAGATAACCATTTGTATCAACGTTTGAAGTAGTGCAAGGACCGTCTATGTCCTGATAAAGCGTAGAAATATGTAAAAAATAGTTTCCATGAGTGGAGTTTATTGTTGGTGATATATCTGAAGCTTTTCTTGGTTCTGCAAATGTGTAGTATATAGGACAATTTGGATAAGTAGATAAGCTCCAACCTGTCATACCATTTTCAAATGAACCATTTACAATTAGTTAAAACTTTTACTTTAAAATTTTAAAGTATGCGGGAGTGGCGGAATTGGCAGACGCGCTAGATTGAGGGTCTAGTGCCCGAAAGGGCGTGAGGGTTCAACTCCCTCCTCCCGCACTATGAAAACCCTTTTAATGATAAAACCAGACGCAGTAAAAAAAAGAATTATAGGAAAAATTATTAGTATATTAGAAGAAAATGGATTTGAAATTACAGGTATTAAAATGAAAAGATTTTCAAGGGAAGAGGCTGAAAAATTTTATGAAGTTCACAAAGAAAAACCATTTTTTAGCGAACTAATAGATTTTATAACAAGTGATAGTGTAGTAGGCATTAGAATAGAAGGAGAGGATATCGTTAAAAAAATTAGAGATTTTATAGGGGAAACCGAACCTAAAAAAGCAAGGGAAGGAACTATTAGAAATTTATTTGGAGAAAGTATTACAAAGAATGTGGTTCATGCTTCAGATACAATAGAAAATGCTATTAGGGAATTGAAGTTTTTCTTTGAAGATTAAATATGCTTGGACTTATTGGTCTTGGAAGAATGGGAAGAGCTATATCATTAAATCTAATAAGTAAAGGACTAAAATTGAATTTATACAATAGAAGTAAAGAAAAACTGGAAGAATTTAGAGAGAAAGCAAACTTGTTTTATAACATAGACGACTTTGTAAAAAATACTGATATTATTCTTATTGTTTTATCGGATACTAAAGCGGTAAGTGATATTATAAAATCCATACCGGACCAAAAGATAATAATTGATTTTTCAACTCTTCATCCAGTTTTTGTAGAGGAAATAAAGGAAAAATACAAAAGCTATGTCTCTAGTCCAATTTTCGGTGGACCGAAGGATATAGAAACTGCAAGGGCAAGAATAGTCTTCGGTGAAAGTGAAGACTTTTATCAAAGATATAATTTGAATTTTTTAGAGTATATTGGCAAAGTTTATTTTGTAAACGACAGTGTAAAAGCAAGTGCCATAAAACTTGCATCGAATTTTATACATGGTGTTTTTTATGTCTTATCTTTGGAATTTAATACATTCATAAAGGAGTTTTCTATTGAAAATGAAATTTATGAAATTCAAGGAGATAGACCAATTATAGATATGGCAGTAAGATATGGAAAATATTATGATAAAGAAGTAGAACTATCTTTTACTACTGAATTAATGGCAAAAGATATTGAATATGCAAGGATTTCTGCTCATAGTAAAAATATACCATTTTTTATAACATCCTCTGCAAGGGAATTTTATGAACTTGCAAAAAGATATGGACTTTCAACTAAGGACTGGAGAGAAACTTGGAAACTTTTCAAAAAAACCTATTCTTAAGAGTAATCTCAGGTTTTGTAGGAGTAGTTGGTTTTTTATTTTTTTTAATACTTGGTGGAATACCATTTAAACTATTAGTTATAGTAGTTGCCACTTTAGGTTTAGTTGAATATTTTAATTTAGTAAAAAATATGGGTTTTAGACCATTTAAATTCCAAACTATAGTTGCATCAATTATCTTAACTTACTTTGCATCCAATTTGAACTTTATAGAAACAACATTGGTAGTTTTTCTTGTTCTATTTTTACTCTTTTTGCTCTCTATTCCAATTTATTATAATTCTGGAAGGGGTATGGAAGATGGTGCAATATCTATTTATGGATTTTTATATCTTTCAATTCCATCTGCACTTTTGGTAAACCTAAGAAATATGGGTTTAGAATATGTTCTCTTTGTGGTATTCATTACTTGGATAAATGACATTTTTGCATTTTTCATTGGTAGGTTCTTTGGAAGAAAGAAGCTTGCTCCTATTATTAGTCCAAATAAAACATGGGAGGGCTTTATTGGAGGTTTAGTATTTTGCATAATTTTTGGAATAGCCTATGCACATGTCTATAAGTTTCCATTAATAAAATATGCCATTTTTTCTGCTATTTTATCCATTACTGGGACACTTGGTGATTTAATAGAATCTGTAATTAAAAGGGAAGCAAAAGTAAAAGATTCTGGTATTTTCCTTTTAGGTCATGGTGGTGTTTTAGATAGAGTAGATAGCCTAATAGTAAATATACCTGTTTACTTTATTTTAATCTCTGTTTTTACTTAATAGCAATTTTTGTCTTATAGCTTAATGCCCCACTAATTTTTACAATATATATACCTGATTTAAGATTTAGATTCATTTCATACTTTCCTTTGTTGAAAAATCCAGAATTTTCATATGTTATACCACCATCTACTCTATAAATTCTTATACTATAATTATCGGACCTCGGGATATTTAAAATAAGCCTTTTGCCAATAAATTTTATATAAAGATATTCTTCGCTAATTTCGTCTATTTCTGAGACTGTAAATTCATCAATATAATTATTGTTTGGGTCAGGAACGAGATTTATCGGTTGTTTTGTAAAATTAAAGCTATATGTCTGAGCTTGTAATGAATCTATATGTATTATAGTATCAATTTGAGTATTATCTGAAAACACTATTCTTATTGGGTATCTTGGAATTTTAAATTTTGACCAGTTTGAAGGTTGGTTTTGGGTAAGATTTATAATGAGGTCATAATTTGAGCCATTGAAGTTTCTTGATAAGATGAATTTAAATTTTGGATGTCCGGGATTAAATATCCATTGTTTAAAGAAATAACCAATAGTACTATCCTTGTTTTCTAAATCTAAAAATTCTTTTATATCGTCTTCAAAATCTTTAACTCTTGCATATGAAAATTTTCTCTTATTTCCAAAGTATTTAAAAGCTTGAAAAAATTTTTGGTCGCCGATAGCACTATCATTATAGATATATCTAAAAAGTAATCTTAAACTATGCATGACGGCTGATGCTTTACTATAAGTTATTGCTCCATCGAATACATCTGATAGTCTTGGGCCCGGATTGTATATTGGTTTATTTGGATCTCCATATTGAAAGTATCTATTTATATCGCATTTAATTTGCCCCATATAACCTCTACAATTTCCAAAATCTCCATAACCTAATGCTATTTCATCGTAAACCGCTTCAGAATAAGTAGTTAAACCTTCATTTATAAATATATCCTTAAATGTTGCACAAGTAACCATATTACCCCACCAATGGTGTGCAAGCTCGTGTGCACTCAAAACTTCATTATTTGTAACTTTTGTAAATGTGTTAGTCTGGTCTTCCATAGCACCTCCAAAGAAACCTTCAAATATTTCAACCTCTCCATACTTTTCTTCATAAAATGGATAGACTATGTCAAATCTATTAGAAAATATCGTTAGCATATTCGGTAAATATAAAGATGGTGCATTATTTCCAATTTTAACATAATGATAAATAGGCATAGTTATATTATTGTAATTCCAATTTTGAGTAATAATATTAAAGTCCTTTGAAGAAGCAAAAACAATCAAATATGGTGCTATTGGATATTTGGTTTTATAATAGTAAGTTATCCAGTTATTTTCAATTGTACTGTCAATACGAATTCCATTTGCAACTGTTTTCCAACCAAGTTTAACTTTTATTCTTGCTTCCACGGTATCCACCTTTTCGTAGGGTAAATCAAAACTTGGAAGCCACCTTCTAAGTCCAAAAGGCTCATTATCCGCATATATTATATTATTTTGCTTTAAGTCTAAGCCTCCTCCAAAGGATGAACCTGTTCTATTTACTGTTCCACGATAGTATATATCAACTCTAAATTTTTGTCCTTGTGGAATTTGAAAGTTAAATTTTACTATAATAAGTGTATCACCTGGAGTATAGTATTGCGGACTATATGTATTGTTGTTATAAATTAGCCTAACTGAATCTATTATAAGGTTATTTTTTACTGTATCTATCCAATATGGAACTACGTAATTTCCTCTAATAAAGTGTAAATATATGCTGTCTGTAGGTTCAATAGTTTTAAATGTAATTTTATTATATGCACTTAGAATAGGTCTTAGGTTTTGTGCATTCTTTATACTATCTATCCACAAAAAATAGTCATATTTTATCACATCAAAAGTCTTATACTCTACATCAGGCCAGATATAGGAAAGGATATAGTTATGGTTTAACACTTTTTCTGGTATAAAATGTATAAAAAGTATCATGCTTAAATTTTAAACTCTAAGATTTCTTTTAGTCTTGAAATGCTTGACTTGAATTTTCTAACTTTTTTGTAATTGATTATATTTCGTATTGAATTTTGGGCTATCAAAATTAATTCTCCTGAAAAAACTATGTTTCTTAAATTGCTTACTTCTTCAAAATCAAGCACATCTTTTTCAAAAACTGATGTTTTTCCATAGTATGTTTGCTCTTTTCCTATTTTTGTCATACTTATTTACTATTACTGGATTATGTAGTTTCTAATTCTTATGAGAAAGTTTAATATGCATAAGTTCTGAAATTTTTTTAGTTTGGGATTATCCTTCCTTTTGAATAGTATATCTCCTATGGTTTAGTTGCCTATGCTAAAGCCTCCAATTAGTAGAACCTTTACCTTTAAAATTAAAATGTTATATATTCTATAAGAAAAACTCTCTATGATCAGTGTATATCTTTTTATAATGCTCTGCAAACCTACTATTTTTGCTTTTCTTCAATAGTTCAGACATGATTGAAATTTTCCAGTTTCTAATTAGTTTTTCATCTGCGAATGAACTAAAAAGTTCTATTTCAGCATTTATTCCGTTATTTTTTAATATTTCCTTGTTATACTGTGCTATTTTTTCAAAATCTTCCTTTTTCTTATCAATCTTGTTCAAAATTACTACGCAATCTAAATTTTTTTGAGACTTTAATATTTCTAGACCTTCTTTTGTGATTGAACCAGTATCTGCATCTATTACATATACTAATTTATCTGCAAGTTTTAAGATATTTATTGCTGTTTCATAATCAAAACTATCTGCTGAAAATCCAGGAGTGTCAATGATAATATAGTCTTTTAATACTGGCATATCTAAGAGAATAATCTTGTAAAGATATTTACTTGCATATTTTTTGTCTTGATGAGATACTTTTGATAATTTTTCTTCATTTGCTTCTTCTAGATTAAAGAGAGAATCTATTAAATAGACCTTTTTTGATTGTCCGTGAGTTATAATAGTAGGAACTGCTGTTGAGGGTAGTATGTCAACAGGTAAGTTAAGTTCAAAGAGATTATTTATGATAGTTGTTTTTCCACTGCTGAATTCTCCAAAAAATACAATAGCTTTTTTATTTTGAATATCTTTTCCTACTATTTTCTCTAAAGAAGATAAAAGGACTATATCTTTTAAGTCTTTTAACATTTCTGGTAAATTTTTTTCAAAAGAGGATAGATCAATAAACCAGATTTTGACAGTTTTATCATAACTTCCACTAGCTAAATATTTTCCATCAGGACTAAATGAAACTGAATAAACATTGTCACTATGTCCTTTGAGAGTAATAATTTCTTTCCAACTATCTACAGACCAGATTTTGATAGTGTTATCACCACTTCCACTAGCCAAGTATTTTCCATCAGGACTAAATGAAACTGAATAAACAAGGTCACTATGCTTTCCAATAGTTTTGGAAGTATAACCAAATTTATAGAGTTTATTTGAACCTATCTTAGGATAGGTATATTCTATAAAACTATTTTTCTCTAAAATAATCTCTTTACCTAACAATTCATCCCTGATATCATATAACCAAGCCTTGTATAACATTTTATCAATATCTCTTTCTTTCACTGAAAAGAACTTTATCTCTAAATTCGGAAACTTAGGTAAAATTTCTTTTTCTATTCTGCTTATCACTTCATTATCCAAAGCTTCTCCTATGATAATTACAGAAGATTTTTTTGCATATTCTTCTATTTTACTAATCAGATTTTTTTCCTTTGAAGAAATATACATAATTACTCTGTTACAATAGTTTAAAAAATCTTCATCTTCACTTTCATAAATTATAGTATTGCCTAAATCTTCAATCTTTAGCTTGTATATATCCAGTAATCCATATGAAACACTATAATCTTCTCCGTATGCTATGATATTTATTTTTGCGTCCTTTATATCTATGCCAAATATGTCTTTTATTATTGATAGCTTTTGTTCATCTCTTTTTCCGAAAAACCCTA
>JANXBH010000069.1 GCA_025060695.1 Caldifarciminota bacterium | reverse complement strand
ATCAGGTTTTACCAGAGTTTGTGGTAGTTCAACACGAGAGAGACCTGCAAGTGCTTTATGCTCTCAAAAGGTTCTTTCGTTGCGGTGTGGTAAGAAGGAACAACGGAGACAGATGGTGTTTCAGGATTAGAAAGCTGAGTTGTCTGGAAGAGTTGTGCGAGTTTTTCACAAAGCATCCGTTAAAGACCAAAAAGAATGTGGACTTTATAAAGTTTAGGCGCGTAGTGCAATGGATGAAAGAAGGAAAGCACTTAGAGCCTGAAGGTTTACTTGACATAGTAAACACAGCCCTTCAGATGAACACCGGAGACAGGGATAAACTCCTCCAGACAAAAAAGGACCTGGAGGCAAAGGTAAGATACAGTCCACCCTCTGGCGAAAGTCAGAGATAAAGGTGAGCGAAATTCCTTGTCGGGTAAGTTCCGACCTGCATGAATGGTCCAACGAGTGCCACGCTGTCTCGAGGAGAGTCCCGGCGAAATTGTAATGCCGGTCAAGATGCCGGCTACCCGCGGCAGGACGGAAAGACCCCGTGAAGCTTCACTGTAGTCTGGCATTGAGCCTTGGCTTGTCCTGCGCAGGATAGGTGGGAGCCTGTGAAGTCCCTCTT
>JANXBH010000068.1 GCA_025060695.1 Caldifarciminota bacterium | reverse complement strand
TCGTCCCTATAAGGGATTGAAACACCATCTTTCTCTTTGTGTATGTAAACTCTTATTTTTGTTTTTATCGTCCCTATAAGGGATTGAAACTTGAGAACATTTGGGCCATCTCTTTTAATGTCAGGTGTTTTTATCGTCCCTATAAGGGATTGAAACTGCAGATGATGAATATGCTTGGGGTAGACATAAAGAGTTTTTATCGTCCCTATAAGGGATTGAAACTTTCCCTTCCTCTTCACACACCCACAGGCCGTAAAAAGTTTTTATCGTCCCTATAAGGGATTGAAACTGGTATAAATAATATTTCTATTGGCATTTGTGTTATTGTTTTTATCGTCCCTATAAGGGATTGAAACAACAACATCAACGACAAATTCATTTGCAAACTTTCAGGTTTTTATCGTCCCTATAAGGGATTGAAACTTTGCTGTTTTTTGTAGATGCCTGATTGGGGGGGTTTTGTTTTTATCGTCCCTATAAGGGATTGAAACTTATGGACCTTAGCAAAGGAATAGGAATAGATGAATTGTTTTTATCGTCCCTATAAGGGATTGAAACTTCAGATGATGAATATACTTGCGAGATATGGGAACCAGGTTTTTATCGTCCCTA
>JANXBH010000067.1 GCA_025060695.1 Caldifarciminota bacterium | reverse complement strand
GTTTCAATCCCTCATAGGGACGATAAAAACAAACATAAATATTATTATTTGAATCAGCAATTAAGTTTCAATCCCTCATAGGGACGATAAAAACTCTCATCATGATAAAAGAAATTTTAAAGGCTAATTTTGTTTCAATCCCTCATAGGGACGATAAAAACCGAGTTAACAGAACTATATGGAGAAAATTCAGTTGGCTGTTTCAATCCCTCATAGGGACGATAAAAACTTATCTTCTTTTCTTTCTCCATGCCAAAAAGTCAAATAGTTTCAATCCCTCATAGGGACGATAAAAACCGGCAAGAAACAAATAAAATAGAAATCACGGGGCAACTGTTTCAATCCCTCATAGGGACGATAAAAACTGAATAATCAAAAAATAAGAAAACTAATTGAATTATGTTTCAATCCCTCATAGGGACGATAAAAACTGTTTATTACATCTCCATTTTCCTTGATGTTTGTTAGTTTCAATCCCTCATAGGGACGATAAAAACTCTTATCATTTTGCTTGCATTTTTGACGACCAAAATACTGTTTCAATCCCTCATAGGGACGATAAAAACAAACATAAATATTATTATTTGAATCAGCAATTAAGTTTCAATCCCTC
>JANXBH010000066.1 GCA_025060695.1 Caldifarciminota bacterium | reverse complement strand
GGGATTGAAACTTTTTTCATAAGCAAAATCATAAATTTCATATATATGTTTTTATCGTCCCTATGAGGGATTGAAACAATTAAAAAGGTATGTCATCCTCTAAATCGCTCTGTTTTGTTTTTATCGTCCCTATGAGGGATTGAAACTTCTCCTCTAAAAATTGTGCCATCTTTTTTAGCTGGTGTTTTTATCGTCCCTATGAGGGATTGAAACAATAAATGGAACGTTAATTTAGCTAACATGGACAGTATGTTTTTATCGTCCCTATGAGGGATTGAAACATCATTCTTGAAAGCGGAGCATATAAGCCTAATGTTCCGTTTTTATCGTCCCTATGAGGGATTGAAACTCGGGTTTATTGGATTTATCGGGTTTATCGGTCCAATGTTTTTATCGTCCCTATGAGGGATTGAAACATGATTTCTATCCCATAACAAAACAGTTGGCTTTTTGGGTTTTTATCGTCCCTATGAGGGATTGAAACATGTAGGAAATTATTGAAAATACGATAGAGAAAAAACTTATGTTTTTATCGTCCCTATGAGGGATTGAAACAAAAACATAGCCAATTTTGTAAAGGGCACATGGAAAGCGTTTTTATCGTCCCTATGAGGGATTGAAACT
>JANXBH010000065.1 GCA_025060695.1 Caldifarciminota bacterium | reverse complement strand
AATTTCCTTATGGAAGCATCTAATTCTTCAGAAGATATCTCTTCATTATTCAAATATTTATCTGCTATATGGTCATCAAAGTCTGCTAAAGTCTCTATAAGTTTTTTCTTATATAATTTTGCTTTTTCTAAATATTCTTTAGGAATTTCTATTCTGTGAAAAACTTTTCCTTCTTCATCGTCCCAAATATATCCACACATCTCTATTAAATCTATTATACCAACAAACTCATCTGCTTCTCCTATTGGAAGTTGCAAAACTAAAGGCACAGCACCTAACTTCTTCTTGATCTGATTAACTGTATCTTCAAAATTTGCTCCTATCCTATCCATCTTGTTCACAAAAACAATTTTTGAAACGTTATATTTATCTGCCTGATGCCAAACTGTCTCCGATTGAGGCTCTACCCCGTTAGCTGCATCAAATATCACAACACATCCATCTAAAACCCTTAAACTTCTTTCTACCTCAACAGTAAAATCAACATGTCCAGGAGTATCAATAATGTTTATTTGATAATTTTTCCAAACACAATAAGTAGCTGCTGAAGTAATTGTAATACCTCTTTCTTTCTCTTGAGGCATCCAATCCATAGTAGCTGTCCCATCATTTACTTCACCCATCT
>JANXBH010000064.1 GCA_025060695.1 Caldifarciminota bacterium | reverse complement strand
GATCCAACACAATAGCGTTTTTATCGTCCCTATGAGGGATTGAAACCTTCTTCCACACAAAATATGCAAAAACGAGTATCATTGCGTTTTTATCGTCCCTATGAGGGATTGAAACTTATTGGCATAAAAGCTGGCGAAAATTATGAAAAATGTTTTTATCGTCCCTATAAGGGATTGAAACACTATTCCTATCAGTTCAACTATTTTGACCTTTGAGCGTTTTTATCGTCCCTATAAGGGATTGAAACAGTGTAGCTTTGAAATATTTGTTTCAACCCTTGTAAATGTTTTTATCGTCCCTATAAGGGATTGAAACTCCAATTTTAATGTATCAAATAAGGCCTGTAAAAATTGGTTTTTATCGTCCCTATAAGGGATTGAAACTGCTGCTCTACAAGGAAAACCAATAAATCCTCTTGAGTTTTTATCGTCCCTATAAGGGATTGAAACTGTATTAGAGCCAACAATTGTAAAAGTAGAATCAAATGTTTTTATCGTCCCTATAAGGGATTGAAACTTAGCTCAAGTAATAGAATTAGCAGAATTTATATTCGTTTTTATCGTCCCTATAAGGGATTGAAACACATTGTCATTGACATTGTCATTGTCATTGTCATATTCGTTTTTATCGTCCCTATAAGG
>JANXBH010000063.1 GCA_025060695.1 Caldifarciminota bacterium | reverse complement strand
ACATTGCGGAAATTCGCATAGAGATGAATATTTTGCAATTTCAATTTTTATTTATAATATTTTTTTAATTATCAAAAAATTTAAATTGAGAAATATTATTAAAAAGATTAGAATATTAAGAATTAATGAAAATGAATTTAGCAATTATAATAGCAATAATTATTTTAATATTTACATTGATATTGGAAGAAATTATTTATTTCCGATAGCATTTGACCACCATCAAGATTCAAAGTTGTATAGTTCATTGCTATTAGTAATTAACGCATTTTATAACATTGATAATATTTATAATGATTTTAAAAAATACTTTGATTTAATTGCAATTGATTATATTGATAGATTTGGCATTGATAAATTTGTAGATTTTGTTAAAGAAAAAATTAACATTGAAAATTTGGATAATAAATTAATTGTTAATTATATGCTTTTATTAAATTCATCATTTAATAATTTGCATTTGAAATTATTTTCAAAGCATAAAATTATAAATTCAAAGCATTATTTATTCAAATATTTATACAATATTGGTAAATTAATTGATTTAAAATTGAAATTTTTAATAAAAAATAACAATTTTGATATTGATATTGTTAATTTAAATGAAATGAAAATTATTATCAATTTAGATAATAGAATTACAC
>JANXBH010000062.1 GCA_025060695.1 Caldifarciminota bacterium | reverse complement strand
TTTTCCGTGAGGAAAGAAGGAAATTTTCCCAAATCAAGTTTCAATCCCTCATAGGGACGATAAAAACACATTTTTGTCCCTATAAACATATTTATGCAAATTGATGTTTCAATCCCTCATAGGGACGATAAAAACCCGAAAGCACAGTTCACGATTTTTAGAAACGGTGATGGTTTCAATCCCTCATAGGGACGATAAAAACAATCTACTTGACAAAATTCTAGACAAAATCGTAAATTGTTTCAATCCCTCATAGGGACGATAAAAACTATGGGCTACAAAGACTATTTGAACTGGCGGAAATAAGTTTCAATCCCTCATAGGGACGATAAAAACACTGTTCCATTACCACCAGGAACTATAGCAGTGCAATGTTTCAATCCCTCATAGGGACGATAAAAACACTTAGACCTTGGAGAAAATGTAGAAAATAAAGTAAAGTTTCAATCCCTCATAGGGACGATAAAAACGTCTTACAAAAGCTAGCAAAAGAGGGAAAAGCTCAATTAAAGTTTCAATCCCTCATAGGGACGATAAAAACTATATGTGCTATGAGAGACAACTTCTTTGGAACAGAACCGTTTCAATCCCTCATAGGGACGATAAAAACCCGTGCCTTTTTTCGTCCCCTTTAACCTTTAACTAACATCCATACA
>JANXBH010000061.1 GCA_025060695.1 Caldifarciminota bacterium | reverse complement strand
TCAATCCCTCATAGGGACGATAAAAACTCCAAAAATATTCAAAGGGGTTAATCATTGAAAAAAAGTTTCAATCCCTCATAGGGACGATAAAAACATAAGAAAGTTAAAACAAGAAGATTTTGCTAATTTTGGTTTCAATCCCTCATAGGGACGATAAAAACAAAGATAATCAATTTGCCTATCTCGCCAAATGAATGGTGTTTCAATCCCTCATAGGGACGATAAAAACTAGCATCAGCAAAATAAAATATTGGCTTTTGAAATGTGTTTCAATCCCTCATAGGGACGATAAAAACAAGGCACATGGACAACACGGTTTCGTTTTAAAATTCGGTTTCAATCCCTCATAGGGACGATAAAAACAGTATTAAATACTTTAATGAAATATGGAAAAGCCACCCGTTTCAATCCCTTATAGGGACGATAAAAACCACTTACCAATAAAACAGACAGAATGGAGCAAAGTATGTTTCAATCCCTTATAGGGACGATAAAAACAAATTCCTTCAGAAAATGGCACACACGCTTGTCATTGAAGTTTCAATCCCTTATAGGGACGATAAAAACTCCGGGACCAGGGACCCCGGGAACGAAAACCACCACGAGATTCAATCCCATATAGGGAGGATAAAAACTATTTTAAACATTTATTGGATGAATAA
>JANXBH010000060.1 GCA_025060695.1 Caldifarciminota bacterium | reverse complement strand
TTTCGTGCCCGAGCCGCGTCCCTCGAACTCCTCCGATGCCAGCTTGTAAATATGCGACCAGATACGCCAGGAGTGGATTCCCGTGTCCCGGCTGCGTACGTCCGCATGCGCCGTGAGGGCAACACTCAGTATCCATGCCAGCGCCAGCCACACACGGTAGCGACCACAAAACATCTATTCCGAACTCCTCCCTGCCACGAAGTGTGTGTACAGTTTACTCCAAAAGGGGGAGGAAAGGGAAGAGGCGAGGTAGTAAACGTAGCACGACATGTCCATCGGTTTGCACTCTGCGCGGTTTTATGATATAATTAAGAGCGATGACGCGGGGTGGAGCAGCGGTCAGCTCGCCGGGCTCATAACCCGGAGGTCGAGGGTTCAAATCCCTCCCCCGCACCCATGCCCCTACATGTTGTGTGATTCCCCCAGCAGATGCCTCAGGCATACTACATCTTGTGTCTCCACCAAAACACCAACAGGAGGCACAAGCGATGCAGATTCCCGGGTTACGTATCACTGACACAAACACGCTTTTCTCCACACTGCGGCTGTGGACTGTGTGAAGTTCCTCCCCCGATGGAAATTCGGGGCAAGAAGGTGAGGAAAATCCACGCAGGCGGATTTCCAAAACCTGCACAGGCAGGTCTTTTCATCATAGCCCACCACTTCAATGGTAGGCTCAGAGA
>JANXBH010000005.1 GCA_025060695.1 Caldifarciminota bacterium | reverse complement strand
GTTTTTATCGTCCCTATGAGGGATTGAAACAGCTATACTTCATAGAGAGCTAATTTTCTCTATCACAAGAAATTTTTTCTATCTTACAAACTTTAAAATTTGTTTATGCGTGTTGCGATTATAAGTGCAGTAAGAACTCCTATAGGAAAAATCTTAGGAAATTTATCAAAATTCAAAGCGGTAGAACTTGGAGCTATCGCAATAAAAGAAGCAATAAAAAGGGCAAATATTGAAGTGAGTTTAATAGATGAAGTGATAGTGGGTCAGGTTTTGCAAGGAGGAAATGGGCAAAATCCTGCAAGACAATCGGCAATTCTTGCAGGTATACCAAGTTCAGTTCCCGCAATTACTATAAATCAGGTTTGTGGTTCTGGACTAAAGGCAGTTATGTTAGGAGCACAAATGATAAAATCAGGAGATGCACATATAGTAGTAGCTGGAGGAATGGAAAGTATGACAAATACACCACACGCACTTTATTTAAGAAATGGAATTAAATACGGAAATACTGAAATAGTAGATTTAATGATTTACGATGGATTAAGTTGTCAATTTAATAATAATGTGCATATGGGACATTTAGCAGAATACACTGCAGAGAAAGCAAATATAACAAGAGAAGAAATGGACCAGTTATCGTATGAAAGTCATATTAAAGCAATAAAAGCCATTGACAATGGCTATTTTAAAGAAGAAATTATTCCAATAGAAGTAGATAATAAAATTATAGATACAGATGAAACACCAAGAAGAGATACAAGTATTGAAAAATTATCTCAACTAAAACCTGTATTTAAAAAAGATGGAAAAGTAACTGCAGGAAATGCACCACCTTTAAGTGATGGAGCAAGTGCACTGGTTTTAGCATCAGAAACAAAAGTAAGAGAATTAAATTTAAAACCATTAGCATGGATTTTAGACTATACAAGCTATTTTACAGAGCCAAAAGATTTATTTTTTGCACCTATAGGAGCATTTAGAAAACTTATGAATAAATTAAATATAAAAGATATAGACGAATTTGATTTAATTGAGCTAAACGAAGCATTTGCAAGCCAAGTCTTAGCAAATTATAAAGAATTAAGATGGAATTGGAATAAATTCAATATAAATGGAGGGGCAATTGCACTTGGTCATCCAATTGGTGCATCAGGAGCAAGAATATTAACTACATTAATATATTCATTAAGAAGGCTAAATAAAAAACTTGGAATTGCAGGGCTTTGTCTTGGAGGTGGGGGAAGTGTTGCTATGGCTATTAGCACAGAATATTGAGGACTATCAAAAACAATTAGAAGAAATAAATAGACTTATTATAGAAAACCAAGAAAAACTTGAAGAACTAAAAAAACAAGAAAAAAGCATACTTAAAGAACTATCAATATTAAATGCAAGAATACAGCTATATAACGAGAAAATACAACTATTGAAACTACAAGTTCAAAAACTTCAAAATGAATTAGATTTACTAAATAGAAAGAAAGAGGAGCTTACAAAAGAAATAGAGGAAAAAAGAAAAAAGCTGAACACTTCTGCAAAACTACTATATAAAATTCCAAAAGAAAACATGTGGTCATTACTATTAAAAACAGGCTCATTTTATACATCTTATAGAATTGAAGTTAGTTTACTATCAGTCCTAAGATATTATAAAAACCTTGTAAATGACCTAAGAGAAAAACAAAAACAATTAGAAATTACTCAAAATAAAATTGACATTACGATAAACACACTAAATTTAAAACTAAAAGATGAAGAAATTGCATTAAATGAACTAAATAGAATAAAGCAGGAGAAAAATAACAGACTATCAAGAATAAGAACTAACAAAACAGAAAGACAAGTATACCTAAGTGAGTTAGAAAGAGCAAAACAAAAACTTGAAAGCATTATAAACGAATTATCGAAGAAAAAAGAAAGTGTAAAGAAAACCACAGGTATTTCATTACTTATGCCAGTAAATGGAAAAATTGTGAACGATTTTGGCATAGTATACGACAAGATATATGGAACTAAAACGAAAAATAGTGGTATTGATATACAAGCACCTAAGGATAGTCCTGTAAGAGCTGCAGAAAGCGGAAGTGTAGTATATGTAGGATTTATTGAAGGCTATGGAAACATAATAATTATAGAACACTCAGGATTTTATACTATTTATAGTCAAATTACTAAAATAAGTATAAAAAAAGGTGATAATGTAATTAAGGGACAAGAAATTGCAAAAGTATCAGATGAACCCATGCACTTTGAATTAAGAATTGGAAAAGAAGCAGTAGACCCTAAACCATACTTTACTTCTCAATTCTAAACCATCCCGGAATACCAATTATTAAAAATATCAAATTAGGTATCCATGCACATAGAACTGGCTCTAACTTACCTACTATACCAAGTGTCCTAAACATCTCAGAAACTCCCCAATATAAAAAAACAAAAATTACCGCTATACCAAATCCCCATGCCTTACCTCTTCCTTTAATTGCTACTGCTATTGGCAAAGATAAAATAATAGTAATTATATTCATAAACGGAAATGAAATCCTTGAATAAAACTCGGTCAATTCCGCATTTATTTCAAAACCTGCTTTCTTTAGTTTTTCTATCCTATTAGTTAACTCCTTTAAATTCATTTGTTGTAATTCTTTTAGCTCAGTTAAAAACTCAAAAGGACTTTCTTCTATTTCAGAAAATATTTTCTCTTTATAAAACTCATACTTTATTTTATTCCCATCTATAGTTCTCTCATTTACATTATAAAAAACCCAAACATCGTTTATATATTTTCCGCTACTTGCATCTATTCTTCTTTTTACTTTTCCTTCCTTTTCTAACTCTACAATTACTATACCATCAGAAGAATTAGTTAAAGCACTAATCGCATTAAAAAAGTATACCTTATTTCCGCTTACAAAGGTTAAATTCATTGCAAAGGTTTTTTCTTTTGGTATCTTCTTTCCTTGAATTTCAACTGCCTTTACCCATTCAGCTTTCCTTACCCATGCACCTACCACATCCAAATATAAATAAAGTGAAATACCTGTCATTAAAATAGAAAATAAATAAATTGTAAAGAAAGCTCTCTTCATGCTAATTCCAATTGATTTTATAGCCATAATTTCAAATCTTCTTGAAAGATCACCAATTGAAAAGAAACAGGATAGCATTAGTGCAACAGGCAACATGAGGACAAAAAGATAAGGCACTTGATAGAAGTAGTATTTTATAGTAGGATACAACTTAAAACCTCTTTGAGGATTTATAAAAGTATCTATATTTTCAAAAAAATTCACAACGATATATAATACAATTACTCCGCAAATAATTATAAAGAATAATTTCAAAAACTCCGATAATATATAAAAATCAATCTTTTTCAGAAGGTTTAAAATTTTAAGCCCTTGAAAATATTATCTTTACTTTCATTAGCAATAGTAGACTCTTCGAATTTTTCATTTTCAAGACCTATTAACATTAAAATACATAAGGATAAAATTTACATTCTTGAAATAACAGGAAATCTCTGGGTATTGGATAACCTAAAAGCTAATCCTATTTTGTCAGTTAGAAACTTAAATCAACCATCATATGACATTGAATTTATAGAAGAAACAATATTTATAGCTCATGAAGGAACAATCTCTAAGTTTTATAATAAAAAGTTAGAACATGTAATAACTAATTTACCCAAATATGAACCAACCTCAACTATAGAACTTACCAAAGATACAATGGATAACTTATATATTGCCGTATCGGATGCAATTTATAAGTATAAAAGCAACCATATAAAAATCGTAGCTATGGGCTTTTATGAACCTCTAAGTTTGACAATAGATAAAGAAGGAAAGTTATGGGGCATTTTTAAAATAAATGAAAACGACATTGGGATATTTCCTGTATACGAAAATGTAAACTATAAAAATATTGAACCTATAATAAGGTTCAACTATGGAGAAGAACCAACAACTCTTATAAAGCAAAAGGAAAGATTTTTAGTTAGCTTAAAAAGTGGGACAATATTAGAATATTCAAACTTCAAGGAAACATTTAAAAGGAGGGTTATATTTAAAGATAGTAATATTGAAATCTCAGACTTTGAAATATATAAAGATTACTTTTATATATTGGATTTTAGAGGAGGCAAAATATATAAGTTGAAATGAATGACTTTTTGCAGATATTAAAAAGTATAGAATTTTCTTTTTTTGACATTATTGACTTTTTAATACTCCTTTTCATAGTATATCAATTTTTAAAGCTATTTAGAGGCACAAGAGCCCCATATATGTTTCTGTCCGTTCTTATTATAGTATTTTTAGCTGTTATTTCAGAGATATTAAAGTTGTCTTCTATGAATTTGTTAATAAATGCATTTAAGACCGTTGGTTTAGTAGCTTTAATAATTCTATTTCAACCTGAAATTAGAAGACTACTTGCAAGTATAGGTCAAAGTAGAATTTTAAGAGCACTAACAAAAGGACCAAAAGTTCCAATAGATGAAATTATAGAAGCTTGCTATAGAATTAGTGAAAGAGGATATGGAGCACTTATTGTTATTCAAAATAGAATGAGTCTTCAAGACTATTTAGAAGAAGGTATTGAAATAGATGCAAAGCTTTCATCCTATCTAATAGAGAGTATATTTTATCCTGAAAATCCTCTTCACGACGGAGCTATAGTTATAAAAGAAGATAGAATATTATCTGCAAGTGTAAAATTGCCAAGAAGCTCAAAACTACCTGATCCATTACTTGGGACAAGACACGAAGCAGCGGTAGGCATAACCGAAATTTCAGATGCCATATCTATAGTTGTATCTGAAGAAAGGCAAACTGTAAGGCTTGCATTTAAAGGTGAACTTTCACCACCAATTGAGAAAGAGGAATTAAAAGGAACAATAGAGGCAATACTAAATGGCAGAATCTAGAATCATATTTATACTATCAATTTTCATTAGTCTTTTAATCTTTGTATATGCAAAACTTGATAAATCTATTAATGTAAAATTTGCATATAGCATATTAATTCAAAAAAATGAGTATTTTAGAGTAGTTCCCAATACTGATAGTGTATACTTGGAACTTTCTGGAAAAGCAAAAGACCTAATATCATTAGCAATAAAAAAAAGACAATTGAATATAAACTTTGAACCAATGAAAACTGGAAATTTCAAAATTCCAATAAGAAACTATATAATAGTAGAACCTCACATAAAACTTATTAGTGTATATCCAGAAACTTTAAATATATTAGTTGAAAAAATTGTAAGAAAACCAAGAGAAGTAAGAGTAAATATTACTGGTTCTCCAAAAGAAGGCTATACTATAGATAGTATTATTGTTGAACCTAAAGTAGTTGATGTAATTGCATCTGAAAGTCAAATAATCGGCATTAAATATGTCGAAACTAATGAGATAGATATATCACATAGAACGGAGGACTTTAAGACAAAAGTTGCCCTAAAGAAGTTTTTTGAAGATATAAAGATTATTCCTGAGAGTGTTGAGGTAATAATAAAGATTTCCAGCCTTTATTAATGAGATTTTCTACATACTTTGCAATTATATCAAATTCTAAATTTACAAAGCTCCCTTCTTTTAAATATTTTAAATTAGTAATTTCTATGGTTTTTGGAATAAGTGCTATTTTAAAACTACTTTCACCTATCTCATTTATAGTTAAACTTACTCCATCTACACAAATACTTCCTTTATATACAGTAAACTTTTTGAATATTGGATTGAATTGAATTTCTAAAATTCTCGTATTTTCAAAGTTTTTTACTTCTTGAACTATTCCAACGTCATCCACATGGCCTAAAACCAAATGTCCACCAATAAGTTTATTTAAAGTTAAAGACCTTTCCAAGTTAAATACATGATTCTTCATGTCAATTCTTGAAAATTTCGTTCTTTTAAGAGTTTCAAGTGATAAGAAAAAGTATATAGAATCTTTATCAAATTTATCAACAGTTAAGCAACAACCATCTAAACTTATGCTTTCACCTTCAAAAAGTTCCTCATATGGATTTTCTATTTCAATAAATATTCCATCACTATATTTTCTATAGCTCTTTAAACTTGAAGTCCTTTCTACTATACCTGAAAACATCAGTAAAATTTTCTAACCAATAATACAGGTATTTGGGAACTTCTAATTACTTCGTCAGCAAAATGACCCAAAAACATGGTCCTATCATTTAGTCCTCTATACGAAATTAAAATAATATCAATATCATTCTCTTTTGCCCATTTTGTTAGTGCTCTACCATCACTACCTTCTTTTATAATAACTGGTTCAATATCTACGCCCTCAAATACTTTAGTTAGTTCTAAATTTAATTCTATTAAAAGTTCATCTATTAAATTACTTGGCAAATGCTCTAAACTTGCACTATCAAAAACATGGACATTATATACTTTTGCAGAAAATGTCTTAGCTAATGCAAGTGATAGTATAAATGCATTTTTTGAATACCTTGAGAAATCCATACCAACCGCAATCTTCTTAATCCTCGGTTCACTATTTCCCTTAATTATTAGAACATTTGAAGGACTTAAACAGGAAACCTCATATGCGGTTGAACCTATTTCTTCGTTTTTTGATGAATTTGATAAAACAACTAAACTTGCTTTAGTGTAATCTAAAAAATCTACTATTTCCCAGTGAGGAGTTCCCTCCTTTAGATAGATATCCACATGGTTTATACCATTTTCCTTTAAAGAAAGTTTGATACTTTCTAATGTTGAAAGTATCTTATGCTTATGGTTATTAGAATATTCATCCAAAATTGTATTCCATCCAAGTATCATTTTATAAAATGGAGAAATACTATTTACAACATGTAAAATCTCTAATCTTGAGTCTCCTACTTTTGAAAGGTATGTTATCCAAGGTATAAGTTTTAGTGATGATTCTGATAAATCAGTAGTATATACAATTTTATGAAACATCTTCATTTTGAACCTCCCTTTTTTTTAAATTTTAAAGCATTTTTTATCAGGACTTTAAAATTTTTACTATGAGAATAGAATTAGACGAATATGTTTTAAGCAAAATTATATCCAAACTTTTAAAAAGAAATTTGAAAGTTAAGATTAACGATAATCATATAAGCATACAAGGAAGTTTTCTTATTATAATTCCTTTTACAATTAAATTAGTTCCTATAAAAACTACAGGTTCAATCATAACATTTTCAGTAGAGGGTTTAGCTTCTTACTTTCTTCCAGATATATCAGAAAAGGGTATTACTTTAAAGGACAACATTTTAAGCATTTACTTGTCAGAATATATAGAAGGTATACAAGTAAAGAAATTTATTATTTCAAAAGGAAAACTTTATTTAGAAGTATGAAAATAGGCATAATGGGAGGGGGACAACTTGGATTTATGACCATATTAAGAGGGACTTATATGGGCTTTAGTTTTAATGTTTTAGATAAAACTCTTAATGTCCCTTCTTCTAATACACCTGCAAAAATATATACATTTGAGCAATATGAGGAATTTTATAAAAATAGCGACGTAATAACATTTGAGTTTGAGCATTTACCTATAGAAATTGTAAAATATATGGAAGATAAACTTAGACCAAGTTTTGAAAATTTCATGCTAAAGCAAAGTAGATATAGTGAAAAGAGCTTTTTAAGTAAAAGTGGTTTTCCTGTCCCAAAATTCTATATAGCAAGCAGTTATAGTGAAGTAGAAAAAGTCATAAAAGAAAATAATTTTATTCCAGCAGTTATAAAAACTACAAAACTTGGATATGACGGAAAAGGTCAGTATTATATAAAAAAATTAGAGGACTTGGAAGAAATTAAAAATTTAAATGAAGAGGTTATTATTGAAGAGTTTATAAGCTTTGAAAAAGAGGTTTCTATTATAATTGCAAGAAACGAATATGAATTTAAAACTTTTCCTATATCTGAAAATTTTCATAAAGAAGGAATATTGGTGTATAATATTACTCCTGCAAAGATAGATGAAAAATTAAAAAGGGAAATTGAGGAAATTGCAATAGAGCTTTCAAAATCTATAAATCTTATTGGTATTATGGCTATTGAGTTTTTTGTATATAAAGATAAAATTTTAATAAATGAAATAGCGACAAGACCACACAACAGTGGTCATTGGACACTTGACGGATGCACGATATCGCAATTTGAACAATTTTTAAGAGCAATCTTAAATTTACCACTATCGAGTCCTCAATTAATAAAACCAACACTTATGATAAATCTTATAGATATAAAAAAGCCAGATTTATACGAGGTTTTAAAATTAAATAATTCTTTCTTTTATTGGTATTTCAAAGACAGAAAAAAAAGAAGAAAAATGGGACATATAAATATATTACTTGATAACGACCAAGCTATAAAATTTTACTTAGCTCGGGTGGCGGAATTGGTAGACGCGGTAGGCTCAGAACCTACTGTCCGTTAAGGACTTACCCGTTCGAGTCGGGTCCCGAGCACTACATTATCAATAATTTTTTTATACTTACTAATGCTATCATTAAAACCATAAATTATGATACAAAAAGCAATTTTTTTATCAATAATACCTACAAGGGAAGTGGTATTTCTTAGTGTCCCTGTTTTTGCCTTCAATCTTCCCTTAAATTCTTTTAGTCTATTTTTTAAAGTTCCTTCACCTGGTTCAACCAAAACAGATAACAGTCTTTCATAAGTTTGCTTATCTTTATATGCACTTTTAAATATATCAATAAAAGTTTTTGCAGGTATCAAATTATACCTTGAAAGACCACTACCATCTATCATTACAAAATTAGTATCAATACCCTCTAAAAAGAGTATATTTTTAACACCTTTAATTCCATTCTTCCAATCCCCAACTGAATATAACCAAACTCCAATACTTCTTAAAACAATCTCAGATATTAAGTTAGAACTTACGCTATTCATATATTTTAAGACACTATCTATTGGGCTTGATTCATAGATATATATAAGCTCCGCATCAGGTGGAAGTTCCTTATATCCCTTTACATTTTCTACTTTCACGTTGTTCTTATATAGAGCATTCTTAAATGACCAAAGGAAAAATTGCTCTGGTTCTTTTTGTGGAAAGACTAAATTTTTATACTTGCTAAAATCACCATATACAATAACTGTATCATTTTCAACTTCATAATTGTTCTTATTTGAACTTATAAGTTTTACGTATAAAAGATCACCAAAGTTATGCTTCGGAATTGCTTGATATTGAATAGAAAATACACCTTCATTTAGTATTAGCGGACTTATAGCTGGTGCATACGCTTGTTCTATATCATCCCAAAACCACCCAGATGGATATCTACTCTTTGTAAAATAACTATCGTCATAATATAGATTAGAAAACTTCTTATATCCAAGACTGCTAATATCTTTTGCTATTTTAAGCAGCGCATTTTCATCCAATAGTGGGTCAGCATTAGGAAAGAGATATAAGTCATTATTATGTTTAAAGAAATAAGTTTTGAATTTAAAATCACTTTTAAAAAGTTTTATTGCAGCAAATGTTGTAATAACCTTTTGTATAGAAGCAGGAGGTAGCCTTCTTTTAGAATTGTATTCATATATCAAACTGTCCTTTTCAAGGTCGTAGAATATAATTGCTATTGTAGTACCATCATTTTCAATAGATTTCACTAAAGAATCTAAATTAAACGCAAAAATCAGTATCATTCTACTATAACTTTAGTTCTTACAAGGTTTTTAATATAGTCAAAAGCCTTTTTCATTTTTACACTTTCTATAATTGATTCATATTGACCTCTTTGCTTACTTCTTTTTATATATTCCTCTGGATTTTCCTCACCTCTTTGTTTTAAATATTCTATAACTTCTTCATCACTTACTTCTATTGACTTCTGCTTAATTACCTCCCTTAAAATAAGCTCTCTAATTACTGATTTATATGCAAGACTTAAAACTTGCTCCTGAAATGCTTTTTCTTCCTCCTTTCTATTAAACTTAGGAACTTCCATATTTTTTACAATATTCTCATAAGCATTTATTACGAACTTACTTGGTGGCTGAAATGGATAAGCTTCATATATCTTATCAATTATCTGAGTTTCATATTCAAATTCCCCTCTCACCTTTGCTTCTTTTTCAAGCATTTCTCTAATTTTCTGCTTCATTTCTTCCAAGTCCATATATCCATTTATCTGTGCAAATTCATCATTTAGTTCAGGCAATTTCCTTACTTTTATTTCTTGAATTTTAAAAACTTGCCTTGAACCGTCGTCAAACTTAACTTCCGCTATATCGTTTACTTTTTTATTAGCCAAAGCCCTATATAACCTTTCATCTATCTCATCTTTTTTATATTCAATATATACATCCTCACTTGATACTAAATTTCCATCTTTATCATAATCTTCCATCTTTGCAATAATAATATCATCATCTTGTATTTCTCTATCTTCTTCTACCTTTACCTCTTCACTAAATTTTTTCCTTAAATTTTCTATATACTCAGCAACATCCAAGTCTGAAACCTTATATATTTTTCTATCTACTTGGATATTTGTAAAGTCTGGTAGCTCAATTTTTGGTATAACCTCAAATTCTATTAAAACTTCATAAGAATTATCCGCTTCATGAATATCCTTTATTCCTACATCTGATACTATTTCGTATTCACTCCTTAGTTCATCTATTTTTTGTCTTATAGCACTCTTTATTGCTTCATTTTTAATATCTTCTTTATATTTTTGTTTTATAAGAGATATAGGCACTTTTCCTTTTCTAAAGCCGGGTATTTCTACAAATTTTTGAAATTCTAATGCAACCTTATCTTCCTCTTCTAAAACTTTTAATTTTTCTATTTGTAATTTTAGCTCCCTTAAGGCTTTTCTTTCATCAGGTATTACTGCCATAATTCAAATTTTAAAGTTTTTATGCTTTAAAATTTTATTGCTCGTTAGCGACAGGGAAGTTGGGTGAAAATCCCACGCTGTCCTAGCAGCCGTGATGGGTGTAAGTTTGCCCTTAGAGCCACTGTCCTTAAAGGATGGGAAGGCCAAGGGCTAAAATTGCCCTAAGCCGGAAGACCTGCTAACGAGCTTTCAAAACCTTCCTGCTAGGGTTCAGGAAGGTGAGGAGTTAGAATAATGCTTGATACTATCGTAGTGATAGATACTTTTAGGTATTTATATAAAATTGATAGTGTTTATAAGTTTGGAGATTTTAGAGAAGTATATAGAGTTCGTTCAAATATAGTATTTAGAGAGCTCTCAAATAGAATAGTTGTATCAATTAGAGGACTTGAAGACAAGCAAAATGAAATTTATTTAGAAAACATAAAATTAAATAGTCCTATCTGGGGCTTCTTTTATACTAATGTATTACCTTTAAATCTTATTTCAAATTCACAAGTTTTTTTAAATGACTATAGGATAAGCTTAGAATTTTCTAAGATTAGGGAATTAGGAGTACTTCTTGGTTCTTATGGAAAAAGTTCAATATTTCTAAATTATGGGAATTTTGGAATAGAAAGAACTTACAATGAGAACAATTTTAAATATTGGGATAGTTTCAATAGAGAGTATTTTAGAAAAAACAATTTTGAAGACAAGCTTGGGGGGTATGTAAATTATAAAGACTATAAATTAATATTTTATAGTGCAAAGTTTGGTATGCCACTTAGAGGGTATGGAAATGAGGGAAATGACTTTGAAAGAGTAAGAGGCTTTCTATCTTCACATAAAAAATTCTACTTTTCTTATCAGTTTTATCAATATAACCACGAAAAACCATATGAAAGTTATAGCTTAAGTCTAAAATATTTTGAGAGCATAGTAGTAAGTATGAAAAAAATACATCAAAGACATATATTAAAAGTGCCAATAAAAAACCTTGTTAATATTTCTTTAGTTTATGATGAGGGTATTTTTAGATATGACTATAATTTTTCAAAAACTTTTGACTTATGGAGTTTTACTTTAGACTTGTCTATAAAAAGAAGACTTCCGAACTTTTCCGAGCTTTACTATAGTTCAAACTATGCAAAAGGAGATAAATTCCTAAACCCTGAAAACTTCTATAGTGCATCAATTAGTTATTTATTTATTAATACTTTTATAACATACATTCAAAATCCTATACTTTGGCTTCCTGAAAACGAATATTGGATAGCTAAAAATGAAAAATACTTATTACTTTATGGTATTGAATTGAATGGAAAATTTAGATTTTTAAATATTTCCGCATCCTACATTGAAAATAAGCTTTCAAAAAATAGAGTATTACCTTATAGACCAAAGTTAAATCTTAGTGCAAAAGTCATTTATAACTTTTCTGAATTCCTAAGGGATGAAATTGCTTTCGTGTTTTATTCAACAAGACCAAGGTATTACTATCCTTCAAGTGAAAAGCTAAAGCCAATTTTAATTATAGATTACTATAAGTTCTTCGATTTTAAAAGCTTTTTTGTTTATCTATATTTTAAGAACCTTTTAAATAAGTCGTATGAGTTTATAGCTGGATATCCTATGGAGAGTTTTTCTATTAACATAAAAGGAGGCGTAAGATGGTAGCTTGGATAGATACTATATATTTATTTTCACATGGAGATGGTCAGTGGTATGGTCAAAATAATTATCCATATATAGTCTATAATAATCCTCCTACAAGTGCAACTCCAACTAATCCTTCACTTGATGTTCTTTCTCTTGGTAAATTTGGCTTCATTATGCTTGGATTTAAGAATAAATTTACTTTAAGTGAAATTAGGACTTTTGAGAATGTATTTATATACTCTACAAACCCAGATACTCAAGTTTTTGCAGAACCCGGAATTTTATATTATTCAAAGAATGGAAAGTTGTTCTTTCAGTATTCTTTTGATACATCAAATAGTAATATTTACTATTGGAAAGGTCTTAGTGGTATCAAACCTACAAACTATGGAGCCAATGTAAATGATCCTAATATATGGATGGGAGATAAATTTTTATTTAATGACACCGTAAGGTTTATTATAATAGCGGATTGGATTAGTAAGTGCAAGCATAATTTATGTAGTGGCTATGATTTAGATGCGGTAGCTTGCTTAAATTGTCAAACTTCTAATTACAACTATATCATGCCAAGTATTATCTATGCGGTTGGGACTAATGGAGATACTATAAATTGGGAACATAAGGTTAGTTTTGTGGACGGAAATTGCTTAAATATTGGTGAAAATGGAGTTTTAATTTTTAGAAGTTTAAATATAATAAATAAGCAAGGTATTGATTTTAAGATAGTTTCAAATAAACCTGTAAGAATATATGGAGGCGATGGAAGACTTAACTTTATAAATGCATTCTACTATAATACAAGACCAGATACACTTGGTGAGATAGACTCTCTAAAATCAAGAAGTATTTCAAGTCCATTTGGTGTATCGGACACTGTAAGAATATTAGCAATCAGAAGTGATGAAAATACCTGTGTTGATGGTATTGAAGTATTTAATGTTAAATTAGAGGAGAAGATAGTAGAAAATGAAAATGTAGAAATATTTACAATTGATGGCAAGAGGATATTTTATGGAAATTATAAGGATTTTAAAAATAGGGGGGTTTTTATAGTAAGACAAAATAAACTTATTAAAAAGGAGGTAAGAAGATGACATGGTTAATTATATCGTATGGTGCATATGTAATAGGTCAAAATACACAAAGAATATATGCAATATATCAAAACCAGATAGTAGATAGTTTTACCACTGGTACAAGACCTGTCCCAAATCACTTTATTATCTCCAATGACACGTTCATAGTGGTAAATTCAGGTGGATTTTCAGGAGATGGTTCTATAGCTTTTATAAGAAATAATAATATCATTTACGAACTACTTCTCCCAAGCCATATGAACCCTATGCAAATAGTAAAAGTTAACAATAAACTATATTTTACAGACTTCGGTAATACTTTCAATAATAAGGTTTATATAATTCAAAACTACAACATAGTGGATTCAATAACTGTATCTAAAAGACCTGATGGTATTGCATATTGTTTTGGATATATATTTGTAGCGTCAACAGGTATAAATAGTGATTATTCTTATGACGACACTTCTTCTGTTCACAGAATTAACCCAAGTAATAATAATACTACAAGAATTAGGGTTCGTTCAAATGCAAAGTCCATAAAATGCGATAATAATTTTGTATATGTAATGACCGCTGGAACTTATGTAAACTGGCAACCCCAGAATAACTCGACTATATACAAAATAGAACCTATTAGTTTTACAATTATTGACTCTACAAGAAATCTTGAGAATGTTTTCGAATTTGCAGTTGGAAATAACTATATTTTTGCAGGGGTTTGGAAATTTGACAGCGTGAAGGTATATAAAATCAATAAGAACGATTTTAACCAAATAGATAGCTTTAAGTTGAATTTTGGAGGATTTGGCGGAGTGGACTATGACGGAGAATATTTTAAATTTTCTCTTGGCGGATTTACAGGAGGTTCAAATGCAATATATGTTTTAAGAGAATCTGACAATTTCTCCTATTACTACACCCATCATAATAACGATGTAGGAAGTGGATATATTAAGGCAATAATTGGAAATCCTGTATCTATTCAAGAGAGATATGTGGTAAAGGATGGAGTTATATACTTTAGTAAGGAAGAATTTATAGAGGTTTATGAAGTTTCTGGAAGGAAAATACTTCAAACTAAAGCAAATAGATTAAATATAAATAGTTTAGGGACAGGAATTTATATTATAAAATATAGTAATGGAGCATTAAGAGTGTTTGCCCCGTAGTTGAAACAAGCTTAAAATTAAATATAAAGTTGATGCCATAATAACAATTGTAGAGGATACAGGAAGATCAAAGAGATAGGATAGAACTATACCTAATGCTGTGAATGATAATGAGATTAAACAGGAAAATACTATATTCTTTATTATACCCTTAAATAGTCTAAAACTTATAGCTGAGGGAATTACTAAAAATGCAGTAGACAAAATAACTCCAAGCAGTTTAACCGAGAGTATTATACCTATAGACAGAACTATAAAAAATAAATAGTCATAAAGTTTTACATTTATACCATTGGAAATTGCAAGCTCTTTATGAAAAGCAATAAGTACAAGTTCTTTAAAGCGAAATAAAATAAAAAAAACTATAACGACTGAATAAACTAAAAAGACAAAGAAATCAAACTTACTAATAAGAAAAATATTTCCAAATAAATATGACCAAATGTCTTGGTAGTTCTTTGAAAACTTTGAAAGAATGAAAATTCCAATAGCCATGGAAAATGGATATAGAACACCTATTGCGGTATTTTCATTTTGTTTATTTGAACTTTCCACAATTAATAACGAGAAAATTATTGAAAATATTGTTGCTGTAATTAAAGGATTTATATTTAGTAGAATACCTATTGCAAGACCACCAAAAACCGCGTGTGAAATGCCAGTCCCTGCGAACTCCAAATTTCTTGAAACTACAAAGAAAGACAAAATACCTAAAACCAAAGAAATAATACTACCAAAAATTATTGCACTAATGATCATGTAATATTATTTTCACTTCACTTTGATATAGCTTTCTTATAATTTCCTCATCTACTTTTACAATTCCATGATAATACATGACTTTATTTAGACATAGAATTTTATCAGCAGTTGAGTTTACTATCCCAATATCATGGCTAACTATTATAAATGAAACCCCATATTTCTCTCTTAGTTCTTTTATAAGCCTGTAAAATTCATTTTGTGCACTTACATCAAGATTATTTGTAGGTTCATCTAAAAGTAGTATTTTACTATCTTTTAAAATTGAGATTGATATTAGAACTTTTTGCTTTAAACCACCTGAAAGATTTTTAAATAACTCATCTTTATATTCCCTTAACTTAAAAAACTCCATAATTTCCTCTACTTTTTTACTACTTGCATTTGTAAAGAACTTAAACATTTCAAAAACACATATTGGTAAATTAGATACGTTCTCTAAATTTTGTGGCACATATCCAAGTTTATATCCTTGTTTTATATATATTTTTCCACTGTATGGAATAATATTTAGTATAGCTTTTAGTAATGTTGTCTTTCCTCCCCCATTCGGACCAATTACAAGTAGTATTTCACCTTCATTTAGCGAAAAGCTAATATCTTTCAATATTTCCTTATTACCCAAAATTACGCTAAGATTTTTTACTTCAAGTATACTCATTTAAAAAGTGGTCTTAATATCCAATATAAACTTGTCATAAAAAGTAAAGAAAAGATAAGAACATCCATACTATTGGTTAACTCTTCTTAAGTAGTAATATAGATTTATTACGTCCGTAGGCTTGATTCCGGGTATTCTTAGGGCTTGTCCTAAAGTTTGTGGTCTATATTTTCTAAGTTTATCTCTTCCTTCATTTGATATAACTTCAATCTTTTCGTAAGATATATTATCTGGTATAATAAATCTTTCCATGCTTTTTAACTTCTGAGCCTCTTCTAATAATCTCTTTATATAACCTTCGTACTTAACCTCAACTTCTATCTTTTCAATTAATAGCTTATCCTCCACTCTCGCATAACCCCAATTAATAAAGTGTTCATAGTTTACTTCACTTCTTTTTAATAGTTCAAATAGAGTAATAACTACGTTTACTTCACTGGAACCAATTTCTCTTAATTTTTCATTTATTTCAATTGCCTTTAGTTTCGTAGTTTTTAGTCTTTCAATCTCGTCTTTAACAACTTGTATTTTCTCTTTTATAATGCTATACTCATTATGACTTAGCAATCCAAATTTATAACCATATTCCGATAATCTTTCATATGCATTATCCATTCTATGAATTAGTCTATATTCGTTTCTTGCGGTTAACATTCTATATGGTTCATCAGCTCCTTTTGTAATTAAATCATCAATCAAAACTCCTATATATCCATCTTGTCTTGTCAAGTAAAATGGCTCTTTATTCATTGCTCTTAGTCCTGCGTTTATTCCTGCAATTATTCCCTGTGCTCCCGCTTCTTCATAACCTGTTGTGCCATTTATTTGTCCGGCAAGGAATAGATTTTCTATCTTCTTCGTTTCAAGCCAAGGATATAGTTCCCTTGGATCTACAAAGTCATACTCTACTGCATATCCCGGTCTTAGTATAACTGCATTTTCAAGTCCTGGTATAGTCCTTAGCATTTCATATTGTATTTCAAGTGGCAAGGATGTAGAAAATCCGTTTAAATACCACTCATTGGTATCCCTACCATCAGGTTCTAATATTATTCTATGACTATTCACTTCCTTAAAGAACTCTACTACTTTTGTCTCAAAACTTGGACAATACCTTGGTCCTTTTGTTTTTATTGTCCCATTATACATTGGAGCTAAGTTTAAGTTATCCATTACTATTTTGTGAGTGTTTTCATTTGTATAAGTAACATAGCATGGTATTTGTTCTATATTTAAATACGGATTCCTAAATGAAAACCCTCTTGGAGGGTTGTCTGGTTCATCTACTTTTAGCTTTGAAAAATCAATGGTTCTTCCATCTATTCTTGGTGATGTACCTGTCTTTAGTCTTGATACAGCAAATATTTCTCTTATTTGTTTAGAAAGTTCAATAGATGAAGATTCTCCTAATCTTCCTGCTAATTTCGTAGTATTACCTATATAAATTTTCCCTCCAAGAAAAGTTCCAGTCGTTAAAACTATTGCTTTTGCATAAAATTCATATCCAAGTGAAGTAATTAATCCCATTACTTTATATTTTTCTATAATTAGCTTTGCCACTTCTTCTTGAAATACCTCAAGATTTTTTGTATTCATTACTACCTTTTTCATTCTTTCTCTATATTCTTTTCTGTCTACTTGTGCTCTTAAGGACCATACAGCAGGTCCTTTTCTTACATTTAACATTTTTGTAGATATTGCAGATTCATCAGTTGCTCTCGCCATCTCTCCACCAAGTGCATCTATTTCTTTTATTAAGTGTGCTTTTGCAATTCCACCCATAGCTGGATTACATGACATTTGACCAATTTTATCTATATCTAATGTTATAAGTAATGTCTTTAAACCCATTCTTGCACTTGCCAAACTTGCCTCAATACCTGCATGCCCACCACCAACTACAATTACGTCAAAACTTTTCTTTATCATATAGAATTATAATTTTAAAGTAATTTTAAAAACTTTAAAATTTCAGAACGATGTGGCCTAACTGGCATAAAAAATATCCATTTTACGACTTTTATATAAACCAATTTGCACCAGATGAACCGGGTGCATTTTATATATTCATATACGAAAATGAAGAGATTGTATATTTTGGATATGGAAGCAGTATTAAAAATGAACTTTTAAAGATATATGAAAATACTAATCCATGCATAAAAGAACTATTTACGAAAGGAATAAGGCTTGGTTTTTCGTATTTTAAAGCAGAAAATCCACATAGATTCTATTTACAAATTTTGGAAAGCTATAATAAACTAAACAAAAGAAATCCAAAATGCCAAGATTTTTAACATTTCTTCTAATTTTAAGTTGTTCTGATATAGTAGATATAGAAACTTCTGATTATTTACCATTTAAAAAATTTTCAACATGGATATATTTGGACAAAGAAAATAAGGAATTTAAAATCTCTGCAATAAAAAGCGACAGCTTCTTTATAATACTTGATTTTGAAGGAGAAAGAGAATATATTTCAAATACGGGAGATATGTTAATGATAAAAAGGGTAGTTGAATACTCAGATAATGAAAATTTAATAGTTGCATTTAATGGTGATGTACCTTATTTTCCATATCCATTTGTAAATGGATTTAATAAAGAATATGCATTCTCAGGTGATGGCTATCTAATTAAAGTAAGTATAAAAGTTCAAAGAGAGGAACTAAGATATGCAATAAACTACGACTATTTTGAGAAAACTATAAATACACAAAAATCTATACATAGATACTATATTTTTGCACCTGATAGTTTCATAGTGTATGCAAAACTTGGTCCTGATACTACAATATTAAATAATGTTTATTTCATAAGCAAAGAAAAAGAGTTAGTCTTAAAGCAACTACTTTTAAGAAATGATTGAAGAAATTCAAAATATATTAAAAAGTCTAAATATAGATGGATGGCTAATTTACGATTTTCAAAATAAAAACTATATAGCAAGAAGCATATTAAATATAACTGAGCATACAACAAGGGTACTATTTTACTTTATACCAAAACAGGGAAAACCAATTAAGCTACTTTCAAAAGTAGAACCTGATAAATTAAGTAATTTTGCAGGAGAAATTATTTTCTATAGAACATGGAAAGAAATGAGAGAAAAGTTAAAGGAAATTCTAAGTCCATATAATATAGTCGCTATGGAATATTCTAAAAAGTTCTCTATTCCACATTTATCTATTTTAGATGCAGGAATTTATGAAATCATAAAGGGTTTTAAAATAAATATCGTCTCGTCCTCTAAAATAGTCCAAAACCTATCAATAATTAAAGAGGAAGAAATGGAAACACACTATAGGGCAGGTGAGATAATAAAGCAAGCACTATTTGAAGTATTAGAGAATTTTAAAAATTTTAAATATGAGCATGAAGTTCAAGAGTTTATATATGAATATTTAACAAAGAATAATCTTACTATGGACGGAGATATGCCTATATTTGCAACAGGAGAAAACACTTCAAATCCTCACTATTTTCCAAAAAAGGAAAATCCAACGAAGATTGAATATAGAAAACCATTTTTAATAGATATTTGGGCAAGGTTAAACATAAAAAATAGTATATACTACGATATTACTTATATTGGATACTATGGAAAGGCAAGTGATGAATATAAAAAAGTCTTTGACATAGTAAAAACTGCGAGAGATATGGCAGTTGATTTTATAACTGAAAGATTAGAAAAAGGAAAGGATGTTTTTGGATATGAGGTAGATGACCTTGTTAGAAGATATATAGGTAAAAAGGGATATGGAGAAAACTTTGTTCATAGAACTGGTCATTCAATTGGAAGAAGTGTTCATTGGATAAATGTAAATTTAGATAATTTTGAGACGCACGATGATAGAAATATTATAAATGGCTGCTTGTTTTCTGTTGAACCGGGAATATATATTCAAAACAATTTTGGCATAAGGTCTGAGATAAATGTATATATACAAAAAAATAGAGCAAACATAACAACCATAAAACAAGAACAAATCGTAGAGCTTTAAAATTTTGGCTATGGAAGTTTATATTAAATTGCTGCTTATAGTAATATTCTCTCTACTTATACCAATCGGTATGATACTAATTCAAAAGATTCTTTCACCAAAACCTACTCAAAATGAAAATAAATATTTACCATATGAATCAGGGGAAGTTCCCATAACAGATGCGTGGCTTAGATATCCAGTTAGGTTTTATATCGTTGCATTTTTATTTTTAATATTTGATATAGAAGTTGCATTTATATTACCATTTACGGTTGTATTTAAAAAACTTGGTTTATTTGCTGTTATTGAAGCTTTTGTGTTTATATTCATACTTTTAATAGGATGGATATACCTATATAGAAAAAAGGCTTACAGATGGGAGTAGAACCATGGCAAAGCTTAAAATTACCAAAAAAGACACCATAAATGTAAAAATTTTAGAACAAGGATATATTAAGGAAAATCCTACTTCAATTTTTGAAGATTTTATATATAAGTTTGAAAAGTTTCCGGGTGGTGAGATTTTAATAACCTCAGTTTCATCTGTACTAAACTGGGCAAAAGCGAAAAGTCCTTGGGCATTAACTTTTGGTCTTGCTTGCTGTGCGATTGAACTTATGGCAACTTATGGCCCAGAGTTTGACGCAGAGAGAATAGGTTCAATTTTAAGAGCAACACCGAGGCAAGCTGACTTAATGATAGTTGCAGGCACAGTTACTATTAAAATGGCACCAAGAATAAAAAGACTATACGACCAAATGCCATATCCAAAATGGGTAATAGCAATGGGAAGTTGCGCAATAAGTGGAGACCATTATAGAAATGTATATTCAGTAGTTCCGGGAGTAGATCAAGTTGTCCCTGTAGATATTTATGTTCCAGGTTGTCCACCTACACCAGATGCACTTATAAATGGAATTATTAAACTTTCAGAAAAAGTTGAAATGGAATACAAGCAAAGAAGAAATAAAGCATGAAAATATTAGTTCTTGGGGGTGCAGGACAAGTTGGTATTTCTATTTGCAAAAAGTTTTTAAAGGAAGGGTTTAAAGATATTATAATTTCAGGTTTAACAAGGGAAGAGGTATTAGATGCAATAGAAAAGTTAAAAAAAGAATTTCCAAGTGCAAACTTACAATATGAATATGGAAACATATTCGCAAGGGAAAAATCAAAGGACAAACCAAAAGAAGAAATATTAAAAGAAATAGTAGAAGATGCCATTAGTGAGTTTAATGAAGAAATATTAAAAGATTCTCATCTTTACAATATCGTAAGTAGGCATAAGCCTGAAGTAATCATTGATACAATAAATACCGCAACCGCACTTGCATATCAAGACATCTTTAAAATATCTCAAGAAATATTAAATTCATTAGATAACATAAGAGTTGAAAAAATATACAACTTGATTGCATCCTCTTCAATTCCGCTACTAATAAGACACATACAAATACTCTGGGAAACTTTAATTCAAAATGAAATCAAGATTTATATAAAGATTGGAACTACTGGCACAGGAGGAATGGGAATAAATATACCCTATACTCATGGTGAAGAAAGACCTTCAAGAGTTCTCTTGGCAAAAAGTGCACTTGCAGGTGCACACACATTGCTATTGTTTTTATTATCAAAAACACCAAACTTTTCAATATTATCAAAACCTAACAAAGACAAAAGAGCACCCATAATAAAAGAAATAAAACCCGCATCACTTATTGCATATAAGAATATAGCTTATGGGAAAATTAAGAAAAATAATAAGGAACTAAAGTTATATGATGAAGAGAGAATTTATAGACTAAGATTAGGTGATATTTTTGATATTGAGCATTTAGACTACGGGACTGAAGAGGGAATTATGGAAGACTTATACATAGATACAGGAGAAAACGGGGTATTTTCATTAGAAGAATTTAGGGCAATAACGAGTCTAAATCAGATGGAAGCAATTACACCTGAGGAAATAGCGGAAGTTGTATTTTTAGAAACTATTGGAAACAGTACATCTTACGATATAATCAGTGCAATCTCTTCTGCAATCATGCATCCCACTTATAGAGCAGGCTATCTAAGATATAGAGCTATAAAAATACTTGAAGAATTAAAACAAAAACACAATGCAAGAAGTTGGGCATTTGAAATTTTAGGACCACCAAGACTTAGCAAACTTATAATGGAAGCGGAACTTATAAAGCAAAATTATAAATTTAATGAATTTATAAATATAGATACTGAGGAAATATTTAAAAAACTCTTGGATTTTGTTCTAAAAAATAGTGAATATAGGAAAACTGCAATTTCCATAGGTATTCCCATATTTATAGAACCAGATGGACTTATTTTTGCAAAAAGAGAAATAAGGGACAAACATTGGGAAAGTAAATGGAAAGCTAACGAAAGTAATATAAAATTTTTCTTAAATTACGAATGGATAGAAATTTCAAGAAAAAATATAGAAAATTGGAAAGAAAGAATAAGAGAAATATTGAAAGAAATTGAAAATAACTCATATTCTTCCTTATTTAATAGAACAATTTATGACTTTAATTTTGAAAGTGGTGAGATAGTTGCATGGATTTTTGAAAAAGAAGACTTAGGATATAGATACAAGTTAAGATGAACTTTAAATTTGATTTCAAAAAATTTTTGTGGGGTATTAAGTGGTCGCTTATTACTTACTTAGTTATAATTACTATTTCAATACCTGCATTAATTTATCTTTCAATTGGACTTCCGTCATTAGATGAAATAGAAAGATATAGAGCACCTAATTCAACGAAAGTTTATGACATAAATGGAAAACTAATATACGAATTTCACGAAGAAAGAAGAGTACCCACAAGAATAGATAAACTTCCAAAACATGTTATAATGTCATTTATCTTACTCGAGGACAGGAAATTTTACAAGCACTGGGGCGTAGATATTGATAGGGTGATTAAAGCTATGATAAAGAATATTTTAACTTTTAGTATTAGGGAAGGTGCAAGCACGATTACTCAACAACTTGCAAGAAATATGTTTTTAACACAAGAAAGAACACTCACAAGAAAAATTAGAGAAATTCTACTTGCAATCAAATTAGAGAGAACATTTAGTAAAGATGAAATTTTAGAAAGATATTTAAATCAAATTTACATGGGAAGTGGATTGTATGGTATTGAAAATGCTTCGCAGTATTATTTTGGAAAAAGTGCAAGTGATTTAAATCCAAAGGAGAGTGCAATATTAGCAGGTATTCCGAAAAATCCATCAAGATATTCACCAACGAAAAACTACAACTTGGCATTGGAAAGAGCGAATATCGTGCTAAAAATGCTATATAACTATAAAGTAATAACCAAAACTGACTATGAAAAATACAAAAAATACAAGCCTGAAATTGTTTATCATAAATCACCTGTATTATACGGAGGAATTGCACCATACTTTATTGATGAAGTTAGAAAGTATATAGAAAGTAAGTATGGAGAGGAGTTTCTTTTTAGAGGTGGAGGTAAAATATATACAACACTAAATAGTAGAATACAAGAGATATGTAATAAAGTTCTTGACAGTATGCTAAATGTATACGATATGAAATTTCCAACAAGACCTAAATATAAAGACTACAATCCAAAGTCAAATAAGAAACCAAATTATCTACAAGGTGCAGTTATAGTATTAGATAATAAGACAGGATATGTGCTTGCAATGATAGGAGGCAGAAACTATCTTCATAGTCAATTTAACAGGGCAACTCAGGCATACAGACAGGCAGGCTCTGCATTTAAGATATTTACATATGCATCTGCTATAGAAAAAGGTTACAATGCAAGCGATATTATATATGACTTACCTATTTCTATTAAGCTATCAGATAACTCCGTATGGCAACCTTCAAATTACGATAGAGAATACGATGGAGCTATACCTATTTGGAAAGCAGTCGCGCTATCAAAAAACTTAGCAACTGTAAGACTACTAATGGATATTGGACCTGCATCTGCAAGTGAGATGGCAAAAAGACTAGGTATAGAAACTCCAGTCCCACCCTACTATTCAGTTGCACTTGGTTCAATAGACATTAGACCAATAGAATTAGTAAATGCCTTTAGCACAATTGCAAGCTATGGAAGCAGAAAGAAAATTATATTTATAACAAAAGTAGAAGATGCAAATGGTATAATCTTAGAGGAAAATAAACCACAATATACGCAAGTTTTAGATTCAATTAGTGCATATTTAACAATAAACTTATTAAAACATGTATTAGATGCAGGAACAGCTATTGACGCAAGATTAATATACAAATTTAACGAGCACGCAGCAGGTAAGACTGGAACGACTGATGACTATAGAGATGCATGGTTTATAGGTTTTACTCCTGATATTACAGTTGGTGTTTGGGTAGGATACGATAGCACCAGGACTATATTTCCAAATGCAACCAGTACATATTTAGCGGTTCCAATATGGTCTTTAATTATGAAGGAAATATATAAAGATAAGTCTACTAAGGATTTTTACATACCTTATGGTGTTGAATTTAGAAAGGTTTGTAGAGTTTCAGGAAAACTTCCTACAAGATATTGTCCCATTATATATGAACCTTTTAGAACACATAAAGAACCGACAGAAACTTGTGATGTTCACACTAAAGAAAACACCGAAACTAAAATAGAAGAACAATTTTTTAAAGACTTAATTGATAATCAATGATGTTATGCTTTAAAATTATCAAACTTACTTAAGGGAGGTTAAGGAGATGAGAAACTTTGTATGGGCTCTCAGCTTGATAATAGCACTCGGTGCTTGCGGTGAACCACAGCAAAAAGCAGAAGAACAAAAGCCTGCTGAACAACCACAGCAAACTCAACCAGCAGAACAAACCCAACCTGTTACTGACACTGCTCAAAAGCAAACCACTGATACCGCCGCTCAACAAACCAAGCAAGCACCAGAAGGGAAAAAATAACATAAACTGGGGTCCAAAGGACCCCAACTAAAATGATATATTTTTTTCTATCATTTATGGGTAATAGTCCAAAAGAAATACACTATGAAATAGTAGAAAATATTAGTTTAGGATATCAAAGTGAAGGTATAAAAATTTTCAAATCATACAAAGAATACGAAAATTTTTATAGAGAACACACAAATATTATATCAGATGAAATTCCAAAGTTAACTATTGACTTTAACAAAGAGATACTTATTGGCATATTTTTAGGTCAAAGACCAACAAGTGGATATAGTATAAACATTACAAAAGTTTTATTAGAAAATAAAAAAATTAATATATATGCTAATGAGGAATGTCCAAAAAAGGATCAAATTGTCCTTATGGTTATAACATATCCATCGGTTTTCATAAAAATTCCAAAGTACGACTACCCAATACAACTAAAGCTAAATAAATGTCGCTAAGATATACTCCATTTTTATTACTCTTAGGATGTTTTACAATTGAGGAGGAAATTCACATAAAGAAAAATAATAAATTTGACCTACTATATAAAGTTGAAATACCACTATTTGTACTTCAAATTTTTTCAGAAGATAGTTTAAACATGAATTTAAAGGATGAAAGAGCAAAATATACGAAGATTGAAAAGGATACTATAAAGAATATAGGAAGAATAGAGATTTTTTATGAAAATTTGAACTTAGATGAACTTATAGTTAAAGATAGTTCACTAAAATTTTATAAGGGAAAGGACTATATTGAGTTTTATAAGTTCTTGGTGCTATCGGATACTTTAACAAAAAATTTAGAACCATTTATAAGTGATGAAAATTACTATAAACTCTCTGTATTTTCTGAGAAAAAAATCCTTCAATCCAATGCAGATAGTATTTCAGAAAATAAATTAATTTGGATAGTTCCTATAAAAAAGATATACCAAATGAGTCTCAATGATACTATAAAAATAATCTTTAGAATTCATCTTTAAATTAAAAATCAAACAGTCTATCAATTAAGAAATAATTAGCATATAAGATAAAGGGTGTGATAATATAAACTTGTCTTTTAATATCGGAAAATATTCCAGAAATTGTATAAGTGATAATAGTTGTAAAAATTGCACTTGCAAAGGAACTTGAAAGAGCTATATCATTTTTTTGAGACATATATAATCCTAATAAATATCCCAAATTAGCACCAATAACCAAATACTCAAAGTCATTTTTTAGATTATAAGAACTAAAACCAAAAGAAATAGAAGAAATTGCTTCGAAAAACACGTCACCGTTAGTAGTTCTTATGTCATTTCTAAAAAGTGCTAAATTAGAAAATGATATTATACTTGAGTTTATAGAACTTCTTAAGTCAAAAACTGAATTTTCAAATGCATAGTGATTGAAATAATATAATGTTGTCAAAAATATGCTTCTTGTAATAATAGGAATGCGAGGCTTGAAATAGTAAGTAGAAATAAAATATAGCAAATTTTCGGACATACTCCAAATTATCCTTTCATATGTATCTAAAACTAAAAAGTTCTTTAAATAACCACTTACTGCTCCATAACTTGATGCATAAACCATAGAGCTACTTATAGGACTGAATCTCATTTGAACTGCATAACTAAAACCTAACCACATAAGTGGAAACACAGTTCTTAGTGGATTTACAAGCTTCTGGTCTATTTCAATAGTACTTGGGAAATCAGAATAAAATAAATATGAGATTAAAGTTTGAGAAGCTAAGTAATGAACAAAGTAATTCTCAGAAGAAAATTTTTTATAGTCATTTACAATACTTAAATAACTTGGTCTATCAAGTAAAATAACTAATTTTTTTAATTCATTATTTCTTTTAAAATACGCTTCCATAATGTAGTATTCATTATACTTAAAAAACCATATGTAATTTGCTTTTCTATCAAAAAAACCATAAGGATTTACATTTCTTAATTCAAATACAGGATAGGCACTTTCAAAAACTTGAGATATAATAAAGTTCATTTACATGAAGCAGCTGTATCCCTTTTCATCCACCAAGTTCCATCTGAGCTTTCATAGTTATTCTGAGGAGCTTGAATTTTAAACGTTCCGCCAGAAGTATCATACACAACATTACCATTAAATTTAGCAATTATTTTAATATTAAAATAAACCATAGTATCAGTTCTTAAATTAACTACCGAACCACATATATTTCCTTTTATATCTACACTATCAAAAAACTGACTTGAATTATCCATATCATATAGCTTCCCGTCTATTAAACTTCCAGTTTGAACTATCCTTGTGCAAATCTGACCTGTCTGGCTATTATATGGAGGATCTGGTGGCAAAACCCAAGAACCTTTCCAAATACCACTAAGATTAGTTGCAGGTTGTTCACAAGAACTACTTGTTTCACTTTTCTTCTTACAAGAAATCATTAAAAAAAATAAACTTACAAACAAAATTCTTACCATACATAAAATTTTAAAGTAAGTGGCTTTAAAATTTATAGCATGCCAGATGCAATAGTATCAGAAATGACCATAATATATCTAATGCTTGTATATCCTAAAGAAACTATAGGAAAAGTAATGGAAAAACTAAATGAAGAAGACTTTGTAGATGCAAAAAATAGGGAAATTTTTGCGGCCATTAGAGACCTATATCTAATAGAAAATAAAGAAATTATAGATGTTGGAATGTTAAAGGACAAACTTGAAAAAAGAGGAACATTTGAAAAAATAGGAGGTTACGACTATTTATATCAAATTATTGAAAAATTCTACTCTGAAGCATCAACAATTGATTACCATATTAACATACTAATTGAAAAAAGTATATATAGAAAGGTTATAGAGACCTCAAAAACTATAATAAGAGAAGCAGAAAAGCAAGAGAGAAAAGCCAATGAACTATTAGATTTTGCAGAAGCAAGAATACTTGAAATAAGAGACAGAGGAATTAGAAAGGGTTTCACTAATTTATTAGAAATTATTGAAGAACATGAAAATGAGATAATTGAAAAGGCAAATAAAAGAAGCAGCGTTATTGGATTACCATCGGGTATAAGTTTTTTGGACAACTTAACAGGAGGTTTTTTACCAGGAAACTTAATAATTATTGCTTCAAGACCAAGTGTAGGAAAGACATCCTTTGCACTATTTATTCATAGATATTTAAGTGTAGAAAAAAATGAGGCAACTGCAATATTTTCGCTTGAGATGAGTGCAAATGAACTTGCACAAAGATTCATTTCTATGCAATCAAATGTTAGCAACATGAAAATCAGAACAGGTTCAATTAATTTAGAAGAATTTGCAAAAATAATAGAAGCTATAGGCAAACTAAAAGAATCTGCACCTTTATGGATAGATGATAGTTCATCGTCATTATTAGAAATTAAGGCAAAAGCAAGAAGAGTAGTTAGAGAAAATAAGGTAAAACTTATTACAATTGATTACTTGCAACTTATAGAACTTGAACCACATGAAAGAAAAAGAAGAGAAAGTAGACAACAAGAAATAGCTTTCATTACGAGGAATTTAAAGAATTTTGCAAAAGAACTAAATATTCCGATAATTGTGTTAAGTCAACTATCAAGAAAAGCTGAAGAAAGGGCTGATAAAAAACCTCAACTTTCAGACTTAAGAGAAAGTGGAAGTATTGAACAAGATGCGGATATAGTAGTACTGCTATATAGAACTAAGGATGACTCACAAAGAATAATAGGTGTGAACGTTGCAAAAAATAGAAATGGACCAATAGGAGAAGATACCCTTATATTTGAAAGTAGTGTTTTTAGATTTACAACTATGATGCAAGATGACTTAGAAACCCCAAGTTTAGAAGATATACCATTTGAATAGAAGGGAGAAAGGTTTAAAAGCAGAAAGAATAGCTTGCAATTATCTAAGAAGCTTAGGATATGAAATTTTAGAACAGAATTACTTTTGCGGTAAACATGGAGAAATTGATATAATTGCTAAAAAGGATAATACTATAGTATTTATTGAAGTAAGAACAATAAACAAACTTGAGCCTTCAATGACAATTAGTATAAGTAAAATTAAGAAATTAGAAGACTGCATAAATAAATACGTGCTTGAAAATAATATAGAAAATTATAAGTTTGAAATAGTTATATATAGTAATCAAAAAATAGTCTACCATGGCGAAATTGACTATATATAAAAACCTTAAAATTTTAAAATGCTTGACTTATCTTATTTAAAAGGAGATAAATTAGAAAAATTAAAAGTTTCTTTAAAAAATCGTGGATATGGATTAGAATTAATTGAAAAAGTTTTGGAACTTGATAACAAAAGAAAAGAGTATATAAAAAAAGTTGATGAATTAAGAGCGAAGAAAAATGAAGTATCTAAAAAAATTTCACAGCTTAAAGTAAAAAATGAAGATGTAAGTAATTTAATTGAAGAAGCAAAACAAATAGACAACGAGCTTCAACTATTAGAAGATGAAAGAAAAATTATAGAAAATGAATTTTATTATTATTGGAGCCTTATTCCGAATATTCCACATGAAAGCGTGCCTGTAGGAAAGGATAGTTCGGAAAATAAAATTATTAGAAGCTGGGGGGATATTCCTAAGTTTGACTTTGAACCAAAACCACATTGGGAAATTGCAGAAAAATTAAATATTATAGATTTCCAAAAAGGAGGAGAAATAGCAGGTTCAAGATTTGTAGTATATAAAGGTCTTGGTGCAGAACTTGAATGGGCTTTAATAAACTACTTTAGGGAGTTTGCAAAGAAAAGAGGATATGCAGAAATTATTCCACCATTTTTAGTAAATGAAAGAACTATGTTCAATAGTGGTCAACTTCCAAAATTTAAAGATGAAATGTATTATATTGAAAAAGATAATTTATATTTAGTTCCTACAGCAGAAGTTCCATTAACGAGCTTATTTGTAGATAGAGTTTTAGAAGAAAGCGAATTACCAGTATATTACTTTGCTTATACCCCATGCTTTAGAAGAGAAGCAGGAGCTTATGGAAAAGATGTAAGGGGTATTAAAAGGATGCATCAATTTAATAAAGTAGAACTATATAAGTTTACTCTTCCAGAAAATTCATATATAGAACATGAAAAGATGGTTGAAGATGTTGAGGAGTTATTAAAAAGTTTAAATATACCATATAGAGTTGTTCTTCTTTGCACTGGAGATATGGGATTTGCTTCAGCAAAAACTTACGATATTGAAGTATACTGTGTAGGTCAAAAGGAATACTTAGAAGCAAGTTCTATTAGTAATGTAGAGAATTTTCAAAGTAGAAGGGCAAATATTAAAGTTAGAAGAAAAAATGGTAAGAAAGAATTTGTTCACACTTTAAATGGTTCTGGACTTGCGACTCCAAGAGTTTTAATTTCTATAATAGAGAATAATCAAACCAAGGAAGGTTATATAGTTGTCCCCGAACCACTAAGAAAATATCTTGGCTTAGATATAATTAAATGAATAAATTAAGGGTCTTTCTTTCCTTAGTATCGCTTCTTCTTTTCCTTGTAATGTTTTACTTTGCATTTAAAGATATTGAAAAGATAAAAGAAATACTAATTTCTTCTAATAAAATCTATTTTCTTTTATCTTCTATTTTTTTTTAGCATTCAATCTATATTCTGTCTACATAGTTAGATTTATATACGAACTATTCCATTTAGAGTTATCCTATAAAAGAGTCTTTTATATATCATTTCTTTCAATACTTGGAAGATATCTACCGGGAAGATTTTGGACATTTACATTGCTAATTGGTATTTCCAAAAGTCTGAATTTAAATATAAAATCAATAGCAAAAGGTATTTTACTAAATCAGTTCTATTTAATTTATAGTGCAATACCTATGCTTTGCTTTTATTTCTACGAAATAAAGAATTACATTTTACTCTTTGGCTCTATCATAGTATTTTTCTTATTTCCGATAGTTTTGTATTTTCTTTCAAAGAAATACGAATTTAGTATCAAGCTAAGCACTTTCTTCGTTTTACTTACTATGTTTCTATTTATGTGGCTATTAGTGGGATTATCACTTTACTTCTTTATACTATCATTAAATAGAGAAATAAGCTTATTCTACAGCCTTCTAATTTTTCCTATTTCTTACAACATAGGTATACTATCTCTGATAGCACCAGCAGGTATTGGAGTAAGAGAAGGGGTTATGATATTCATGCTCATGAAATTTTTTGATATTGATCTTTCAAATAAAATAAGCATTCTTTTTAGAATTTTTAACTTAATTATTGAACTTATCCTCACACTTATTGGATATATACTATATCAAACCGATAAAAAATGACTATTTTTCATTTACACTTAAATTACTTAAAATCGCGTCTATCTCAACAATGTATAGAACTAAATTATTTAAATAACTATCTATAACGCTAATGTCATAGAAGTAAGCTTTACTATTTAAATAACCCATACAGCTTCTAAAAACTCCCTGCTTAATATTACCATCTATACATAGTTTGTCCATAGCAATATATGAAATTTTAGTATTCCAAAATGTATCCATTAGGAGTTTTCTAGTCTCTGAGATATTACTATAGCTCAATGTTGGTTTAGTATTTAAGATATATAAACTCATATACCTTTTTGGATTTTCCTTTACAAAACGAAAGAATGAACCATGCGATATACTTTGACTATCTAAAATTCTCCAACCTACTGGAATATCCAAAGTTAAATATAATTTTTCTTTAAAAAGCCTCGTTTTCTCTTTATCAATTCCGAAGTAAAAAATTCTTTTGTATGCAAGTTCGTAAACTCTTTTCTTTAATACGCTATCAATATAGCTTCTATTTTTGTAAATATTGAATTTTAAATCTTCTTCATTTTTTCCAAATATACCAAATAAAAAACTACCATCTCTACTATAGTTATGCTTATATCCCAGTTCGTCATTTATGTATTTATAAAATCTGTAAAATTCCCTACTATTTTCAGTAAGTATAATAATAAGATTGTTTATTTTATTTAGCTCTGATAAATTCTTTATTTCCAAAAATCTATAAAAATTCGTATCAAAGTAAGAAATGAAAAATCTTTTAATTTCATCATTTTCGGAGAATATATAAAATTTATTTAAATCCTCAATTTTAAGATTTAACTCTTCATTACAACCAAATAATATCAGAAAGCAAAATAATCTTTTCAATTATATAAAATTTTAAGGCTTTTGTGCTTATACTTTAAACTTTTGATATAAATGTTAAAAGAAATTTGGAGTAATTTTAATAAAAGTCTTGAAGAATATTTATACCAAAATTTACCAAAAGTATGGGAAGAACCGTCTATACTCCATGAAGCAATGTGGTATAGTCTTGAAGGTGGGAAGAGAGTAAGACCATTTTTAGCATATCTTGGATATAGACTGAATATTGAACACGTGAATGAAAAGCTATACGACCTTGCATCAGCAATAGAATTAATTCATACATTTTCTATAGTCCATGATGACTTACCAGCATTAGATAATGACGACTATAGAAGAAATAAACTAAGTGTTCACAAGAAATTTTCAGAAAGCATAGCTATTTTAACTGGAGATGCACTATTTGCATATGCATTCAAATTTCTAAATAGATTAGATAAAAAGATATCGGAAATCATAATAGATGCACTTTTAAGTAATGGTATGATAGGAGGACAAGTTATTGATATTCAGAAGAATGTAAAAACCTTTAATGATCTTCAAAAACTACACTATTACAAGACAGGAAAATTAATTGAAGCTAGTCTTACTGCAGGCTATATGTTATCAGGCGGTGAAAAGATAAGAACTATCTCTGAAATAGGTAAAAATATAGGTTTATTGTTTCAGTTAGTTGATGACGTTGCAGACAAAAATAAAAATGAGGAAACTAATGTATTGAAATTTCTAGGATATGAAGCTACCATAGAGAAAATTAATGAACTAAAGAATTCATTGCAAATACTAATAATAGAAAACTTTGAGGAAGGTAGGATTCTATATGATTTTGTAGATTTCTTGGTAATTGGTTATGAATAAAGTTCTTCTAACTGCTATTGTCGGTAGCTTATCAGCTCAAGTACTAAAAATTATAATAAATTACATATATTATAAAAAAATAGATTTTAGGATTATATTCTCAACAGGTGGAATGCCTAGTTCTCATGCTGCATCAGTAATGGCACTTTCAACAGCTGTTGGAATTGAAGAAGGATTTAATTCCAATATTTTTGCAATATGCTTATTCTTTAGTTTTATCGTAATGTACGATGCAGCAGGAATAAGAAGAGCAGCAGGAAAACAAGCAGAGATATTAAATAAAATACTTGATGATTTATATGCAGGTAGAAAAGCGGATGAGAAATTAAAGGAACTTTTAGGACATACACCTGTGGAAGTATTTATAGGAGCCATATGGGGAATAATTATTGCTTTAATAATGTATGCTTTATAATTTTGACACTCTATGATGATGCGTAAGATTTTTCTTATTTTAAGTCTCTTTTCAGTAAGTTGGGCACAAGTTGAACTCTTTAGAGAAGGTGATGTGATTGATGCAAGGTTCTACGGAGAAGTTCTTGCCACTAATGTATATGTAACTTCTCACATTCCAGATCTAACAGCTACTGCTGCGAGTGCGGAAAACGAAATGTTCCAAGCAGGTTATGCAAGACTAAATGCTCGTATAAGAGTAAATGATATATTTACTATAGGACTTGGACTTACTTGGTGGGGATTGTGGTCTGGATTTTCTAAGAAGAATTTCCCTTTTATAAGTGAAGCCTTTGTAATGACAGATACTCTAAATTGGCCGTTTGGGACAAAAGCAGTAATAGCAGGTGGAAGAATGGTAAGAAATTATGGTTTAGGTCTTCTGTTTTCAGACTTCTATGGGCAAGGATATAATACATTCGGTATATTTCTAAGACCAAATGAAAATCAAGAAGTTTATTTAGATTTCGTATATACTAAAATTTCAGAGGGAGGAGGTAATCAGGAAGATTGGTTCTACTTTCCTGTTGCTATAAATACAGAGAATACAAAATGGTACTATTGGATATACACAAAATATGACTTAGAAAACTATGGTATAGTCTTAAGAAAACTAAAAAGAACAGATCAACCATACGCATTTAACATATACTTTTTGGCACTTGCTGAAGACAGAGCTATATCACCCGGTTTTAATCCATTTTGGACAGGACTATATATAGATGTAGGTCCATTTAGAAAGTTTAATATAAGAGGTGAAATAGGTTATATGTTTGGAAGATGGGATGCGGTAAAACCAGTATACAATGATCTTCCTGATAAGCTATATACTATTATTAGAAACTGCGATCCTAATTTAAACCAAGAATGTCAAGGTTATAGGTTTAACTCGTTAGCATTTACAATTGATGCAAAATATATTGCTAGTGAAACATTTGGAATGGGTATTAGTTATACAAGTTTTCAAGGTGACAATGGTAATACAAACGATGTCTATGAAGGTTGGTTTGCTCCATCTTTAAGAGGTGAATTATCATTAAATAGCAATTGGAGTAAGTGGAGTGGTATTGGTGAAATATTCACTTGGGGTATGAAACCCGGCTTATACAGGGATATATTTGCAAGTGTAATGTCAGATCTCAGAATTATAAATGTATATCTTGAAGCAGTTCCATACACAATTTTTCACTCATTGAAGGCAAGATTTGACTTTCTTGGTTATTGGGAATATTGGGGTCCCGAAAAAGAATACATTACAGTAGATAGCACAAAGTTTCCTATAGAGCCAGATCAAGCATATGCACTAGATTTAGGCTATGAATTTGACCTGTCTCTCAGATTTAGGTATGCAGAAGTGGCTGATTTAGGATTTATAATAGGATATTTCATACCTGGAAATAGATTAAAATATGGCTGGATAAGACCAACTTCTTTAGCAGCATTGCAAAAGGTAGGACTATTAACAGGAGACGTTACGAATATCGGTGGACAAATTGTAAATTATTCAAAGGCTGATGCTGGAAGCTTTTTAGCAAGATTTTGGATTTATAGAGAAATTAACTTTTAATTAGAAAGTGAAGGTAGGGCTTGTTTTCCCTACCATTTATAATAAAATATATACCAAAACTTTCATTACCTATACCCAATCCATAGGAATACAGCATTTTACTTTTGTCAATCCAATATATTTGAAAAACTGGTAAGAAAAAATTTAAGTTCGTTCTAAAAGTTAAGAACAAGTAGTTATTACAAATAATGGAATTGTCAAGATAACCCAAAATACTATGAGAACCACCTATTACATTTTTATCAATTTGGTTTATAGAAAACTGCAAGTTTAAAAATTTGTTTTCATAGTTGAAAAATAATTTATAAAAAAAATTCAACGCATCTAATCTTAAATAAATACTATGCTTACTATAAGCTCCAAAAATACCCAATTTATCGTTATAAAGTCTATAACCCATAATGTATCCAGAAATATTTGCATATACTTCAAAGTTTTTATCTTCTAAAATACTATAATAGGAAAAACCGAAATTATTTGGAAATTTTATAGGAAATGGAAATTCAAGACCAATGTTCTTGAAATTTTTACTATAGATGAATTTTAAAAAATCAAATCTTAGACTAACGTTCCCATTTATCTGAGTATCTGAAATCGTAAGCCCTCCATAACCTTCAAAAGGTATTTTTTTATTCTTAAGAACTAAATACTCCTTTTCTATAGTTAGTTGAGTTTCTAATTTATAAAAATTATCAAGACTATTTATAGTTTTGCTAATATTCTGAAAGTCTAAAATGGAATTTTTGAAGTTATTTAAAAATCTTTGATAGACAAATTTCTTTGAGTAATAATCTGAAAATTTAATTGATTTTACTATATAAATCGCACCTTTAGTAAAACTGTATTCAATTACTATGGTATCTTGAATTTTGCCTATTTTTATTAAATTAAACGTAGTAAATGGATAACCTTTATTTAAAAATTCCTTTACAAGGCTATTTATTTCAAAGTTTGGGTCTTTAGAAACTCTTATTAAGTTCGTATCACCAACTATTTTAAGTATAAAAATTCCTTCCATCTTTCATCTGGAATGCTATCTCTTAAAATATTTAGTTCAAAATATGTGGGTTTCCTTGGCTTAGAAATTAATTTCATACCTACTTCCTCTGGTAACATATCTCCCTTTTTTAAATTGCACTTCATGCAAGCACAAACTAAATTTTCCCAAGTGTCCTTACCACCTCTTGACTTTGGAGTAATATGATCAACTGTAAATGGTCCCTTTTGAGTTCCACAATATTGACATGTCCTTCTATCTCTTAAAATTATATTTTTTTTTGACAGAGAAGGTTCTTTGTACTTTACCTTAATATAGTATTTAAGTCTTATAACACTTGGCTCAGGTATAGCTATACTTTGCGCTCTTATTAGCTTGCTATTAGCATAAATTATATCCGCTTTTAATGTAAATATTAACTTTATTGCTCTTTTTATACTTATAATATTTAACGGTTCAAAAGTTTGATTTAATACTAAAACCCGACTCAAGCTTACTCTATATTATTCGCCCTTCTCCAAGAAGTTTGTCTATACTTCCTTGCTCTTTCAAGTTGTTCTGATACGTAGTTCTTTAGAGTTCCAGTTGCAGTATTTAGTGATTTTGTATAGTAGTTTATTGCGACATCATATAGTTTTATTGCATCACTATATTTTTCGTTGTTAAATAAGCTTTGAGCTCTATCCAAGTAAATATCTCCAAGACTTGCATTAGCAAAAGCTATAACTAAGGATTGACCTTCACGCTGAGCTAAAGAAATAGCCCTATTAAATAGTTCTTCAGCCTTTGAATAATTTTTTAGATATTCAAAATATATTGTTCCCAGTTTCAAATATACTGAAGAATTTTCATTTGCTTTCAGATAGTTTTCAAGGTAGTTTACCGCTTTTTTATAATTTTTATCACTTATAGCTTCATTCACAATAGCATCTAAATAATCAACATTGTTAGGCTCTAAACTATATAGTCTTTCAAGATATTTTAAATATCTTGGTTTATACAACTTAACATTTTCATTTTGAAGTCTTTGATTTACACTATAACCTAAAACGATAATTTCTTTATCACTACTATCAATACTATATAATTCTTCTATCTTGTCAGAAACATCTTTATATCTTTCAAGTCTAACAAGAATTTGTACGTAAGATTTAAGTAGTTTTTTATCATTTGGATATTTTTTTAATAAATTTACGTACAAGCTTTCCGCAGTTGTGTAATCCTTTGCTTTTTCACATACACCAAGTAGCAGTTTTATTATAGTTTCGTTATTATGATCTATTTCAAGAGCTTTTTTATAATTTTCTATAGACTTTTGATAGTCGTTTTTTATATATCCATAAATATAGCCTAAACCTTGATAACCTTCAGGTCTCTCAGGAAATAGCTTAGTAATTTTTTCATATACCATTAGTGCGGAGTCAGCTTGTTTAATAGCAACATATGATAAAGCAAGTTCTAAATATGCTGGTAAGAACTTATCATCGTATGAAAGTGCCCTCTTGTAATTTTCAATTGCACTTTGAAATTGGTTCTTTTGAAAATAGTCTTTTGCTACTGAAAACCACATTTTAGCAGTATCCTGCCTCGTTATTTGACTAATTATTAATATTAACATAACCTTAAAATTTTAAAGCTTATTGTATAATCTTGAATAGAGATATTTTAAGTTTGGCTTTTGCTCGCTTAATCATGGCATTTGGATTTTCAGTAGCTTTCCCATTTTTATCAATATATTTATACGAAGTCAAGAACATATCTATGAGTCTAATAGGTTCAATACTTGGTATTTCAGGACTAATTGGTATATTTGGAAGAATCTTAGGTGGGATATTATCAGACCAATTTGGTTCAAAACATGTTCTCATTGTATCATTCTTTGTAAGGTCGTTTATATTCCTTTTTATTAGTCTAACAATAGCATTCAATTTAGATTATAGATTATTTGTCCCTATACTCATTTTAAATGCCTTGTTTTTTAATATTAACATGTCAAATCTTGATATACTTGTAGCACAATTAAGTAAAGAAGAGGAAAGAAATTTTGCCTATAGTATAAGTAGGGTTGGAGTTAATTTAGGATGGGCGCTTGGACCTGCAATTGGGGGAATAATTTCGACAAAGTCCTATTCATTGTTATTTTTTATTTCCTTTCTTGCAACTATACTCTCCGCAATTATGCTAATGCTAACAATACCCAATGTCAAATCTAATAGAAATTCAAGAAATTTTGAATTTCCTATAAATGAAATATTGAGCAATAAAATTTTTATACTATTTTCAACTTTTTCTCTTGGTTTTTTTATAACTATGAGTCAGTTGATATCAACACTATCAGTTTATGCAACTAATTTCGTTTCAATAGATAATAATGAACTTGGTATTTTGTATGCAATAAATGGAATACTCGTGGTATTTTTGCAAATCCCTATCTCAAATTATATTGATAGAATTAATCAAAAGAAAGCCCTTATTTTGGGAACATTCTTCTACTTTATAGGATACTTCTCAATTGGATTTATGAAAGATTTTTATGGACTTATAGTATCTATAGTTATAATAACCATAGCGGAAATGTTTGCAGTTCCTTCAGGTCAAACCATGGCAAGTATTCTATCAGATAAAGAGAAACTTGGAAGCTATATGGGATTTTTCGGATTTATTCAAGGCTTAGGATGGTCTTTAGGTCCTATAATAGGAGGTATGATAGTAGATATTTATAAAAATAGCCACGTACTAATGTGGTTTAGTATAAGTAGTTTTAGTTTATTAAGTACGGTTTTATACTTGTACTTGTTTAGACGCTACTTGAATTTTACTTAACAACAGCAAATTTTTTCCTTACTTTTAAACTTCGGTTTTCCTTCTTTAATTCTAAGACCAAAATATATAAACCACTTCCTATATCCAGATTCTCTAATTTTAAAACATTAAAACCTGGATTTATGGTATATCTTGAACTTGCATATATTAAATTACTATTTAAAGTGTAAATTTTAAATTGGGCGTTAGCTTGACTATTTGAATTAAATGTAATATAAAAAGGACCTTTTTTATAAGGATTTGGATATACAAGTAAATCGTATACTGAAATATTTTCGTCTGAAAAGTTTAGATAGTAGTCTTTAGTAGAAAAGTTATTGTAGTTATCAAATGCTCTAAGTGTTAATTTATGCCAACCTTGATTATTTGAAAAGTCCAATTCAAAATCCGCACTACCAGTTGTAAAACTATTAGGTTCATAGATAAATTTATCGGTAAGTTTTATAACCTCCACGTCATCTATATAAATTTCTACATCTCTATAACCTGGACTTAAATATATACCATGTTCATCACTTGCCCATAGAGTTAATCTTACTTTTGGTGTAAATTTAGAACTATCAAAAACTTCCTTTAAATAATACAATAATTTTAACTTTGGACCTTCATTATCTTGTTCAATTAGTTCAGCTTTAAAACCTAAACTTATAGAATCCTTAAACTTGTTAGAATAAGCATAAACGCCCCTTAGTTGTAATTTTCTATTTGGATTTAAATCCTTTGGGATAAATACTTTCAAGGAATCAGTATTAATATAGGCTCTATATAAAATTCTATGAGGTTCTAATATATTATAACTTTGAGGTGGAGAACATGTTGCATCTACCACCACCCTTGTAGATGGGATTAAGCTAATGCTAACACTATAGTTTTTCGTTTCCAAAAATGAACCTTTGTATAAAGCACCTACGAAGGCACTATCAGGAAAAGATAAATTACTATTAGTGTCTGGATAACCTATCATAACCGATGGATCACCAAAGAGAACATAATACCAGTTATTTTTCCCAAGTTTAGATATATATCCCATAGGATAAGGTCTATTAGTTTTTAATGCAGAAAATATTTGCTGTGCATAAGCTACATTAGCTCCTACAAATGAAAGGGCTGTCGAAGAGAGAACACCAATAGCTCCACCAGTGTAAGTAACTAAATATTCTCCAAGTCCTTTAGGTCCTGCTAAATCTCCATCCAATCTATCAAAGACATTAGTTTTGCAACTTAAAATCAATACAAATGGAGGCTTATTATATGCATTTAACTTTTGAACGTCCATTAGTGAAAGTAGCATTTCACTTGCTATTTGAGAGGGATTTCCATGAGAGAATATATTAATTAATAGATAGCCATTATTGAATCTATCAATAAAATCTCTATTAGCGGTAGGTTTTCTTCCACCTTCTAATGGATATTCGTGCATATATAAATGATGAACTATGACATTTTTAGGTATATAGAATTTTTGAATATTGTCAGAAGGAAGCAAATGCCATGAACTTTCACATGGGTATGGATTAGAAAAATCATCCGCTACGAGCAATAATCTATTTTTCCAGTCAGAAAAAAATCTATTTAATTCGTAGTCTATTACTTTTTTAAAATAGTTAAAAACTTCTGATTTATCTCTTGCAGGAAACCTTGCATAGTTTATATCCGCATACCTATCTCCACTAAAATCAAAATAAAAGTCATCAAATGAACCGGCAAATGAAAGATTTATATCAAAACTTTCATTAAAATCGTAGTAAACGGGAAGAATATTTCCACCTTTTTGAAGAATATTTCTATAATCATAAGTTGCATCGCCTAATAATAAGCCATATAGTAAATTTTGAGAATTCCTATATAATGTATATAGAAAATTTCTTATAGCAACAGGGTCTTTCATACCAAAACCAAATTGCTCAAATACATTTTCAATTGAAATATACTTTACATTATGAAAACCCGTAGAATCTATACAAAAATTTACGCCACATATAGTTGGAAAATATCTTTTTCTGAATTCAATGTAATTATTTATAGAATTAAACCAATCATTTGGTCCTATTATAATATACTCAACATTACTTAGACTATACAAGTTTTCAGTTATATTTATAATTTCAATACTTAGCGGTTTTAAATAAGTTTTTGATATGAAGTATATTTTATTAGGCACTACATTATCTGAAAAATTATTTAAAATTACAGGTTCGTATAAATTTGTAATATCTAAAACCATAAGAGCATTATTTGTAATTCTTGCAGATGCGGTAGTTTGGAAATATACACTACCCTCCTCAGGTATATTTCTTGTATATCTAACTTCAAAATAGTCTAAATAAAATCTTGGATTTGAACAATTTGAAGATAATACGTTTATAGAAATATTATTAGAATATTGTAAATTTGAAATATTATAGCTTTTTGTAGTTCTTTGAACATCAAAAACTATAAAGTTATTGTCTAATTCCTGGTTATTTAGTACAATCTGCAATTTTCCGTTTCCGCATTCATTGGGAGCTAATGGCTCAGCACCTACTATTGACAAAGTCAAACTTCCAGTATTTGAAACAATACCTTCTAAATTGAAATTAAAGCTATTACTATACTTTATTTCCTCACCAAGCCAAATTCTTCCTTTTTTGCCTGTATTAATCAAATCACTATCATGCCTATACATACCAGTTGAGTAAATAGTTTGACCATAATTAAAATTGGTTATTGTCATAAACTTTGGAGGAATATTTGAGTTTATTCCAAGTATGTAATAACTATAAACATCATATGGATTTCTATAGAAAACTATTGAATTATTGTAGTTTCTGAAACCCTCAGAACCTTCTCCAAAAAATAAAATATAATCATTTTGATTTAAAATACCATCACCATTTTCATCATATACATGAATTGAAACTTGTTTTATTAAACTATCCGCATAAATTAACGAACTATTGAAAGTGTCAATTTTTGCGAATAAGGAAATTCTGTTTATTGTTAAGTATTCTTGCAAAATGCCTAAATTTATTAAATCGGCAGCGGATATTTTATAAACACCTCTTTCTTTTATTTTTATCTTAATCCAAAATTGAGCCATAGAAAAGAAGTCTGGAGGAGTTGAAAGTACTTTCTTTTTTATCCAACTTTTAGGAAATGGAAAATTTATAAATTCTCTATGGTGTGGTAAATAATCACCTACTTTTTTACTTTCAGATAAGTAGAACTTTACTCTGAATTTAATTTTGTTTCTAATATATAGTTCATCATTTACTTTATAGTATGGATTAATTTTTAGTTCAATGTATTCCAAATCTATCGCATTTTTTCTATTAACTTCAAAAACTTTATCGCTCGATAAATTTAAAATATCACTATAGTTTAACTTTGAATAATTTAAAACTTCGTAGGAAATTTCGTAGTAACCATCTGGAGGAATAGCAATTTTATAAGAGTAAATTGTAGGATTATAAACTTCTGGTATTTCAAACAAAAATTCAAATTCATCTGGATTATTCTTTAAAACTTCAAAAAAAGTGAGAATATATAACATAGACTTCTAAAACTTTTCCGCTTCTTCCTCCAATAGTATGGGAATACCTTCCTTTATGGGAAATTTTAATCTACACTTATTACATATAAGTTTGTTTTCATCCTGTTTATACTCTATATCACCCTTGCATATTGGACATGCCAAGATTTCTAAAAGCTCATTAAGAATTTTTTCTTCCATAGTTTAACAATTTTAAAGCTAATAACCTTTAAAATTTTCTAAATATGCAAGAACAAGGTAATTGGATTTCGCTTTTAATATTTTACTTACTTCTTTTTGTTGTGCTATACTTAATTCTTATATTACCACAACAAAGGGAAAAGAAAAGGAAAGAACAAATGATAAAGAACTTGAAGAAAGGGGATAAAGTGATTACGATATCAGGAATAATAGGAGAGATTCAAACTATAGGTGATGACTACGTGCTAATTGAAAGTGAAAAGACAGTTTTAAAAATTAAAAAATGGGCAATAAATGAGGTAGTAAAGTAGTGGTTAAGGAAATTCTAATTTATCCAAATAAATTTTTAAGAACAAAGACGCAAGAAGTAGAGCAACTAAACTCCGAAATACTACAATTAGCCCTTGATTTAATAGATACTATGAGATACTACGACGGTTTAGGAATATCAGCAAATCAAATAGGCAAAATTTATAGACTATGTGCAATAGATTTAGATGCAGTAAAAGAAGGAAAGGGATTTTTAGTATTGGCAAATCCTACAATAGTTTACAAAGAGGGTATAGAAATTGACGAAGAAGGTTGCTTGTCATTTCCTGAACTATACGTAAAAATACAGAGGGCAAGTTTTATTATTGTAAGGGCAAAAAAACTAAATTTAAAAACAAGAACATTTGAAGACTTTGAAATACAGGCAAAAGGACTATTAGCAAGAGCTATACAACATGAAATAGACCATTTAAATGGTATCTTAATTATAGACTATATATCTCCTGAAAAAAGAGCAATTATTATGAAAGATTGGATGGATAAAATTAAAACCAAACAGATAACTTATGAGCAAGCCAGTGTAAAGGAGAAATAAATACTTCCGCATTTTTATTTTTCTTAATAAATTTGACAACTTTTTTAGCTACTTTTTCAGGTTTGTCCAATTGTGGAAAACGATATGGGAGATTTAAGTTATTAAAAAACTCGGTTTCAGTTGCAGAAGGATAAACATTAATTACTCTAATTCTATTTCTATAAAGTTCTCTTCTTAAACTCTTAAAAAAACCCATTTGAGCGGACTTAGTAGATGCATATAAAGACCACTTTTTTATTGGGAAAAATGCTATTAAACTAATTATATTTACTATTGTACCAAAACCTTGTTTTTTCATTATATCAACCAAATCTTTAGTTATGAGTATATGCGAAAATAGATTAGTCCAGAATAATCTTTCAATATCTTCCATTCTAAGATTTTCTATTTCACCGTAATATCCAATACCTGCGTTATTAACCAAAATATTCAAATTATCGTAATTTTCAAGAAAATAGTCTTTTATAAAAGAGAAATTTGAATTCCTATTACTTAAATCAATTATTAGATAATTTACCTTGGTTTTAAATTTATTTCTTATATCTTCACATATTTCATTTAGCAAATTTTCTCTTCTTGCAATCAAAAGTAGTTCATATTTCTCCTTTGCAAGCTCATAAGCAATAGCTTTACCAATACCACTACTTGCTCCTGTAATAATCGCACTTTTCATACTGCTAAAATTTTATAGCTTTAAAATTTTGGCTATGGCTAACAACAAAGAACACTTTAGAGAACCACCTTTAAATTATCTTCCATATGTTATTGTATTTTTAGCTATATCTTTTATTTCAGTTATAAACACAATGATTTTTTATTTGAATTGGGGAGGTTTTGGCTCATTTTTGATATTACTACTTTCTTCTATTCAGGTATTACTACTTTTACTATTTTTTATGTACCTAAGATACGAAGATAAACTAACATTAGGTTTTGCACTTATGCCGATATTTTTCATATTTCTACTCATAGCAGGAAATTTATTGGATATTAGTTTCAGTAAAAAGAACTTAATAGAATATCAAAAAGAAAAGAAAGAACTGAGGAGATAGTTATGTTAGTAATATTAAGTTTCATATCACCATTTTTACCATCACCTTTTTCAGTTTCCTCAAACATCCTATCTACTTTTTTTAGACCTGAAGCCGTTTTATATAGCCCTCAGCTTCTCGGAAAAAAGTTATCTTTTGAATTTTCATATAGTTCCGATTTTTCAAATATAATAAATAGATATTTCTTTGGAATGCAGTTTTATAATTTAGGGCTTGGCTGGTATTCTATAAGAGCAGAAGAATTTTCAGAACACCTTCTTGCAATAGGTATAGGTTATAGAAACTTAGGTATAGGTCTAAATTTAGAACCACAAGAGATAATAAATGAATCAGGAAAAGAAGAAACTAAACTCTATTTAAGAGGTATTATTGGATTTTACAGATATATAGAACCGTTTTGGTTTTCCGCAAGTGCTTTATATGCAGGAAATGAAGGAAGAAATGCTGGTATACTTTCATTTAGATACTCCGCAAAAAATTACGATATTTTTATAGACGCTCTACTTGAGGAGAGTTATCCACTATCGTATATGATTTCATCTTTAATTAAACTTCACAGAAATATAAATCTCATTTTAGGTTATAATACCGCAAATACCACATTTAACGCAGGTATTATCGTTTATACAAATTTAACGAGAGTTGGTTATCAATTTAAAACTCATCCATTTTTAGGAAATTCAAATAGTATAGGAATAGGATTTTAAAGTCCCCCAAAGGGAGACTTAGTACATTGCTAATCTTTCTTTCTTAGTTAATAAGTTAGAATTGATTGAAATAATATATAGACCTTTTTTCAAGCTTAAACTAACTTCTTTACCACTAAATTTTTTGCTAACCACCTTAGTTCCATCTAAACTATATACATCTATACTTCCGCTTAATGACACATTAAATAAAAACTTTACTTTATTTTTATCTTTTACTATGCTATAATTTACTCCTCTATTTTCAATAATATCAACAGGTGTAATAGGAGCACATAAAGTAGTATCAATGTTTGATGTATTATAATATACATAAAGTCCATTATTTAAACCAGCTATCACGTCCGGTTTCTTATCTTTGTTTACATAACTAACAGCTACTCCATAAGCAATAAATGTACCACCTTCAATAACATGATTAGTCCAAGTTGGATTTTGTAAATATCCAATACTTGCTCCAGTTCCACCCCAACCTCTTGACCAAATTATATCATAATCTCCATCACAATCTATATCCGCAACCGTAAGCTCACATGAGTCTAAATCATTTACCAAAACACTTGCTACTTGGGTAAATGTCGGTGGATTACCTCCATTGTTGTAAAATATATATATCCTATCATCAAAAGCATTACAGGCAGCAATATCTACTCTACTATCTTTATTGAAATCACCCGTTGTAACACCGTGCCATGAACCAGATAAGTTACTCACATTATAAGTCTGAGACCAGTTATTACCTTGATTGAGTTGATATCTAACATAGCCCTCTTCAAAATAAGCATTAGTCGTACCGCAAACAACATCTTGTCTACCATCATTATTAAGATCAGCTAAACTTAAACCTTCCATACATTCATTATTTATAATACTTGTAGAATTAGTTAAGAAATTATGAACAAATAAACGATAACCTTCATCAGTAAAGATTATTTCAGAACCTGGACCAGCATTTACATTCCTTACAGCTATGTGGTTTGGATAAAGTGTTCCTGCAGATATTTGCTGTTCAATAAAGCTCCATCCTCCATTGTTTCTTAAAGTAAATGCTTTTAGCTCAGCCGCACTTGTAAAAACTAAATCTGGTCTATTATCTGCGTTGAAATCCCCTACAGATACAGCATATGGAACATAGTGTAAATTACTAACTGGAACGCACTGAAAGTTTCCTTCTGATGTCTGAAATGCTACCCTTACATAACCCATCCAGTATGCCAAATTGGGATTACCCTCAGTAAATGGAATATCATTTAGTCCATTACCGTCAATATCCGTTACTACTCCGTATCTGTCAGTAATCACCCATACATAACCGCTATGTCCAGGAGAACATATAAGCACTCTATTGAATGTAAGATTAGATACTCTTATATCTTCTTTGCTATTTACCGCATTTTCTCCTTTCAACTCTACTATTTCCCTAAAAAGGGACTTGTAGGAAAGATAACCTCAAAATTTATAAGGATATTTAACATAGCTTTTAGATTTTAAAGCACAAAAATAAAAACTTTCAAGGGTATGGAATTTAGATTGCTAATTTCAAGCTTAATCCATCTTCTAAATTTCTTGATAACTATTTCAGGCACACAAGTATTTTTTCTTGCTATTGCAATAGCCATTTTCTTATAAAAAAGACTTTCTGAATAAACATAGTTATATAGCTTTAAACTTTCAAAACTATGAAATTTTCAATAGAAAAGAAAGAAATTGAAAAAGTTTTGCGTATAACAAATAGAATCTTAGGAAAGAGGAAAAGTATTGAAAACAACATTCTATTAGAAGTTAAAGATAATGTTCTTTATGTCCACTCGCATAGTCCAGACGTTCAACATATTGGTTTTTCAAAGGTTCTAAATGGTAAAGATGGTGAAGTTTTAATAAATGGTTCAACTTTAATGCATATATTAAAAAATACTCCTGACTTTTCAGTATTGCACTTTGAACTAGAAAATATACTAAAAATATTCTTTGAAGATATTTACTATAAAATACCTATTTTAGATACGACGGTTTTTACGAAGATTTCAGAAAGTAATGAAAAAATAGAAAGTTTCACATTTTCTAGTAAAAAACTAAAAGAAATTCTTTCAAAAATAGAATTTTGTGTAGATAAGGACGATGAATCTATCTTTTCAGGTATACTATGGGATAATAAAGGCAATATTGCTAATTTTGTAGCATCTGATAGGAATGTTCTTGGGCTATATACTGAGTTATTAGAAGATAATTTTGGAGACTTCCAGGTAATAATGCCAAGAATTATTTATAACTTGTTATCAGATATTGAAGACAATGAAATAAAAATCGGTTTTTACAAAGATGAAAAAATGATTTTAAAATTTTCAAATGGTTTTCTAAGTCTTAGATTGATTTCAGGGACCTACCCAGATTATGCTTCTTTATTTGAAGAGGATATACCTAATAAATTAATCATTAATAAAGATGAAATAAAGCATAAGCTCAAAGCTATGTCCTCTATAGATATTGATATATTTAGCTTGAAAGTTGGAGATATTATTGAAATTGCTGGTTCTTCATATAGTGGAGAAGAATTTAGGGCAAATTTACTTGGTAAGTATGAAGGCGACGACTTAGAGATATATTTGCAATATGATAAGCTTAGGCACATATTTGATGCTATTGAAGAGAATGAGATATATATTTACATTTATCCTGAATTATCAAGGATTTTAATAAAATCAGAGAATGATAGTTTAAAATACTTAGTTGCTACAAGGAGCTGAAGTGGAGGTAAACTATGAAAAAGTGGAAAGTAGAGAGATATAAAAAACAATATGACCAATACTATATTCCATATGTAATTGAGCAAACATCAAGAGGAGAAAGGGCATATGATATATATTCAAGGTTATTAAAGGATAGAATAGTATTTTTAGGGACAGCTATTGATGACAACGTGGGAAATATTATAGTCGCTCAATTACTATTCTTAGAAGCAGAAGACCCTGAGAAAGATATAAATTTATATATTCATTCACCCGGAGGATATGTTACCGCTGGCCTTGCAATATATGATACGATACAGTATATAAAACCTAACGTAGTGACAATATGTATAGGCATAGCAGCTTCGATGGCTGCAGTTTTACTTGCATCAGGAACGAAAGGTAAAAGATTTTCTCTTCCAAATGCAAGAATAATGATACACCAACCTTGGGGAGGAGTTCAAGGTCAAGCAACCGACATAGAAATTGAAGCAAAGGAAATATTAAGACTAAAAGACTTATTAATAAAAATTTTATCAGAGCATACAGGACAGTCATATGAAAAAATTCAAAAAGATACTGAAAGGAATTACTACATGTCAGCCCTTGAAGCAAGAGAATATGGAATGATAGATGAAGTTATAAGAAAGAGAAAATGAAAGTTAAGTGGATAATATTTTCTATAATTACGCTCTTTGTTTCATTTATATACTTTCTTTCTACAGCACCGACTGTTGTGTTTTGGGATGTTGGTGAGTTCTTAGCATCAAGTTATAATCTTGGAATTCCACATCCTCCAGGGACACCACTATATGTTTTATTAGCAAAATTCTTCTCAATGCTTCCAATACCATTAAAGGAAATAAAGGAATTCCTTCAAGGATACGAAGCTAACCAAATTGTTCTAAGAATTACATTAATACCTATATTAACAGGTGGTTTAATGGCAGGTTTCTTTTACTTGATAGTAGTCGATAGTGTTAGTTTATTCAAAAATAAGGACTACGAAAACATTTGGGTACATATAGTTGGTATATTTGTAGCATTAACTCAAGCATTTACCTATTCTCAATGGTTTAACTCTATAGAAGCGGAAACTTATACACCCTCTCTTGTCTCAAATGTAATGGCTGTATATTTTGTTTTAGTTTGGTTAAAGAATAGAGAAAAAGCAGGTTCTATTAAATGGCTAATCTTAGCTGCATATATTTTAGCAGTAGCTACAGGCATTCAAGCTATTTCACTATTTGGATTTATTGGAATTTTCCTATTCCTTGCTATATTTCAAAGAAAGTATATATGGGATGACTACTTTTGGGGAGTATTAGCAACTATATTAGGCATTTTTGTTATTTGGTTTAATTCTTATAATGTTTTGCAATATATCAATTACGAAAATAGCCTTATTAACTTTCAGAAATTTTCAAACCAAGTAAATATTATTACATATAATCCTGAGTTGATTTATAATGAAATGTCAAAAATTACGAGAAATATCTTTATATACAACATCATGCTCTTAATTGCTTATATATCAATGATATGGACAATGCATAAGTTTAGAAAACTTAATTTTAGTAATACTCTTACAATTTTAATTGTCTTACTTATGATAATTAGCATATTTTTTCACTTCGCTCATGGCTCTGTAATTAGTCTTATTATTGCAAGTTCCTCAGGACTATTAGCCATATCTTTATTTTTCATTTATACACAACTTTATAAAAACTGGAAAGGTGTCGCACTAATAGTTATCTTGCTTGCAATTGTATGTGAATTTTGGCTACTATCAAGAGCACACTACTTAACTCATAATCCTATAGTAAGAATAAACGAAGGTGATCCATCTAACTGGTATGCATTTATGGATATGTTAACAAGAAAACAATATGGTCCTCCAAATCCCTTTGAAAGAAGAATACCAATATTTGAACAATTTCAAGTATTGGGAATTTATACATCTTGGCAATTTACCTCAATTCCATATATTACAACTGAACAGTCATTACCAATTTTATACATTATCCTTATCCTCATGATATTTGGATTTATACTTATCTTTTCAGAAAATAGAACCTTATTTTGGTTATATTTATTTGGATTAGTAGGAGCAGTTGTAGGACTATTTATATACCAAAATCCTGCAGATGCACCAAGCTTACCTGTTAATCCGTCAAATATCACACCTGATCCAATAACAGGACAAGTAAAAATGGAAGTTAGAGACAGGGAATATTTTTATATCCTGCTGTATTCGACTATTATATTCTATGGAGGCTTCGGACTACTTGAAGTTGCAAGGATACTAAAGAAGTCTTTGAAGCTTTCAATTATTCCTACAATAGTAATAACAATATTTACAGTATGGGTAGTTTACAATATGATAAATCATAATTGGAAATATAACGACAGACATAAAAACTATATAGCTGAAGATTTTTCTTATAATATACTTTCTAGTCCTATAAAATCTCCTAACGGAGCTGTTCTATTTACAAATGGAGACAATGACACATTTCCAGTATGGTTCATGCAAGAAGTATTAGGATATAGAAGAGATGTATTTAATGCAAATTTATCACTACTAAATACAAACTGGTATATTAAGCAGCTTAAGGGATGGGGAGCACCTATAAGCCTTTCAAATGAAGACATTGATAAATTACCTGTATTCATACCTACTAACAATGGACTTATTCTATTAAGAGATTTAGCAATTAGGGATATGATTGCAACAAGCGTAGGATACAAAACTGATGAATACGTAAGTATTTTAACTGAAAAAGGAATAGTAAAAATACCACAGATTTATTTAGAAGACGGAGATGAATTTATAGAAGAAGTAGTAATAGGAAAAGAGTTTAAAGTTCCAATATATTTTTCAATTACATGTGATCCTGATGCATATAGGGACTATAAAAAACTATTTATTCTTGAGGGACTTGCTTGGAGAATAAACAATGACTATACAAGCTTAAGCGAAACAGATGAATTTTCTAAAGTAAACTTAGAAAGAACGACTTACTTATTAAGTGGTAATTTTGACCCAATTTACTATATTGAAAACTATGCAAAAAAATATAAACTTGCGAGCGATAGCATATTTAGATATAGGAGTATATTTGATACGTCAGTTTACAAGGATGAAAATCATCAAAGGATATATAGAAACTATGCTATGGTAGCATTTCAGGTTGCCAATATGTACAAAATTCAAGGCAACTACGAAAAATCCAATAGATATTTTGAATTTGGAAATATGTTCTTAAGAGCTATTACATTAGGAGATATTTATGTTTATTTACAAATTTTCAATGCAGAATTAGAAATTGCAGATAATTTAATAAAAATGAAGAAATTTAGCGAAGCAAAAAATTTACTGAATAAACTAAAATTGAAAATATCGCAAATTAATGATACTGAATTTGTTAACTATGCAATGACAAGAATAGAAGAAAAATTAATGGAATTAGATAGTCTTGCTAATCTTCCATAGAAATTCTTAGAAAAATACTATAACTATTATAATTCCATAAACTTTGAATAAACAAGTTAGAAAAGTAGCTAACTTGTAAATATATACCATCAAACAAATTTAAACTTACTCCAGAATTTAAAATAAATATATCTTCAATTGGCTTCTTAAAATCGTTTTCTATATAACTTGCATTAACAAATGGTGTTATAGTTATATCTTTTTTAAACTTATAATTGTAAAATGTAGAAAAGTTTAAAATCCACTTTATTGGGGTTCCAAAACTTCTCATTGAAGTAAATTTTAAAAAACTTGTCTTTATAGAAACCGAAAACGAGTTTATATATGAAAATGAAAAATTCATTGTATCAATGGGAACTAAATTCTCAATGTATGTATAGGAAAAACTTAAGAATTTATAATCTATTTTAAGTAAGTGTTCATTGTACTTGTATATAGTATCAAAGATTTGAAATGGTTTAAGAGAGGAGTAAATTTTAAGATACTTTAAGTTTAGAAAAAACTCGTAATTTAGATAGTTAAAGTTTTTTTTGAAATTGCGATATATACCCCCACTAATTGAAAAATGCGACCTATCAAGACCATAATTGAGATATATTTCTTTCTGTAAATTAGAGTATATCAGTTCGCTTTTATAAAATTTTGCATAAAATGTATTAGTGTCATTATATATTTGATAGCTTAACTTTATAATTTCAAAATAGCCTAAGTAGAAGAATCTTAAGTGCTGTTCTAATTTAAAGATTTCATAATAACTCAGATTTAAATTTCTATAATCCATTGAAAATGAACCTTGTTTAAATTTGTCATTATAGTCGTATGCTAACGAAAATAAAAATCTACTTATATATCTTGAAAATATAACACCGTATTGCGAATAGTTATCTATAGGAAATTGAATAGAATAAATATAGGAAAGTGGCAAGCTATCAGCTTTCTTTATTTCCTTTCTCAAAACCAAGCCATAGTCTAAAACATTGTAAATTTCAACATTTTTAATTTTTGGACTTTTATATTGAAAATATAAATTCTTTGAGACAAAAGGAGAAATTCCCCAGAGACTAAATGGGATATAAATCAATGTATCCATAGTTGTTTTTTATTACTATATCTCCTTTTCTAAAATTTACTCTTTTTTTAAATATTGGACCATCGTATACAAAAGTATGAAACTCACCATTTTCTCCACAAACATCTACATTATTTGGTAAGAAATTTATAAACTCTTCAAATTCCATACCAAGCATAGAAATATCTAACAAATTACTATCAACTGCAACAACTATAGACTTAAATTTAAGACTTATAAATTCACGAACTAAATCCTTTGTATTCTTCTTCCATAATGGAAAAATGCATTTCATACCTATTTTTTTTAAATTTTCCTCTCTATATTTTCTAATATCTTCCAAAAAAATATCACCAAAACCTACATAATTAACACCAAAACTTTTATAAAAGCTCATGTTTTCAAGCATAATTCTCTCATATTCCTCATTTACGCAATTATGCGGAATGTAAATTAGATGTAATGGAATACCTATAGCATTAGCCTGCTCCATAATTAGTTCTTCTCTTATTCCATGTATTGATACTCTGCTATAGATGTCAGTAATAGTTGTAATAAGGGACTGAATTTTATAGTTTTGTTTTAATAGTTTATAAATAGAAAGGACACTGTCCTTTCCCCCACTAAAAGAAAAAACTATGGATATAGGTATTTCATTTTCCATATATTTCCATCCAAGTAGTATAATACCCTTTTGTGAAGTCTATATGGTTTTTCCTCCCATATTTCAATCTCTGACGGTATCAATATATATCCGCCCCAATCTTCTGGCTTTTCCACTTCCCTATCTTTAAATGTTTTACTATATTCTTCAAATATTTCAACTAACTTTTCATAGCTTTCTAATTCTTCAGACTGCTTTGATATATATGCGGAAATTTGGCTCCCTTTTGGCCTTGTTCTAAAATACTCAATTGATTTTTGATTCTCCACTTTTTCTACTTTCCCCCTTATCCTGATTTGTATTCCTAAATCCTGCCAATAGAAAACTATACATGCATGTGGATTCAATTCTAAATCTTTTCCTTTTTTTGAATTGTAATTTGTATAGAATATAAAACCATTTTCTGTGATTTCTTTTATTAGCACATTTCTTCCATCTGGTATATTATCCCTCGAAGTACAAAGAACTGCAGCATCAAAATATTTTAAATTTAGCTCCTTTGCTTTTTCATAATATGATTTTACTAAACTTATTGGATTAATCATGTGATAATAAATTTTAAAGATGGGCTTTAAAATTTCATTTAGCCTGCGTAGCTCAGGAGGTTAGAGCGCTTCCTTGGTAAGGAAGAGGTCGGCGGTTCAAATCCGCCCGCAGGCTTTTGAGCTTACTTTTTTTCATAGTATTTCTTTTAGTTTCTATAAATTTATTTTTAATTTTTATCTGGGCACCACCTGTAAGCTGGCCAGGAGAAAAGGGAATAGTTCTCGGTCATATACAAAAAATATTTTACTATCATGTTTCATCTGCATGGATAATGATGATTTCACTATTTATAGGACTTATATTTTCTATCCTCTATTTAAGAAATAAGAAATTAGACTACGATATTCTTGCAAGTGTTAGCATAAAACTTGGTATATTATTTGGTATGGCTTCATTAGTTATGGGTTCAATCTGGGCAAAACCTGCATGGGGTGTGTTTTGGACATGGGATCCAAGACTAACTACTATGGCTATAACAATTTTATATTATTTTGGATATATTGCATTGAGGAATATGTTATCCGACGATATTGAAACGAGAGCTAAAACTTCTTCTTTCATTGCAATTATTGGTTTTATAAATGTTCCGATAACTTTCATTTCTATTAGAATTTGGAGGAGTATTCATCCTATAGTTATTGAGGGGACAAATGAAAAGTTCAATATGTCTCCTGAGATTACATTTGTTATGATTTTTAGCCTTATTACTTTGTTATCTCTTTATGCATTAATGTTTTATCTAACATATAGAGTAGAAAAGTTTGAAATAAAGAGAATTCTTAAAATATGATATATCTATTTTTAGCCTATCTTGCATTCTGGATAATTATTTTTGCTTTTTTGTTAATACTTTATAATAAAGTGAAAAAATTATAAAATGCTGTCTATGAGCTTTATATTACTTTCAGAAAGTTCAGAAAGTGGAAGTCTTAGCTTTGGTGTTTTTATTATATTTTTCTTATATGCCATGTACTTTATCGGTATTGGATTAGTTTCTATAAATGCAAGTTTAAAGAGTTTATACATCCTATAATGTATTTCTCTTGCCTTTAAGAAATCTCCCTCTAATGCATCATAAACAAGTTCCCTTATTTCACTTGGAAATACATTACTTAAAACTGAAATAACTCCATTTGCACCTAATGACATCATAGCAAGTGTTAAATTATCATCACCACTTAAAATATTAATACCTTTCACTTCCAAAATTATTCTACTTAATAAGTCTAAATCACTATTTGAAAATTTCAAGGCGACAAAATTTTCACTAAATTCCTCCTTTAATGACTTAATAACCTCCAATGGAATAGATATTCCTGTCCTTGAAGGAATTTCATAGATTATAACTTTTGCACCTAAGGATAATACAGCCTTAAAATGTTCATATAAGCCTTTTGTATTTGGTTTATTATAATAAGGTGAAACTATTAAAAATTTATCAAAACCCATGTCCATACACTTTTTTGTTTTTTCAATTGTTTTCTTAGTGCTATTTGTCCCAGCACCAACAACGATATCTATACTATCCTTATATTTTTTAATAAAACTTAAAGTTTTAAAAAATTCTTCCTCTTCAATAGTAGGTGCCTCACCTGTTGTTCCAAATACTACTATTCCATCTACTTTATGCATTATTTGAAATTCTACCAATTTTTCTAAACTTTCATAGTCTATATTTAGCTCGTTGTCAAAAGGAGTAATTATTGCGGTATATAAACCTTTCATATTTCACTATCCTTTATTTGAAAATCTGGATATGGTCCAAAGTTTAATATCTTTATATCAAACACTAATTTATTTTTCTTAAATTTTTCAAATGAAACTTTTAAAACTTCAAAAATTAAACTCCCATCATCTGACCATATAATTGTAGAAATTGAATTAGAAATAAAATTAAGGCGATAACTTTTTAGTATATTCCAAAATTCTCTTACTGTTTCTCCTAAATTTTCGTAATTTTCAAAGCTATATATACTAACTTGTGCTTTAACCATTATAGCTTAAAATCCCCCAAATCATTATAACAAATAGAGCTATAGTAAATAGAATTGGAGTTATCACTGTATCTCCGAAGGAAGTTAGTATTAGTCCAATAATTTGTAAAATAAGTGAAAGAAAAAAGGCTATCCAAAATTTCATTACTTTACCTCCTCTAAACCACCTCCTGAAATTTTAAAGATCTTTATATACTCAGGATTTTTAGATATTAAATAATCTCCATTAATACCACTTAAAATTCCATACTTCAGAAGAAAACTCTTTATATCTTCAGACTTTAGAGCTTGCTTTACTAAAACTCCTGTATCATATCCTATTTGGGAAGCTATTGTAGGTTCTGAATTATACAACTTTCTGTAATTTTCTATGAATTTGTATTTTCTATCAAGCTTTAGTAAATAGCTTGCATAACTTATACTCTTGAGGGATAAGATATATAGATTTTCTGACAAACCTATGATCATCGGAAATATATCAAACGACAGCCAACTATCAAATACATATACATCTTTACTATATCCATTCTTTCTTAAACTCAGGTAAATATTTACTGAATTAATTCCTCCATCTGAAAATATTAGAGCGTCATAATTTTTTAGATCTTTTATCAGTTCAGCTATATACTCCTTTGAAATCTTGGTATTTTTTATAGGTATTGTCGGAATATCATATTTCGTATCTATGAATTTTTTTATAGAAAAACCATTTGTTGTATTCTCGTAAAGTAAAACCACATTACTATCACCTTTCTTAAAGGTATAATCCAAGAGTGATTCTATTGACATATAAATTTTGTAATTGAATGGATAAACGTAATTTCCATAAGTTCCAAGATAGAGGTCATATGTTATAGGTATGATTTGAATAACTTTCTTTCTCATAGAAATTTCCGCAGAGATTCTTTGATGTTTTGGTAATATAGGTCCAACCACGATTTTAGGATGTTTATTTACAATGTTTTCATAAATAACAGAAAAGTCTATTGATGTATCAGGGTCTTCGTCAATTATACTAAATTTATATTCATCACGGATAGCAAGGTCAAATCCTTTTAAAAACTCCTCTGATATTACTCTAAAATCCCCACTATCAGGTAAAATTAAGTATATTGAAGGAAAATAAACTTCTTTCTCTAAAAAAGTTGCTATTAGTAGTATCACGCTATTTCTTCTACTTTTTCTTCTTCAGCCAAAATTGCCATTTCTTTTAGGTCCTTTCTACCCGTCCCTGAAGGTATTAGACCTCCTATAATCACATTTTCCTTTAAACCTCTTAATTCGTCCGATTTACCTTCTATAGATGCAAATGCTAATACTTTTGTGGTTTCTTGGAACGAAGCGGCAGAAATAAATGAATCGGTAGATAGCGAAGCTCTTGTTATACCAAGTAAAACATGCATATAGGTTGCAGGTTTTCCTCCTTCAGTTATGACTCTTTCGTTTTCTTTTTTAACCTTGGAATAATCAACTATGTCATCCTCAAACAAGTTAGTAGTTCCTGAAGATATAATTTTTACTTTTCTGAGCATTTGCCTTACTATAATCTCAATATGTTTATCGTTTATTTCAACATCTGACATTTTGTAAATACCTTGTATTTTCTCAAATAGATACTCTTGAACGAAGTCCTTACCTTTTATTCTTAATAAGTCATGTGGGTCAATTTCGCCATCAGTAAGAGGATCACCCGCCTCTACATACTCACCACTACCAACAAGTAAATATCTACCATATGGAACTTCGTAAATTTGTTCTCCTACCTTTACTTTAAATATACCCCTTTCAAGACCGAGAATCTCTACTTGTCCTCCCCTTTCAGCTAATATGGCCTTATTTTTTGGAACTCTTGCTTCGAATAACTCTTCAACCTTTGGAAGTCCTCCAGTGATATCCCTCGTCTTCGCAGTAATTTTTGGTAGTTTTGCAATAATTTCACCAGCTTTTACTATTTCCCTATCCTTATAGTTTTTAATTTGCTTTGCTTGCTTAAATAGTTGATATACTCTTTGGGTTAATCTCGCTTCATTAACTAATGGTATTTCTTCTAATATTTCTCCTGTCTTAGGATCTCTTACATTAACCTTAGGATAAAGTTTTCTTTGTCTCACTACTTGAACTACATATTCAATTTTACCTTCTTCAACTTCTTCCTTCAATGTGATATTTTCAACAATATCTTCAAAATCAAGCACTCCTTCTTTAGTTGTTAATATTGGAAGAGAATATGGCTCCCATTCTATTAATTTCTCATTAACTTTCACTATTTGACCATCATCTACGAATATTTCACTTCCATATGGAACATCGTAAATCTTTTCTTTTCCATCATTTGATACTACCCTTATTTTACCCTTCTTGCTTATAACTATTTTCTTTCCATCCCTCTCAAGTGTTTTTAGATTAATATATTTAACTATGCCTTTGAAAGGTGATAAATAGAAGCTTTCTTCAGCTATTTTTTCAGCAATACCACCAGTATGGAAAGTTCTAAGTGTTAACTGAGTTCCCGGTTCTCCTATTGATTGTGCTGCAATAATTCCTACAGCTTCTCCAATGTCCACAATCTTTCCTGTTGCCAAGTTCCTTCCATAGCACTTAGCACAAACTCCATATTCTGCCTCACAATAAAGAACCGAACGAACATTTACCTCAACAACACCAGCTTTTTCTATCATTTCCGCTTTTTCATCAGTTATTTCTTCATTTGCACTAACTATAAGCTCGCCAGTGTTCGGGTCATATATATCTTCAAGTGCTATTCTTCCAAGTATTTTACTTGCAATATTTGGTGCTCTTATTGTTCTTCCTCTTATAGTTCCACAATCATCTATAGTTACTACTACATCTTGTGCCACATCCACAAGTCTTCTTGTTAAATAACCAGCATCAGCTGTTTTTAGTGCGGTATCGGATTGTCCTTTTCTTGCTCCATGTGTAGATATAAAGTATTCCATAGTTTTTAAGCCTTCTTTCAGAGAAGAGATAACAGGAATTTCTATTAAATCACCAATTTCACCTTTTCTGCTTGGTCTTGCCATTAGTCCTCTCATTGCTGAAAGTTGCATAGTTTGAATTATGTTACCCCTTGCACCAGAATATACCATCATGTATATTGGATTAAATCCTTCCTTGTCAGACTGAAGTGACTTTTCAAGTTCATTTTTTACAGACTCAGTCGTTCTTGTCCAAAGGTCTACAACTTGTTGATAATGTTCTGCTCTTGATATTTCACCCTTTTCTAACCTACGATTTATTTTATCAAGCTCCTTAAAGGATTTTTCTACTATTTGATATTTACTTTCAGGGATAATAATATCGTCTATACCAAATGTTAAACCAGACTTGGTTGCATATTTAAAACCTAAATCTTTCATATTATCTAAGAATTCTGCTGTGGTCCAAGAACCCAGCATACGATGCATTTTATATACAATATCTGCAATATCTTTCTTTTTAAGTTCCTTATTTATAAAACCATATTTCATTCTAAAATCCGGCGGTAAAATACTATTGAATATAATTCTACCAATTGTAGTCTCTATAAACTCAAATGGAGGAATACCACTCAGTGGTTCAGATTTAGATATTGGAACTCTTATAGTTGTATGTAAATCCATCTGTCCATTTTCATAGCTAATTATTGCCTCGTGTATTGAGTAAAATGTTCTGATATTTGATGTAAATTTGGATTTAGTTAAATAATTTATACCTATTACCATGTCTTGACTTGCACTTGCTAATGGCTTCCCATTAGCTGGTGAGAGTATGTTGTGAACGGATAAAACTAACATATAACTTTCAAGCTGTGCTTCAGGTGATAGAGGAACAAATATAGCCATTTGGTCTCCATCAAAATCCGCATTATATGCTGTACATACAAGAGGATGCAATCTAATAGCCTTACCTTCAACTATCACTGGCTCAAAAGCTTGAATAGAAGGTCTATGCAAGGTAGGCGCTCTATTCAACCATATTGGATGGTGTTTAACTACATCTTCAAGTATTTCCCAAACAACTTCTGATTTCCTTCTTAAAAGTTTCTTAGGACTCTCAGGAAGACCCATTTCTTCAACTTTTCTTTCAATGAATGGCTTCCAAAGTTCAACAGCTATATCCTTTGGCACTCCTGCCTGATAAATTTTTAAATCTGGACCAACTACTATTACACTTCTTGCCGAATAGTCAACTCTCTTACCAAGCAGATTCCTCCTAAGCAGACCCTTCTTACCTCTAATATCATCTGAAAGAGACTTTAGTTTTCTATTTCCTCTTCCAGTAACTGGTTTTTTTCTTCTTGAGTTATCTAAAACTGCATCGACCATTTCTTGAACTATTCTTTTTTCATTATTTAAAATTTGTTCTGGCATTTGAGCTTCAGCCAACATATTAGCTAAATTTCTATTTCTATATATAAGTCTTCTATACAGCTCATTTATATCACTGGAAGTGAACCTTCCACCATCAAGTGCAACTAAGGGTCTAAGGTCAGGAGGTATAATAGGTATAACTTCTAATATCATCCAGTGGGGTTCTACTCCAGATTCAACGAATGATTTAACAATTCTCAACTTTTGAAGTATTTTCTTTCTTAGTATAGCTGATTTTTCTACTCTTAACCTTATAGTTAAATCTTCAAGCATTTTTTCAAGTCTCGTTTTATTACCAGAAATCGGTTCAGATAATTCTTTTAGAAGTTGCTTTATTGCAGGTGCACCCATACCAGCTTCAAAAGCACCCTTACCATAAGTTCTAACTAACTCATCATATTTACTAAGGGTTAGTACTTCTCCCTTTCTAAGATTAGGCACTTTACCAGGATTTAAAACGACATATGAATTATAATATAGTACTTCTTCAAGATTAGCTCTACTAATATCCAAAAGAGTTCCTATTATTGAAGGTGGTATTTTATAAAACCAAATGTGGGCTACAGGAACTGCAAGCTTTACATAGCCCATCCTCTCTCTTCTTACAGATGAATCGGTAACTTCTACACCGCACACATCACAAATCACACCAGCGTACTTTTTACCCCTGTATTTACCACAAGAACACTTATAACTATTTACAGGACCAAAAATTTTCTCACAAAATAGTCCACCCGGTTCCGGTTTTTGAGTTCTATAGTTTATAGTTTCAGGCTTTGTTACTTCACCAAGACCGTATTCACCTCTTTCCCTTCCCTTCATTTCCGCATACGACCATCTTATAATAGTATCAGGATCTGCTAATCTTATAATTATAGATTTAAGATTTTTTGGCGATATTTTAGTTAAAATTTCCTCCTTAACTCTTTCTATCATAACCTTCTCTCCTTTTGATAATCAATTATAACATCTATACAAAGACCCCTAAGCTTTTTAACAAGAACATTAAATGACTCGGGCAGACTTGGCTCAGGTGGTAAGTCACCTCTTCTGATAGCTTCATATAAGTGTTTCCTACCAAGTCTGTCATCACTTTTTACTGTTAACAGTTCCTGAAGTGCATATGCAGCACCATGAGCTTCGGCTGCCCAAACTTCCATTTCTCCAAACCTCTGACCACCAAAATGTGCTCTTCCTCCCAATGGTTGCTGAGTTATAATAGAATAAGAACCAACACTTCTTGCATGTATCTTATCTTCAACCATATGAACAAGCTTCATCATATACATATAACCTACAGTTACAGGGTAATCAAAATATTCTCCCGTTCTACCATCTCTTAATCTAACTTTTCCGTCTTCTGGTAATCCTGCAATTTTAAGTTGTTCCTTAACTTCATCTATAGTTAAGCCTTCAAAAACAGGACAAGCATACTTTATACCTTTTTCTGCTAAATTAGTTGCATAAGCAATAATTTCAGATTCTTTTGCATTCTTTAAAAACTCAATAAAATCCTCATCTTTGTGAGGTTGATATATTGTTAGGAGGAATTCTCTAATTTTTGAAGCATCTCCTTCTTTCAATAAATTAACTAACTTTTTCGTTAACTCAACCCCAGCCCAACCCAAAAGTGTTTCTAATATCTGACCTATATTCATTCTTGAGGGAACACCAAGAGGATTTAAAACAACATCTACCGGTGTTCCATCATCTAAAAAAGGCATATCTTCTAATGGTGCTATAATTGAAACAACACCTTTATTACCATGTCTACCAGCCATTTTATCACCTACATTAAATTTTCTTCTTTGAGCTATATAAACCTTAATAAGTTGAATAACTCCGGGTTGTAGCTCATCTCCCCTTTCAATCCTCGAGAGCTCCAGTTTATAATTATCCTCAATTGACTTTATAAATGACTTTGCTCCTGAATAGAAATTATTTATTTTTGAAATAACGGTTTTGTCTTCGACAAAACCATCAGCGAATACCAACTTAAGTGGATCATCCACTTTATCTTTCGAGAAGGTTTCGCCTGTTTTGAAAACCAATTCTCCATCCTTGGTATAAATATTTTTCTTAAACTTTATACCTTTTAGATTTTCTTCTAATAACTCAATCAGTCTACTCTTTACTCTTTCAATACTTTCTTTATACTTCTTATTAGCATTCTCTTTTCTTTCTTCTAATATTTTCTTTGAAAACTCGTTTTCCGCGTATTTAGTTAAAATTACAACATCTACTACAGTTCCTACAACTCCAGGTGGGACTTTTAGTGATGTATTTCTATAACCTTTTGTTTTTTCACCAAATATAGTTTGTAATAGTCTTTCCTCCGGTGTTAGCTCTCTTTCTCCCTCAGGTGTAATTTTACCAACAAGAATATCTCCTGGCTTTACTTCAGTTCCTATTCTTACTATTCCATGCTCATCAAGATTTCTAAGGCTTTCTTCATACACACCCGGTAAATCTCTTGTTATCTGCTCTGGACCAAGTTTAGTTTCCCTAACTTCTATCTCGTAGCTGTCAATATGTATAGAGGTGAATATATCGTCTTTTAAAAATCTTTCCGAAACCACTATAGAATCTTCAAAGTTATATCCATACCAAGGAATAAATGCAACAAGTAGATTCTTACCAAGGGATAATTCTCCATCCTTTACCGCTACCATTTCCGCAATAATATCACCCTTTTTAATTTTCTGACCAATTTTTACAACAGGAATATGATGAACAAGAGTATTCTGATTTGATCTTTGAAACTTTAGAAGTTTATATTCATCAATACCGAAAAAGTCATCTTCCTTTTCATCTGGAATTATTATAACTTTATTGGAGTCCACGTAGGATACTGTACCACTTCTTTTTGCTAAAACTAACGTTCCAGAATCTTTGGCTATTTTAGACTCCATTCCTGTCCCTACAATTGGTGATTCAGGTATTAAAAGAGGAACTGCTTGTCTTTGCATGTTAGAACCCATAAGAGCTCTATTTGCATCATCATGCTCTAAGAATGGAATAAGAGATGATGAAGGTGATACTAATTGCCTAGGAGATACATCTATATAGTCTACATCTTTATTAGAAACAATTTTATATGTTCTTTTATGTCTTGCAATTATTCTTTTATCAATAATTTTACCATTTGCGATTTTCAAATCTGCACCTGCAATTCTATAGTCTACCTCTTCATAAGGTGCAACATAAAGAACCTCATTAGTTAAAGTTCCATTTTTAACTTTTCTTAGTGGTGTTCTTATAAATCCAAAATTATCTATCATGGCATATGTTGTTAGTGATAGCACAAGACCTATGTTCTGTCCTTCGGGAGTTTCAATAGGGCAAATTCTTCCGTAGTGAGATGGGTGAACGTCTCTTACTTCAATACCTGCATTTTCACGCGATAAGCCACCTTTTCCGAGTGCTGAAATTCTTCTTTTATGTGTTAGTTCTGCTAAGGGATTAGTCTGATCAAGAAACTGAGAAAGCGTATCAGTAGTAAAGAAGTTATTTATAGATGCTGTTATTAGTCTTGGGTTAAATAGCTTTTTTGGAGTAACATCTTCCATTTCAGTTAATAGCTTTTCCTTTATGGCTTTGGAAGCTCTTATTAATGAGTTTCTAAAGTGTTCATATAATCTTTCACCAACTCTCCTAACTCTACGATTTGAAATATCATCTACGTCATCTTCAATTTCTTCCCCTCTATATAAATCTAATAGTCTTTTTACTATAACTACAAAATCCTCTCTTGTTAATGAATAAGTATTTTCAGGTGGAATAGCAAAACCTTTATCATCGTGTTTTAATCTAAGGTTTAACTTATATCTTCCTATTTCACCTAAGAACAATTTAGTGCCAGAAAAGAAAAAATCTTCTACTGCAAATTTCGCATCCTGAAGACTTTTAGGTTGAGTGTATTTTAAAACTCTATAAATATTAGCAAGGGATTTTTGTGCATCTTTTATTCTATCTTGTCTAAATGTGGTTATCATTGCTTCAGTAGCAGGATCTTGCATGTTTAAAACTTTTAATTTTTTGACCCCTTCTTTTTCTAATTCCTCTATAAATTTTTGAGTTATCTCTTTTCTTACAAATTCTCCTTTTTCAGTCACAATCTGAAATATCAACTCTCCTGTTTCTTCGCTTACTACATCATCAGCTAAAATGTAATTACCACTTAATAATCTTTCATCATCTATAGAAAACTCCTCTACCTTCAAGAAATTACTGATTATCGACCTATAATCTTCATACCCCAAAATCCTTAAAAATCTACTAACAGGTATTTTTCTTCTTTTAGATACCGTCATGCTTATAACTTTAGAACCATCAATAGTAAAAGCTATCCATGGTCCCCTATATGGGACAAGTAAAGCAGTATATACTTCAGTTTCTTTTTCCTGAATTGTAAAATATACCCCAGGCGCTCTATGTATTTGACTTAAAACAACTCTTTCTACACCATTTATAATAAATGTTCCTTTAGGTGTCATATAAGGTATATCACCAAAGTATATTTCTTGTTCTATTTCATTTTCTATAACATTAGTTTGAGGTCTTATTTTCTTTAGACGAATTTTTAAGAATATAGGCACAGAATAGGTTAAGTTCTTTTGTATGCATTCATCAGGCGTATATTTGGGCTTTTCTATTCTATAACTTATGTATTCTAGTCTATATCTGCCTTGCAAGTCAATTATGGGGAATATTTCGTTAAATAATCCATGTAAGCTTTCTGATGTCCTTTCACTAGGTGGAATATCCTCTTGAAGAAAATTCTTATAAGATTCTAATTGAACAGTTAATAAATCGGGCATTTCATAAAGTTCTTTTTTATAACCTATTCTTACTACCATAAAGCCCCCATTGAGTTTATTTAAGCCCCAAAGGGGCTTACTTTAATTCTACCTTAGCACCTACTTCTTCTAATTTTTTCTTTATTTCATTTGCTTCCTGTTTTGAAACTCCTTCTTTTATTGGTTTTGGAAGATTTTCAAGAAGGGCTTTTGCCTCCGCCAAGCCAAGTCCTGTTAGTTCTCTTACTACTTTTAGAACTTGAATTTTTTTATCACCTGCATCAACCAATAATACATCAAATACAGATTTTTCTTCTTCCACAGGTGCTGCTTGACTTGTAGGTGCTGAAACTGCGGAGGCGGAAACAGGAACAACAGCGGAAACACCAAACTTTTGCTCAAGAGCTTTTACAAGCTCAGAAAGCTCAATTACAGTGAGGCTTTCAATTGCCTCCACAATCTGTTCAACTGTTAGTTTTGCCATACACTTACTCCTCCCTTTTTTCCTTTATTTGACTTAAAAGAACAACCAATTTATTTATTAGTCCTTTTAGACTATATACAAGACTGTAAATAGGAGAACTTATTGAACCAATAACCTTTGCCCTTAACTCGTCAATTGAAGGAAGTTTAGAAATTAACTCTACTTGCTCTTTATTATATTCTAATCCATTTAAATAGGCTAATTTTAAAGCACCTTTGTTTGTTTCATTTATAAAATTGGATATTAATTTTATTGGCTCCACTTCATCTTTAAGAACAAATATAAATGCGTTCGTACCTTCAAGTTTATTTGATAATCTTATATTTAATTCGTTCAAAGCTATCTGAAATAAAGTATTTTTAATAACTTTCATGTAAGCGGACTTTTCTTTTAATTTCTTCCTTAATTCATTTACTTGAGCTACATTCCAACCCTTGTAGTCTATTACATAAAAGCCCTTTGATTTTAAGATAAGTTCTTTAGTTATATCTATAATTTCTTTCTTCCTTACTTTTGAAACACTTATCATTTTGTCCTCTCCTTTATAGTTTTGAATATATCGTTTAGTGAAATTTTTATTGAAGGACTCATAGTTAAAGATATGTGTGCAGATTTTATAAATGAACCTTTAGCACCTGGTGGTTTGTTTTTTATGATTTCTTCAAAAACCGCTAATATATTTTCATATAAATGTTCAGATGGGAATGATGCTTTTCCAACAGGCAAATGTAAATTGGCACTCTTGTCAAGTTTATATTCTATTCTTCCTTTTTTGAGTTCTGATACAACTTGTCTTATTTCATTTGTTACTGTGCCTGTTTTTGGTGATGGCATGAGACCTCTTGGACCCAATATCTTACCAAGTTTTCCAAGTTCAGGCATTACATCTGGAGTAGCAACAACTGCATCAAATTCAAGCCACCCTTCTTTTATTTTCTCTAAATATTCAGAAAAACCTACATAATCAGCACCCGCTTCTTTTGCTTCTTTTTCCTTCTCAATATCCCTTACAATAGCAAGAACTCTAACCTTTTTACCTCTCCCATAGGGAAGAACTACTGCACCCCTAATAATCTGGTCAGCTTTAGTAGGATCCAAGTTAGTCTTTATGGAAAGTTCTACAGTTTCTTCAAATTTTGCACTATTTAGTGATTTAACAATTTCAACTGCCTCTTTTAATGTATATTCCTTTAAAATATCGTATTTTTTCAAAAGGTTCAAATACCTTTTTCCACGCTTTGCCATATTAGTCCTCCACCACTTTTATGCCCATATTCCTTGCAGTCCCTTCAATTATTCTCATAGCTGCCTCCAAATCAGTAGTATTTAAGTCAGGAAGCTTCATCTGGGCAATCTCCCTTAGTTGTTTTCTTGTAATCTTACCGACTACTTCATGTCCCGGTCTGTGAGCACCTGTTTCAATACCTGCAGCCTTCTTAATCAAAAATGAAGCAGGAGGTGTCTTTACTATAAAATCATAAGTTCTATCTTTGTATATAGTAATTTCAACTGGAAGTATCATTCCTATTTTATCTCTTGTTGCATCGTTAAATTTCTTTACAAAATCCATAATATTAACACCATGTTGTCCAAGTGCCGGTCCAACAGGTGGTGCAGGTGTTGCTTGTCCTGCAGGTAGTTGAAGCTTCACTTTCGCAGTAATTTCTTTTTTAGCAGGCATAATTGAACCTCCTTATGATATTCTTTCCGCCTGTATAAAATCTATTTCTACTTCTGTTGGTCTTCCAAATATATCTATTCTTACCTTCATCTTTGATTTCTCAGGCATAACGTCAATTACTTCACCTTCTCTATCTTTAAATGGTCCTGCTACTATTTTTACTTTTTCACCCTTAACGAATGGTGATTGCAACTTCTTTCTTTCGTTTTCTCTCGCAACAATCTCTTCTATATGTTTTATTTGTTCTTGAGTTAAAGTTGTAAATTCCCAATTTCCTTCTTCATCCTTTGAAAGTAATGCTTTCATACTTGTCGCTTTCACTATTAAATCAACCAAGTTCGGGTCTTCTTCCATTTCCACAAAAATATAACCTTTATACTGAGGTATAGGTTTTTCAATTCTTACTCTCTTTATAATACCTCCTTTTAGCTGTTTAGTTTTTTCAACAGTCTCTACTGGGACTAAAACTTTACTAATTTTATCTTCTAAGTTCATATTTTTTATTAGATTTTCTATGATTTTCTTAACTTTTTTCTCCCTACCTGTACGTGTATGAAAAACTATCCAAACTTTCTCCTTAGTCTGCATAAACTAACCTCCAAACAACCTTATAATATATGCAACTATATTTGAAACTATAAAATCAATCGCAAAAATATAAACTATAAGTATTATAGAAACTAAAAAAACTACAAGAGTCCCTGCTAATATTGACTCTCTTGTAGGAAATGTCAATTTCTTCGTTTCCTCTATAGACTCACTTATGAATTTTGGAAAACTTTTAATATACTCAAGGGCTTTATTCATTCTATACCTCCAAACTAAATTTTCTTTTCTACATGTTCAGTGTGTTTCTTACACCACTTGCAATATTTTGACAAACTTAGCTTTTCCTTTTTATCCCTATTTTTAGTAGTTGTATAGTTTCTTCTACCACACGCTTTACACTCAAGAGCAACTATAATACGCATAAACGAGACCGGAGGGAGTTGAACCCCCAACCTGCGGATTTGGAATCCGCCGCTCTACCTAGTTGAGCTACGGTCTCATTAAAAAGTGCGAAAATTATAAAGCATAAAGTCCTAAAAATTCAGAAACTAAAAAGTTAGAACCTGTAATTAAGACAATATCAAAATCACTATGCATAGCGAAATCTATTGCATCTTTCAAAGTATTAAAAATGAGATATTTTTCTAAATATTCTGAAATTTCATGAGGCTTTAGCAGTCTCGGATTTTCAATATGAGGAAGCAATACAAGATATGGTTTTATGATTCTTGAAATATTTTCTAAATCTTTATCCTTTGAGAGTGAAAATATAATGATAGGCTCTTTATGAAACAAGTCAATAGTATTACTTATAGTTTCTAAGATAGAAATGTAGTTATGTGCAACATCTAAAACTATTGTTTTTTGTCCTATTTTAAAAACCTCAAATCTTCCCGGTATTCTTATGTCTTTAAACAACTCATTTTTAAATTTCATATTTGTTAATTTTTCAAATGCAATAATAGAAAGACTTGCATTATAAGCATGAAAGCTTCCAACTAAAGGAGTTTTAAAAACTCTATCTTTTACTCTAAACTCAACACCATATAGTGAACTATTTATAGTTTCAAATTCAACGAAAAACAACTCTGCACTATTTTTCATAACAAAATCATTTATAACCTTCATAACCTCTTTTTCCTGATAAGAAGTAAAAACTAATGAATTTTTCTTTATTACACTTGCCTTCTCAAAAGCTATTTTATCTAATGTATCTCCTAAGACATTCATATGGTCGTAGTGGATTTTTGTAATTATAACATTACTTTTATCAAACACATTAGTAGCATCCAGTCTTCCTCCAAGACCTGCCTCTATAATACAATAATCGCAGTTGTTTTCAAGAAAATACAAAAAAGCCATAGCAGTAAGAGTTTCAAAGAATGTCCTAAAATTCTTAGATTTAATCTCCATGTTTTTGTATACATTATGAAATATTCTTACAAAATCGTTCTCACTAATTGGATTTAAATCTAACATTATTCTTTCTCTAATATTTACAAGATGTGGAGAAATATAAGTTCCAACCTTAAAACCCGCATTTATAAGAAATCTTGATAAATAGAAACTAACTGAACCTTTACCCTTTGTCCCTACAACGTGAACAACATTCTTAAGCTTATGTTGTGGATTGTCAAATTTTTTTAAGAAATTCTTAAAATTCTCCAAATCCCTTGGAATAGTCCCAATTTTTTCATAGTTTATAAACGAATTTAAAATATCTAATACTTCTTTCATGCAAACACTAAAAATATCAATCCTAATAAAATTCTATAAATACCAAAAGCAATAAAAGTATGATGTGAGACGAAGTTTATTAACCACTTTACAGAAAGATAGGCAAAAACGAATGATGTAATAAAACCAACGATAAGAACGGAAAAATTTGAATTTAATAAAAATTGACTTTCCTTTGTAAATTCGTATATACTTGCAATAACTATCGTAGGAACTGACAATAAAAATGAAAATTCAGTAGCTGTTTTCCTATCTAAACCTAATATCATACCTCCAATAATTGTAGCACCTGAGCGAGAAGTTCCCGGAATTAAAGAAAAGCACTGAAAAACACCAACTAAGAAAGCAGTTCTATAATCTAAGTATGACCTAAAACTTTTTCTCTTTTCATTTAGCTTTTCTACTAATATAAACACTGTTCCCCAAAAAACTAACATAATTGAAACTACTATATAGTTAAAAAAATAATTTTTTATGTAGTCTGAAAACAAAAAACCTAAAATTGCAGAAGGTAAAAATGCAATAAAAAGCACTTTTATTAATCTTAAATCTGATATCAATTTTTTAAAATATATGAAAACAACTGACAAGATTGCACCCATCTGTATAATTATTTCAAAAGATTTAGTAAATTCATCTTGGTTTATTGAAAGAAGTTTAGAGGTTAAAATTAAGTGTCCTGTTGAGGATATTGGTAAAAACTCAGTAATACCCTCAACCATTCCCAAAATGAATGCTTGAAATATATTCAAGAACTTTGAAATTTTAAACTTGACTTTTTAATTAAAACATTTTCTTAAAAATATACATGCTTCAGTAGCCAATATTCTGTTCTCTTTTGCAAAACTTTTGATTAAAATTTTCGTTATTTTAGATAAAACTTAGCTCTTTCTCCATTAATATCTACTATATATGCCCCTGCCTTAAAATTATTATCAACTAATATATCGTTTATTCCTTTCATCTTCACATCCACGTCCCTTTCAAATACTATTCTTCCAGAAAAGTCAAAAATCTTGATTTTATAAGTTTTCAATTCTTCAGCATAAAATCTTACCGTAAATTTCTCATTTTTCCTTACTGGATTTGGATAGACCATAGGTTTAATTTTCTTTGGTATTTTAAAATCAGAAATATCTTTATAATCGTAAATAGATGCAACAAAAATTTCATTTGAGTTAAATCTCCAAAAGTATATATTATTTTTTATGTCCGAATAAGCAAAAATACTGTCGGTAATAATAGGATATAAATCTGAAAAGCTCTTTGAATAGTTAAATAAAAACGAATTGAAGATAATGTTATTATCAGAAGACAAAGAAAAGCTCATTTTTTCATTTATATAGCCCATCAAAGCACCCTCAAAGCTATATTTATATATGCCATCCCTTGTTATAACTAAAATACCATCTTTATAATAACTTAAGTTTATAGGTCTTGACTTTAGCTTAACTTGATTTAAAATATTTAAGCTCTTATCAAGTATCCAAAGGTAATTATTCGTAAGAGTATATATCCTATCTTTCAGAACAATAGGAATAACTTCTATAGGTTTTGGTAATATTTCAAGTTCCTTTTTGCCTATAATTCCAAGAGTATCATTAAGCATGTAAAAAACTCCATCAATACCTTGTAAATAAATAGTATCGTTCTTTATCTGAAAACAAGTAGATATAGGAAAGCCAAGATAATTTGACTTATAGACTGTTCTTGTAATTGGTTCAAATAGAAAAACTTTCCCCTCATCAGTGCCAAATAGTATATAGTTTTTGAATTTTCTTAAACAACTTCTTATAGGAAAATTAAAGTTTTGTATATAATTATTTGAAAATGTGTTTGAAATAATAAAACTATATATTTTTCCGTCAGTATTTCCCATGTATACTTCATAAGTCCCATTATTATTAAAGTCAGCAATGAGAGGAGGATATTTAAATAAAAATGGATAGAATGTAAAGTCTCTAACTTGAGAAAATGTTTTAACTAAGGGCTGATTATAATAGCTTTCTCCATTTTTCTTAAATAGATAGAGTTCAGAGTATATACTTATCGTATTAGATGTCTTATCTAATGTATCTAAATGTCCATCAAACAGAAGCGCAACAATATTTCCCTCTCTAATGAAGAGTTGTCTTTGAAACTTATAATTTTCATTTCCAAAATAAACTTTCCAAAGTATACTATTTTTTATTTTAAAATTCATTGAAGATGAAACACTTGAAATATCGTAAATTTCAAATCCAGTAATTTTATCTTCATTACTTTTAAGGGATGGATAAGTATATGAAGTAATAATATTTTTATGCGGACTATAAAATAAGTCGTATTTTGAACCTTTCCATCCTTCTGGATATTTTATAAAATACTGAAAATCAGGTATACCGTCTGCTTCAATAATACTAACACCCATAGGTCTATTGCTTTGAAAGTCAATACGAAATGAATCTATAATATTTCTATCTACATGCCAAATTAAAATACCCTCTCCAGGTAATGCATAATCCCACTCGTTATCTTTTATACCAAATCTTAATGAACTATCACTATTCCATATAAATTCAACTTTATTGTCCATTAACTTTTCTCTTTTCCTAAATTCAAGCAAAAGATACTCCTTATTGTCAAACGGAATTTTATAGAATTGAGGATAAAAACTTGAAGGTAAGGTATTTAAAACCTGCTCTACTTCACTTGGTAGTATATTCATAATTTCATTTGGCATTATAATTCTTTGACAGCTTGGACATATAAGATTAAAAATACTGTCCATATATAACTTAGTATATGCACCGGGAAGTGTTGGTAAATATCCCTCAGGAATATTATCTATATCACCTCCATATCCACCTGTTCCCATTATATCAAAATATCCTGCCCCCGTACCAAGTCCACTATAGTCATATAGGTCATCTACAAAAAATATTAAATGATTTAGTTCATGAATTACTGTTCCCTCAAGCCCTACGTTTATACCGTCTTGTCTCAGTGTTTGAGGAAGCAATGTCCCATCGTATATTGTATCATTCCCATTATTTACAACTATATATGGCTCATTAAGATAATACTCTAATGCTCCCGCAAATAGTGTTAAGGCAGGAATATCATATGGACTATCGCCATTTATATCAGTTTGATATGCGGAACCTGCATAGAATATAGCAATTCTTCTAAAAATTAACTCTCCAGCTTGTGGATTGCAATATGCACTTGGCTGCGAAAATACACCTTTTTGGTCCGCACTTCTAATAGCATCTCTAAAAAATGAAGTAATACCCTGTGCAAAGAAGTTCAAATCTCCATAATATCTAATTTTATGTGGAACTTTTACTATTGGAGAGACTGAATACTTAAACTTTATTCTATTATATGTAGCAGAAAGAAAGTAATTTTTTGAAAACTCTAAAATTGATAGAAAATATAAACTATCGTATGGAGGTTTATATTCAAAAGTTCCTTTTGCTCCATAGCTTGTAGTATCAAAAGTTCCATTTCCAGTAGTTAAAGGGTCATCTGGCTCCTCTTTTTGAAATTCCACCCTTATGGCTAATATACAAACTGTAATAGTATCTAACTGCAATGTATTAAATTTTTGTCTATAAAAATCCAATTGATTTCTTCTTTTATTTAGTTTTTGTATTTGGCTTTCTACATAAGCCTTTCTTTCAAGGATTTTCTTATGAAGTTCTAAATTTAGTGTAAGAACTAAAAACATACAATTTAACTACTAACTTCCAAAATTTTAAGGCTTTAAAATTTGTATTATTTCCTTTATTTTTGCATACTTTGAGTTCAAAGCGAACAATATGGAAATTGTAATGACAGAAAAAGGATATGTTTATAAGTTAATGGGGAATGTATATATAAAAACTGATAACTATGAGATTTTCTCAAATTTGGGGACATACTATGAAGATATGGGGGTTTCTGAACTTAGTGGAAATGTAATAGTAAGAAGCAAGGACTATATTATAAAATCAGAATATTTAAAGCATATTCAAAAAAGCGACGATATATATTTAAAAGGAAATGTATACCTTGAAGATAGTATTAGAATTATCAAAGCTATGGAAATATCTGTAAAAAATAATTTTTCAACAGCAAAGGGGAACGTTTATATATACTTAAAGGATAAGAGAGTGCTTGCAACTGGAGATAGTGGTAATTATGATTTAAATAAAAAGGAGGGAAATATTTATAAAGTGAAAAGTATTATGATTTTTAGGGAGAACGATACTATAAAAATTAGCGCTAATGAGGTTTACATATATAAGGAGAATTTCAAGCTAAAACCTTTAAACAGTTTAAAAACCTCTAATGAATTTGCAAAAGGAGATAGCCTAACATATCAAAAGGATAGTCTTGAAAAAATAACTATTTACAATAACGCATATATTAAATGGGAGGATGGAGAAGGTGAAGCTGATACTATTGTAATTTTCTATAAAGACTCAAAAATTGAAAGTGCGGAATTTATAAATAATGCAAGTGTAAAAACAAGAAGTAATGATGAAGAAATTATAGTCAATTCAAAGTTGGTAAGTGCGAAGTTTTCTGAAGGAAAAATAAAAAAAGTAGCATGTAGAGAATTAATTGAAGGATTTACTGAAAAAATAAAATGAAAAGACTTCCAAGAATAGTAATCGTAGGTAGGGCAAACGTAGGAAAATCAACACTATTTAATAAGCTCATTAAAAAGCCATTTTCTATAGTAAAAAACCAGCCTGCAATTACAAGGGATAGAATTACAAAAATAGGATATTGGTTAGATTGGAGTTTCTATCTTACTGATACTGGTGGGCTATTAGATAAAGGAGAAATGGAAGTTTTATATGACAAGGTTTTAAAAAGTATTGAAAAGGCAATAGAAAAAGCTGATATAGTAATATTTTTAACTGATGGGACAGTAGAACCTATGCCTATGGACTATGAAATTGCAAACATATTAAGAAAATATCAAAAGCCCGTATTCTTAGCTGTAAATAAGTCTGATGTAAAAAACTATTCTTCATATGAATACTATAAATTAGGCTTTGATAAAGTTTATGAAATTTCTGCAGAGCATAAACTTGGTATAAATGCACTATTTGAAGATATTACAGAATATCTAAAGGTTTTAGGTTTTGAAGCCCTAAAAGGATATAAAAGACTTAAGGATAAGCCAAGAGTTAGTATTATTGGAAAAGTAAATGTTGGAAAATCTTCCTTATTAAATGCACTTGTAGGTGAAGAGATTTCAATTGTTTCTGATATTCCCGGAACTACAAGAGATTCAGTAGATGTTGAGACAAAGGAGTTTATATTTATAGATACTGCAGGTATAAAGAAAAAATTCAAAGATGATATTGAATACTATTCTTATGTAAGAACATCAAGAAGTATTAAATATGCGGAAGTTTTAATTGCAGTATTGGATGCTTCTAAAGAAATAACAAAAATAGACAAGAAAGTAGTAGGTTTAGCAAAAAAGTCGTATAAAGCATTAATAGTAGCACTAAATAAGGCGGATTTAATTAAAAATATAAATAGAAAGAAAGTTTTTGAGTATTTTAAAAAGAATTTGGAATTTTCAAAGTGGGCACCTATGATATTCGTTTCTGCAAAAACTGGGGAAAACTTAGAACTACTAAAAGAAATAATAAAAAAAGTATACAAAGAGTACAATAGACAATTAAAGAAAGATGAACTATTAGATACACTTTCTATGGCATTTGAACAAAATAAACCTACTTCAAGAATATATGAAATAAAACAAATAGGACACAAACCACCAACTTTTAAATTCGTAGTAGATAAAAATCTAAAAAACTCCTATATACAATACATTGAAAGTGCACTAAGAAAAAAGTTTGGTTTTTATGGAACACCTATTAAAATAGTTCAAGAACTAAAGTAATGCATTTTCTAAGTCTTTAATCAAATCTTCAATATTTTCAATACCAACTGAAAGCCTTACTAAATTCTTAGTAATACCTCTTTTCGCTCTTTCTTCCTCTGGCATACTTGCATGTGTCATATAGTATGGAACATTTAATAAACTTTCAACTCCACCAAGACTTTCACCAAGTGTTATAATTTCTAACCTCTTTGCAAATTCAATAATGTCCTTTTTTATTCTAAAACTAACCATACCTGAATAGCCCGGATAATATACCTCACTTACATTCTTATGATTTTTTAAAAATTCTGAAATTCTACTTGCATTTTGAGTATGCTTTTCCATTCTTATATGTAAAGTCTTTAATCCTCTTGACAATAGGAATAAATCAAATGGAGATGGAACTCCCCCTTTTGAATTCTGATAGAATTTAATATCATGTGCTAATTTATCGTTATTTAATATAATTGCGCCCATTACAATATCAGAATGACCTGAAAGATATTTTGTGATTGAATGAACTACTATGTCCGCACCAAACTCTAAAGGCTTAATATAGTAAGGTGTAGCAAATGTATTATCTACTACTAATATTGCATTCTTCTTTATTTTCGAAATTTCCTCAATATTTGGCGTTCTTAATAGTGGATTTGAAATAGTTTCAACTATCAACATTCTTGTATTTACATTTATCTTTTTACTTAATTCTTCTAAATTGGTAAAATCCGCATATTCTATATGAATATTGAACTTTCTATATAACTTTTCAAGTATTCTATATGTTCCACCGTAAATATCAATATCTACTAATATATGATCGTTTGGATTTAAAATAGAGAGTAAGGTATCAATTGCACTCATACCAGAAGAAAAGAGAAAACCATACTTACCACCTTCAATTTTTGCAATAATTTCTTCCATTATCTCCCTTGTAGGATTTTGAGTTCTAGCATATTCATAACTTATGGGTTTTCCAGGCTCAAGCTGTCTATATGTAGAACTTAGATATATCGGCACATTTACAAGACCAAGAACATTATCCTTTTTTTGTATTACATAGTAAGTTTCATCTTTCATAATCTACAATTTTATAGTATTTACTTTAAAATTTTGAAAAATTGGAAAAATATATAAAATCTGTAGAAGAACTAAAAAGTTTAATTCCTTGGCTTTTAGAAATTAAGGATAGTTTATTTTTTATGATAGATGAGTTAAAATTGTCAATATTAGAAAACAGGAAAATTCTGATTTGTGGAAATGGTGGTAGTGCAGCAGAAAGTCTTCATTTTTCATCAGAACTATTGGGAAAATTTAAAAATATTAGAAAACCAATACCAGCAATCAGTTTAACATCAGATATTCCAACAATTACTGCAATATCTAATGACTTTTCTTTTGAAGAAATATTCTCAAGGCAGATAGAAGCACTTGGAAATAGTGGAGATTTTCTCTTTGCATTTTCTACATCAGGAAAATCAAAGAACGTAAATCTTGCGGTAAAAAAGGCATATGAAAAGAATATGAAAATAGTGTATTTTACAGGAATAGATGGGACAGAGGTAGAAAATATTTGTAATTATATTTTTAAGGTTCCTTCAAAAGATACAGCAAGAATTCAAGAAATACATTTATTCTTGATTCATTCCATATGCCAAGAACTTGAAAATCTATGAAGAAAAACATAAGGATAGAAAAAAAGAAAGAAAGACCAAAATTTAAAATTAAGCTAAATATAAAATTTGATATAAGAAAGCTTTTAACTATTTTTGGAGTTGTTTTGATAATTTCCATTAGTGCCATTTTTATAGTTTCAACAATTTTTTCATTTTCAAAGAGAAGAGATGAATATATGAAAAAGAAAATATATCCTCAAATTAAGATTGAGATTTACAATGCATCTGGTTATGATGGATTGGCGAGGAAACTAAATTGGTATTTAAGGGACAATGGTTTTGACGTAGTATATTATGGAAATGCAATTGATACAATTTTAAAAACTATAATAGTAGATAGGATTGATAGCTCATTAAGGTATGCAAAAATCTTGAGGGAATTCTTAGGAGGAGGAATAGTAAAGTACGAACCTGATCCTGATAAACTAACAACAATTACTATACTTATTGGAAAAGACTTTTATAAAATACTTCCTAAGATTAAAAACTATGATAAAATTTTTTGAGCTTATATCTACTGGATTTTATATAGGCAAAATTAAAAAGTTTGGACCTACTATATCTACAGCTTTTGCAATACCTATAGTTTTTTTACCTTATAAGATTTTCGTCTTTTTTGCACTTTTAGCAATTTCCATTATTTCTTGCTACATTATGGTAAATAAAACTAAACAATCTGACCCACAAGAAGTAGTAATAGACGAAATTCTTGCATATACACTAATATTTTTATTTTTGGAGATAAATTTAAAGAACTTAACAGTTAGTTTCATTGTTTTTCGCATACTTGATGCATTAAAGCCCTTTCCTTCAAAAATTCTCGAGCATATAAAATATATCGGTATAATCTTAGATGATATAGTGGCAAGTATTTATACAATTATTCTTTTGAAATTATGGAATTTTTAAGGCTGTTGTGGAAAGACTTTTTAATACCTATTCGTTCATTGGGCTTTTTTATCTCCTATATTTCATATAACTTTCTAATTCTTATTATATTTTCAATTGCTATACCAAATGCAAGTTTTGAAGCTATAAATGGTATTTTCTGGTCAGTTCTTTTTATAAATAGTGTAGTATTTTGCATGAAAATTATGGAGGATGAATTTATTGAGGATGCGTTTTTTGTACTTTTGAACTACTTTCATTTAGAATTAATTCTACTATCTAAACTTGTTATTTCGTCTATATATTTGATAGCTGTAAGTTTAATAAACGTTGGTTTTATTTACTACCTGTTTTCAAAGCTGTATAGTAGTTTATACTTTTTCATTTTTGTTATTTGCTCCTCAGTTAGTATTAGTGCAATTTCCATAATGCTATATATTTTAATTTATAAGACACAATCAAAGGGAATATTACTTTATTTACTTTATGTCCCACTTGCTATTCCTATACTCCTTTCCTCTATAAATGGTTCAATTGAATTTAAAATAGACTGGCTATTTCTTTCACTTATATGTCTGTTTTTATATACATCTTTTCTATTGTTTTATTCAGAAAAAGCTATTTTATAAGCTTTATGGACATTATCCACAAAATAGAATTTTATGTCTTTTAATACTTCTTGTGGAATATCTTGTAAGTCCTTTTTATTCCATTTAGGAAGTATAATCTCTTTTATTCCTGCTCTTCTTCCTGCCAAAACCTTCTCCTTAATCCCCCCAACTGGTAAAATCTCACCTCTTAATGTAATTTCACCTGTCATTGCAAGATAACTTTTTATAGGTCTTTCTGAAAATGTAGAGATAAGAGCCATAAGTATTGCAATACCTGCAGATGGTCCATCTTTTGGTATTGAACCTGCAGGGACATGAATATGGACATCGTATTTATCAAAATCTAAGTATTTTATCTTCCATTTTTTTGCATTAGCTCTTAAAAGCGAATATGCAGCCTGTGCACTTTCTTTCATAACATTTCCAAGATGACCCGTAAGTTTTAGTTGTCCTTTTCCATTCATCTTTAGTGCTTCTACGAATATAATATCTCCACCATATGGTGTCCAAGCAAGTCCAACGGCAACACCAATTTTATTTTTACTCTCCACAACTTCCAAGTAGTATAAATTAGGTCCGAGATATTTTTTAATATTAGTTTTCTTTATATAAAAATCTTTCGTTTTTCCTTCCGCTACTTCAACTGCAATCTTTCTTAAAATATCAGCAATTTTTCTACTTAACTGTCTTACACCTGCCTCCCTTGTATAACTTTCAATAATATATCTAATAGCACTTTCTTCAAATTCTATTTTACAATTACTTAGACCATGATTTTGTATCTCCTTTGGTATAAGATAATATTTTGCTATATTTATTTTTTCCTCAAGTGTATATCCCGGTATTTCAATGACCTCCATCCTATCTAAAAGTGCAGGTGGAATAGTTATTGTAGTATTTCCTGTTGTAATAAATAGAACTTTTGATAAATCAAATGGAACTTCTAAGTAATGGTCAGTAAATTCTTTATTTTGCTCAGGGTCCAATACTTCTAAAAGTGCAGATGCAGGATCACCTCTAAAGTCAGTCCCAAGTTTATCAATTTCATCAAGCATTATTACTGGATTTTTCACCTTTACCCTTCTTAGAGCACTTATAATTCTACCAGGTAATGCTCCTACATATGTTCTTCTATGTCCTCTTATTTCAGCCTCATCCCTTACTCCACCAAGAGATATTCTAATAAACTTTCTATTTAGTGCTCTTGCAATTGACTGACCAAGAGAAGTTTTTCCTACACCAGGAGGTCCAATAAAGCACAATATTGCTCCTTTTGCATCAGGCTTTAATTTTTTTACAGCTAAATACTCTAAAATTCTACTTTTTACTTTTTCTAAATTATAATGGTCCTCATCTAATACTTTTCTTGCATTTGATATATCCAAATTATCTTCAGTTTCTTCATTCCAAGGCAGACTAAATAACCAATCTAAATAGGTTCTTACTACATGATATTCGGGAGTTATAGACTGAAGTTTTCTTAACTTATTTATTTCTCTTCTTGCTACTTCCTGAACATGCTCCGGTAAAAATTTAAGTTTTGCTTCAAACTTTTCAGTTTCTTCCTCTTCTGTAATACCGAGTTCTTTTTGTATTACTTTAAGTTGTTCTCTCAAGAGATATTCCTTTTGAGTTTTTTCTATTTCCTGTCTCACTTTTTCCTGTATCTTTTCACTTACTTTTAATATTTCAAATTGTTTTTGAACTAATCCTAATACTTTTATCAGTCTTTGCTTTATATCAATAGTTTCCAATATTTCCTGTTTTTCTTGTAGTTCCTGAGCAAATATTGAAGCAACGTAATCCGATAGTTTTGATGCTTCTTTAATGCTTTCAATCTGCCTTAGTTCATCAGGTTTAATTGGAACTTTATTCGAAAGTTCAAATATATTAGTTTTTATAGTTTTAACAATGCCTTCAATTTCTTGATCCCTTATCTCAGTCTCCTCAATTACTTCTATTTCCGCTTTAAAATACGGCTCAGTTTCCACAAAATTTACTATCCTACCTCTTTTTATGCCTTCAACACTTAACCTAATTACATCCCTGTCTTTAGTATATTTCAAGATTCTAATAATTGTCCCAAACTCATATAAGTCCTCTTTATTTATCCTCTCACTATCTTTTACCTTTTGTGCAGTTGAAAATATTTCCGCATTTTCTTGATTTATTACATCTTCTATTAAAGCTTTGCCTCTTGGTGTACTTACTACAATATTAGTTATAGTTCCGGGAAAAATTACTCCTCCTTTAATTGGAAGTACAGGCAAAATTTTTGTATTCATGCAGAACTACTTTTTACAAAGTGCATATAAAATTTTATTTTTACTAACTTTATTAAGTATTTTTGCTTTTCTTAACCTTCTTAATCTTTTTGATGACTTTCCTGTTGAAAGATGGCTATGGTATGCATGAAAACATTTTATTTTACTTCCTTTTCCATTTTTAGTAATTTTAAATCTTTTCAAAACCGCTTTTTTAGTTTTTGACATGATGACAAGTTTAAAGTCAATAGTTTCATGTTTAAATTGACACATTAAAGTGCATTAGACTTTTCAGGCTTTGACAATATCTCCAAAACTAATATGGCAAAATATACTTGAACTATTATCTCAAAGCTTTCAAAATAATAATATTAAGGAATGGCTATCTTCTATAAAACCTCAAAAAATAGAAAACAATACAATTTACTTAGAAGCACCAAATAAATACTTTGCTGAATGGGTAGAAGAACAATATGGAGAGAAATTTAGAAGTTTATTGAAAAAATATAATATTGAAAACTTAGTATGGGTATATGAAGAAAATAAAAGTGGTAATTTATTTGAAAGAAAACCCCAGATAAACACATTATCTTTAAGAAGAAGTCTAAGATTTGAAAACTTTATTGTAGGAAAAGAGAATGAAATAATTTATAATATTGCAATTTCAATTGCAAAAAATCCCTCAAAATCATACAATCCACTTTATATCTATGGTAAAAGTGGACTTGGAAAGACACATATAATAAGTGCTATAGGAAATAAAGCATTAGAAATTCACAAAAACTATAAGATAAGATATATCACAGTAGAAGCCTTTTTCAATGAGCTAATTAATGCAATAAGAAACCAAAGTACAAGCAGTTTTAGAAACCAATATAGACAAGCAGACATGTTAATAATTGATAATTTTGACTTTATAGAAGATAAGCCTACATTACAAGAAGAACTTTTAAATACTATAGATTACTTACTTTCAAAAAACGGACAAATTATTATAGCAGGTATTAAGCATATTAAAAGTTTAAAAATTAGAGAAGAAATAAAAAATAGGATATTAAGGGGTATAGTAATGGAGATAGCGTGTCCAAGTTTTGAAACAAGATATCAAATATTAAGCATGAAAGCAAAAGAGGAAAAATTAGATATTGAAGATGAAATATTATGGGAAATAGCAAGAGCAAATATAATAAGTGTTAGGGAGCTTGAAGGAGCGATAGCAAGAATATCTGCATATTCCAATTTTTCTAACAATAAAATAGGGCATAGAGTATTTAAGGATTTATTATCGGACTTAGTCTCAAATAAAAAAGAAAACTATGATATTTCAAAGATAGTAGATATAGTATGCAATAAATTTCATGTAAACGAGGAATATCTAAAAAGCAAGATAAAAACTAAAGACCTTTTATATTTAAGATATGCCATAGTATTTATCGCAAGAAGTAAATTCAATATGACATATATGAGTATAGCGAAAGCTCTAAAAAGAGACCACAGTAGTATTATAAATGCATACAATAGAGCAAGAAAAATGATATTGAAAGACCTAAACTTTAGGAAAATTGTAGAGAAAATTGAGAAGTTGCTATGAAACTGGAAATTGGATTAGATGGATTTTTAAAAGATAGTCATAAGTTTAAGAAACTAAGATTTGCCATGCTAACACATGCAGCCGCAATAGACTATAACTACAATTGTTCCATTTTACAGATTTTAAAATCAAACATAAAAATAGATACTATATTTACGCCTGAGCATGGATTTTTCGGAGTATACCAATATGGACAAAGTGTGAAGGAAGATAATATATTTGGAATAAAAACAATTTCACTTTACGGAAATACTAAAGAGGATTTAGTGCCAAAGGACGAAGATTTAGAAAAAATAGATGGAATAATATTTGATATAGTAGATATTGGTGCAAGATTTTACACTTATATATGGAGTTGTGCATTAGTTATGAAAAAAGCAGGAAAAATAAATAAGAAAATTATAGTATTAGATAGACCTAATCCTATAAACGGTATAGACGTAGAAGGACCAATAAATGAGATTACTTCTTTTGTTGGACTATATAAAATTCCAATTAGACATGGAAAAACATATGGAGAAATACTTTCTATGATAGCAGAAGTAGAAAATATAGATATTATAGTATATCCAGTGAAAAATTGGCAAAGAGAAAAGTACTTAGATGAAATAGGATTTCCATTTGTAATGCCCTCACCCAATATTCCAGATATCAAGACTGCTATAGTCTATCCCGGTATGTGTCTTTTAGAAGGGACAAATTTATCAGAAGGCAGAGGAACAACAAGACCATTTGAAATATTTGGAGCACCATTTATTAACCCATTTGAGATTGAGAAAGATATTCAAGTAGAAGGTTCAATTTTAAGACCTATATATTTTAGACCGACATTTGATAAATACAAAGGAGAATTATGCGGAGGTTTTTATATACACGTATTGGATAGAAAAAAATTTAAACCTGTTGAAAGCGCAGTTCATATACTAAAGACTATAAAAAACTATTATAAATCTGAATTTAAGTTTAGAAAACCACCATATGAATTTGAAGAAAATATCATGCCTATTGACTTACTTTGGGGAAGTAGTAGTTTAAGAGAAAGTTTATAAATTTCTCTCTTGTTTTTGACCAAGAAAAATTTAGAGCATATTCCCACGATGATATACATAAGCTTTCATATACTTCCTTTTTATTCCAAATTTCAATAATTCTATTTACTGCTTCTTCAACATTCTTTACAAGAAAACCATTTATTCCATTTTTTATAGAGTCTCTTAGCCCAGGAACATCATAACCTATTACAGGAACAAATACCATATTTGCCTCTATTACAACTATACCCCAACCTTCTCTAATACTTGGGACAATTAAAAAATGACATTTACAAAGTTCCTCTAATTTTTTTCTTTCATCTAAATATCCTAAAAAATATAAGTTTTCAATTTTACTATACTTATTCCTTAAATAATTTTCTAAAGGACCTGTCCCAATTATGACCATTTGGACATCCTTATATATCTCCTTTACTTTCAAAAAAATCCTTATGGCATCCTCAGGATTTTTTGTCCTTCTTAATCTTCCAAGAAAACACAATTTAAGTTCTTGAGATTTTTTGCATTCAATGTTTACTAAATCTATTCCATTTGATATGATTTCTATATCATTAAAGCCAAGTTTTTTTAATTCATCATAAGTTGATTTAGAAACAGTAATGGTTTTTTTGTTTTTATATAGTTTCAAGAAAAATTTTTCTACAAACTTCATAAATGAGAAAAACTTACCCATCTCATATATCCAAAACTCTTGATATAGCTGATGAATAATTAATATAGACTTTTTTAGAAAAAATGTAAAAAAACCAATTCCATTAAATTCATCTATTACTAAATCGTAGGTTTTATAGTTCCTTAAAACATATATCAGTCCGAAGAAATGAACAAAAAACTCATTTCCTTTCCTTATTATTCTAATACCTTCAAAAATTTCCTCACTTTTTGAATTTTTAAACCTTGAGGAAAACCAATCTACACTTATATTATTTTGTAGCATTGCTTTTGCTATTTCAAATGTAAATCTTTCCGCACCACCTCCAAGCGGATTTAATATATCCCTTCTATTTAATATTAAAACTCTCATCAAATATAAGCCTTCCTATTCTTATAATGTCAGCACCTTCCATAATTGCATATTCAAAATCTTCACTCATACCCATGGAGAGCTTTAGCTCCAATTTATATTCATTTCTTAGTTTATCTCTTATATTTCTAAGTTTTTCAAAAGTCCTTCTAGAAGTATTTTCACTTACTGGATAAGGTCCAAGTGTCATAATTCCAATTACATTGAGATTTTTCTTACTAAGTACATAATCAAAAACCTCCTTCCACATTTCTACAACAAAACCATGCTTATTTTCCTCCCCAGAGCAATTAAATTCCACAAATACATCTATTTTTACATTCCTCCTATCAATCTCATCGATAATACTAATTCTATCTATACTTTGAATAACCTTATAAATCTCTAATGCCTTTTTCACCTTATTACTTTGTAAGTACCCTACAAGATGCCAAGTAATATCACTTGGCAAATAGCTATATTTATATAGTGTTTCCTTAACCCTATTCTCTCCAAATTCCTTAAATCCTAAATCGTATAGATACTTAATCTTATTTACATCCACACCTTTTGTTATAGGCAATATAAATATCTCCTCTGGACTTCTTCCAATTTTATTGCAAACCGAAAATATCCTATCTTTTAAAATATTAATATTTCTTTGAATATATTCCACTAATAGTTAAACACTTCTCCCGGTTTCAAAATTACTACTTGCACTATATCTTTAACTAACTCCTCAAATTTACTGGGGTCCGTCTTTATCATATCAAATGTATTATAGTGTATTGGTATTACGTATTTTGGTTTAATAAATTCAACAGCTTTTGCAGCTTGATAAATGTCCATGGTAAACCTGCCTCCAATGGGTAAAAGTGCAATATCGGGTTTATATAATTCTCCAATAAGTTTCATATCTGAAAATAAACCTGTATCTCCAGCATGATAGACAGTCTTACCTAATGCTTGAACAATAACTCCTGTCGGAGAACCATTCTGCGATGTATGAAAAGCTGGAGTTAAAGCAATTTTTATTCCTTCAACACTTATAGGTCCACCAATATTCATAGGTTCAACTTTAGTTATACCACTTTCATTTGCCATTACGGTTATTTCGTATTGTGAAACTAACCAAGCATTAGTCTTCTTAGCAATAGCAAATGCATCTCCAAGGTGGTCACCATGGTCATGCGTAACTATTACAATATCCGCATGTGTTATTTCATCTGCAGTAATAGGTGCTTTTGGATTTCCTGAAAGGAAGGGATCTATATATATTATCTTATTAGCCAATTCTACTTTTACCGCTGAGTGCCCTAAATAGGTTATTCTCATATTTTCCTCCCTTTTTTAGAAATTTTAAAGCCTTTAGATTGTGCTTTAAAATTTTAAAGTCATGCTTTTTTATATTTTGGTATTACAGGGTTTTCAGAAACAACAAATTATAAAATGGGATACAAGTAGTATAGTTAAGTCCATTGAAAGAGCAAAGGAGTTAAAAATAAAGTTCCCTGAGTTTGAAGACTGCTTCAATTCCAAAACTGAAACTTACGCAGGCTATAAGGCTGAAATTAATCCATACGGAGTAATTACTATATTTGATAATAGAGGTAGGGAACTCATGAGTGCACCAGTAAGGGACGGCAAGTGCAATGGTTGGCAACATAGAGTAGCAGGTTTTGCAATAAATGACGTATTAATATTATATATGGATAGAAACATATATTTCGTATATAGACTTCAAAATGGTTCAGTAGTATATAAGATGTTAACTATGAATGTTCAACTTTCAAAGTATCAACTTGTCCCAATATTTGGCATATCTGACAGTGGCGATACCTTGAAGTTTTTCGGTGGTTCATTAAGGGAAGATAGATACTTTTATGGATATCTTTATTATTTTATTAAGAGTAAAAGACAGTTAACAACAACACCATTTGAAATAGAATCATCTATCCAATTTGACCAATCAAGACAACTAAGATGATAAACCTTATTTTATCACAAATATTAAACTATTCTATCGTATTTTCAAAAGAAATAAAACCCGATATAGTTAAGGTTGTTTATAACTTCCAAGTAAATAAGGGTCAAAGTGAAACGGAAGTAAATAAAAAAATGACGGAATTAGAATCCGAACTAAGTAAATCTCGCTACAATTATAATATCGTAGAGACAAGGATACTACCTTTATATATCATAGAAGATAAAAGTGAAAAAAAGGTAATCTCTGGATACATTGGATATTGGACTATTGAATTTAGACTAAAGAATGAAGAGGAAATTGCAAAACTTGAAGACTTTTTAAAAAAGAAGTTAAATAAATTAGAAGTAAGTTTTGAGTTTAAATCAAAGGACCTCTCAGTTTCGGATTCATTACTATTAGCAGAAAAACTAAATTATATGAAGGAAATAATATCAAAAATAAAGGAGCAGGCAAAACATTTAAACGAGAAGTGTTCTATTGAAAGAGTAGAATTTCAAGACACAGAACCAACCATAAACATACCATCAATTTCACAAAATAAAAACTCCATAAATTTCGTCGTATATATCACTTTAAATTGTAATGATAAAATACAAAGCCCAAAATAATTTGATTGTGTGGAAATTAGAACTACCTATATTTATAGATAGTGGTTCTATAATTGATATTGAGACTAATGGTTATAATGAAATTATAGCATTTGGTTATATTTCAAAAAATGTGTTAGTATCAGTCTTAAGAACAAAAAATACAGACTACGACCAATTCTTAAATCAAATATATAAAAAACTTAAGAAATTAGAAAAACCTTTTTATGGCTACAATACAGATTTTGAGATTAAATTTTTAGGTTATAAAGATAGTTGGATTGATTTAATGGGTATACACAAGAAACTCTCAAAAATAAAAAAAACTAAATTTCCAAAATTAAAGGAACTTTCACCTTCATCCTATTTAGAATACTACAATATTAATCTTGATATACCAAATAGTGAAATACCTACGCACTGGAGAAACTACTTAATAAAACAGGATGAAAGTTTATTAGAAACAATTATTAGACATAATATAATGGACCTAATTTCAGAATTACATCTATTGATAACTCATGGTTTTATTAAGAGTGAATTAAAATTATAGATGGTGGGGTGCCTGAGCGGACGAAAGGGGCTGATTCGAAATCAGCTTCCCCCAAGAGGGGACGTGGGTTCAAATCCCACCCCCACCGCATTATGTTATTTATAATAATTTCTCAAAAGTTAAACTTTGCTTTTGTAGAAATGGAAAAAATTAAAAATAATTATTACGACTATAAAGATGCAATAAATCAATTAAGACAATTTCAAGTAGAAAAGGAAAAACAATTGGATAGTTTAAAAAAGATAATAGACAGTTTGAAAAATTCACTATCTCAACAAAAAGTATTCTTAAGTGAAGATGGCATTAGGAGCTTAGAAAAAAGGATTGAAGAAAAAGAAATAGAATATCAAAACTTAACAAAAAATATATACCAGCAAATAGAACAAAAATATCAACAACTTGTTGTTCCATATATAAATAGAATTTACGAAGTTATAGATAGTATTGCAAGGAGAAATAATTACGACTTAGTGCTAAATAAGAGCTCAAAGGAAATCATTTTATATCTAAATAGTGCAAATGATATAACTGATGCAATAATAGCTGAGTTAAACAAAGGTTATAACATTATAGCGTCTAAAAACATAAAGTACATTGGTATTTTTGCACTAAAGTTAAATACTAAAACATCAAAACTAAGAGATATTTCAAATAAAATGATATCTATAATGGAAAGCGAAATTAGAAAATTACCAGATATTACACTTATATCAACTGAACAGACAGCGTCTATTTACAATAAGGATGATCCTACATTAGATGGAATACTAAAGTCAGTTTCCATTTTACAGTTAGACGCATTTATATGGGGAAATATAGAAATAAAGGAAAACACGATATATTTTAAGTTTGCTATTTATTCAAAGGATGGGAAAGAAATATATTCTAGAACAGGACAAAGTTCAGATAAAGAAGAGGAATGGTCAAAAATAACAAGTGCATATATTAAGGATATAGTTAATAAATATAAAGAAGTAGCAAAGCAGTGAAACTTATTCTAATTCCAATAGTTTCCTATTTACTTGCAACTTGGGTAATCTTTAGTTTAGAAAAACCAAAAACTTGTTCAATATATATAGTAATTCCAATAGGTATAGTTATTTTGTTTTCTTATTTAAATGAATTTATGATAAAGAAAGCAAAAGCGAAGTTTGACAAGAATACTTTAGCACTGTGGAGTGTTTCAAATTTGGGCTTACTATATACTGCAGGCAGTGTGCTATTTACTATTTTTGGAGGAAATCCAATTTTGTCTATTGCAATGCTTCTTATTGGATTATATGATAACTATAGGAATTTAAAAATAATCTTTTATAGTTAAATCTAACGCGCCCAGAGGGACTTGAACCCCCAACCTACGGATTCGTAGTCCGCCGCTCTATCCAGTTGAGCTATGGGCGCAATTATAAAATTTTAAAGTAATTTACTTTTTTGATTTTGGTCTTAAGATCATAATTATAAATCTGCCTTCGTCTTTTGGAGCTTGTTCAATATCTGAAATATCCGAAAGTTCATTTATAATATTTTCTAATACATTTTTTGCAATTTCAGGATGGACTATTTGCCTTCCTTTGAATATAAGTTTAAATTTTACTTTATTTCCATCTGATAAAAATTCTCTTGCTTTTCTCATTTTTACACCTAAATCGTGCTTATCAATTGTCGGAGTGATTTGAATTTCTTTTACTTCAACAGATTTCTGATGTTTTTTCATTTCCTTTAATTTTTTCTTTTGTTCATACATAAACTTCCCATAGTTCATAATTTTTGCAACAGGAGGGTTACTATTAGGAGAAACTTCAACTAAATCCAAACCCATACTTTTAGCTAATTGTATTGCTTCCCAAGTCCTCATAATTCCAAGACTTTTACCATCAGGTCCTATAACCTGAACTTCCCTTGATTTTATAGCTTCATTTACTCTATATTTAAGCTCCTTCAAAATCTACCTCCTTATTGCAAGTGCAGGGCATACTATTACACTTAGGACAACCATTAAAATATCTACTAAGTGCATTTTCAACATCTACATCTAATAAATTCGCTACACTAAAAATCCAAGCTATTACATCTGAAAGTTCAATCTCCACTTCCTTTTTACTTTTTCTATTTATAGCTTTTGCTAATTCTCCAAACTCTTCAACTGACCAAATAAAAGTTCTATAAATACCCCTAGATAGGTCTCTTTCATAATAAGTCCTTCTTATAATTTCCTGAAAATGTCTAATTCTCATAATTTAACTATTTTTAAGAATCTGTGCTTTCCGATTCTAACGAAAACACTTTTGTTTATTACTATATCTTGATTTACAACTTTATTATCTATTTTTATAGCATTTTGACTTAATAGTCTTCTACATTCATTCTTTGAACTTACAAGACTTGTCTTTATTAAAATATCACTTAATTTTTCCTCTTGCATTAATTGATATACCTGAGTATCTTCAGGTATTTCCTTGTATTTAAATACTTTATTGAACTCTTCCCTTACTTTGCTTGCAATTTCTTCACCATGAAATATTTTAACTATTCTATATGCAAGCTCTTCCTTTGCAACTCTTGGATTTTCATTCACAAAATTTTCTAACTCTTGATTATACTCATACAGAACGAGCTTATAGTAATCCAAAATCAAATTATCACCTATAGACATAATCTTTCCAAACATATCAAATGGTTCATCATTAAAGGCTATGTAATTATTATATGACTTTGACATTTTTAACTTTCCGTCAGTACCAATGAGTAATGGTAAAGTTAGTACAACTTGCGGTTCTTTTCCATATTGTTTTTGTATCTCTCTTGTGAGTGTAAAATTAAAAAGTTGGTCTTCTCCACCAACTTCTATGTCCGCGTCAATATATACTGAATCGTAAGCCTGAAACAAGGGATAAAGGACTTCATGTATAAATAGTGGTTCATTTGAATTTATCCTATTTTTAAAGTCTTCCCTTTCAAGCATCCTTGAAATAGTATATTTTGAAGAAAGTTCAACAATATCGTAAGCACTTAGTTTTGATAACCATTCGGAGTTATATCTTACAGAAATTTTATTTATATCTAATACTTTTGATAATTGATTTATATATGTTTTTGCATTTTGCATAACTTCTTCCCTTGAAAGTCTTGGTCTTGTTTTTGACCTTCCTGTTGGATCACCTATTGTCGCGGTAAAATCACCTATTATTATAACAACCTCAAAACCAATCTCTTGTAAGTCCCTTAATTTTTTTAGACTTACATAGTGTCCAAGGTGTAAATCAGGTTTTGATGGATCAGCACCGTACTTTATCCTTATTGGCTTTCCTGTTTTTAAATAGTTTTGGTATTTTTCAATAAACTCACCTTCAGGGAAAAAATGAGATGTATTTCTCTTTATAATTTCCAATACTTCTTCTAATTTCATGGAAAATACAATATTATGCCACAAACATTACAAAATACAATTTCATTATCACTTGGCTCTTTTATACCTGTTGGTAATTTTGAAAAACAATTTGAACAAGTATTATCATAAACAAGAGCTACAGCCCTTTTATATTTGCTCATTAAAGCTCTATACCTTCTTAAATACTGCGGAGGTATTTCTGTTTCTAATTTTTTCTTATATTCAAGGAGTTCAACCACCTTCTCGTTATCTATATTAAAACCTGTTTTTTCTAAATAATCTTTATTAGTAATTTCCGCTAATTTTAATTCAATGTCTTGAAGCTCCAATAGTTTACCACTTAAACTCTTCATAATTAAGCCTCTAATGATAAAATAAGTTGTATTAGTTCCTTTTTATCTTTTATACTTAAATAATCTATATTTTCCTTTGCAATCCTTTTTGCTATCTGGGCTATCTTTCCAAGAACTATTAAATACATAGTCCCGGGGTCATTTGGTGGTGCAACAAGTAAGAAAAACAAGTGCACAGGCTGATTATCAATAGACTGAAAATCAACTCCGTCCCTGCTTACACCAATAATTAAATAAACCTCATTTACAATAGTACTTCTTGTATGGGGTATAGCTATACCTCTTCCAATACCTGTAGAACCTATTACTTCTCTCTTTTTAAGAGCATCGAGGATAATTTGCTTACTTTCGTCTGAAAGATTTAGAAGTTCTACGAGTTCTTTAAGAGCTTCCTCCTTAGTCCTTGCCTCCATACCAATCTTTATTCTTTCTTCAGACAAAAGCTTCTCAAGCATCTTTCTAAACCTCCTTTTTATAGTTAGCTTTAACTATGGTTTTTATTCCTCCTCTCGGTGTAAACTCAGCTATAACTTCCATATACTTTGGTTTTAATACTTCCACTAAATCATATAAAACTTTATTTACAAGACTTTCATAAAATATTCCTACATTTCTATATTGTAAAAAGTAATACTTCAACGACTTTAGCTCAACAATTTTTTCGTTAGGAATATAGTAAATTTTAATAGTTGCAAAATCAGGTAAACCGGTCATAGGACATAAACTTGTAAACTCAGGTTGAATAATTTCAATAGTAATATCTTTACCTTTATATTCGTAGTCTATAGCAAGTAAAATATCAGAACTTACACTATTAGGAGTTCTTCTTTCCTCTTTTAGCTTTTCTTTAAAAATTTCCTCTTTCTTCTTAAACTCCTCAAAATTCATAAAATATTTTCTTCTCCCAAAATTATTTCTACTTTATTGTGTGAAAATTTTAAGGCGTCCTGACCTGCTTCCATTGCCTCCTTTGAAGAAAGTGCTTTTTTATAATCTTCCTTAGTTTCAAATATCATTTCCGCTATTAAATATACATCAGTTTGTCCAAAAGGAGAACCTTTTATCCTTGTTATTCTTAGTTCTTTTAGATAAGGTATTTTTTTTACGAGTGGTGTATGAACTTCACTATAGTATTTTTCAAACTCCTCTATATTATCGGGCTTTTTATAAATTGCTATAATTTTATACATAGTCAAAATTTTAAAGCTTTAAAATTTAAAAGTGCTTCTTTTTCTTTTATTTCAAATTCAAGAAGTAGAAGAACACATAGAGACCGAATTTATAAGTGAAGTAGATAAAATTCAAAAACCCCTGTTTAATATTAACGACAGTTTATATAAAAATAGCAAGTTTGATATGATTATAAGAATTTATAGAAATACAGATGAAGAAAGAAAAAAGTTTATTTTAGCAGAAGCATACTACTATAAAAGGCAATATCAAAAAGCAAACGAATTATATAATCAAATATTGAAATCTTCAAGTGATAGTGAAATTGTTTTGTTTTCAAATATCTCAAGGTCATGGATACTATATCATCAAGGTTTATACAACTTAGCTATAGAGCAAGAAACAAAAGATAGTTTACTTTTAACACTTTGCTATATTAAAATGAAGGACTATTCACTTGCATATAGCATATCAAAAAACTATAGTTCAGATACATTTCTATTTCTAAGTGGATTTTCTGCATATTTACTGAAAAGCTATGACCTTGCAATTAATTCATTTGAAAAACTAATTCAAAACTATCCAAATAGTTCATTTACTGCAATAGGAATTTATAGAATTGGAATTATTTACTTAAGAACGGAATTTTACGATAGAGCAATAAAGTACTTTACCTTAATTGTAAATAACTACAAGCAATTTAAATTCTATCAAAATGCTATATATTTGAGTGCATATAGTTATTACAAATTACAAAATTATGAAAAAAGCTACGAATACGCACTTATGCTAATTAAAAACTATCCAAATGACGAAAATACAAAATTAGCAAAAAACCTTATAAAAGAAATATACTTAGCAAGACCTGAAATAGTTGACTCTACTACTGAATACTACGATTATTTAAAAGCTTATAAACTATACAAAGAAGATAAATGCTATAGTGCAATTGAAGTTTATAAAGTTTTTATAAATTCAAAAGAAAAAAGAGTTCTATTTTTCTTTAAAACTACAATAGGAGATGCATTTCTAAATGATGCAACTTTAGAAATAGGTGAATGTTATATGAAAGTTCAAAACTATAAAGAAGCGGTAAACTCATTTAGAAGATGCAAATTAGATGAATGTAGCTATAAACTTGGAATAAGCTTGTATTTAGACAAAAACTATAGTCAATCAATAATACATTTTGAAAAACTTTTAAAAAATAAAAACTTCATATCAAAAATCCCTGAAATATATTATTACTTGGGCTTAAACTACTTAGCCATGAATAAGAGGAAAAAAGCGGAAGAGTATTTAAACAAGTCAAAGATGTTATATATAGAAATGGGAGATAGTGAGAAAGTTAAAACTATTGAAAGCATTTTAAATAACTAATATAGTCTCTGAATATCCACACTACTAAAATATGAGTTTAAAATTTGATAGTAAGTTTGCCCTAAAAGGGCTCTTTGACCTGCTCCATATTGACAAAGTCCAATACCATGACCGAAACCCGCACCTTTTATAGTCAGATTATCACCATTTCTTTCAATGTAAAATAATGCACTTTTTAAATATCCCTCTTTTTCTTTATAGAAAAACCTTCTAATATTTAACTCACCATCAATTATAGTATCACCATCCAAAAACTTTATTCTTAATTTTTTTACCCTACCTCCATTACTTCTTTCCAATATTTCAAACTTTTCTATTTTTCTTTTCAATTTTCCTTCAATCTCTGAAATTTTAAATGAGGTTTTCCATCTAAAGACACTCTTTGAACCATAGAACCTATCAGTATTACAATATGAAGGAAAAACATTATTATCTATAAATAATTTCAAAATACTGTCGTTGTAAATTTCAGGACCTTGATTTAAATCATTATCGTATTTAACTAAATAATAACTTAAAGGATTATTCCATAAATTCCCATCATCCAAAATACCTCCACAACTTGAATGAAATAAGGCATAAACTAAACTATTTCCGAAAACCAGAAACTGCCCTCTTGTTAGTTTTACAGCAAGTTCAACACTATCATTTACGTCAGTTATACCTCCATAAACCTGAGTCCATACATCACTTGTAAGGTCATATGGTTGATAAAGTAGCATTAGTTTCTTTTTGTATACTGAAAGGGCATGACTTCTTGCTAAAACCGCTTGTGCCCTTAAAGCTTCAAGTGGAAACCTATTTGACATTTCATATGGAAGAATACCCTTAATATAATTTTCAAAATTTATCACATTTACAATAAGAACGTTCTTTCCCGATATGTCCACCCAAACTTCAAAATAGCCTTCATACGTTCTTGTAACTTTCTTCGGTGGATTTAACCCATCGTCTATTATAAAATCCTTAATAGTTATAGGTTTTTTTGAATGAATTTCAAATGGGATACTCAATTTTTTCTCATAATTCCCATACTTTATAGATACAACACCTTCTTGTCTTTTTAAAAGCAAGGCTAATTTTCTACCTCCTGCAATACTATCTAATGAACTATATGGTCCTTGTAGTAATAAATATTCCCTTGTATCCACATTAGATAGTTTTATACCTATGGTTTTTATTATAAAATTTAAGTGAACTTTTGAAAGTGTAGATATTTCTAATACCGCATCTGAGACATTATTATATCTTCCTAAAATTTTATAATATTCTAATTTTGCAGGTTTTCCCTCCAAAAACTCTAAAAGTAGATTACCGCTAAAGCCTTTTAAAATCGTATCTTCTTTAATAATATAAAAGCTATCTTTAAATATTAGATTAAAAAGCTTAGCAGTAGAAATACTAACTTTTACAGTAGGTTCAACCGCATAAACATTACTCAAAGTATCAATGTAAATTTTTCTCTCAGGCTTTAAAACCATAGGTCTTTGACAGGATATTATTATTAAGAAAACTAAGACGTTCTTCATTTAAATTTTATTTCTTTTACAAGTTCTTTGCCAACAAGTGCGTTTATTGCACGAATGATATCTAATTTTTTATAGTAAAATTCCATATATTTTCTTCTATCAGTAATTTTTAAGTACAATATACCTTTTTCAAACTCTTCAAAAGTTAAATATTCATATGGCTTTAAGACTACTTCACATGCTTCTTTTAATTTCATATAGTCCAATATCCAGCCCAAATTACTTGCTATTAAATAATTTTCAATAATCTTACTTAATTCCTTCATCTAAGTACTCCCTTGAGTATCTTACATATCTTTGTGGTATATCTTCAATTAGTTTTATTTCCTCATCTGTAAGCTTTCTTTTTACAACTGCAGGGACTCCTGCAAGAAGGACATATTTTTCACCTTTAAAATCTTCCCTAACTACTGAACCTGCCCCTACAATAGTATAGCTATCTATAAATGCATTATTTAAAATAATTGCACCCATACCTATAAGAACATAGTCATTTATTATACAACCATGAATTATAGCCCTATGACCAATTGAAACATAATTTCCTATAATTGTAGGATATTTATCCTTTTCTGCATGTATCATGGTTAAATCTTGAATATTAGTATAACTTCCTATTTTTATATAGTGCACATCACCTCTTATTACACAAGAAAACCACACAGATGAATAATCTCCAATTTCTACATCTCCAATTATAACAGCATTTGGTGCTATATATGCAGTTGGACTAATTTTAGGATATTTATTTTTATGTGGATATATTATCATGAATAAATTTTAAAGTGTGCCCGAGCGGACTTGAACCGCTAACCTTCTGCTCCGGAGGCAGACGCTCTATCCATTGAGCTACGGGCACTAAAAAAATTTTAAAGTATAAAATTTTATAATTTTGGAGATAACATATAGACTATATTTAAAAACACTAAAAATTGAAACACTCGGAAGAAAATCCGAACATAGTATATACTTATTTTGGCATAATAAGATTTTTGCATTACTTGAAGCTTTAAAAGATAAAAAAGGAAAAGTTTTAATATCTCCAAGTAGAGAAGGGAAAATTGCATCTAAAATAGTAAGAAGTTATGGTTTTGAAGTTATTGAAAGTTCGTATAGAAAAGAAAGAATGAAAGGGGCTATTGAAATAGTAAGGACTTATAAAAGTGGTCTTTCTGTTGGTATAGTTCCTGACGGTCCTCTTGGACCAAGAAATAAAATAAAATTAGAGCTATTTAATTTATTAAAGAAACTAAGTGCAAATATTACATTAGTTGGGGTTGGATATAGCAAATACATAGAGCTAAATACTTGGGATAAATTCCAAATTCCGTTGCCTTTTAGTAAGGTTTTTGTAATGTTTGCAAATTATCATATTGATAAGTTTAATAGTGTAAATGAACTGGAAGAAGAATTAAACAATATAAACTTTTGGGCACAAGAAATAGCAAAAATACTTTAAACTTTTAGTATGGTAGTTAAATA
>JANXBH010000059.1 GCA_025060695.1 Caldifarciminota bacterium | reverse complement strand
AATAAAAGATAAATTAAACGTTTTTATCGTCCCTATGAGGGATTGAAACTGTTTTGTCCCTTCATAGTTTCACCTCCTTTTTCTCCGTTTTTATCGTCCCTATGAGGGATTGAAACTTTCAAAGGGGTTGGGATTGGGGATAAACAACACGCAGGTTTTTATCGTCCCTATGAGGGATTGAAACTCTCTGTCCATGGTATCACCTCCTGTTCACATATATGTTTTTATCGTCCCTATGAGGGATTGAAACTATACCGTATCGGATTTTATAATATAAGTCCTTTCCGGTTTTTATCGTCCCTATGAGGGATTGAAACCAATGTTGATAAAAATCAAGAAGAAATAGCCGATTTGTTTTTATCGTCCCTATGAGGGATTGAAACTCTCTGGGATATCTTCTACATCTATCACCCCATTATTGTTTTTATCGTCCCTATGAGGGATTGAAACGGAGTAGGAGTTAATCTCCCATTTGAAAATGTATTATTGTTTTTATCGTCCCTATGAGGGATTGAAACGAAATAGTATTCAATTTAGAAGATATTAAAGAGGAAAAGTTTTTATCGTCCCTATGAGGGATTGAAACACACACTTACAATTCCAAACTTGCTCATTATACACCTCGTTTTTATCGTCCCTATGAGGGATTGAAACTAGATATGCCAAGAGAACATCACCAATATTTAGTTT
>JANXBH010000058.1 GCA_025060695.1 Caldifarciminota bacterium | reverse complement strand
ATCGTCCCTATGAGGGATTGAAACCCCACCTGTTTGAAAAGAAATATGTTTGAAATACTTTGTTTTTATCGTCCCTATGAGGGATTGAAACTAACAGCAGGGACAGGAAAACAGGTTCTTCTGCAAACAGTTTTTATCGTCCCTATGAGGGATTGAAACATAATTTCATCAAATTTCGTAGTGAGTGCATCAAAAGTTTTTATCGTCCCTATGAGGGATTGAAACTCCGTTGTTTTTTCTTCGGACTCAGACTCAGTAGGAGGTTTTTATCGTCCCTATGAGGGATTGAAACTTCGTTGAGCATACTTCTGAAGGTGTCTTATGGGGGGGTTTTTATCGTCCCTATGAGGGATTGAAACATTGGCATAGCTAAAAAAGGTCTAAGATTTATGACCTTGTTTTTATCGTCCCTATGAGGGATTGAAACTACTATCATTTAAATTGATTAGATTACCCAAATCTCGTTTTTATCGTCCCTATGAGGGATTGAAACTATTTATTAGCAATTTTGTATTTATGTTCTTTTCTTGTGTTTTTATCGTCCCTATGAGGGATTGAAACAATTGGATGAATTTGAATATGATAAACCACTGAACCGAGTTTTTATCGTCCCTATGAGGGATTGAAACGACGGTGAAGACACAGGAAGCAAAGTAAACAATGACACGTTTTTATCGTCCCTATGAGGGATTGAAACTTGGTAAAAG
>JANXBH010000057.1 GCA_025060695.1 Caldifarciminota bacterium | reverse complement strand
AAGGCTATAAAAAATGTTTCAATCCCTCATAGGGACGATAAAAACTTGCAAAAGATAAAGCAAACCCAGAAGCAAAACCAAGTTTCAATCCCTCATAGGGACGATAAAAACTAGTTAAGCTCTCGTATTTGACAATGGAAACCCCAAAGTTTCAATCCCTCATAGGGACGATAAAAACATATGGACTACAAAAACTATTTGAATTAGTAGAAGTAAGTTTCAATCCCTCATAGGGACGATAAAAACAACCAATTGCTGAACCTTTATAGTAATCGGATCTCTAGTTTCAATCCCTCATAGGGACGATAAAAACTGACGTAATATCATGCGATATTTTAATTATATCATTAGTTTCAATCCCTCATAGGGACGATAAAAACTTTCTTTAAATGGCAGCGGTGATTTATCTGGAAAAGAGTTTCAATCCCTCATAGGGACGATAAAAACATTCCTTCTTTTGGAGAACTATCACCAGCTATTGAACGGTTTCAATCCCTCATAGGGACGATAAAAACCCAACGCATGTATGTTCTATAGGAGATGTTATACTTTTGTTTCAATCCCTCATAGGGACGATAAAAACCTCCTGCAAGCCTCAACTTCCGATGGAAAAAACCCTTGTTTCAATCCCTCATAGGGACGATAAAAACAATTGGGTCATTTTTATTAATTTCTTTTACAAGCTTTTGTTTCAATCCCTCATAGGGACGATAAAAACAT
>JANXBH010000056.1 GCA_025060695.1 Caldifarciminota bacterium | reverse complement strand
GATTGAAACTTTCCTCGTCGTTTATGAATTTGAAACAGAACCCGTGTTTTTATCGTCCCTATGAGGGATTGAAACTTGCTAATAGTATTGGTATTATGTTGTTTTGTTTCGGTGTTTTTATCGTCCCTATGAGGGATTGAAACAGTTGTGCATTTTCTTTTTGAAGTTTCTCGTTCTGTCTGTTTTTATCGTCCCTATGAGGGATTGAAACTATAATGGCAAAAGATATAGGCTAGATTTAGGAAAAATGTTTTTATCGTCCCTATGAGGGATTGAAACAAGAATTCCTGGTCTATTGACCCATCTATATCAACATGTTTTTATCGTCCCTATGAGGGATTGAAACACGTATTGTTGAAATTGTTGATTATTTTTAAATGTAGGTTTTTATCGTCCCTATGAGGGATTGAAACTCTGAGTCAGAACCGAGAACAATATTGAGAATAGGTAGTTTTTATCGTCCCTATGAGGGATTGAAACCTGGCAAAATTCATTCATGTAAACAAAAGCCAGTAGGTTTTTATCGTCCCTATGAGGGATTGAAACTGTCGTTTGTTGAACTCGTTTTTGCAGATTTTGGATAGTTTTTATCGTCCCTATGAGGGATTGAAACCAACTTGCAATCCATGTATCTCAACATTCACACACAAGTTTTTATCGTCCCTATGAGGGATTGAAACTTGGGGGGGTCCTCTCGGAGGACCCGAAGCTTCCTGTTCGTTTTTATCGTCCCTATGAGGGATTGAAACTTTCCTCGTCGTTTATGAATTTGAAAGAGAACCCGTGTTTTTATCGTCCCTATGAGGGATTGAAACTT
>JANXBH010000055.1 GCA_025060695.1 Caldifarciminota bacterium | reverse complement strand
AAATCTTTCTGTAGATGAAGGAGAGTTTTTAAGTATAATAGGTCCTTCTGGTTCAGGTAAAAGCTCATTGTTATATATAGCAGGACTTCTTGACAGACCAGATAAAGGTGAAATATTTATAAAGGGAGAGAGAATTGATTTTCAAAATTCAGAAAAGCTTGCTTATATTAGAAACACAAAATTTGGTTTCATATTTCAGTTTCACTATCTAATAAATGAGTTTACAGTAGTGGAAAATATCATAGCTCCGATGATAAAAATGGGTAAATCTAAGAGTGAAGCTATTTACAAAGCACTTACATTAATTGAAGAATTAGGGCTTAAGGGAAAAGAAAATAGAAAACCTTTTCAACTGTCAGGTGGAGAGCAACAAAGAGTTGCTATTGCAAGAGCTTTAATAAATGAGCCTCTTTTGATACTCGCTGATGAACCTACTGGTAATCTGGATTCAAAAAATACAGAAATAGTTATGGATATATTTTACAGTTTAAATAGAGAGGGTAAGACAATTTTAATGGTTACTCATGATCTTGAGCTTGCAAGGAGATCAAGAAGAATAGTAAGAATTTTAGACGGTAGAATAATTGATTAAGCTTTAAGGTATTAATTGACATAAATAATTAATTTGTGATAAGTTTTAATGTGTTATCCTTTTTTAAAAAATGGAAAAGAAAAAGAGAAATGAAAAAACTACAGGAAGTTTTAATAAAATGGCGACAAGCTCATGAAGAGTTACTAAAAAAAGCTGATAGAATTGAGGAGCATGCAAATACAAGATTAAAAGAGTTAGAAACGAAGCTAACTCAACTCGAACAGCAATT
>JANXBH010000054.1 GCA_025060695.1 Caldifarciminota bacterium | reverse complement strand
GATAAAAACTCAATTCAAGGTGCTAAAGAAAGAAGACTTATGGAAGGTTTCAATCCCTCATAGGGACGATAAAAACATTTTAGCGCTTATCCTTTTAGAGAGTGGGGCAAGAGTGTTTCAATCCCTCATAGGGACGATAAAAACGCTATTGCTTCCATGCTTTCTTCATTAGCATCTATAAGTTTCAATCCCTCATAGGGACGATAAAAACTTTATCTGTCATACCTTACGCCGGAAACACCGAATAGTTTCAATCCCTCATAGGGACGATAAAAACGGGAATGCGAATAGGATTCCCATTCCCCCATGCGTGGAGTTTCAATCCCTCATAGGGACGATAAAAACTCTCCTACTGAGTCTGAGTCCGAAGAAAAAACAACGGGTTTCAATCCCTCATAGGGACGATAAAAACAAAAACATGCGTCAAGAATTATAATAGAAAAAATGAAGTTTCAATCCCTCATAGGGACGATAAAAACCCTCCATATTGCGTTGCAATTATCTTGTCCAAATCAAGGTTTCAATCCCTCATAGGGACGATAAAAACAATTCTTGCGAATATACGCACGACTGGTGCAACGCTAGTTTCAATCCCTCATAGGGACGATAAAAACACAAGAACTATTTCGGATTGTGGGAGGTAAAGTAAATAGTTTCAATCCCTCATAGGGACGATAAAAACGCTATCCTAGGTATCCCCATTAATTCTTCAGAGTGGAGTTTCAATCCCTCATAGGGACGATAAAAACAATCCCAACCAAAAGAAGGAAATATCTGGGAACAGATTAGTTTCAATCCCTCATAGGGACGATAAAAACAAAGATAATCAGTCTTGACAAATA
>JANXBH010000053.1 GCA_025060695.1 Caldifarciminota bacterium | reverse complement strand
AATATTTTTGGGCTTATTAGCGTTTTTATCGTCCCTATAAGGGATTGAAACTGGGGGGGTTCTCCTGGATTCTGTTCCAAAGAAGTTGTGTTTTTATCGTCCCTATAAGGGATTGAAACACCTAACTGTTATTTCCCCGCCTCCGTCTCCGTCTATGAGTTTTTATCGTCCCTATAAGGGATTGAAACCAAAATTACTTACATCCTCTTGTTTCATTTTTCTCATTGTTTTTATCGTCCCTATAAGGGATTGAAACCTTTGCGATATAGAACTATATATCTCGGTTGCGAATTGGTTTTTATCGTCCCTATAAGGGATTGAAACGATCATCACAAAGTTGGCGCATGTCATACATATAGTTATGTTTTTATCGTCCCTATAAGGGATTGAAACTTACGTTGATTGCATGTATATTACAGACCGTGGTTTGTTTTTATCGTCCCTATAAGGGATTGAAACTGCTTGTTGTTTCTATTATTGCATAAAATTGAACTCCGTTTTTATCGTCCCTATAAGGGATTGAAACAAAATAAAAACCTTAAATCTATTTTGCTTTATGTCCTGTTTTTATCGTCCCTATAAGGGATTGAAAAGAACTCAAATATTTGGTGGAAAGATATAAAGCTTTAGAGTTTTTATCGTCCCTATAAGGGATTGAAAATTGCGAGATGTGGGTTGCTTGTTATAATTGTAGCCTCGTTTTTATCGTCCCTATAAGGGATTGAAACATGCTATTGATGTTTTCCCAATTGATGGCCTTGCGCCAGTTTTTATCGTCCCTATAAGGGATTGAAATGCATTTAGGAGTTCTTCATCCTGTAATATTATTTCAATAGTTTTTAT
>JANXBH010000052.1 GCA_025060695.1 Caldifarciminota bacterium | reverse complement strand
TCTCGACTTTTCAGAATATCTTTGTTTCAATCCCTCATAGGGTCGATAAAAACAGAATTAGTATTAAATATTTCACTTTTGATATATTGTTGTTTCAATCCCTCATAGGGACGATAAAAACTTGGGCACAAAATGTAAAAGGCTATTAGAAGTATTTAGTTTCAATCCCTCATAGGGACGATAAAAACAACCCCCCCCATTCGTTTTCTCCAAAGAATTTCACGGTTTCAATCCCTCATAGGGACGATAAAAACATTCATTGTCATTGACATTGTCATATATTGCTACATGAGTTTCAATCCCTCATAGGGACGATAAAAACTGTGCCTGCAGTGATAATGGTAATTAAGGTTGCCACAAGTTTCAATCCCTCATAGGGACGATAAAAACGTGAAGAAGGAGGTGGAACCATGAATGAGACCATGAAGTTTCAATCCCTCATAGGGACGATAAAAACTATATGGGCTAATAAAAATGATAGAAATCTTTGAAAAGAGTTTCAATCCCTCATAGGGACGATAAAAACCTGATGCTGTGCCTTTAGGCATATTTTGCAATAATTTATCGTTTCAATCCCTCATAGGGACGATAAAAACTCGTTTCTCCCACTGAATCCGAAGAAAAAACGACAGGTTTCAATCCCTCATAGGGACGATAAAAACATACATCTGGACAATCTGATGTATTGCTCGATCTTGAGTTTCAATCCCTCATAGGGACGATAAAAACTTAACACATTTTATAATATTGATAATATTTATAATGATTGTTTCAATCCCTCATAGGGACGATAAAAACGAGCTTGACAAATTTTTGGCCAATCTAGAAAATGCAAGTTTCAATC
>JANXBH010000051.1 GCA_025060695.1 Caldifarciminota bacterium | reverse complement strand
CTATGTAATTTTTGTATTCTTTCATGGCTTGGAAATTTTAAAGTGTGAAAATTTTTCAATATCTTTATGAAATTGACAAGAGATAATGAAAATTTTTTATAAGGTAGTTTGTATTTTCTATTTCAATCCCTCATAGGGACGATAAAAACTGAAATCATCCACATTTCAGACATAGACTGGTCATGAAGTTTCAATCCCTCATAGGGACGATAAAAACCCATCTTTTTTATATTTTAACGTTTTGGCTATCATGATGTTTCAATCCCTCATAGGGACGATAAAAACTTGGTCTTCCAATCATTCCTTCAGAATGGATAAAAGGTTTCAATCCCTCATAGGGACGATAAAAACTATCGTATATTACATTACGGAGTTGTTGAATTTCAATTTTATCGTTTCAATCCCTCATAGGGACGATAAAAACGGAGCAGCTCTGGAAGTAGTCTTTTTTGAACGGGAAAAAGTTTCAATCCCTCATAGGGACGATAAAAACGTTTTTTTGTGAACTTCTATTATTTTTTCATTTTTATGTTTCAATCCCTCATAGGGACGATAAAAACTCATTGGGCTTATTATTTTCTTCAATTATTTGTTGATAGTTTCAATCCCTCATAGGGACGATAAAAACCTTCATACTCAAATTCCTTACAAATAACAACGAAGAGAGTTTCAATCCCTCATAGGGACGATAAAAACACTTGATGCAATCACGACGAAATTTGATGAACTGGTGTTTCAATCCCTCATAGGGACGATAAAAACTTTTATCGGATTAATCTCCCTTGCTCTATAAAAATTGGTTTCAATCCCTCATAGGGACGATAAAAACAGTAAAAGTCTTACATACTCATGCAA
>JANXBH010000050.1 GCA_025060695.1 Caldifarciminota bacterium | reverse complement strand
CTTCCAAGAGGAGATATACATCTTTTCCAGGATTGTTTTTATCGTCCCTATGAGGGATTGAAACCTTAATACATTATAATAATCATAAATAGTATCAGAAGTTTTTATCGTCCCTATGAGGGATTGAAACGAAGGCTTCCTTGCAAGTGAGAAAACAACCCTTGTTTTTGTTTTTATCGTCCCTATGAGGGATTGAAACTGCGATTTTTTGCAATGCCTTGGCCCACTCGGAAAAAAGTTTTTATCGTCCCTATGAGGGATTGAAACGGAGAAACCCGTCTTCTGTTTTTTCTATTATGTTTTTATCGTCCCTATGAGGGATTGAAACTTAGAAGTAAAAGAAAATGGTATTTTAATGCGCCAATAGTTTTTATCGTCCCTATGAGGGATTGAAACAAATAATGCTAAAAAACAATTCCAAATGGAAATACGGTTTTTATCGTCCCTATGAGGGATTGAAACTGACGCCTTCTTCTTCACTGGAAAGATATGCCTCCCATGTTTTTATCGTCCCTATGAGGGATTGAAACCCGTAAAAATTTTTCGTTAAAGTGACCTTCTTTTTTTCTGTTTTTATCGTCCCTATGAGGGATTGAAACTTGTTTCTTCTTCGAGATGGAAGTGAACAAGGAACCCGTGTTTTTATCGTCCCTATGAGGGATTGAAACCTTCCCATAAGCCGTAAAAGTTCTTGATAAGAGTTACGTTTTTATCGTCCCTATGAGGGATTGAAACTGCTAGTCCCAGTCAGTAGTATTGCCACTGTTCCTGGGTTTTTATCGTCCCTATGAGGGATTGAAACATAAAAACTATTCTCGTTTGGGAATTCTGTAAATTGGTTTTTATCGTCCCTATGAGGGATTGAAACTTCATTTGGGTAGTA
>JANXBH010000004.1:18733-100034 GCA_025060695.1 Caldifarciminota bacterium | reverse complement strand
TAACCTTTAACTAACATCCATACAGCAAGATGTTTAAGTTCTAAAAGTTTAAAGTACAAAATTTCAATTTTTCAACTCCATTTTTCGGAAATCCCCCTCCCCCCTCCTGAAATGAAGAATTTTATACCTATAAATTGACAAATTTAAAAACAAAAATATCTTATTATCAATAACTTATTAAAATAGAAAAATCCGAAAATTTTGATTTAAATAATTGATAATGAAGTATCTTTTATTTTTGGCCAAATTTTGAAAGTAGGTTCCCGAAAAGGGTATAATTAAGATGTAGTCTTTATTAGCTTTAATTTATATAAATTAAACACTAAACAAAATTCTTATATTTCACTTGACATCCAGCAGATAAAGATATAAACTATTTTCTAATATTGTGTCAGATTAGCTATTTCCGATAAAATTCTTATTTAATTTGGATATTTAATCTAAAGCCCTTTATAAATAAGGTTTAAAAAATATTGTCAAATTAGAAAAACTTCAAAGTATAAATGTTTCAACCTTAAAGTGATTAATTAAGAAAATATAAATTTTGTATTAAATTATTGTAAATCAATTAAAAAACAATTTTTTAAAATATCAAGTTGAAATGAAATAGATTGAGATTTTTATAATAAAATAAAGCTTTTTACCATTATTCAAAAACTAAAATACTTAAAATCAATAATTTAGTTTTCTAAATTGTTAAAATTAAATTTGATAAATTAAAATCAATTAGCTAAAGAAAATACTTAGAATGGAAAGAAGAGAAAAAACTAATAAATCTTGTCAGTTTGCAATTAAACCCACTTGTATTTTACAAATACTTTAAAATTTCTTTGTGCTTTTTACTATCTTACAATCTTCAACCATAACTTTAAATGTTATAGACGAAAAAAATAACCCAGTTCCTTATTGTGCATATATAGTATACAAAGACACAACAAAAGTAGCAGGCGGATATTGTAATGAAAATGGCAATATAAAAATTGAAAATTTACCATATGGAATATACAAAATACAAATAGACCACTTGGGATATGAAACAAAAACAGTACAAGTAGAAGTAAATAAGAATTTCCTTGACTTAGGAAATATTCAAATTAAACCAAAAGGGATAATCTTAAAGGAACAACAAGTAATTGCACAACCTCCTATAATTACTTACGAGCAAGGAAAGAGAGTAATAAAACCATCTGAAGATTTGACAACTATAGGCTCAACTGCATTAGATATATTAAAAAATGTCCCGGGCGTTAGTGTAGATAATAACGATAATATTCAAATAAGGGGTTCTTACAATTATACACTTTACATAAACGGAAGACCTACGGCTTTAGATCCATCCGATGCTCTAAAACAAATTCCTTCTTCTCAAATTGATAGAATAGAGATTATAACTAACCCATCAGCAAGATACGAAGCAGAGGGAAATACTATAATTAATATAGTTCTAAAAACTACAAGGGAAGAAGGTCTAAACTATTCTTTTAACGCAAGATTGGGAACATTTGAAAATTACGGTGCAAACTTAATATTTGGTATATCTAACAAAAAACTGAAATTCTCTACATCATTAAATTATAATAACTTCAATTTTAAAAACGATATAAATATAAGAAGGGAAGTATCTGGGAATAATTTCCAAACAACAGGTGATGGGTATAGAAATACGAACCCATATGGAATAAGAGTGAATTTAGACTATAATCTTACAAAAAAAGATATTTTAAGTTTTGAAGGTGGTTTATCACATTGGAACTTTGATTTTGGCGGAAGTACTAATACAGAGGGAAATAGCAATTATAGAACAGACTTTTTCTCAGGAAGGAGTGGGTTAAATGCATCTTTGTTTTTAGGTTGGAATAGGGATTTTATAAATTCAGGTTTTTCATATTCTACAAGGGGTATTGATGAACTATCCTATAATACCGATATTAGTGAAAATAATAAAATAATAAATGCTACAAAGAGCACAGAGGAAGGTCCTGTTAATAACTATAGATTTAACTTTGATTTTGATAACAAGAATTTAGCTTTTGGTTATTTGGGAAATATCATAAACAGAGATGATAGATATAAATTCTATATCTATGATACTACACAGAATATTTATGTCTTGAAAAGCAATTATTCTGTAAATTTCTATAGATTTACCAACGGTATATACTCAAGCTACAATAATAACTATAAGAAGATTCAATATCAACTTGGTCTAAGGTTTGAAAATACAAAAAGAAAAATAGCAGATTTTGAAAAAGACTATAACGACATCTTCCCATCTTTTAATATATCTTATAAGCTTTTTCAAACATATCAATTCTATCTAAATTACTCAAGAAGAATAAGTCATCCAAGACCTTGGCAGTTAGAACCATTTGAAGTTCAATTAGACCAGATATCAAAAAGAAGAGGAAATCCAAACTTAAATCCTGAGTATGCAAACTCTATTGAATTAGGACTTCAAACTTCATATACAGATGCAAGTATTTACTATAGAAAAGTGGAAAATACAATTGATGAAATTACTACTTACGAAAATAACTACTTTATAACATACCCTGAAAATTTAGGATTTTCTGAATTTTTTGGTTCTGAATTTTCAATTAATTTTAAAAAAGGCAGGTTTATGGAGTTTAGCTCATCTATAAATACATACCAACAGAACTTATATTCAAATAAGAAAACTTCAAACTTTTCATATGATCTTAGAACTACAATAAGATTGTTAGTATTACAACTTACAGGTGTATACAATAGCCCCAGAAAAGGTTGGCAAGGTGAAATATCTCAAAACTACTATATTGATGCGGGTTTAAGATTTCTATATAGAAACTTCGTATTTGTCTTAAATTTCTCAGATATTCTAAAAACAAACAGAATAAAGTCAGAAGTTCAAGGAACTAACTACTATCAAACTCAAGAAATAAAAAACAAATGGCCTTCTATTCAATTTATTATGATATACAATTTTCAGGTGTTAAGAAAGTATCAAAAACCTCAGCAAAGAGAAGAAGAAATGGAAGGCTTTTGATGAAAGCCCTTTGCTTTGATATAGGTGGAACAAATTTAAAATATGGAATAGTTGAAAACTACAAAGTATTGTATTTTAAAAAGGAAAGAACAGATAAGTATAATTTGGAAGAACAGATAAATAGAATAATTAATAGTTTTGAACATGACGCAATATCAATTGGTTTTGCGGGGGTAGTAAAAGAAAACAAAATACTCTTTGCTCCTAACTTAAAGACCTATCAAGAAAGAGAACTAAAGATTAACACAGATAAAAGAATAGTCATAGATAATGATGCAAATTTATTTACCTTGGGTGAATACGCGAATTTAAAAAACTATGAGAATGTAATTGGTATTACACTTGGGACAGGGGTTGGTGGTGGAATAGTAATTGGTGGTAAGCTGTATAAAGGAAAGGGTGGAGCAGGTGAGATAGGTCATATTACAGTAGTTCAAGATGGTGCTCTTTGCAATTGCGGAAAATTAGGCTGTATCGAGGCATATATTGGAGAAAGTTATTTTCCGCGGTATTTTGAAAATGTATTTGGGAAAAAACTAAGTGCAAATGAAATCTACAATTTAGCATTGAGAAATGATAGTAGGGCAGTTGAGTTTTGGAAATGGTTTTCTGAGAAACTATCAATTTTGATAAATAACTTAGTTTGCATATTTGATCCCGAGGTTATAGTAATTGGTGGAGGTGTATCTAATGCATTTGATGTATTTAAGAATTTCTTGAATGTAAAGGGAAATGTAGTTGTTAAAAAATCTGAGCTTGGAGAGTATGCAAGTTTAATTGGAGGATACTTTGCACTAATGAACATATAACTTCTTTTCCACTATATACTCATAAACCCTGTATGGAACTAAAAATCTAAATTCCATATTTTTTCTTATTCTTTTCCTAATTTCAGAAGATGAAACTTGGATTATTCTATTTTTTATCATAATCACCCTATCAACAATATCAGAGGAATAACTATATGGATTTTCAGGTCTTTGAACTACCGCTAACTTTACTATTTTTAAAATATCTTCGTATCTATACCAATTTTTAAAATTCTCAAACTCATCTGAACCAATAACAAGGAATATCTCTTCCTTTACGAACTTTAAAATTTCTATCAAAATAAGATAAGTATAACTTTTTTCTAAATTTAGTTTTCTCTCAATATCCCAAACTTCAAATTTCTCAAAATTCTCTATAGATAACTTTATCATGTTGTATCTATCTTCAAAGCTTGAAAATACAGGTTTATGTGGAGGATTATGACTTAATAAAAAAACAACTTTATTAACTTTTAGAATTTCCAATATATCCTGTGCAACTATTAAGTGTCCTATGTGAATTGGATCAAATCTACCTCCTACTATCGCTATTGCCATACTTTTCTCTTTTTTCCATTGCTAATTTCTTTAGCCAACTTGGAAAACTTTCTTGAAGTATAATATCGGTTAACTTAATTATCTTTTCTCTTTCATTTAGTTCATCGTATATCTCAAGTAATCTGAGTGCTACTGAGTCAGGATTAATATCACCATAGTTTTTTAAATAGTACTCAAGATATATCGCTTCTGCTCTCTTTTTTTCTAAATTCCTATAAACATTTGCGGAAATTAAAATTTTATCTGCAAGTAATTTTCTAATAAGATACAATATACTATCTGCTTTACTGTTATAATCAGGATAAAGGTTTTTTACTCTATTTATTATTTCTATTGCCTTGTTTATTTCAGATATGTCTCTATGTATGTTCTTGTGAGTTTCGTAGTATATTCTTGAAAGTAAAATTAAGGCATCGGGATAAAATTCGCTATTTCTATAGTTTCTCACAAAAAATTCCACTTCACTCTTTGATAGGTCATATTGTTTTCTTTGAAAATACACTAATGCTAAAAAGTACTGGGCATCGTCAGTATATTCGTTGGGTGAGGTTGAATAAATTAGTCTTTTAAATATTTTTTCTGCTTCTTTATAGTTTTTCCTATTGTATGCATTTAAACCAAGTTCATATAGTGCTTTTGGATCAGTTGGCAAATCCATATAAAGTAATATAAACATTCTCAAAAGTTTAAAGTTAATAGCACTAACTTTAAAATTTAGCTGTATGGAAACTATAAAACTTGAAAAGTTGGACAATTTGCTTGTAATAAAACTAAATAGACCTGAAAGCTTAAATGCCATAAATAAAAGAATGCTCTCTGAATTATATCAGGCATTTTCAGATGCACAAAAGGATAATAGTATTAGAACTGTATTACTTACAGGTGAGGGAAAGGGTTTTTGTTCAGGTCAAGATTTAAAAGATATTGAAAATTTTGAAAGTTTTTCATTTTACGACCATTTAGTAAATTATTATAATCCTCTCATTTTGAAAATGAAACAGCTTGAAAAGCCCATTATTGTAGGAATAAATGGAACTTGTGCTGGTGCGGGTATTTCACTTGCCCTTGCGGGAGATATCAGAATTGCAAAAAAAAGCTCAAAATTTACTTTGGCATTTTCGAACATAGGATTAATAACTGACTCAGGAAGTTCGTATTTTTTAGTAAAGTTAATAGGAATTTCAAAGACTCTTGAAATTCTTTGGACTAACGAAGTTCTTGATAGTCAAAAAGCACTTGAGCTTGGTATAGTAAATAGAGTAGTTGAAGATGAAGTATTTGAGAAAGAAATTTTAGAATTTTCAATTAAAATAGCAAATGGACCGACAAAGGCTTACGGTATTTCTAAAAGGTTATTAAATAAAATAGAGGAATTAACTCTAATTGAAGTTTTGGAATTAGAAGCACAATATCAAGAAGTACTCGGAAAAAGTGAAGATTTTAAAGAGGGGATAAGAGCCTTTCTTGAAAAAAGAAAGCCTGAATTTAAGGGTAAATAATTTTTATAAGGAATAAAGATATATTTTTCTACCTTTCCAATAAATTTCTCTTCTAATTGCAAAAAACCATGACCTTAATATAATAGCTCCGAAAACTAAAATTTCAAACGGTGCTAAAATCGTATGTAAAATAGAAAATCCATGCTTTATATCAGATAGAAGCTTGTTTATAAGTATTATGCAAGATATTACAAAAAAATCTCTCTTAAATATAAATAAAAATGGCAATAGAAAGAATACAAAGTATAGAGATACCGCAATTGGTGTAAGTTTTTTCCCAAAAAAACTAAAGGAATTCTTTGTAAGACCTTCAATAAAATCGGAAATATTCTTATACATACTAACACTAAAAACACTTGTAAGGTCATAAAACTTAATCTTAAAACCCTTAAAGAATAAAAAGAACCCAATTTTTACATCTTCCAAAACTTCATCTCTGAAGATAAAATGTAAGTTATATTTTCTATAGTCTTCCTTCAATATTGCCCAGAACTGACCATTTACACCTGCATTTAGAGGAAACTGAGAAAATAAAAAGGGAATAACTGAAAGAACGGACCTTCCACTTCCTTCAATTTTACCAAATCCCGTAATAATTACATTATTTTCAATGATAGAGGAAATTTTTCTTAAAATATCTTTATCTTTTATAATGACATCAGCATCTAAAAATAGCAAAATATCTCCGCTTGCATAATTTACCAAATTAAATAGTGCATAGTTCTTACCAATCCATCCTGTTGGCTTATTATTTCCTTTAATGACCTTTATTTTTTCATTTTCAAACCTCTTTGCCACTTCATATGTCCTATCTTCCGATAGGTCATCGTATACTAATACCTCATAGTTTTCATAGTTTAAATCGATAAGAGAATTTAGTAATTTCGGTAAATTTTCTTCTTCATTTCTTGCCGGGATAAGAATAGAAACTCTCTTATATTTTGCAGACCTTATTTTTAACTTTCCAATACTAAGAAACTTAAAAATTACGAAAATCATAGCAACTATATGATAGAAAAGTATTATTAGTGTTAGAATTTTTATCATCTTACTTGCCTGTAAAAGCTAAAGTTTAAAAATATTATAATCAAACCGGATGTAAGAATTATAATCTTTATTGCTCTTTCAAAATTAAAAAATAATTTTAAAAATTCTCCAAGTGTTCCAAGCAAAAAAACAAATAATAGAAATGAAGTTGACCATAGAAATTCCTTAAATGAGAATAATCTCCCTCTAATACTATTTTCATAAAAGCTTTGTATAAATGTATCATATGACATTAGAAGTAAAGAAAGAAAAATTCCACCTACAAAAAATAGCATAAGTAGGACAAATAGCTCTTTTATAAATATTGAAACTATAAACATAGCAGATATTATAAAGTGCGAATATGTAATAATTTTAATTTCCCCAAATTTTTTTACAATCGTAGGAAATATTAACGAACCTACAAGTAATCCTATTCCTACAAAAAGACCAGTTATACCTATACCCTTTGTTCCAAATCCAAGATTTTGCTGAAAATACGGAAGATAAATGTTATAACTTATAGAAATAACTAACATGGTCAAAATTAAACACTTAAAAACAAAGAAAAGTTTAATATCATTTTTTACATAATTTAAACCAAACTTAAAGTCCTCAAATAGTCCTCTAAAAAAACTTCTTTCTTTTTCAATAATTTCAGAAAATTCAATCTTAGAGCTATTTCTACTTTCCACAGTAATGAAAAGTATTAAAGTAGCTGATAAGATATAAGTTATAGCGTCAATATAAAATGCTGCTTGCCAGCCTTCTATATTAAAATTCTTCCAAATACTTAAATCTACAACTATTCCTCCAAATAGAATGCCAATAGCTATAGATAGTCTTCCCGTTATATTTAAAAAAGCGTTAGCAGTATATACATTTTTTACCATGTCAGGTATGGAAGCCATTTTTGCATTATTAAATAAAATAGTTAGCGAATATAGTAAAAAAATCATAAAATAGACAGCGAGTATGTTCTTCAAATTTAAAAAGATAAATGGAATACTTGCAACAATTATAGCCCTAAGTATTTCAATAATAATCATAATTTTCTTTCTATTGAACTTGTCAGAAATTATACCTGAAATTGGAGAAAATAGTATAGATGGAAGTGTAATAAACATAGCAAGACCTGAAAAAACGAAAGTTGATTGAGAATAATACGAACCAAGTATTCCAAGTAAAGCCATATTATTTAACCTGTCTCCAAATAGCGAAATACTCTGTGCAGTTGTAAGTAAAAATAGATTTTTATCCTTTAAGGATTTCATTGTTTGTATCTTAGTGCATTATTCATTAGTGTTTCTACTCTATTTTTTAACCTTCTAATTTCCTTAATATCTAAGTTTTCTAAAATTACTACGTAAGCAAAATTTGCAAAATTATATGCTTCTTCGTATTTACCAAGAGTATAATAACACTGAGCTGTAAAATAACTTGCTAATGCTATTTGATATTTATCAAAATCCCTTGCATCTAAAATTAAATATAGTAAATCCTCATATACCACTCTTGCTTCCTCCCAATAACCTAATGCTCTTAGACTCTTTCCATAAATCCATCTAATGTTTCTTGAATGATCATATTTTTTTACTAATTCCTTTCCTATACTATATGCCTTTTCATACATCCTCTCTCTGTAGTATATCTCTAAAAGTGCGTATTTTGCTAAGTCCTTTACATATTTAGCATTTTGACTTGCCATTTCAAGTTGTTCAATACCTAATCTCTTTCTTTTCTTAGTGTCTCCTGTTCTTAATATGAACTTCACAAATCCAGGAAATCTATCCGTTGCATAGTTATATATACCAAGCAGAAGATATGCGTCGTAAAGATTATTATTTAAACTGAGAGCCTTTTCTAAATAGTCTAGTCCATTAATTATATCATTTAATATAGGTGCGTATATGCCTTTTTTACCATATCTAAATGCCCTAAGTGCATACGCACAGCCAAGGAAAAAATAACCTTCATCTCTTCTATCAGACTGTAGCAATGGAGAAGCTAACTCTATGACTTTATCTATACTTTCAAAAAATTCATTTTCCCCTATATTACTACCAAAGTCATCCATTCTATAATCCAAGATTAATGCTTTTAGTAAATATGCTTTTATAGAAGTAGGATACATTTCCAAGACTTTATTAATAAGAGAGAAGGATTGAGTATAGTATTCATTAAGTCCAAGATACATGGCTTCTACAAGAAGAGAATCCTCATTCTCTAAACTAAGAATAAAAATTAGCATAAACAAGAAATTTTAAGGCTTTAAAATTTTAAAATTATACAAATTTTAGGAGAATTCTTATCTGAGTATTGTCTCAGGTAATTATCCTCCTATTTGTAAAGTTATGCTAATGTTAATCTTAGTAGGCTTCGGCCTACAGAAAAATCTTTTCATTGAAAACAAGGGTCAGGTAGATGATAACATCCTATACTATACGCTCAGTGGTATAATGGTAAACAAAGATAACTCAATAAATATAGGTTCTCTCAATATCTATCTAAAAGATGCATATGACTACCTTATAGAACCTCAATATCAAGAAGGTGCATTTTCTTACTTTATGAAAGGGTCAGTTCAAGCAAAATCCTATAGAAGCCTGAGATTTAGAAATATTTATGATAGTATAAATATGGTGATAAACGGTTTGAATAATAATAGATTTGAATTCTACTTTGAAGTAAAGAAAGGAGGAGATCCATCAAAAATTGTTATTGTTTCAAACAAACAACCCGTCCAAAAAAATAACAGCATATACTTGGATAATGTAGTAATTTCAGATGTTAAAGCTTATGAAGGAACTAAGGAAGTTAAGATAGTGCCTGTTATCAGTGGTAATGAAATAACCTATAATATTGGTGAATATGATAAAAATAATACTCTAATTATAGATCCAATTGTTGCTATGTTAGTTAGTGCTCACAATGACTTTGTAGTTGACTTGGCTTATGATAATGTGAGTAATAGCATCTTTGCTGTAGGTTGCACTAATGGTTCTGCTGGTTTTAGTGTTAGTCCTCAAAGTAACTTCGGTGGAGTGGGAGCAGGATTTTATGATGTATTTATTGTAAAACTAAATAGTACTTTAAATACTCACATTCATACGAGCTTTATAGGTAGTGTCCCTAATGCTAGCGAATGCGCTTATGGTGTTGAATTAGATAGTAATGGTGATATTTATGTCGTTGGATATACGGAAAGAGGTGATAGTTTTGCCACTCAACCATCTAATATATTTGGTACTCCAGGAGGTAAGGATGCATTTTTAGCAAAACTTGATAATGGAATAACAAATTTATTAAGAGTTGTTATTTTTTCTAGTCCTATGGATGATGAAGCATTTGATTTAGATTTAAAAGGAGGAAAAGTTTATATAATTGGTTATACTTCAAATTCCCAAAATTTTACTAATTTAACTTCAAATGTATTTGGAACATTAGGAAATAAAGATGCATTTGTAATTTCTTTAGATACTAACATTATAGCTAATCAAGTTCTTGCTTTAGTAGCTTCAAATGGCGATGATATAGCAAGGTCCATTATTTTGGATAAAAATACAAACGTATTTATAACAGGCTGGACTAATAGTTATATAAATTTTGCTCCAAATAGAGTACTTATTGGTACAGGTGGAAATAATGATGCATTTGTTACAAAACTAAATCAATCATTAAATAATCACATAGCAACTGTAATATTAGCTAGTTCTATGGATGATTACTCATATACAATCGCAAGAGATAGTTTAAATGATATATTTATAGGTGGTTCAACAAAAAATTCATCAGATTTTACTTGCTTCAATTGTCCTAATAAATATACTTATGGAAGTATCAATAACAAAGATGCATTTGTCGTAAAATTAGATAATAATTTATTAACATTTAAAACAGCAATTTTGGGTAGTTTAGTAGACAGCGAGGCGGTTAGGGGAGTGCATATAAATAAAAATTCTCAGTTTCTATATGCGGTCGGTTATACTCAAAACTCTTCTACTTTTACACCTAATCAGACAATTTATGGGACAACTTCAGGTTCTGGACAGACTGATGCATTTCTTGTTACTCTTAGTAACAATTTATCGAGCTTTTATAGAACTTATATATACACAGGTTCAGATAATGACTTTGCATCCTGTTTGGTTGAGGGTTGGGGTGGTGTGACCTATATAGGAGGTTATACGGTTTTTGGAAGTAATTTCATATGTAATGGTTGTTCTTCTAAGTATATTTATGGACCTATGCTAAATGCCTACGATGGATTTGTAATCTTTCATGATGTTCCATACAAGGATTACGAAAATAAGAGAAGTGAGAAAGTGTATTATAAAGAGAGTAAAATAGTATTTAATTTAGATAATTCAAACTATGTAGGTTTTGAGGTTTTCAGTTTAGACGGAAGATTGGTTTTATCTAAGTCATTAGGCTATTTATTGCCGGGAGAGTATAGTTTTGAATTAAGTTTAAAAGGCGGATATATCATAAAAATTAGAATTGGTGAACTTGTAAAATATCTAAAACTTTAATTTCGTTTCCCCGTTTTAGAACGGGGTAGTAGTTAAGCTTTAAAATTTAATTTATGGTAAAAATTATTATTGCAAAGATTTATTTATTTTTCATAAAAATCTTAGAAGCTTTTATTCTTTCCCTAACACTTGCCCTATTTCTAATAGCAATATATCCCATAAAGTTAAACGTAGTATATTTGCTTTCATCTATTGTTTTTTTACTATATATCATAAAATCCCTGAAATACTTAAATGATAAAGAGATTGCCTGGCTATATGAGTTTAGATATAAAGAACTAAAGGAAGCACTAATTACATATGTTGAACTAAAACTAAAATCCCTAAGCAACAAAATACCTTTTAGTAAGTTAAACCCTTTCCTTATCTATAGACCTAAGTTTGAATATTTAATAATTTTCGTATTATCGCTTTTTTTACTTATTGCTTCAGTAAGTATAAGAAAAAAACTTTATTTGGCGAATTATGGCAATTATGAAAGAAAGGTTATAGTAAGTGGTAATGATGAGTATTTTTTGGGAGAAGATGTAATTTTAAAATTTAATAACCTAAGTCTTATAGATGAAGAAATTGTCTTAGTTCCTACAAACAGAATAACCAAATTAAATGCCCTATCCCAAAAAGAAGATACAATTAGGAATTTAGATGAAAATATTTATAAACTTAAATTCCATGGGAATGATATATTTAAATTTAAGGTTTTTAAAAGACCCTCAATTGACTCTTTAATAATTCGCGTAAAAACTCCATATCTGAATTTAAAACAGAGCTTCAAAAATACTTACGAAATTACTGCATTAGAAGGAAGCGATATAGAAATTCATATATTTTCAGATGCAGACTCTGTTAAACCCTTTAATAGAACTCATTTTAAACTCAATACTGATACTTCTTTTCCACTATATCTTCATAAATCTAAAAAATTCTATAAGTATCCGAATACTATAAAAATTACTGCCATTAAAGATAATCCGCCCTACGTAGAAATTCTCTATCCTAAAGGATTAGTTTATCTTCCAGAAGACTATAAGATATTAATATTTGGAATCTCAACGGATGACTACGGTCTAAAAAGAGTGGAAATTTCATTGAATGATAGTATAGTTCTTTTAAGTAAGCCAGATAGTCCTATAAAGGATACAATAATGCAGGAAGTTGACTTGAGTAATTTAAGGCTACTTCCCGGTGATGAGTTAAAGATATATTTAAGTGCAATTGATCTAAAAGGTCAAAAAAGTAGCGATTTCATTACCGTAAGGTTTCCAACACTTGCGGAACAAATGGAATTTTCAAATCAAGGTATAGCTAAAAGTCAGGATAAAATTGAAGATATAAAAAATAAGATAGATGATTTAGCTGAAGAACTAAGGAAACTAAAAAATACCGAAAGTTTAGAAAACATTAGCAAAGAACTTATAAATATTCAAAAGGAGATGGAGGAGATAAAAAATCAGATAGATGAGACCACGAGTAAGCTACAGCTTGACCCTGAACTACAAGAACAACTCAGTAAAATTTCAGAACTATATCAAAAAATACTAAACGATGAACTAAAACAACTTCTAAATAAAATTCAAAAAGCTTTAGAAAAAGTAAATAAGGAAGAAATTAGAAAGCAATTGGAAAATGTGAAAATAGATATTGAGAAATTAAAGAGTAGTCTAAAAGCAACTGAGAAAACTCTAAGAAAGTTCTACGAAGAACAAAAATTAAAGGAGATTTCTCAAAAATTGAAAGAAATTTCTCAAAAGCAGGAAAATGTTAAATCAAAGGAACAACAGTCTCAAGTTACAAAGGACTTAAGTGAAGTAAAAAAAGACTTAGATGATATATCAAAAACTATAGAACAGCCATTTTCAGATAGTTTAAAGGATATTCAAAAGGACTTAGATAGAACTATTAAAAAGTCAGAAACAATAAAAGAGAGTTGGCCTAATTCATCAGGAGAATGTAAATCAAATGCACAAGACATAATGAATCTTGCTCAAGCTATAGAAAATTTACAGAAACAGTTAGTTCAAAGTAGAAAAGAAGAAATTATAAAGAAAATAGAAGCCTTAAGAAGAAGCCTTATATTTATATCACAAAATCAAAATACTAAAGATGAGGAAGAGCAAAAATCCATTATCAATGCAATAAAGCTATCAATTAGAGACTTTGAGGAACTTTCCACCTTGAATTTTTTAATTACTATGGATGTAAAAGCAAATTTATATATGGCACTTGAAAATGCACAGGAAGTATTACTAAGATATAGATATAATGATTATAAAAGGGCAAAGGAATATAAAAATATAGAAAAGAAAGAAGTTTTAGAAGCAATCTTAAAACTATACAATATCCAAAATGAGGTTTCACAGTCAAGCTCTTCAAGTGGTTATTCTGAAATGTTAAGGAAAATGTCCGAAATGCTATCTAAGATGGAGTCTATGAATAATCAACAGCTGTCAGATAACTTGCTAAAGGAGTTTCTTGCACAACAAGAGATGTTAAGAAAATTCATACAGGGCATAAGGGAAGGAATGGAAAAAGTAGGACAGGGCGATAAATATAGTGAAAAACTAAGAGAAATTGAAAAACAAATAGATGACTTAGAAAAGGAAATTTCAGATAAAAAGAGAATTGATAGGAGAATTATAGAAAAACAAAGGGAAATAATGCATAAACTGCTTGATGCTTGGACTGGTCTAAAATCAAGAGAAAAAATTGAGAAATTTGAAGCACAAAGACCTGAGAATGTGAAGTACGAAGAGCCAAAAATTTCAGAGAATATGATTTATAGGCAAAAAATTATAGAAATCTTGAGAAGTATTCAGAGAATGGAAATGGATGCTAATACCAAGAACAGACTTATTGAGTTTTACCAACACTTATTAAGGGAGTTTTAAGTTTATATAGCTTTAAAATTTTATAGTTATGATAATTTTTATTATAAAAAGGAACGAAAAAGAAGAGTTATTAAAAATAAAGGAAGTTCCCTTCGTTATATCAAGGGAAAAGGGTGATTTTACTGATGTAAGTCTAAGTGAAAATCATCTGATAGTTTTGGGTTATAATGAAAAAGAAGTCTTTTTGAAAGCAAATTCAAAAGTAGTTTATAACGAGAAAGAAATAATTGGAGAGTTTAAGTTGAAAGAAGGAGAAAGCTTTAAAGCAGGGGAAATTGAATTTCAGCTTGCAAAAATAGAGTTTGTAGTTTCAAAGGAGGAGATTTTAGCAAAGAGCCAGCCTACGCAGTTTATAGACATAGAGAAAACCGAAGTACCATACTTGAAGATAATTTCAGGTTCAGATGCAGGTAAAATAATAGAGATTGAAAAGACAGGTATTATAGGAAGAGGAGAGGAAGCGGATTATAAAATAGATGACCAGTTTGTTTCAAGAAAACAGGCTAAAATATATGTATTTGACGATAAATATGAAATTGAAGATATTGGAGGTAAAAATCCCACTCTTGTAAACGGAAAAGTTATTACCAAAATTACGCCATTACATAGTGGTGATGAAATTTTAATAGGAAAAACGAGAATTCTTTTTGTTAATCCAAAAGAAAAGCCTGAAACTGAAATATATAAATCAAAAGGAGTTCCTGTTTACGTTTATGGTATTCTATCTTTAATATTTATAATAATAATTGCTCTTGGTATTTGGTTCTTTAGAGTTCAGCAAGAGAATAGATATAATAATCTAATAAATTCGGTTAGTTCAACAATTCCTTTAGTAGCTCAACTTGAACTAACTGAAAGTAAAGTTAATGCACTGGAGAGAGCAAAAAACGAGATATTACAAGCAGAAAAAATAAAGAAAAACGACCAAAAAATAAATGAACTTAAACCAATTGTAGAAAAACACCTTAGTGCATGGAAAGATGTTCAAAAAGCGGAAACTGAAATAAAAAATGAAAATTACCTTTCAGCCTTATCTTATCTTGAAAATGCTATAAAAATATTACAAGAGGATAGATACGTAAATAGCCTATATGATAAAGTTTTAATAACTACTCTTATTCAACAAAACTATTCAGAAGCAAAAACCTTATTTGAACAAGGAAAAGTGAAGGAAGCTCTTGATGTTTTGAATTTGGCATTAAGTAGAGTTCCAGATCATCCCCAGTTATTGGAACTAAGAAATATAATTTTAACCTCGCAAAGGAAAAAAACAACACCCAAGGAAATTGAAACAAAACTTGCTACTCTCAAAGAAATAAAACCAAAGGTTGAGAAAAAGGAAGAAAAAACGAAAGTAGAAGAACAAAAAACATCACTTGAATCCAAAATTAAAGTGGAAGTTCCAAATATCAGTTTAATAGATCTTGAAAAAACAATAGTTCCTGAAATTAGCTTAGAAATTACATTAGATGAAACTAAAAACCTGATAAATGCCTATGAAAAAGAGCATAACTTAGATAAAACCATAAGAATAGCAACGTCCATACTTCAAAATGACCCAAACAATGTAAAGGCAAAGTATTATTTAAGATTAGCACAGAAAGAAAAGCAAGCAATTGCATATGAAAGACAAGGTAAAAAGCAAGAAGCAATAGCAATTTGGGAAGAAATTTTAAAATTGGACCCAGGAAATAGCTGGGCAAAGCAGGCACTATCTAGGCTCGGAAAATGAAACGATTGCTTATACTCTTAGTTATCCTGCAAAGTATAGTTATAGTCGTGGGAGGCATTTATGTCTATAATGCTTTCATAAAGAGTCAAAAAGATGAAACTAACAAAGAAGTCGTAGATATAAGAAAAAAACTGGAATTACCTAATTATACGAAGGAAGATACTATTCAACAAAAACAAAAAAATTTAGATACCCTACCTAAAAAGGTAAAAACTGATACTACACAAAGTAAAATATCAAAGGTAGAATTGAGCCCAGATACCCCAACTAACTTGTCTCAACTTCCACAGCCTCCGCAAGTTAGTGAAACACCTCAAGTTCAAAAAGAAGAAAAAAAATCCAATCCCACTGATATAAAAGTTGATGTAAATATAGGTAATATTGATATTCCTAAAATTGGCTCTGAAATAGGTGGTGGATTTTCCATAAGTGGTGCTCTTGCAGTTCAGCAAGCATACGAAGATATGCATGACTTAAATAAAACTATTCAATTAGCAAACGAAATCTTAAAAAATAATCCAAATGACCAAGTTGCACAAAAATATAAAAAGTTAGCCGAACTAGAAATAATGGCTAATGATGCCCTAAATAGAGGTGATAGGCAATCTGCATTAAATTATTTTTATCAAATGCAAGCAATAGACCCAAATAATAAGTGGGCTAGGAGAGGAATAATGAAAATAATGAGTGGCAATTGATGCTAAGAAAGTTAGATTTATACATAATTGGACTGCATGTCTTACCATTTCTTGGTTCAATTTTAGTCATTACAACTGTTTTGCTTTTGGATAAAATATTTGATTTGATGGATTTATTAATAAAGAAAGGAGTTCCATTCGAAATTGTTCTAAAGCTGTTCCTATATGCCTTGCCATTTTTATTGGCACTATCTGTCCCAATGTCCGTACTAATTGCAAGTCTTATAGTTTTTGGCAATTTATCACAAAATTTTGAGATTATCGCATGTAAGTCTTGCGGTATTAGTCTAAAAAGACTAATGTTGGGGCCTCTGATTTTTGCAATTTTCGTATTTATTTTTATGGTATGGTTTAATGATAGGATTTTACCTGAGTCTAATCACAAGTTTAAGAACCTATTGATAGATATCTATATTAAGCGACCTATTGCTCAAATAAAAGCAGGTGTCTTTAATGAGGTAGGAAATTACAAGTTATATGTGAGAAATAAAGATGATAGAACATCGTACATTGAAGATGTTAGAATCTATGATGTTTCTGACTATGGAAAAACATTTCTTACAGCAAAGGAAGGTTATATTCAAAGTTTTCAAGATAGTATTCTTGTGTTTAACCTAATAAATGGTCAGATGCATCAATTTTTAGATGGTTTTGTAAATAAGTATAGAGTCATAAACTTTAAGAATTATGAAGTAATAATCAAGCTTGATATTAGCATGCAGATAAGAGAAAGAGATTTTAGAAGTGATAGGGAAATGAATATAAGGCAATTGCTTGATGAATATAAAAGGAAAAAGGAGGAATATAAAAAGGCGTCAGATGTGGAACTAAAAAAATACCTAAAAACTCGTGTAAATCAAATTCTTGTTGAGATAAATAAAAAATTTTCTCTTCCATTTGCAGCAATTGTATTTGTTATGCTTTCCGCACCAATATCTTCAATTGTAAGAAGAGGAGGATTTGGAACCGCTTTAGGTATATCCTTTGTGATATTTACAATATACTATATTTTTCTAATAGGTGGCGAAGAACTTGCAAAGAAGGGTATGATAAATGGAGCTATTGCGATGTGGTTTCCAAATGTTTTCTTCTTTCTTATTGCCTTATATTTTATTAGAAAGGAAGAGTATTAGAGTTTATACAAAATATTCGCTTCCCCTTAGAAGTGATTACGGTTTTCGTGGGTGCTAACTTTAGGTAGTAAGATTCTAAATGTAGTCATTCCCTTTACACTTTCCAAAAGTTTTATCTTACCTCTATGCATTCTAATTATTCTGTTTGAAAGTAAAAGTCCGATACCCCATCCTTTGCTTTTCGTAGTTATACTATCTGAAAAAATTTTCCTTCTAATGCTATTACTAATACCAACTCCATTATCTATAACGTCTATAATGCAAAAATATTTATTTTCAGAAACCTTAAATTCTATTTTAGTGCTATTTGCCTCATAACTATTTTTAATTAAATTTTCAAAAACCCACTCTAAAAGTTCAATATCTCCCATTACTTTACAATTGCCAGAGATATTTAGCTGAAGATTTCTTCTAAGCTTGCCTTCTAAATTTTTGTATGCATTAAGAATAACTTCTTCTATACTAACCTCTTGTAAATTAATTGAGCTTCCGATTTTTGAAAATCTTTTTAATATTGATGAAATCTTATTTATATCATCCTGAATTTGAGAGAATCTATCTTCTCCTTTTTTTAATAATTCGATATTTGCTACTAATGACGATATTGGTGTTCCCATCTGATGAGCAAGCCCCTTTGCAAATGTAGAGTAGAACTTCTCATGCTCATACTTGTAAGCATTTCTCAAAGCTAAGACAATAATAAAAAAGGTTCCAAGAGTTATAATTGCTAAAATATATGGTAGTATAGTAAGGTAGATTATAGATGTGGGCTCTAAGTAGTATATTCTACCAATGTTAAAATTTTCGTACTTTATTTCAGCATATTGCTTCTGTTTTTTCAGTTTTTCCTTTAATTCTTCGACTTTATCATTTACTTCTAAATTAGCATAAAACCTTATTCTATCCTTATCATCTGTAATTATTATGCCAAATGGAATACTTGATATGATATTTTCAATATCTTCAGAGCCAGAGATAAGAGCTGAACTTAAAGACTTGGCGAGAACAAAACTATAGTTTCTAATCTCATTTCTAATTTTTGATATTGTAATACTTGACATTACATAAGATGAAATCACTATTACAGAAAATGAGATGATAAGAAATAGTTGAATAAGAAAAGGCATTACAAAAAAATTTTAAAGTTATTTTTCGTTTAATCCTAAATAAAGAAAACTAACACTTTAAAATTTCATTACTTCGGGCAGTTAGCTCAGGGGTTAGAGCGCTCGTTTGACATGCGAGAGGTCGGAGGTTCGAATCCTCCACTGCCCATTTTGAAGAAAATTCTTATTATCACTGCAAATTACGGGACAGGGCACTTAATTGCATCAAAAGCAATAGAACAGATGATAGGGAATAGTAATGATGTTTTGTTATTGGATATTGTTGAAAAAGGTGGATATATTGAGAAAATAACATCGAAGTTTTATATCTGGATGAGCAAGCATTCGCACTTTCTATGGAGACTAATTTATTATAATCCCATTACAAGGCTGAATATAATAAAATCTATACTTACTTCGTTCATAAATAAGAAAGTATATAGTATACTTGAAAATTATAGACCAGACATTATAATTTCTACACATTTTCTCTCTACACTCTATGGGGCAAAGTATAAACTTGAAAATAAAAGTACAAAACTATTCGTATGTATAACAGATTATGAAGTTCATCCAATTTGGATAAATAACTTTGTAGATATGTATTTTTTGCCCTCTGAGTATTCTGTCAAAGACCTTAAATCATCAAACTACATGATTACTGGAATTCCTTTAAGAAAAGGATTTTTAGAAGAAATAGACAAAAATGCACTAAGAAGGGAGTTTAATATTCATACTAAAAATTTAATAGTTCTATTAAATCTTGGTTCTAATAGTGTTCTACCACTAAGGGATGCAATAAAATATATAAAAATGTTTAGTAAAAAATTATACTTTCTTGTTATTGCAGGAAGGAATGAGAAGAACTACGAAAAGCTACAGGAGGTTTTTATAGATTTAAATACATATGATTTTAAACTGTTTGGCTTTACTGAAGATATTCACAAACTTATGTTTTTGTGTGATTTTTCAGTTGCAAAAGCAGGTGGTTTAAATTTAACTGAACTAATATATACTAAAACTCCTGCGATTTACTATAAAAGCTTGCCTGGTCAAGAGGAAGGTAATGAAAGATTTATAAAAGAGCATGGTCTTGGATTTATTGCGAAAAATTTTAAACAACTCGTTAGATATACAGAGTTTATTATACAAAATCCATCAGTTCTTAACTATTTTATGTCTAATTTGTCATATCAAAAAGAAAGTATGAATTTTTTAAAAATAAAAGAAATGGTTTCACATGAAACTATAGCTTTATAATTTTCGCCATGATAAAAGTCGCAGTTGTTAATCAGAAAGGTGGTGTTGGTAAAACAACTACTGTGGTGAATCTGTCGACTGCTATAGCACTTGAAGATTTGAGAGTCTTAGTAGTAGACGGCGATGCACAAGCAAATGCTTCTAGTGGTTTTGGAATAAATAGAAGAAATGCTAAAAATCTATATCATCTACTTATAGGTAAGGCAACTATTGAGGATGTATTGATTAAAGTTGAAAATGCAAAACTGGACTTATTACCGTCTTCACCTGATTTAATAGGAGTAGATACTGAATTAAGGGGAAAGCCTAATTGGGAATTAACTTTAAAAAATATCTTAGAGAGCATTTCTCAAAACTACGACTATATATTTATAGATGCACCTCCTTCTCTTGGGACTTTAACAATATTAATTCTTTCATCTGCTGAGTATGTTTTAATACCTGTTCAGGCAGAATACTATGCATTGGAGGGGGTTGCACAACTATTAGAGACAGTACACTATGTTAGAAGAACCATAAATCCGAAATTAAAACTTTTAGGTTTTTTAATAACTATGTATGATAAGCGAACGAAGCTTTCTGAACAGGTAGAGGAGGAGATAAGAAGAATATTTAAAGAAATGGTCTTTCAAACTATAATTCCCAGAAGTATAAGGTTAGCTGAAGCTCCAAGTTATGGTATTCCGGGAGTTATATTTGATCCACTATCAGTTGGTGCAATTGCGTATAAAAATTTAGCAAAGGAAATAATAAATAGATTTGCAAGAAGGGAGGTAAGGGTATGAGTAAGAAACTTAGAGGTCTTGGGAGGGGTTTAGCTGCTATACTTCCGGGAGGTGATACCTTAGAGAATTTACAACTAATTGATATTGAATTAATTGAACCAAATCCCTATCAACCGAGAAGAAGCTTTTCAGAACAAGAACTAAGAGAGCTTGCAGAATCTATAAAGTCTAATGGCTTATTACAGCCTATAATTGTAAGGCAGATATCTGAAGATAAATATCAAATCGTTGCGGGAGAGAGGAGATGGAGAGCAAGTAGAATAGCTGGTCTTACAAAAATTCCGGCTATTGTAAAGGAGTTAGAAGATTCCGAAATGCTACAATTAGCATTAGTCGAAAACTTGCAAAGGGAGGACTTAAATCCTATTGAAGAAGCATTAGCATATAAACAGCTTATTGAAAAATTCGGTTTTACTCAAAATGAAATAGCGCAAATTGTAGGAAAGGATAGGGCAACAATAACTAATACGATAAGACTACTAAATTTAAGTGAAAAAGTCTTAGAACTTTTAAGAGAAAATAAAATTACTGAGGGACACGCAAGAGTATTACTAAGAATAAGTGATTTTAAAGAGCAGGAAGAAATGGCAATGAGGATTATAGAAGAAGGAATAAGTGTTAGGCAGTTAGAAAAGATGTTATCTCCTAAGGATAAAAAATTAGAAGAAAATGAGAGTTTGTCAAGAGAAATTTCTGAAAAATTATTTAAAAATATAGGTTTAAAAGCAGAGTTGAAAGTGACAAGAAGAAGATTAAAACTTATTTTAGACTTTAAAAATAGGGACGAATTTGAAAACTTTTTAAAAAGGTTGGGTTTATGATATTTATAGTATGTTTAAATGAAACTTGGATAGAAATAAATACCTTTCCTAACAGACTAATTGACTTGCAGTCCAATATCTCTATTTTAGGAGAAAAGTCTACAATAATCAGCTCAATAAATTTTTGGCTTGTTGATAGTAAAATTTATAGTATATTCATAGGTTATAGGGGTTTCGGGTTTAATCTAAGATATTATGACTTTGGTAAATTTAATTATCAAAGTGATATTCCAAGTGATGAAAATTTTTTAAGTTTTTCTCCCTTTTCCATTTATACTTCCATTGGCAAGAGTTTTCAGGTTGAAAAAAATGTTTCTATGGGTTTTTCCTTGGGCTACTATGAAAATAGAGTGTTAGATGAAATAAAATCTTCACCATTTTTGTCCATATTTTCTAATATTAATGTTTTTGAGAGGTTGAAATTTATGTTTATGCTTGAGAACTTTAGTTTTAAAAAGCTTTTTTCAGCAAATCAATTAGAACTTCCATCTATTTTATCATTAGGAATTAATCTTCAGCTTAATAAATTTAGCTTTATTTCGGGAATAAATAGATATTACAAATTTGAAAAATTCATAGGTTTTGAATATGGATTAGAAAATTTAGCGCTTGGAATTGTTTATACTCCTGACTATGACTATTCCAAAATCTCTACATTATTTCGTCTAAAGTATAAAAAGCTAACTATAGGATATAAGGCTTATATTCCAAACTATCTAAATTTTACAAATACTATAAGTGTTGCCTATGAGACCCCTTGATTTTGAAAAGCCTTTATACGATATTTTAGAGAAAATAAGGGAGCTTGAAACTAACCCTTCGTTAAAAGATAGTGTAGATAGACTAAAGAAAGAAGCGGAGAAATTAAAGGAAGAAATATATAGTAATTTAACAAGATGGCAGATAGTTCAAATAGCAAGACATCAAGATAGACCTAAGTCTTTAGATTATCTAAATAACGTATTAGATGAATTTTTAGAGCTTCATGGCGATAGACTTTTCTCAGATGATAGTGCTATTATTGTAGGTATTGGAAAAATTGATAAATTCTCAATTGCTTTCATAGCTCAAGAAAAGGGAAAAACTACTAATGAAAAAATTGAGAGGAATTTTGGTATGCCGCATCCTGAAGGTTATAGAAAAGGTATGAGAATTATGGATTTGGCAGAAAAGCTAAAACTACCTATAATTACATTTGTAGATACGCCTGGTGCTTATCCCGGAATTGGTGCAGAAGAAAGGGGTCAGTTTTCAGCTATTGCTTATTCTATAATGAAAATGTTATCAATTAAGACTCCAACAATTTCGTATATTATAGGTGAGGGTGGTAGTGGTGGTGCACTTGCTATAGCAGCTGCTGATAGGGTTTTTGCCCTTGAGTATAGTATTTATTCAGTCATATCCCCTGAGGGATGTGCTTCCATTCTATTTAGAGATGCAAGTAAAGCAGAAAAAGCAGCAGATATTTTAAAATTAACGGCAAGGGATTTACTTGAACTTGGAGTAATTGATGGAATAGTAAAGGAACCATTAGGTGGTGCTCATTGGCAACCAAAGGAAATGTATAAAAACTTAAAAGAGCATATAATAGAGCAGTTATATTTTCTTAAGAATTTAGATATAGACGAGATTTTAAAGCTAAGATATGAAAAATATAGAAGGGTAGGAATTGTATATGGATGAGCTTGTAATTAATACTATTAGATTTTTATCTATTGATGCGGTAGAGGAGGCAAAGAGCGGGCATCCTGGCACACCACTTGCTCTTGCTCCTTTAGGCTATATTATATTTGATAGATTCTTAAAATTTAATCCTAAAAATCCAAGATGGTTAAATAGAGATAGATTTATTTTATCCTGTGGTCATGCAAGCATGCTACTATATTCACTTTTGTATCTCTATGGATATGACCTAAGTATTGAGGATATAAAAAATTTTAGAAAGTTAGGTAGTAAAACTCCAGGTCATCCAGAATACGATTTGGATATAGGTGTGGAAACGACAACTGGACCACTTGGACAGGGCTTAGCTAATTCGGTAGGTATGGCTATAGCTTATAAGTATTTGAGCGCTTATTTTAATAAGGAAAATTATAAAATATTCAATCACAACATATTTGTAATTGTAAGTGATGGTGATTTAATGGAAGGTATTAGTTATGAAGCATGTTCCTTAGCAGGTCATTTTAATTTAAATAATCTGATTGTATTTTGGGACAATAATGGAATTACAATTGATGGAAGAACTGATTTAACTTGGAGTGAAGATGTAAAGATGAGATTTAGGGCATTCAATTGGGAAGTTTTTAGTATTGAGGATATCAATAATATAGAGGAAATTGAGAGTAAGATAAATTTAGCACTAAAAGTAAAGGATAAGCCTAAATTTATTGAGGTTAAAAGTATTATAGGTTATGGAACTAGAAAGGCAAATAGTGAGAAAGCCCACGGAGAACCACTTGGAAAAGAGGAGATTGAATATGCAAGAAAATTCTTCAATTGGAAATATAAACCTTTTGAAGTGCCAGATGAAGTTTTAAATTGGACAAGAAGGAAGTTAGAGGAAGGAGAAAAATTAGAGAGAGAATGGAACTTATTACTTAAAGAATATTTTAGAGAGTATCCCGAAATGGAGAAAAAGTTCAATATATTTTTAGAAAAAAGAATTGAAGAGAAAGTATTTCAAAAGCTTAGGAATGTAAGATTTAACGATGAAACTGCGACAAGGAATGCATTTGGTAAAGTATTGGAAACTATTTGGGAAGATTTGGATTTTTTAATTGGTGGCTCTGCAGATTTAAGCACCTCTAATAAAACATTTGTCCCAAAACTTGGAGACTTTCTAAAGGATAATCCCTTAGGTAAAAATATTCACTTTGGAGTGAGAGAACACGCAATGGGAAGCATAGTAAATGGTATTGCTTTATATGGTCTTAGGGCGTTTTGTGGGACATTTCTTATTTTTTCAGACTACATGAAGCCATCAATTAGGCTATCTGCATTTATGAAACTTCCTGTTATTTACATTTTTACTCACGATTCTATTGGACTTGGAGAGGATGGACCAACTCATCAACCTATTGAACAGCTTGCAGGTTTAAGGAGTATTCCAAATTTAATAGTCTTAAGACCAGCAGATGCTAATGAAACGGTTAAAGCTATGGAATTTGCTATAAATTATAAAAAAGGTCCAATAGCTTTGATTTTAACTCGTCAAAACGTCCCAATTATAGAAGGATTAGATGTAGAGAAATTAGTATATGGTGCATATGTTATATTAGAAGATGAAAGTCCTGAGGTAATAATTTATGCAAGTGGTTCAGAGGTATATCCAAGTATGAAGGCATGTGAAATACTAAGAGGAATTGGAATAAGATGTAGATTAGTAAATGTTGTATCCTTTGAATTATTTAAAAGTCAAAGTGAAGACTATAGAAACTACATTCTCGGAAAGAATTTAAGTAATGTTTTGAGAGTATCAGTTGAAGCACTAAGTGGTTTTGGTTGGGAGGAGTTTATAGGTATAGATGGTTTAAAGATAAGCATGAACGAGTTTGGTAAATCGGGGCATTATAAAGATTTATTTGAGCATTTTGGATTTACACCTAAGAAGATTGCCTTTAGGATTTTATCTAAACTTTAAAATTTATTTATGCTCTTTTTTATAATTCTTCAGACAGATAGTTTAAGGTTTGGCGATAGTTTAAATATAAAATTTGTATCAAGGTGGAAGTCGTTAAAACCCATCGTAGGTATTGATGTTAAGGGAAACTATGCATATTTGAGTTCACTTAAAAGTATATATATTATAGATTTTTCTGAAGTAAAGCAATTAGGTGCTGCGCCTGAAATTAAATTAGAAGGTATGCCCGTAGGTCTTAAAGTAAGTGGAAATTATTTATATGTGGCGGGTGGAAAAGAAGGTTTAATAGTTATAGATATTACTGACCCATATACAGCTCAGGTAGTTTCTCAAGTGCCTTCAAGAGATTCGGCGGTATTCTTGGATATTAGAGAAAATTATCTTTTTTTAGCGGATGCGGAAGCAGGCATAACTATATATGACATATCTAACCCAAAACAACCTAAAATGGTCTCCTTTTTTGATACACCTGGTTTTGCACGAGGAATACACGTGGTTGGAAACTATGCATATGTTGCAGATGGACCTGCAGGTTTAGTAGTTTTAGATATTTCAAATATTAAGAATATAAAAATGCTAAATTCATACTCTCTTGGTGATACTACTTTTGCTATAGCTGTCAGATATCATAACAATAGAGCATATTTAGCTGTAGGAAAAAATGGTCTATATGTTTTTGATGTTTCTAATATAAAGGACATAAAACCGATTATCAGATATGTTGGAATTGGTGAAGCACTTGGTCTATATTTAAGAGGTAATTATCTACACCTTGCTGCAGGTAAGGGTGGAATTAGAGTTTTTGATTTGGATAGGGTTGAAAATGAGTTTAGACTTGGTAGGAAAACTATTTTAGAAAGTGAAGTTGCAAGATATAGAGCTCCTGAATACAATAACGACGTAATATTTGATTTAATAGTTCAAGGTAATTATATACTTTCCGCATCAAGAAATGGCTTAATCATTTATGCTAACTCATATTGAATTTTTAAAGAAATTTGATAAATATAAGGACGAGGAAGTCTTTATTCTAATTGGACCTGAGGATTATCCAATAAGAGCTATTAGAGAAAAATTTATAGACTATGAAACGAGGACATTTTGGGGTGATGAGATAAGTATAGATAAAATAGTTGAGTTTTTTAATCAGAGTAGCTTATTTAGTAAAAAGGGGAAATTGGCAATTATTAGGAATTTTGAAAAATTAAAAAAGTGGAAAGAAATTCTAAAATTAAAAAATAAAAAGGTGATTTTATATTCAAGCTTAGATTTTTATGAAGAAGACTTAAAGAAATTGAATAAAGTTGTGGAAGAATTTATTGGGAAGAACTTGTCAAAATCAGATAAATACACGTTAGTTTTAATGCCGTATCTAACTGAAGGGGAAAAAAAGAAGTGGATAATTAAAAGGTTAAATAAGTTAAATCTAATGCTAAGTGCAGAGCAAATGGATTACTTGTTTAGAAATTTACCGAAGGACCTATCAAGCTGCAATAATGAAGTAGAAAAAATTTACTTAGCAGGTTCTGAGAACTTAGAACTTATTCTATCTAAGAGTGAAAATCTGAAAGTCTATAGTTTTATAAACTACTTAGAAAAGGGCAATTTTGATGAAATCTTAAAATTAGTAAAAGAAATAGCTCCTCTTGAGCTTAATATGTACATATTAAGGACAATATTGAACATGATATATATAGCAGAGAACACGTATGAATTAGTAAAGCCTTCGCTTTTTAAACATTCCCTATCAAAAATTACCAAAAAATTAGAAAAAAATGATTTAATTGAGCTATTGTACTTATCACTCTTAGTTGATAGAAGTTATAAAACCTTTCATAGAGATAAAATTTCTATTTTGAATTTAGTATTTCGTATATCTCATAAGGTTCATTAACTTCAAAGTCTGCTCCAATATTTTCTCCAAATCCCCAATTTACGAAAATACTCTTAATACCTGAAATTTTTGCTGTTTGTATGTCAAACTCACTATCTCCGATAATATACATATTCTCTTTTTTTATATTGTATGTCCTTTCTAAATAGTCAATAGCTTCCTTATCTGGTTTTTTAAATCCATCATCAATAGTTATAATTTCATCAAAAAATTCTAATATGTTGAACTTTCTTAAGATATCAATTACAAAGTTTTTTGATTTGTTTGTATAAATTACTACAATGAAACCTTTCTCTTTTTTAAGTTTTTCTATCACATTAATTACATTGTCGTATGGTTTAAGTCCTTCATGCATGAAATTCTTGTAAACTTCATTAAATTCTTCTATTAATTCCTCTTTGAAGTTTTCATTAAAAATCCTTCTTAAGGTTAGTTCTATACCGCCACCGATAATCTTTTTTACTTCTTTAGAGTTTAGTTCAAGCAGTTTATATCTTCTTAATAGTTCGTTTATAGAGAGTGTTAAACCAAGTGATGTGTCAAATATAGTCCCATCAAAGTCAAAAATTACAAGTTTCAGATGCGGGAGGAGGGAGTTGAACCCTCACCCCTTATCGGGACCAGATCCTAAATCTGGCGCGTCTGCCAATTCCGCCACTCCCGCATGCTTTAAAATTTTAAAGGAGTTTTAAATTGTATAATAAATTGGAGTTTATTTATCCAAATTGTTCTGTGGACTGCACATTGGCAGAACCAAAACAAGCTTTAAATGTGGAACAACTAATTTTGCGATTAATTGAGAATGATGTTAAAAATGGTGCTTTACGTGCTTTAAAATTTTAGGGTAAAAGTTTTAATTATAGATGGTTTGATTTTTACAGTAAAATGGGAGGAGATAGCTTATGGAAATTTTGCTAATATCTAAACTAAACGATGTGTGTGCGGGTATATCTGATTTAGAAAAGAGGTCAGAGTGTATAAAATCCCAGAAAATAGAAGGTAGAGAAATTGAGTACAGAACGAACCTTCAACCACAATATCAAATATACTATAAACCCAACCATGACTTTTCTATACTAAGCTCTCCACTAAATGAAAGCTTTACTGGAACAGCATTTCCACCAGCAGGATGGAGTGTATATAATCAAGATAATGGCACTCAAATGTGGATAAGATATACTACTAACTGTAGAACTGCTCCTGCTTGTGCTTCAGTGCTATATGAAGGTGATGCTCTTACTAATAATGACTGGCTTGTGACACCAGGTCTTATAATACGGAATGTCTCTTTAAGTAATCCTCAAATAAGATTTGCGTATAGAACCTCTACAGCTACTAATATGAATACAGGTGATTCCTTGAATCTTGAAATCTCAACAGATGGTGGTGCAACTTGGACTAGAATTTGGCAATGGGATGGTGCAGCAAACACTAATCCTGTTTGGGTAACTTTATCTGTTCCACAAAATCTTACTCATATAAGATTTGCATTTTATGATAACAAGTCAACAGCAGATGCTGCAATTAACTATTTTAATATTGACTCACTTAGCATTATAGATGATCAATATACTTTCTTGCTTGAAAGCTGGACTGCAGGTACTATATTTTTAAGTGCAGGATATGACACAACCACTTCAACTACTACGAGAAGATGGCAAAGGAGGACTAGTGCATGTCCATTTACTGAAACTACAACAGCATGCGCAGGGTTTGCATATACTGAAACAGGAAGTACTACGGGTTATGCTTATTTGAGGTCTCCAAGAATATACATTTCACCGAGTATAATTAGCTTTTGGTATCTTTCACAATCGACAGGTTTTATTGACTCGTTCGATGTTTATATTATAAAATGGAACAATCAGGCAAATCCACCAACACCTTCTGATTTTATAAACTCAGGAATAAGATTAGATACCAAATATCCAAGAACAGGGACAACTGGAACACCTTATATTTATACAGCATATGACTTAAGAGGACCTGTTAATGCTGTAGTTAATGATACTGTATATGTTGCTATAAGATATAAGGCACGTAATGCTTTAAGACTATATGTAGATGATTTTGCAACAGTTGGAGCAACGGTAAGAGATTTACCACCTTCTATTTCTCTTTTAAAAGGAGCTGTTTATCATTTCTATAATGGTATTCCTGATACAATTAGGATAATTGCAAGTGATCCCGAAAATTTACCAAATGTAAGTTGTCAAGTTGGTTATAGATATGTTATAAATCCAAATCAGGAAGGAAATTCACCAAGTGGACCATTTACTGAATACAATATGACTTTAAGTGATGCAAATCCAAACATTTATCCAGATACATTCGTTTATATTATACCTCATACTGATAGAGGTTTGAGAGGAAATTACTATATTAAATGTACAGATGCTTCTAATCTTGTTAATTATATTCCTTCAGGTGCTCCGAATAATTGGTATATATATAATATAATGCCGACAGCAAAATTTGCTCAGAAAAGAGAATTTATAGATGAAGAAAGAATAAGATTTGCATTTTTCAGAAATAATATAGACTTACAACCTGATTTATTACTTCCACCAGATTCCTTAGTATGGTTAGATTCTCTAAGGCTTTGGGACAGAATATATTGGCATCAAAACTCCACAAGTGCTTTAAAAAGAAATAAGATAAGAGCTTATTTAGACCTTGGAACTTGTGCTAATAGGAAATCATTAGTATGGTTTGGAAATGACTTTGGATATTTCCACGATAGGTCAGGTGCAACTGATAGAGACACTATATTTACAAGAAACTATTTACACTTTAGATACGTAAGTGATGATTGGACTGGTGCATCGGATGTTTCAGATACAATACTTGGAATAACTAATAGACCAATTTTTGGAGATATGACTTATCAAATTTATACAAACGATGTATATCCTGATGATATTAGAGTTCATCCAGCAGGAGACGAGAATACATCAGTTGCTATATTGTATGTGAAGAATGGAGACTCAACTATTGCTAATCCTGCTAATCCTTCAATTGCAAGTGTATTTTACAATGGAATAGGATATTATTCAATTTTTGGTTCATTTGCTATAAACTACGTTGCAACTTATGATGCAGATGGACAGACAAGAGTAGATACTATATTTAGAAGAATACATAACTTTATTCCTGTTTCTACTTGCTTAAATGAAGTTCAAGCATACAATAGTTCATATAACTTAGCAGTGGATGGAAGTTCACCTGACATATTTAAAGCAGTAGTAAGAGTAAATGATCCAAGTATATCAAGTGCTTCAGATTTAAGAGTATATGGATACTATAGGCCTTTTGGCGTCGGTTCTTGGACTAAAGTTCAAGCGGTCTATGACTCATCTAATTCAGACGGATACTTTTTCCATATTGCAATACCTGTAAATGAGCCTGCAAGTTATAAGAAAGATTCATTTGAAGTATACTTTACAGCACATAAATTGAACTACGGTGTATATGGTCCAGCGAATACTTCCAATACCTCAAAGCTTGTATATGAATATGACGTTTTAAATGCACCTCTTAACTTTCAAGTTAGTTATAGGGACTTGGATAGCGTAGTATTAGTATGGAATCCACCAGCTTTATTAAAGAAAAATGATAATCAAATTTTAGCATTTCAATCATATCAAGTTGAATATTCATCTGATAATAACAATTGGTCAGTAATAGCAACTATAGCAAATATAAACACTACTACTTATAAACACATATTGCCATCTGATAGCGAATATGTTAAATATTATAGAATTAGAGCAAACTATACTGCTGGCTCATCTCCATATGTTTCAGCTTTTACTATTTATGATATTAGAGCTCCAAGAAAGATTTATGCGGATACATTTAACTTCAATATAGTTGGTCCTAATCTAAATACTCAGGTAAAAGCAGTATTTCAAGATTTCTCACCTATCAAATACGATACGATTTACTATAGAACCTTACTAAATTCATGGTTATCCAAGTCTAAAGATAACGTAATTAATCCTGATACTTTTGTTTATAATCTTAGTATAACTGGATTAATGGCTAATGACACTTTATTCTTCTATTTCAAAGTTGCTGATGAGTCTACTAATGTAAGAATAACTGATACAACTAAGATACCTATTGTAGCAGTAAGTTTAGTTGATATTCCAAAGAAATTTGATATTGTATATAATAATAATGTATTAACTTTCGCTCTCCCAGTAGAGGCAAAAATTTCCCTTGAGGTATATAACATTTCAGGTAGATTAGTTTTTGGTATAAATTCAAACTACAAGGCAGGTTATGTCAGATTTGACTTAGGTAGTTTACCAAAAGGTCCATATCTAATAAGAGCTAGGGTTGATAATTTAACTAAGGAATTTAAGACTATAATTGTAAAATAGATAATTAGCCCCCTTCCGGGGGCTATAAACTAACTTCTTGAGATTTTTAAATATACTAATTCTTGTAGCTTTAGTTCTTTTTTATTCAACTGACATAGATAAAAACTCAATACTATTTATCATTTCTTCAATTTTTCTTATCCTGTTTGCTAACTTCCAAAATGACTATTTTGATAGGGAAATTGACATAAATAAGGGCAAGAAAAGGATAGTTCTACATCCTTCCTTAATTTTTTCCATTTTACTAATTAGTCTAATTACTTCAATGTTTATAAATTTCGTGGTTTTTTTATTGTTTGTAGTTATGGCTATTTTGATTTATTTTTATAATTCCTTTTCAAGTAAAAAACCATACGGCTTTATAATTACAAGTTTAGTAATTAGTATAGGGGTATTGAGCTTAGGTTTCGCATTTGGCTTTAAGTTTGAACTTTTCCTGCTTATTTTATTCTCCTTTTTCTTTAATCTTGAAAGAGAAATTGTAAAAAGTTATCTTGATTATAGTTATGACTTTGGATATAGAAGGACAATAGCTATTTTTTTAGGTAAGCAAAGAACTATATTTCTTGCAAAATTAATAGCTATTTTTCTTGTTCTTTTGTTAGTCGTTTCTTCAATTGTAGTAAGTAAAAAAGAATTTATTGCATATAGTATAGTCTCATCAATTTTAATATTTATGTATATCTTTGCTTTTTTAAATGAATGGTTGTTTTCGAAACTTCTTAAACTTTTGATGTTTCTAGGCTATCTGTCTTTATTGATTTAAACAAACTTATAGTTAATGCGGATAGAAGAAGAATATAGTGCAAAACTACCATTGAAACGCTAAGGAGACTTTTTACTATTAAGATATTTGAGATGAATATTGATATTGCCAGAAGTACGAATGCTAACTTATCAATAGAAAATTCTTTTAGTGAAATTATTGAGGTAATAATTATTGAAATACCTATTAGTTTGTATATAAGTTGGATTAAAACTTTTGGATTACTAAGGTCAGAAGATAAACAAAATATATCTTCGCATGCAAGCTGTGATGCTGTTTTTTCTACTACTCCATCCCAGATGTAGTATATAAGTATTAGCAAGAATATAGTAAGCCATAAATTATTTTGAAATTTATAATTTCCCTTAAATAACATAATAAGTGCTATATAAGTTAAAATTCCAAATATGGTATGTGCCATAGAAACTATAAATGGCATTTTCAAAATAACCGTTAATCCGCCAATTAAAACTTGTGAAACTATTAGAAAGATTAAGGCTATAGAAAGGAGTTTTTGAGTTCTATAAAGTAATATTCCTATAGTTATTGACATTATACCAACTATCGCTGCAAGTAGTCTGTGATAATATTCAAGCTTTGCTGTAAATGTTTCGGGTGGTAAAACACTACCATAACAAAGTGGCCAGTCTGGGCAACCTAAACATGCTCCAAATGCTGAGGTGATTACTCCTAAAACTAATAAACCAATTGTAAAAATAATAGTGGTAATTAGAAGTTTTTTCATTGAGTCTGTATAGGTGTTATAGCAAGGAATCTCTTAATTCCTCCATTTTCTACTACTATTAAAATAGGTCTATCTGATTTTTCGTATCTTTTTTTTGCTTCAATAAAGTCTCTCAGTGAATTTATGGCAATATCTCCTATCTTTATAATAACATCTCCTGGTCTTATGCCTATTTCAAGCGCTTTATCTTGTGAGTTTATTACTACTACTCTATTATTTTTTTCTGTTACTGTCATGCCAAGCCATGTAGCTGTATCTGAACTAGTAGTTTCACTTTCTCTTTCACTTGGTATTTGAGATATCTTTTCAGGCATTTTCCCAAGTTTTGCCTTAATAGTTATATATTTTTTATCCCTATATATCTTTAACTCAACTTCTTTTCCTGGTGGCAATGAACCTATATATAATCTTAAATCATTTGCATCCTTTATTTTTCTCTTATCTACTTCAAGAATTATATCACCTTCCCTTATTCCTGCTTTGTCAGCTGCTTCACCTTTTATAACTTGATTTACTAATGCACCACCTTGCTCTGGTAGTCCTATTGCCTGAGCTAATTCTGGTGTTACATCTTGAATCCTTATACCAAGATAACCTCTTTCTATTGTACCTTTTGTTATTAGTTGTTCTGTAATATTCTTTGCAAGGTTTATAGGCACTGCAAAGCCTATGCCTGCAAATACGCCTGTTGGTGTTGCTATTGCGGTATTAACTCCTATTACTTCTCCATTTATATTAAGCAAAGGACCTCCGCTATTACCGGGGTTGATTGCTGCGTCAGTTTGTAAAAAGTCTTGATAATCTGGTCCTTCTGGCAAAGCTATGTTTTTCCTATGAATAGAGCTTATTACTCCTACTGTGACGGTTGAAGATAGTCCAAATGGGCTTCCAATAGCAATTACCCACTGCCCAACTCTTACCTCATCTGAATTTCCAAGTTTTAATACAGGTATATCTTTACTACTTTCAAATTTCAATACCGCTATATCAGTTCTTGGGTCCGCTCCTACTACTTTTACGTTTTCTATGTTAGTCCCATCACTCAGGGTTATTTTAATTTTATCTCCATTCTTTATAACGTGGTGGTTTGTCATTACATAATAGGTTTTCCCCTCTTTTCTAAATATGAAACCAGAACCTAAACTACTTCTTGGTACTTCAGGAAATGGAAATTCAAACTCCTCTCCAAAGAATCTCCTAAAAAGTTCTTCAAATTCGCTTGGTGTTCTTCTTGTTGTTCTTCCAATTGCTGATATATTAACTACACTTGGAATAGCTGCTTCTGCTATTTGTGTAAATCCAACTTGTATTTCTGATAGAACTTTTTGTGGTGTTTGAATTGTTTGACTTTGTGCTACCGCTTTGTTGAAAATATTTAAATTTGAACTAATCAACATCCCAACAGCTATGCCAAGTCCAATAAGGGATGCGACTATTAAAAGTTTTTTTCTCATAGTTTCAAATTTTAAAGTGAAAAAACTTTAAAATTTTTATTATGTATGAAATAATTAAAAGGTTAGACCCTCAAATATATGAGGTTATTATTGGTGAAATTAAAAGGCAAGAGGAAACACTTGAAATGATAGCATCTGAAAATTATCCTTCTTTGGCTGTTTTATTAACTATGGCAACGCCTTTAAATAATAAATATGCGGAAGGTTATCCTAATAGGAGATATTATGGTGGTTGTGAATTTGTTGACCAAGCTGAAATATTAGCTCAAGAAAGAGCAAAAATATTATTTGATATTAAATATGTCAACGTTCAACCTCACTCAGGTAGTCAAGCTAATATGGCGGTTTATTTTTCGCTTTTAGAAGTTGGTGATACTATCCTATCTATGGAACTTTCTCATGGAGGTCATTTAAGCCATGGAGCAAAGGTAAGCTTTTCTGGAAAGTTTTATAATGTAATTTACTACGGTGTAAATCCTAATTCCGAAACTATTGACTTTGATTTAGTTTATAAGCTTGCAAGGGAGTATAAGCCAAAATTAATTATAGCAGGTTATTCTTCCTATCCAAGAATTATTGATTGGGCAAAATTTAGAGAAATTGCGGATGAGGTAAATGCATACTTTATGGCTGATATAGCTCATATAGCAGGTCTAATAGTTGGCAATGTCCATCCATCTCCAAAAGATTATGCTCACGTTATTACTACTACTACGCATAAGACGCTAAGGGGTCCAAGAGGTGGTATGATATTAACTAATAACCAAGAGATTTCTCAAAAGATAGATAAAAATGTATTTCCGGGTATTCAAGGTGGTCCATTTATGCACGTTATAGCTTCAAAAGCGGTTGCATTTAAGGAGGCAATGAAAGCCGAATTTAAGGAGTATGCAATGCAAATAGTGAAGAATTCTAAGGCTCTCGCTGAAAGCTTAATGGAGGAAGGTCTTAGATTAGTGTCAGGAGGAACGGATAACCATTTAGTTTTAGTAGATTTAAGAAATTTAGGTATTACTGGAAAGGAAGCAGAGAAATTGCTTGAAGAAGTAGGAATAACAGTTAATAAAAACACAATACCATTTGATCCCCAAAAGCCAACAGTTACAAGTGGTATTAGAATAGGAACACCTATTTTAACCACAAGAGGAATGAAAGAGGAGGAGTTAAGACTTGTTGGAAAAATCATAGCAAAAGTTATAAAAAACCAAGATGATAGGACAAAATCTTGGGCAAAAGGCTTAGTTAAGGAACTGACTAACCAATTTCCATTTTATAGAGTATTACTGTAGATGAGAGAAAGAATTTTTCAAGCATTGGAGGAACTCATAGAACAACCAATTAAAACTGATACTGATGAAATAGATATTCTTAACTACAAAATTATACACAAATTTGTAAAAAATAAACATAAACTAATGTTAGTGGATAAAACTTATCCACACTTGCTACCTGTTTTTATTTTAGAACTTGATGAAAAAGGTCTTTTTAGAGGATACTATAGATTTTCAGATATGAGAAATTTTCCTATATCTCAAAAACCATTTTTAAGATATACTTATAAAACTGATAAATACAAGTTTTTAAGAACTATCCAGCCTTATAAGGACGATATATCTATATTTTACTTAAATGGTAGGAAATTTGAAAATGGTAATTTAGAAGAATTTTTTGAAAGAACCTTATTTCCAAGTGATGTATTTGAGAATAAAACTCTTATTATTGAAATATTCTATTCAAACAAGGTAAATAGGGAGATTTTTAAGAATTTTAGAATATTGCAGACTTTAAAGTTCTTTGCAATAGACCTTGAAAGTAAGTTAAAAAAGTTTCTATCTGAGCTTGAGTTAGCTACTACTTTGAGATTTAAACCTATAATTGGGTATGAAAGGCTATACGCTGAAATTGAAGAGGGAGCCTTGTTTCTTTCAAGAATATACGATAGGGTTGGTTATTTATTGCATTTTAGACCAAAAACGAATATTTCAGATAATTATATAAATAAAAGCCAGCAATATGTACTAAATTTCTATGCTTGCAATAGTGATTATTCAGATGGAACTATTAAAAGTTATGAAAATGACCCATATTTACCTAACTGGTCGCTTGGTATAATGCATGTATTTGAAGATAATTTGGAACTTGTAAACAAAGAAATTGAAAAGTTTCTTACTTTAGAGATATCAGTTATTATTAAAACTAAGTCTGAGTATGCGGAATTATTAGAAAAATATAAGAATGTAATATTTTATGGACCTCCGGGTACAGGGAAAACTTATATGGCTATAAAAGTTGCAAACGAAATAGCTCCAAGAAATTACTACATAGTTCAGCTACATCCAAGTTATAGCTATGAAGAATTTTTAGAAGGTATAAGACCCCATCAAGATGGAGGTTTTTATATCAAGGATGGTATATTTAAGAAAATCTGTAAGAGAGCTCTTGAAAATCCTTCGAAAAAGTTTGTAGTAATTTTAGATGAAATAAGTAGGGCTAATATTATTCAAGTTTTTGGTGAACTTCTATATGCTCTTGAATATAGAAATAATCCAGTTATTTTGCCATATTCTTCAGAAAGTTTTGTAATTCCCGAAAATGTTTATATTATTGGAACTATGAATACGGCCGATAGAAGTGTTCATGCACTTGATATAGCGTTAAGAAGGAGATTTATTTTTATAAAATTTGCTCCTGATTTCAATGTTATTGAAAAGTTCTATCGGGAAAAGGGCTATGAGGATAAATATTTAGAAAGAATAAGGGAATTTTTTAAAGAGATAAATGACAACATTATTTCAAAAAGGCTTGGAGAAGAATTTTTAATTGGGCATAGCTACTTTCTTGTAGAACCTAATGATTTAAAGGATGTTATACAACGTAAAATACTTCCAGTACTGCGTAGCTTACTATCAGAGAAAGATTATAATTATGTATTGAATTTTATAGACAGTAAATTCAATCAAGATTAACTCTGCTAATTACACCATGCATTTTATTTGTAGGAAAGTGATAGAATCTATCAAAACTTGGAGAAATACTTTTAATAAAAGAAAATATCTTATAAAACCACTTGTTAGTTATGATATCCTCTACTCCATAGAAAATCACTTTTTCGTTTATACCTGCATTATTTAATATCTTCTCAACATCTAAAAATTCCATATATCCATACTCTATTTTGAACAAGTCAAGACCATCAAGTAGTTCTTTTTCAAAACCATATTTAATACCAAAAGGTTCATCTTTTTTTACAAGAGATAAAAAGACATTTCTCTCGTATATTATACCTTGGTTGAACATGACACTTACTACATATGGAGGGACTTTTCTATAGTCCCTGACAAGAAAAACAGCAGTTCCTTTTATCTTATTTGAGTTTTCATATGCATTATTGAATAATATTTCAAACTCCTTAAAATCTATTGGCTCGAGTGCTTCATATACTCGCTTTTGTCCTTGTATGTAGTTTATAATTACAAATAGCACAAAAATAGCAACTATTAATGAAATATACCCTCCTTCAAGAACCTTAGAAAAAGATGCAATAACAAATGCTAAGTCAAAGATAAAGACTAAAAATGAAAGTGAAGCTAAAAGTAATTCATTTCTATGTATGTGTAAAATTATAAGAAATATACTTGTTATAAGCATAGTCATTGATACTGAAAGACCATAAGCATGGCCTATTTTTTCGGTTGTTTGAAATAGTAAAAGAACTAAAATTATACAAAGGAACAAACTCCAATTTATAAATCCAGAATATATTTGACCATATAGATGTCTTGAAGTATGGAAAAACCTTATTCTTGGAAATATGCCTATATTCCCCATCTGGAAAAATATAGAAAACATAGCACTAATCATTGCTTGAGATGCTATAATCGTAGCCAATATGGTAATTATTAGAAAAATAAAATAAAATTCATTAAAAATAGAATTTGCCATTTCGAAGAGAATGCTTTTAGAAGTAGGATTTATTATAGCATAGGCTCCTTGACCAAGATAGTTTATAGTAAGTGAAGGGAATACGAAAAAGAACCAGGAATTTCTAATTGGTTCTTTGCCAAGATGTCCCATATCTGAATATAGTGCTTCACCTCCTGTAACTGCTAAAATAACGAGTGATAGGACAAGAAAGCCTTTCAATCCATTACTTAGTAAAAATTCAATTCCATATACTGGATTTAGTGCAAGTATAATAGCTGGATATTTTAGTATGTATATTATTCCCAATATAGAAAGTGTGGAAAACCAGAGTAGTATAATTGGGCTGAAAAGTTGATAAATTTTATCAACTCCTCCTTTTTGAATACTAAATAGAAGAAAAGCTATAAAAATAGCAATTATTACTATAAACATTTGAGATATATTTTCAAATATTTTTATTACTTTTATTCCTTCAACTGCACTAAGAATACTTATAGATGGTGTGATAATGCCATCTCCTATAAAAAATGCTATTCCTATAAAAAGCAAAATTTTTGAAGTCAAAATAACTTTCGTATTCTTTATACTTCTTGAAATATGCTCATATAAAATAATTTTCCCCCCTTCTCCTCTTATGCTAAAGCGCATTGAAAGAAATGCATACTGTATAGAAACCATTACCAACATTGACCAAAATATCAACGATATTATTCCAAAAATGTTCTCCTTATTTGAATTTTCAATTAGTAGAATTATTAAAGATAGTGTATATATTGGACTTGTACCAATATCACCGAAAACTATGCCCAAAGGTTTGTATATGTCAGATAAAAATTTTTTCATAAATACTTATCTAATTTTAGTTTCTTCAATAATTCTACTATTTCTTTTACATTCTGAGCCTTTGATTTTGGAATAACTAATGTGCTATCAAATGTTTTTACAATTATTGAGTTTTCTATACCATAAACTGCACAAATACCATCCTTTGATATAATTATACAGTTTTTTACATCTATCAAAACCGCATCCCCTATGACTATATTTCCATTTTCATCCTTTTTAAATAAGCTCTCAAGTGAAATATATGAACCAGCATCTTCCCAATAAAATTCCGCTCTTATAAGTGCTAAATTTCGAACCTTTTCCATAATAGCATGGTCAATAGATATATTATTTACTACATGGTAGAATTCCTGAATATTTCTTGACCTTCTATATGCCAATACGATATCCTTTGCGTAAGTTTCATATGCATCTAAAATAACTGATTTTTTAAATATAAACATTCCAGAATTCCAATAAAAATTACCTTTACTTATATATTCCATTGCTTTTTCTATTGAAGGTTTTTCGTGGAACTTTATTACTTTATAGACATTTTTATAAACTTCTCCACTTATCTCAATATATCCAAAACCAGTTTCAGGTCTATTAGGAACAATTCCAAAAACAACGATATAGTCTTTTTTTGCCACCTCAATTCCTAAGTTTATATTTTTCATAAAGGTAGGAATATTGCCAATAATATGGTCTGCTGTCTGAATAACAATAATATCTTCATCCCGTAAATTTTTTATTTCGTTTATAGCATAATATATTGCAGGTGCTGTATTTTTTGTAGTAGGCTCTGAAATTATATTATCATCATTTGTTAATTCCCTTATAGGTTCTTCTATATCCTTTGTTGTTATAATGAATACTTCACCAATTTTTTTTGCCCTTTCGTATGCTTCTAAAATTAGTGGTTTTCCTGTAAATATATCTAAAAGTTGCTTTGGTTTGTTTCTTCTTGATATTGGCCAAAATCTTTCGCCTTTCCCCCCTGCTAATATAATGGATATAGTTTTCAAACTATGAAATTTTAAAGTAAAAACTAATAAGATGTTTGAATCTGTCTAAAGCTATAGAAATAAACTGCTTAAAAAATTCTTTAGTTTTTGATAGTTTTTTATACGCTGCACAAACCTGTGCAGTTCTTTGTATAGAAACTCTTAAAAATTTTTCATATTCATCGTTGTAATAATTAAAATATTCTCTAATTGACTTATAATCTAAGTTTACATAGGGGTCCATAAGTAAACTCGTTAAGTCGTATAACTTTGGTCCAATATGTGCATTTTGAAAATCTATTACTCTGATTTTACCATCTTTTATAACTATATTTCTTGATTGAAAATCTCTATGCATAAAACACTTTTCAAATTCTGAAACTAATTTGGCATTTTCATATAGAAAATCACGATAAGTTTCATATTCGGGATTATATTCTAAGAAGTAGTTAATTTCGTGTATTAGATGTTCTTGGTCAAATTCTGGTAGTTTTGTGTTTATGTTTTGTATTTCTTTTAGAAAATCAATTATTTTAAAGTATATCTTGTAATCCTTGTACTTTTTTACATATTCAAATAAGCTCAAATCTCCTAAATCTTCCATCAGAATTTCCATATTAGTTTCGTTTATACTGAATATTTTTGGTGAAAATGGATAAAGTATTGAGCTTATTTTTATATAGTTCTCAAACCTATACCTCTTTTTTTCTCTTAATAGTATGTAGGTTTGATTTTTTACTTTTACTCTATAAAATACTCTATCAGAACCGTCTTCAAGTTTTCCAATTATTTCCATAGGGGCAAGGCCCCTATTGAGCGTAAGTACCTGCGACGTTAGTTCTTCTGAGAAAACCCTTTGTATCTCCACTATATTTTATGACAACTACAGATTTATTATCAGGTCTATTATCTCCTCCATAGGTTATTCTTCCTGTTAGTCCTTCATAATCTTGATACTTCATTCTTAGTATAATTCTTTGTGTTTCAACAGCTTTTGCTTCTCTAATGGCATTTATTAACATGCTCATTGCGTCATAACTTAGTGCGGACCAAGAAGAGGGTAATTTTTTGAATTGAGACTCGTATTGTTTGGTAAATTCAGTGGTTTTTTGATTTTCTAAAGGAAAGAAATGAGCTATGTAAAAGTTTTCTCCAGAAATAGGTTGGGTTTTCTCTTTTACTTCATCCCAAGCATCTGGACCTGCTAAAACTCCTGTGTATTTTAATTCGTTCCTTATATCTAATAAAATTTTATCCAAATCCACCGCATATATATTTAAAATAATAGCATTTTTAATTTCTGCCTGTTCTTTCCCTCTTTTTGCTTGAGGTTTGGAAAACTTTGCTATTGATGCCTTTAGGTCGTTTATTAGATCACTTCTGGAGTTTCTAAAGTTAACCTCATCTACAACTTTTATATTGAATTTCTCAAAAGCTTTTTTTTCTCTTTCAGTTATATCTTTGGAATATTCGCTATTAGGGTCTAATACAATTATAACTTCCCTTATGTTTGCTGAGTTTAGGACGAATGCTAAATTTGAGGCTATAATCGAGTTTGATGCTGCTACCGCAAATATGTATTCACTTTTATTGAATATTTCATCTGTGGATATAGAGGGACTAATTACAGGGATTTTATATTTATTTATTAGTTCTATTGCTTTTTCGTTTATTTCTCTTGTAAGTATTGGACCAATTACAAAATTAGCACCTTCTTTCTTAGCTTTTTCATAACATTCTACGAATTTATCCGCATTTCCTTCAGTATCACAATAAGAAAATTGTATATTCTTTTCACCTAAGTTCAATACTGCAAGATTTATACCGTCCCTTGCATCCAAACCATATGATAATCCAGACCCTTCTAACGGAAGTGCTACCATAATTTTTGCTTTTTGTGGAGCACAAGAAAGAACGATTATACTAAGAAGTAGTATCAGCTTTCTCATAGTTTTAACCTCCTTTTATTTGTTTTAAGAACCTAATATCGTTTTCATAGAAAAGTCTAATATCATTAATATTGTATTTTATCATAGCTATTCTTTCTATTCCAAGTCCAAATGCAAAACCTTTATATACTTTACTATCTATATTGCAATTTTCTAAAACTTTTGGATGGACTATGCCCGCCCCAAGTATCTCAAGCCATCTATTATTTTTGTAAATCAAAACTTCTAAACTTGGTTCTGTAAATGGGAAATATGAAGGTCTAAATTTAATTTTTATATCTTTTGAAAATAAGTTATATATAAAACTTTCTAATGTTCCTTTTAAGTCTGAAATTGAAACTGACTTATCTACATAAAGACCTTCAAGTTGATGAAAAACGGGAGAATGCGTGCTATCTATTTCATCTCTTCTGAAAACTCTTCCGGGTGCAACTATTCTAATTGGTGGTTTTTTCTTTTCCATAGTTCTAATTTGAATTGGAGATGTATGTGTTCTTAGTAATTTTCCATTTTCTAAATAAAAAGTATCTTGCATGTCTCTTGCGGGATGATATTTAGGTATGTTTAATGCTGTAAAGTTATACCAATCACTTTCTACTTCTGGACCTTCTTCAATACTAAAGCCCATACTTTTAAAAATATCAACTATTTCTCTATATACTCTTGTTATTGGATGAATATTACCAAATTCCCTCTTATAACCGACAAGAGTAATATCGTATTTAATTTCTCCTCCTTCTTCTATTTCTTCTTTTTTCATTTCAAACTCGTTTTCTAATAATTCCTTTATTTCATTTAGTTTACTCCCTAAGATTCTTCTCTCTTCTATACTTAAATCCCTAAGAGTTTTTAACCGTTTTGTAATAATACCTTCTTTACCTAAGTACTTTGACTTTATTTCATATAGTTCTTCTATAGTTTTGATTTTTTTTAACTCTTCTATTGCAATTAATTTTATCTCATCTAAATTATGCATTTATTGCGATTTTTGCCTGTTCTACAATTTTCTTGAAGGCTTCTGGTTCATTTATTGCCATTTCAGATAGAACTTTTCTATTTAAATTTATATTTAATTTTCTAAGAGCATGTATGAATCTTGAATAGTTTAAACCAAATTCTCTTACTGCTGCATTTATTCTCATAATCCACAGCTTTCTGAAGTCTCTTTTTCTCTCTTTTCTATGTATATAAGAATAATATAATGATCTGATTACTTGTTCGTTTGCTCTTCTAAAAACCTTTGATTTTGACAAATAATAACCTTTTGCTAATTTTAAAATTTTTTTATGCTTTCTTCTTCTTACAAATCCGGTTTTTACTCGCATAGTTTGAGAATTTTAAAGTATATTAAATACAAGTTCTACCAATTGGATAGTATTCAATATTCTGACCTCTAAATATTTCGCAATCAAATATATTTCTTCCATCTACTATAATATATGTTCTCATCAGTTTTTTAATGGTTTGAATATCTATACTTTTAAATTCATCCCACTCAGTTAATATAACTAATGCGTGTGCATCTTTTAATACTTCGTATTTATCTTTGCCATATTGAATATTCTGAAAGATTTTTTTAAAGTTTTCCATCGCTTTCGGGTCATATGCACTAATAATTGCTTCTTCATTTATTAACCTTTTTACAATCTTAATACTTGGTGCTTCTCTTATATCGTCTGTATTAGGCTTAAAAGATAGCCCCCATATTGCAATTTTCTTATTTTTTAGATGCCAAAGAGCTTTTTTCAATTTCTCCATTAGTCTATCTATTCTTGAATTGTTTATTCTTTCTACTAATTCAAGTAGAGAAAAGTCCAAATTGTGAATTTTTCCTATATAATAAAATGCTCTTATGTCCTTTGGAAGACAATAGCCCCCATATCCTACTCCTGCACTTAAAAACTCTCTTCCTATTCTTCTATCATATCCTATACCTTCCGCAACCTTCTTAATATCCGCTCCTGTTTTTTCGCATAAGTCTGAAACCATGTTTATAAACGATATTTTCATAGCTAAAAATGCATTTGATGCATGTTTAATTATTTCTGCAGTATTTACATCTACAATGAGTTTTGGTGCATTTATTTTCTCGTATATTTTTAGTAATATTTCCTTTGCTCTTTCACTTTCTACTCCGATTACTATTCTGTCAGGATTAAAGGTGTCATATAAAGCTGACCCCTCTCTTAAAAACTCTGGATTACTTGCAACATCAAAATGAGCATTTTCATGAGAATATAACTTTATCGTTCTTTTAATCCATTGTGCGGTTTGAACGGGAACTGTTGACTTTTCAACTATCAGTTTATATCCATTTAAATTTTCCGCAATTATTCTACTAACTTCCTCTACTTGGCTTAAATCAGGTGAGCCATCTTCATTTGTTGGTGTCCCAACACATATGAAAATTACATCCGAAATTCTTATAGTTTCTGAAATATTGTCAATAAACTCAATATTTCCTTTTTCTTTCATTTCAACTAATAGTTCATCCAAGCCCGGTTCATATATGGGACAAATACCATTTTTTAATTTTTCCATTTTCTCTTTATCCTTATCATTCCCATATACCTTAAATCCAAGCTTTGCAAGTGATAGTGCTGTTGTAAGCCCTACATATCCAAGACCTATTACTCCGATTTTCATCACTGAAATTTTATAGTTCTATATTTTGAAAAATTTTTTAACTTTAAAATTTCATTAATATGAACATAACATTTTGGATAAAAGCGCTTAAAGTAATACCAAGAATAGAAAAAGAGGAGTGGCAGAAGCTCGATTTTATATCTAAATGGTTAGTTCTTACAAGATCTGCAGTGTTCGTAATTACAATAATTCCAGCTATTATAGTTGCTATTCTTGCTTATTTAAATAATAAGTTCAATCTCTTGGACTGGGTAATGTTGACTATAGGTTTAGTTTTGGCACATGCTTTGAATAATATGTTAAATGACTATACTGATTATATTAAGGGAGTAGATAAAGATAATTACTTTAGGGCGAAGTATGGACCGCATGTTTTGGAGCATGGTTTAATGTCAAAGGATGAATTTTTAAAGTATGTTGTTATTACTGGTATTTTGGCATTAGCGGTGGCACTTTACTTTATTATTACAAAAGGTATAGTTGCTCTTATTCTTGTTCTTATTGGTTCTTTCTTTGTTTTATTTTATACTTATCCTTTAAAGTATATTGGGCTTGGAGAGCCAAGTGTTTTGATAGTTTGGGGACCTTTGATGATTGGTGGTGGATACTATGTAGTTGCAAATGAGTGGAATTTAAGTGTTATTTTAATGAGTTTTGTATATAGTCTTGGAGCTACAAGTGTTCTCTTTGGAAAACATATAGATAAATATCATGAGGATAAATCAAAGGGTATTCGGACTTTTCCTGTAATAGTAGGGGAGAAAAATGCGAGAATTATAAATATCATAATAATGCTACTTCAATATATTCTTGTTGTCTATCTGGTGATGGTTGGATTTTTCAAGTTTACGATGTTAGTCACGCTTTTAGGTTTATATTGGTTCTTTAGTAGAGTTCTATTGGTCTATCTTAAGCCGAAACCATCTGAGAGACCTGAAAATTATCCTGAAAGCGCTTGGCCGCTTTGGTATGTAGCCTTTGCGTTTGACCATAATAAGAAGTTTGGTTATCTATTTATACTTGGCTTGTTCTTTGAACTATTGTATAAACTGTTTTAGATAAAATATAGGACCTATTCCTAAGTCCTCGTCTGAAAATTTAAAACTATCTGCTTTTACAAAAGGACTATAAATAATCAAGTAGTTAGGGTTATGTGAGAATCCATTTACTGCGATATAAAATTTGTTTTCAAAACTATGTATGAAATTTATACTATGTGAAATTTTAAAACTGTCAAGTATAGTTAAGTTATGATTTAGAACATAGATCCAACCGTCCCAACTACCAAGAATTAAATATTCCGAGCTTACACCAGATGAATATATATTCCTTGAAATAGTAATGCTGTCAATTTTTTTAAAGTTTAGGCAATCTATCTTATAAATCCTTGCAGGTGTTTGATTATATATACCTGTAGATACCAAAAATACAATATCTCCTATAACTTCTATATTAGAAGCACCTGGAAATACTATTAGACTGTCTATTTTCTGTAAATTCTTTGAAATTTTAAAAACCTTGGAAATGGTATCGTATGAATAATCACTTCTCATACCATTTGTAGAGACTATTAAAAAATTAGCACATAGTTTTATATCTATAGGTCTATTTGAAACTGCCAGACTATCTATTAGTTGGTTCTTAAAAATGTAAATTTTTTCGGAATAATATTTGCCAAAATCAGTAAAGTATATTTTTTCATTATCGTATACACCAAATAGCGGATTTAGTGCATTATCCAGTGGGAATGTACTTAAACTATTGTTTTTAAGGTCGTATCTTTGTATTGATGGAGAGCCAGTAAATCCTCCTGAGTTTATTAGAAAAATTTCATTGTTTCCTAAAATAAATTGATTAGGAACATCTCCACTATTGAATAGAAAGTAGAATTTTTGACTATCTTCTAAAAAATAGTATACTTTCCTTGTATTTTGAAATGCTATGAGTATTTTATCACTCTCTATATACTTAGGCTCTTCATTGTCTTCACTACACGATATGAAACTAAGAACCAAAATTAAGTATCTCAATTTCATAGTCTTTTAGTATTCTTTTTACTAATCCTGAAAGAACTTTTGAAGGTCCTATTTCTATAAATTTTCTTACACCGAACTTAAATGCATTATCTACCATTTTTGTAAATAGAACGGGACTTCTTAATTGTTTAATTAGTGCCTCATATAGACTATCTAAATTGTATACTATCTCTCCTGTTGAATTTGAAATAATTGGTATTTTGGGTTCGTTTAATTCTTCCTTTTTTATATATTTTGAAAATTCCCTTGATGCTTCTTCCATTAATGGTGAATGGAATGCCCCCGATACATTTAGTTGAATTACTCGTTTTGCATGGTTTTTAATTTCTTCTACTACTGTTTTTAGTTCATTAATATCTCCTGATATTACAAGTTGCTCAGGCGAGTTGTAGTTTGCAATTACCAAATTGTCGTATTTTGAGATTATTTCTTTTAATTTCGTTTCATCTAACCCAATTACTGCTGCCATAGAACCTTTTTTTGCACTTGACATAATCTCTCCTCTAATTCTTGTTAGTTTTAGTCCATATTCAAAACTAAATACGCCCGAACAATATAAAGCTGTAAATTCTCCCAGACTATGACCAAAGCAAATATCCGCACTATATAAATTTTTGTCTCTTATTACTTCTAAGGAAGCTACTGATACTGCATATATAGCAGGCTGTGCATTTTCCGTTTTAGTTAATTCTTCATTACTACCATAAAATACCATTTCTAAAAAGTTATCACCTAAAATATTCTTTACTTTCTTAAAGACCTCTTTTGCAATATCGTAATTATCATATAATTCCTTTCCCATGCCTACATATTGAGAACCTTGTCCAGGGAACATAAAGGTTGTTTTCATATTTACAAATTTTAAACCTAAATTTAATTTACTTTAAAATTTAGGATATGCTAACAATTTTTGTTTTTCAATTTTTTTATGAAGACTTTGAATCTCCCAATTTTCCACCTTCTAATTGGCAAAATGTAGGAACAAGAAATACAAAGTGGGTAAGAAGAACAAGCGGAGTAGTTTTTGGTAGTGCATCTGCAGGTATTCAAATAGCACAAACATCATCTGAAGTGGGAACTGCAATACTTCAAACACCATTAATAAATTTACCTTCAGTAAATCCATATGATACCATAGTTTTTTCATTTTACTATAGACTTCCATCGGTTGGAGGTCAGTTTGATACGAGGTTTAGGAGCACTGATACCATAAAAGTTCAAATATCAACAGATGGAAATAATTGGAATAACCTCATAGTATGGGATTCAACTACACTCTTTACAAATGCAAATAATCAGAATAAAAAGGTTCAATTTGATGTCTCCTCATATCAAAACTTATCTATATACATAAGATGGATATTCATAGATAATACAAATGCAACTGTTAGTTCTAATTCATATTTCAATATAGACTCTATTTTCGTTGGTATAAAACAAGGAAATCCTCCTCCTTCATATATTCCGATAGATAGTATTCAAAAAGCTGTTTATCCAAATACTGATAGTTCTATATTTTCTGGGCAAACGATAACTACAACAGGTATTATTGCTGAAGTGGGTAAATATAATGGAAGAGGTTTTCACATTAAAATGAAAAACGGTGGTCCTTATTCTGGAATTTATGTTTATACTACAAATATTGCAGGGTATTCTAAAGGAGATTCAGTCATAGTTAGTGGTGTAGTGAAAGAATACTACAAATATACTGAGATTACAAATCCAAATATTCAAGTTATTTCTCAGAATGTTTCATTTAAAGTTGATACACTTATAACTGACTCTATTAGTTCTTCAAGTCCAACTACTGCCGAAAGATATGAAGGTGTATATATTTTCATAAGAAAAGCTGTTATAGTGGATGCTTCTCATAATTATAGGTATACTATAAAAAACGGTAATTTAAGTGCATACTTATCAAAATATAACGTTCAAAACTTGCAGGAAAATGATATTGTTTCAGTGTGGGGAGTTTTGGTATATGAATTTGGAGAGTATAGAATATATGCTGATAGTGTGTATATCCATGACTTTCCATATAGACTTGAAAAGATAAACTATGGGTACGGTGATGGTATAACATTTAAGTTTAGAAAAAAGTTTAATCCAAATTCCGACGTAAAACTCTTATTTTCTGTATCTAATTTGAATTTTGATACTACTATTTTTAATGTTGATAGCTTTCAATTTATGATTAGACTAAATAGTTTAGAGAGGGGCTTTTATAACGCTGTTCTTGGCATAGTATATAACAATGATACAAATTTAATTAAGTTTAGACTTCCATATCCTAACGGCTTTAGCTGTGTTCTTATAAATGAATTTGATGATTTTCCAACAGTTGAAGAATTTATAGAAATTAAGAATTTCTGTCCCTATAAGGTAAATATTGGAAATTTATTTGTAAAGAGTTATTCTGGTGTTAATATCTATACAAGTTCTGTCTTTCCGAATATTGAATTGGAGCCAAATGGTATTTTTGTTTTTGTATACGATACTTTTCAAAATAATATCTGTCAAAGATATAACTTAAGTAATTGCATTGCGCTTCCAAAGTGGACCTACTTAAATTCTCAACAACCTATGGTTATATCTACTGAGATGGGTTTTGCGGTGGATTCACTATGGTACGATTCATATTGGGGAGGAAGACATCCTTATACGACTATTAGAGTAAGTAAAGATGAGAGGGGCTGGACAAGAAGTGCTTGGGGACCATCTGCAACTATAAATGGTACACCTGGTAAGGAAAATGATATTTATATAACTGATAGTGATGAAATTGTTGTAAATAAGAAAGACCTTGCAAAGGGAGAAATACTTCACTTTGCGTTTAATATTAAAGACGAAAGTGATAACATTTATATCTATCTATATGATGATGTGGGAAGATACATAGATAGAATATACTACGAGAGAAATTATACAACGAAAAAGGGATTAGTATTTTACAATACTTCCAAGTTAAAACCTGGTATTTACTTAGTTGCAATTACTGTTAATGGTAAAACAAGAAATAAAGTGGTTTTTAGAATAAGACCAAGGTAATGTATATACTATGGGCACCTTGGAGATTCAAATATATTGAAAGTGTGAATAGTCAAAACAAGTGTATATTTTGTGAAAAATCAAAAGAAGAACCATCAGTAGAAAATTTAGTTTTATATAAGTCAAGGTATGCTTTTATTATATTGAACTTATTTCCATATAATACAGGTCATGTCATGGTTGCACCATATAAGCATACTTCTAAGATAAGTGATTTAAATAATGATGAGTGGATTGATATTACAGGACTTTTGGATTTATCTATTAGAATTCTTGAAAGTGTATATAAGCCTCATGGATTTAATATAGGAATGAATCTTGGAAAAATAGCAGGTGCAGGTATTGAAGAGCACATACATATTCATGTAGTTCCAAGGTGGTCAGGTGATACGAACTTTATGCCAATTATATCAAATACTAAAGTAATACCTGAAGGCTTAGAAGATACTTATAATAAGCTAAAGAAAAAGCTAAGTGAGAAGCTATAAAGTTCCATTCTATAGACATTCTCTAAATGAAGAAGATATTCAAGAAGTAGTAAAAGTTCTAAATTCTCCGAATTTAACAACAGCAGAAAAAAACGAAGAATTTGAAAGTATGTTTTCCAAATATTTAGGCGTAAATTATTGTTTAACTGTTAATAGCTGTACTGCTGGATTACATCTTTCAATATTAGCTCTAAACTTAAAACCGGATGAAAAAGTGATAGTTCCTGCAATGTCATTTATGGCAACTGCTAACGCTGTTTTAATGGCTAAAAGGGAAATAGTTTTTGTAGACGTAGATAGAGAAACAGGTTTAATAGATTTAAACATGTTAGAGGATAAATTAAAAAAGGATAGTAAGATTAGGGTGGTAATAGTAGTTCATTTATATGGTCAAATGGTATCTCCGAAGGATTTATTGTATTTAAAGGAAAAATATGGATTTTATCTTATTGAAGATAGTGCTCATTGTATAGAGGGGGAACGTGATGGATATAAACCGGGCTTTGGTGATTTTGCTTGCTTTAGCTTTTATGCAACTAAAAATATAACTTGTGGAGAGGGGGGTGCAATTGTTTTTAATGATAGTAATTATCTTGATAAATTAAAATTACTAAGACTTCATGGGTTAGATAGGAGAAAGGATAAGATTCTATATGATATGGAGCTACTTGGTTGGAAATACAACTTAACAAATTTTCAAAGTGCAATGCTTATTTCACAATTAAAAAGGATTGATAAACTATGGGAAAGAAGAAGGCAAATTTATGAAAAATATAAAGGTGAACTTGAAAAACTTTCTATTAAAATGCCCAAAATATATGGTAAGAGTGCATATCATCTTTTTATAATTTTCATAGAAAATAGAAATGAAATAATAAAGAAACTAAATGATATGCAAGTAGAAGTTTCAATTCATTATCCAAAACCTATACCACTTTTAAAGTTTTATAGAGAAAATTTTAAATACAATAAAAGCGAATTTAAAAATGCTCTTTGGATATCGGAGCATGCTTTAAGTTTGCCTTTTTATCCAAGTATGAGTAATGAAGATATGTCTTATGTAATTGACGCTTTAAAAATTTCCCTAAATAGTTCCGTATAATTCTTTTTAAATAAGAATTCAATTATAAGATATCTTCTTGCATTTTCAACATAGGGTTCTATTGCTAAAATAATTCTATCTTCTTTTTGAACTACTGGCAAGAAGTCTTTTAAAAAATTCGGCACCTTATAGTTTATAAGTATTTCTTTTAATTTCTTATTTCCAACTCTATCTCCCTTTTTCCTTTTTCTAATTACTATAGGTGAAGATATCTTATATAGGTCGAAGTTTAGTGTAAATTCCTTTATAACTGGTTTTTCGGATATGCTTACATTTATGTTAAGTTCATCTAAGTAAATTATTTGTTCCTTTGGATATATGTAAATTAAATATCTAAAAGCTAAGGGTTTTTTGTATATTCCTATGATTTTTTCTCTTACTTCAAAAAAGTAGTTTTTAGAAATATTAATTTTCCCTCCACTTTTAATGATTTTTGAAATATTCTCCAAATGCTCATACTTTGGTTCTTTTATAATTTTTGAAAAGAAAGTTTTTACTTTTTCGCTATTTAAAGATAGGAATTCTTTTCTCTTAAAAACCTTTATATCCCTTGAACTAAAAACTATAGAGTTTTTGTAAATTTTCTTCATTTCACTCTCAATCCTATTGTATATTGCTAATAAATTTAAATAGGTCTTTCTAAAGCCAAATATGTAATTAGGGAATTTTTCTCTAATTTTACTAACTACTTCGTTTCTTATATAATTTCTTGAGTAGTGAATTTCAAAGTTGGTTTTATCTATTAAGTATTCACTGGGGGATAGTGAGCTTAGTATCTCATGCTTTGAGTATAACATTATAGGTCTTATAATATTTTTTCTTCTTGGTTTTAGCAGTATTCCTAAAATTCCACTTCCTCTGATACTATTTAATATGAAAGTTTCAAATGCATCATCTAAATGATGAGCAGTTGCAATTTTATTGTAATTTTCTCTTTTTGAAATTTTTTTTAAAATTTTATATCTTAAAATCCTACCTGCAGTTTCTATTGAGATTTTTTTCTTTTTAGAATATTCTAAAACATTCGCTCTTTTTATATAGCACTTTAAGTTGTAGTTTTTTGCAAAATTTCTTATCCATATTTCTTCTTCGTATGCCTCGTTTCTTAACATGTGATTTATATAGCATATACCTATTTCAAAATTTATTTTTTCTTTTAGTTCCAATAGTTTCTTTACTAAAAATACTGAATCAGGACCACCGGAGAATGCTATTAGTATTTTATCATTTTGCGTTATGAACGAGCTGATATCCAAGCTGTCCACATGCTCCATAAATATCTCTTCCTTTAGACCATCTAATCGTAATTACTACATTATCTAATATTTTCTTTAATTTATCGTAAAAATTATAAACATCTTCCTCATTTGGTGCCTCCCAGTCAAAATAATCAACTTTGTTATAAGGAATTATATTAATTTTACAATCAATACCTCTAATAAATTTCCTTAGTTCGTAAATGTCTTCATCTGTGTCATTAAATCCTTTTAAGTGTATGTATTCAATAGTTATTCTCAATCTTTGTTTTTCTAAGTAGTAAATTAGTGCTTCTTTAATTTCTCTAAGACTATAAGCTTTTGCTATTGGCATAATTTTTATTCTTTTTTCTTCTATTGCAGAGTGGAGTGATATTGCTAATTTTACTCTTCTATCAAAATTTGCAAGTTCGTAAATCTTTGGAACTATTCCGCTTGTTGAAATAGTAATGTGTTTTGCACCTATATTTAATCCTATATGCGATGTCATGATTCTTATTGCTTGTTTTACATTTTCAAAATTTAAAAGTGGCTCTCCCATTCCCATAAAAACTACATTAGTAATTTTTTTATTTAGTTTCTTTGAAATTTGTAAGACTTGGTCTGCTATTTCCCATGCCATTAAATTTCTTCTAAAACCTAAAAGTCCGGTTGCACAAAATTTACATTTTAAATTACATCCAAGTTGACTTGAAACACAGACCGTATTTCTATTTTTTTCAGGCATATATACCGCTTCGTATCCATCTTCAAATACGAACTTGACACTTCCATCACTTGAATTTATTCTAAATTTTTCCCCTATATTTCCTACAAAATATCCCTCATCTATTAGCTTTTTTCTTAATCTCTTTGAAATATCGCTAAATTCTTCAATTCTATCTACTCCTTTTTTCCATATCCATCTATATATTTGAATACTATTGTATGGCTTTTCTACAATTTCTCCAAGTTGTCTTAATGTAAAGCTTTTTAAATTTTTATTCATTTTATTCCTTTTGCTTCAAGTTGTTGTATTCTTAATTGACTTATGTTTTGTATTTGTGGATTTTGTGATTCTAATGCTTTTTTATAGTAAATGTAGGCGTCTCTTAGTTTGTTCATCCCAAAAAGTGCTTCAGCCTTTATAAAAGCTATTTCAGGTGTTTCTTTTGTAATCCTTGAAATATGAAGATATGCATTTTGATAGTCCTTTAAATTTAAATAACTTTGAGATTTTAATAGTAATGCTTGTTCAGAGTTATCGTTAGCGAGTGCATTTATTACTTCGTTATACATTTTTCTCTTAAATAAATCATAAACTTTTTGATATTCTTTTTCTTTTAGCAATGCCTGACTTTTTAAATTTAACGAAAATAGTTCTGGTCTCTCAGTTAATAGTTGTCTTGAGAAGTTTAGAGCTCTTTCATAAAATTGACTATTTGAATAACTTGCTAAAAGTTCGTCCCAATATTCAAGTGCTTCTCCATAGTAATTTAATGAATACGCACTTGCTCCTGCAATATAGAGTATTATATCTCTATTTGTTTGAAGATTTTTGCTTATATACTGTTTTGCATATTTTAATGTTCTATTGTAGTCTTTTTTCTTATACGAAAGGTCTATAATTGATAAAAGTGCAATAGTATCATTAGGATTGCTTGAAAGATATCTTTCTAAACTATTTATAGCTCCAAGTGTATCACCTGCTTTTAAAGAAGATATAGCAGATATTCTATTGTAGAATGGATGAGTTGATGGTAAATAGTTTACATATTCTGGATATTGATTTAGTATTGCTAATAGTTTTTGTTCTGCTTCTTTTGAAAATTTTTGTGAATTTAAGAGTTTAGAATAATAAAATGCAGCATTTTGAAAGTCTGAAATACCTAAATAGGAAGTAGCAAGGAAATATTGTGCAGTTTCAAGATTTTCCTTATCAAGTCTATTTAAATTTACTAATTTTAATACATCTATCGCTTTTTGAAGTTCCTTCTCATCTATGTATATAGCTGAAAGTGGTATAGCAACCCTTTGTGATAGTGTATCTTCTGGATATAATTTTATAAACTTTTCTAATAGCGGTTTTGCTGTAAAGTAGTCCTTATTATAATATGCCCTTATACCTGGATTGTATAATATAAATACGGCTGCAGTTCTACTTTTACTTAGAAGATGATCATTTGTAATTAATCTGCTTCTATATTGTTCAGCTATTTGTGCTATTCTTGCTTCAGCTTGTCGTGAAACTTCTGTATTTGGTGAATTTTCTATAACTTTCGTTAGTGCTTCAATTGCTTCATCAACCTTGCCTGCATTCATGTGTATATCAAATAGTAATAAAGATGCTTGACTTATTATTTCCTCGTCCTTCGCCCTTTCAATTACTTTATTTAAATATTCTATGCCCTTTTGTTGTTCACCACTTTGAATATATGCCTTTGCTAATACCAATAAGCTCTTTTGTCCCCATAGTGTATTTGGATAATTGTTAAAAACTTCGTTGAATTTTTGTTCAGCTCTATTTCTATTTCCACTTTCCCAGAATATACAAGCTTCTAAAAAGTGTAGTTGTGCTAATCCTTCTTTATCAGTTATGTATATACTTTTTGCAAGTTCTACATTTTGTAGTGCTCTATCAAATCTCCTTGAAAAAAGCCAAACAAATGAAACACCTAATTTTATTTCAAGCTGTTGATTAGGTTGTTTTGCAAGAACTGATGCTCTTTCAAAGTAGTCCGCAGCTTCAAGAAATCTCCCAATACCAATATAACTCCAAGCAAGTCCTGAAAGTGTTCTAAATTTTTGCTCATCAGTATATGCTCTTGGTAATTCTTTTTCATATAAGCTTGCTGATTCAGAGAATTTACCTTGATAATATAGTTTGTCTATTTGAACATATGGATTATTCGGATTTACATAAGTATCCTTAAAAGGTCTTAGAGGTTCTTTGTTTGTAATAATTTGTAATGTAAATATTAGTATCATAGCCTTAAAATTTTAAAGTAATATGCAAAATTTGTTCTCTCAAATATTTGAAGTTGGAAATTATAGAGAAATTTTGAATAATTTAAGAAATTATAACTTAGAGGATTATGAAGCGGATATTGTAAAGTGCTGTTTGTTATTATTTTTAGATGACTTTAATGGTTGTAAGATAATTGCAAATAAATACAAAAATGACTATAACTTTATGTTTGTAGAGGGATATATTGCATACAATCAATTAGATGAATTAAAAGCTATGAAAATACTATATGAAGTAGTTTCATCAGATAGAGTGTTGGATTATATAAAGCTTGAAAGCTATATTTTACTAATAAATGTCCTCGTAAGGTTAGGAAGAATTCAAGAGATAGAAGACGTATACAACAATGCTGTAAATTTTGCTCTAAGTAAGAATTTGTTTGTATATAAGTCCATATTGGATGCTACTTACTATAGGAACTTAGACGTAATGTACGAGAAGGAAGAATTTAAGAAAATATTGCTTAGATTAGAAATTGAACTAAAGAACTATGGTAATCTAAACCACTACTTTGGACTAATTTTGTATAATAGTGCATTTTTTGCTATGAGCTATCGATTTGCTGAAGCTCGTTTAAGATTAAGTTATGCATACGAAATTTCAAAGAGAATTGGCTCTTTAAGTGCACTTTCAAGGTATTTTCTATATAAATATTTTGTATCTCACTATGAAAATACTGTAAATGTTCAGGATTTAATAGCTGCTCTTGATTATGCTAAAATGTCAAACAATTACTTAAATCAAACTAATGCACTAAACTACTTGATTTCTTACTACTTAAAAAACAATCAATTGGAAAAGGCACAAAATATGATAAATGAATATGAAAAATTAGTATCAATATCAAGAAGGGAGAATGCAAAGTTTCTATTTTCAAAGGTATTTTTGCTGGAAAAGAAGGGTAATTTAGAGGAAGCAATAAACCTTATTCAAAAAGTTATAAATATGTCAAAATCTAAATATCAAAAAATGTCAGCAATGATATATAAGTGCTATTTGCTTGCTATCGGTAAAAGATTAGATGAAGCTTATGAAGAATTTTTGAAGATAATTGAAAATGAGGAAATTTTATATCAAACCATAGATAGGGAAATTATTGAAAGTATAAAACCAGTAATAAGAATGTATGTTGAAAGAAATAAAGAAGTTTCTGAGAACTTCAAGAAATTTATAGTTAAGTTCCATCTTGAAGAAGATTTTAAAATTAAGGATATTTACGAATATATGGATGACTATGACTTGCTTCAAAGGATTGATAAAATTAAAAGTGTAAAAATTTTAACAAGACTAAAGAAGATATTGAAATACGAAATATATGCGTTTGGTAAGTTGAAGATTATTATAAGTGGTAAAACTTTATACGAAGATGACTTTGATAGGCCGATTAATTTAAGAGTTTTTAAATATTTTCTAATAAACAGAGATAAATTTATACCAAAGGAAAGAATATTTGAGGATTTATGGTCAGAGGATGACAAAAGAAAAGCTACTCAAAAACTACATACCATAGTTAGTAATATAAGGAAAATACTTGTAGATGGTGATGTTATTAAAAGTTCAGGAGGAAGCTATGGATTTTTTACTGATGAAAGATTTTATATTGATATTCAAGATTTTGAAAATTCCATAAAGTCCGCTATATCGCTATATTATAAAGAGACTGAAACTTCAATATCTAAAATTATCCATGCATTTAATTTATATAGTGCTGACTTGCTTGAGGGCGATTTATACGAGGAATGGATATATACGGAAAGAGAAAGATTAAAACAGCTTTTCTCTCAGGGTATATTACTTCTATCCGATTTGCTAATAAAGAAAAATATGGAAAATTTAGCTATTGCGTATTTGGAAAGCTCGCTATTTAGAAATCTTGATAGTAAAGTTTTTAATAGGCTTTTGGACTTGATTAAACAGAAAGGTTTGAATGATAGAATTGATTTTTGGAATGGCTATATTGAAAAAGCGCTGAAATGAAATTCTATAATGAATTTTTAAATGTAGAATTTGAGATTAAGGATAAGATAGAGAGGGTGGTTTCGCTTGCACCGGATATTACTGATATATTGGACTTTCTTGGTCTTTTTGAAAGGGTTGTGGGAGTGAGTGCATACTGTTATAGACCAAAGGAAGCAAGAAATAAACCAAAACTTGGAGGATATTTAAAAATAAATATGGAGCTTTTAAAAAGTTTAAATCCACAAGTTGTTTTAACTACATCTGGAGTTCAAAGAAAAGTATATGAAGATTTAATAAACTCAGGGTTTGTGATATTTACTACAAAACTTGCAAATAGTGTGTTTGATATATTAGATAATATCATAAGAATTGGAAATCTGTTTTCTATTTCAAAAATCGCTTACGAGAAAACTATGGGTTTACTTGAAATTTTAAATAAGTTAAAAGTGGACAGTATCAAAGCCAAATACTTTGCTGAAATTGACCTTGCACCTGAGATTACATTTGGCTCAAATTCATACATTACTCATGGCTTATTTATATTGGGTCTTGAAAATATATTTATTAATGAAAGACAAAGCTACTTTTTCCCAAATTATGAAGAAGTAAAACTTATAGACCCTGATATTATTATATATGAACCGAAAGCTGAAAGAATAAAAAAACCGACTCTTGATGAAGTGATTCAAAGATACATTAGTATTGGTCTTGGAGAACTAAGGGCAGTTAAGGAAAGTAGAATTATTTTAACACCCGGTGATTATATAGCTCATTATGGTCCAAGTTTTATTACTGAGGTTCTGCCATATATAAAGAAAAAATTAGAGGATATCTTATAAAATTTACTTGCCTTTTAAAACCTCAAAATATAGCTTTTCCACTAAATTATATATACTGTCGTTCGTTTCAACCACTCCATACCATCCATACTTTTTAAGTCTGTTTAATATATTTGTATCGCTATTTATAGACAGGAATGCTTCCTTTAGTCCTTTAATTAAATTTTCATTTACTCTTGAAGATACTACAAAACCATCATTTGGTATTGGTCCTATGCTATCTATTACTTTTGTTTTTTCAAAAATATCTGGGTATTCTTCTTTTAGTGTTATTCTTGCATCTGAATAAATTGTTCCAAAATCTATCTCATTATTATATACCGCGATAATTACATTTTCGTGAGTATTTAGCTGTATCTTTTTAAAGTCCTTATCAGGATTTAAACCTAATTCATTCATTCTTAAGACTGGGAATAAGTATCCACTTGTGGATGCAATATCAGGAATTCCCCAAGTTTTACCCTTTAAGTCATATAGGTTTTTATATGGTTTGTTTAAGTTTACTAAAAAGTAAGTTTTATAGAAAATGGTTCCATCTTTTCTTAAGGATGTAACTATCATTTTTGTTTTGCACTTGCTCTTTGAAATTACATAAGGCAAAGCCGAAAGAAAGCTACCATCAATTTTCCCTGAGCAAAGACCCTCAATAAGTGATGTATAGTCCGTTGCTATAAATGGTTTAATTTTTATATTGAGTTTCTTTTCTAAGTATTCTTCTAATGGACTTAAATCTTCTACTACTTTTTCGCTTTCCGCACTTGGATAATAACCCATTATAAACTCTTCCTTTTCCTTGCAAGATGTAAGAATAAAGAGAACTATAAATATCATATTCTATCATATTCACCCCAAACTTCTCTTAAAGCATGTGAAATCTCACCTAATGTTGCTTTTTCTTCTATTGCTCTTATAATATATGCCATTAAGTTTTCATTTGTTTTAGCTTTTTTCTTTAATTCTTCAAGTGCACTGATATAACCTTTACTTCTATTTTCTTTAAAGTCTTTTACTCTCCTTAGGATTTTTTCAACTACTTCATCGGGTAGTCTAAATATTTCAATTTTTTGATTTTCTTCAGTTTTAAATATATTTACTCCGATGATGTATCTTTCTCGACTTTCTATTTCCTTTTGATATCTATAAGAACTTTCGGCTATTTCATTTTGAAAATATCCATTTTTAATGCACTCAACAGCACCACCCATTTTCTCTATTTTCTCAAGATATTCCCAAACTTTTTCTTCTATTTCATTTGTTAATTTTTCTACAAAGTAACTACCTGCTAAAGGATCCACGGTATCCGCAACCCCACTTTCGTATGCAATTATCTGTTGTGTTCTTAGTGCTATTCTTGCTGATTTTTCTGTTGGAAGTGCAAGTGCTTCATCATAAGAATTAGTGTGAAGACTTTGGGTCCCACCCAAGACTGCTGCAAGTGCTTCTATCGTTGTTCTTATTATGTTATTCTCTGGTTCTTGAGCTGTTAGGGATGAACCTGCGGTTTGGGTATGAAATCTAAGTTTTAATGAATTTTCATTCTTTGCTTTAAATTTATACTTCATAATCTTAGCCCATATTCTTCTTGCAGCTCTAAATTTTGCTATTTCTTCAAAGAAGTATATATGTCCATTAAAGAAGAACGAGAGTCTTGGTGCAAATTCGTCAACATCAATACCTCTTCTTAATACTTCCTCTACATATGCTATTGCATCAGCAAATGTAAATGCAAGCTCTTGAACTGCATTTGCTCCTGCTTCTCTATAGTGATATCCTGAAATAGATATAGGGTTCCACTTTGGAAGATATTTAGAACAAAACTCTATAATATCTCCTACAAGTCTAACTGAAGGTTCAATTGGATAAATATAATTTCCTCTTGCAGCAAACTCCTTTAATATATCATTTTGAGTAGTTCCTGAAAGTTTCTCTATTTCTATATTTCTTTGTTTTGCGATATAAATATATAGACCAAGTAGTATTCCTGCAGTAGCATTTATAGTCATAGATGTTGAAACTACATCAAGTGGAATATCTTTAAATAATATGTCCATGTCTATTGGATTTGAAATTGAAACTCCAGTTTTTCCTATTTCTCCTTCACTAAATGGTTCGTCTGGGTCATATCCAAGTTGTGTAGGTAAATCAAAAGCTGTTGATAATCCTGTTTGTCCTTGTAATAATAAGTATTTAAATCTTTCATTTGTTTCTTCCGCACTACCAAATCCAGAGTATTGTCTCATAGTCCATAATCTTCCTCTATACATATTTTTATGAATGCCCCTTGTATATGGAAATTCGCCGGGCTTTTCTATTTGAATTTCACCTAAATCTTCCTTGTCGTATACTTCTTTTATTTCTATGTTTGAAGGAGTTAGAAATTTTCTCCTTAATTCTTTCATAAAAACAAAATTTTAAGGGATTTTAACTTTATAGTTTCAAATTTGTAGCTAAAGCTTTACTCCTTTTTCTTAATGACCTTAAAATTTTCAAATTATGAATAACATATGGAAAAAAGTATCTTCGCAAGAAAAAGAACAGATATATAATTTCGCGGAAGAATATAAGAGATTTTTAAATCTCTGTAAAACTGAAAGAGAGGTTGTAAATTATATAACTAGTGTAGCTCTTGAAAATGGATATAAAGATGGATTTAGTAATAAATCTGAAAAACTTATATTTTCAGACAAAGAAAGGATAGTTGCACTATATAAAAAGGGAGTAAGAAGTCAAAAAGGAGGCTTTAATATAATTGTATCTCACATTGATAGTCCAAGAATTGACTTAAAACCAAGACCAATATATGAAGATAGTGAGTTGGTTTTATTAGATACTCAGTACTATGGTGGAATAAAAAAATATCAGTGGTTTTCAATTCCTTTAGCAATTCACGGCGTTATATTGAATAAATATGGTAGAAAGCAGTACATAGTAATTGGTGAGGATAATGATGACCCTGTATTTACCATAGCAGATTTACTTCCACATCTTTCAAGAAAAGTTCAGGGAAATAAGCCGATAGATGAAGCATTGCCAGGAGAAAAACTTGATGTGCTGTTTGGTAGTGTTCCTATGGATGGTGAAAAGGAAGAGGAAATTAAAAAATATGCATTACATATTTTAAAAGAAAAGTATGAAATAGAGGAGGAAGATTTAGTTTCTGCTGATATTGAAATTGTCCCTGCATTTAAAGCAAGGGATGTTGGAATAGACAAAAGCTTGATAGGTGGTTATGGTCAAGATGATAGAATATGTGTATTTTGTTCTTTGAAAGCACTTATGGATATAAAGGAGAATATACATCCAATTTTACTACTATTTGTAGATAGAGAAGAAATTGGCTCATTTGGAAATACATCTGCAAAGAGTAAATTTTTAGAAATAGTAGTTAAAAAAATTCTTGAAATGGAGGAAGATATTAAGCCATATGATGTAGAAATTTCACTATACAATTCAAGAGCCATTTCAGCAGATGTAACAAGCGCAGTAAATCCTAACTTTAAGGAAGTTGATGATTTAAAGAATAGTGCAAAGCTAGGTCATGGTGTAGCAATAGTAAAATATACAGGAAGTGGGGGGAAATACTATGCAAGTGAAGCAAGTGCAGAATATACATCGTATATCAGGAATTTATTTAATAAAAATGGTGTTATATGGCAAACAGGTATTTTAGGAAAAGTGGATGAAGGTGGTGGAGGAACTGTTGCAATGTTTTTAGCAGAATATGGAATGGACATAATAGATGTAGGTCCTCCAATATTGAACATGCACTCACCTTTTGAAATAAGCTCTAAGGCTGATTTATTTATGACATATAAAGCTTATAAAGTTTTTCTTGAGAGTGAATAGTTTATAATTTCAATTCCATTTCTAATAGCTCTAAAAATTCCTTATTTGAGTTTGTCCTTTTCATTTTATTTATTAAAAATTCCATAGCGTCTACTGGATCTTTACTTGATATAGCCTTTCTTAAGGTCCAAACTTTCTCTAATACTTCCTTAGATAATAAAAATTCTTCTCTTCTTGTCCCGCTCTTATTTAAGTCAATTGCAGGGAAAATTCTTCTATCAGCTAATCTTCTATCTAATACTATTTCCATATTTCCTGTTCCTTTAAATTCTTCATATATTACATCGTCCATTCTTGACCCTGTTTCTATTAATGCGGTTGCAATAATCGTAAGGCTTCCTCCTTCCTCAAGGTTTCTTGCACTACCGAAGAATTTCTTAGGCTTTATTAATGCTGCTGCATCAAGACCACCTGTCATAGTTCTTCCTGAGTGCGGTGTTATTACATTGTGAGCTCTTGAAAATCTTGTAAGTGAATCTAATAGTATTACTACATCTTTTCCCATTTCTGCTAATCTTTTTGCTCTCTCAAGGACTATATCCGCAATATATGCATGTTTTTCTGCAGGTTGGTCAAAGGTAGAATAGTAAATCTCCGCTTCGGGGACAAGTCTTTTCATATCAGTTACTTCTTCAGGTCTCTCGTCAATAAGTAGTATAATTAAGTAAATTTCAGGATGATTTATTACTATGCTTTGGGCAATTTTTTGCAAAAGTATAGTTTTTCCTGCTCTTGGTGGTGAAACAATTAATCCTCTTTGTCCTTTTCCTATAGGAATAAATAAGTCTATTATTCTTCTTGATAAGTCTTCGTCTCCAGGAATTTCAAGGTTTATCTTTTGTGTTGGATAAAATGGTGTAAGTTTTTCAAATTCTCTTCTTTCTATAATTTTGTCTACTTCTACATCATTTATAGTTTCTATTTTTACAAGTGAATGGTATTTCTCATTTTCTTTTGGAACTTTTACAAATCCTGCAATCATATCCCCTTCTTTTAATTTATGTTTTTTTATAATAACAGGAGAAACATAGATGTCTTCTGGGCTTTGCTGAAAGTTTTGACTAGGTAGTCTTAAAAATCCATATCCTCCTTCTGGTATAATATCCAAAAGACCTTCCTTAAATACGAGACCCTCTTCAGTTGTAGTGTTTTCTATTATTTTTCTTATTAACTCTTCCTTTTTCAAGTTTTCATATCCTTCTATATTCATCTGCTTCGCTATTTCGTATAGTTCTGAAAGTTTCTTCTGTTTTAATTCCTTTAACAGCATATTGCCACCCCCTATAGCATTTTGGTATTGTTTATATATAAATCAAAATTACAATTTAAAACCTTTGCTGCTTTTTGTGCCATAATGGTTCTATCAAGGAAAATTTCAAAAAATTCAAGAACTGGTGCAATTTTAGTGTCAATCTCTATTTTATATGCAATATTTCTTGATTCTTTATTTGTAACAATTATTTCTCTTGAAATCGCTGCATAATTTACTCTATCGTGAATATCTACATTTAGATTTTCGGGTGTTCTTACTCTTCCTCTATGAACATCACCTTTATCCGCTAATATAACTGCTGCTGATACTTCGGAAACTGGATAACCACTTGCTTCATGGTGTGTCCCGATAGCACTAATAACAATGCCTATTTCTTCATAGCTCATACCCATTTCCTTTAGTATATCGTATGCAATCATCGCGCCGCTTACTTCATGATTTAGTCTGTTTATGCTATTTCCTATATCATGCAAATAACCGGCTATTTCTGCAAGTTGTGCAAGTCTTTCTTCGTACCCAAGCTTTCTAAGTATCCTACCAGCTTGATATGAGACCCATGAGACATGTTTAAGACCGTGCTCTGTATATCCTAACGCTTCTAAGCACTTATCTGCAAGCATTATATAATGATTTACTTTTGGATTTTCTTTTACTTGCTTTATAGTTATCATGTTTACCTCCTTTTACAATTCTTTAACAAACTCTGGATTTTCCTCAACATAATTACCTACAACTACGTAATTCGCATAATTTAAAATCTCTTCTATTGTATTTTTATCTCTTAGACCTCCGCCAACAATTATAGGTAATTTAGTTTCATTTGATACAAGTTTTATTGTTTCTATATCTATAGTTTTTGAACTACCTGAACCAGCTTCCAAGTATATTGCTGAAAATTTCATAATTTCTGAAAATTTCAAAAATGCTAAAATTATATCGTTATTTTTTGATATATCGTATGCTCTTGAAATTATATATGCACTTGTATATTGACTTCCAATTAATAAATATCCACAGATATATGCTGGTTTTTTGCTTATTAAAAATGCGTTCTTTAAAAGTTCTATATGAAAGTAATTGTAGTCATAGGTATTTAGAGGGAAAGGAATTAGAAATGCATCTGCTATATCGTTAATTTGGTATGAGCTTCCGCAAAATAGTATTATTGGTTTTTTCAAGTAGTATCTAAGTTTTTTCAGTATAGTATGAAAATTCTCACTTTTTATTATACTTCCTCCTACAAATATAAAATCTATATTATTGTTTTCGTTTATATATCTACAGACCACTTCTAATTTTTCCTCTTTCCACTTATCAGGATCAATCAAGATAACTTTTTTCTTCGTTTTTGAGAACAACTGGATTAATAGTGGTGGGCGGACTCGAACCGCCGACACAGGGCTTATGAGACCCCCGCTCTACCAGCTGAGCTACACCACCACATAGCGGGGGAGGGATTTGAACCCTCGACCTCCGGGTTATGAGCCCGGCGAGCTACCTGACTGCTCCACCCCGCGTTGGAATGTTTTATAATTTTAAAGGATACTAAGAAAAGTTTAATTTTTTTCTTAAAATTTCAAAAAAGTTGTCAGTATTTTCAAGTTTTATTAAGGCTGTTTTTTCATCTGATAGTTCTACACTAAAGCTTAATTCGCCTTCACACTTTTTTATTAGTTCACCGTCTGAGTTTATTCTCCAACTACCAAATTTGGACTTTATGGTTATTGTTAGCATTACTTCTTTTGGTAAAACTATTGGTCTTGCGGATAAGTTGTGTGGACATATAGGAGTTACTATATATGCCTTTACTAACGGATGTAATATTGGTCCTCCTGCAGAGAGATTATATGCTGTTGAACCTGATGCGGACGAGATAATTATTCCATCACCGTAAAAGGAGGTTATAGTTGAATTATCTGATTTTACTATAATATCAAGGCCTCTTCCTGAAATTGTATTAACACTAAAGTCATTTAAAGCACTGTCCAGTTCTATATTATTTAGATAAATCTTTAGTCTGTTCCTTTCTTCTAAAAGATATTTCCCTGAAAAAAGTGCATTTTTTATATTTTCTAAATCTTCTAAGTTAAAAAATGTTAAAAATCCAAGCTTCCCTACTTTTATACCAATAATGGGCTTTTTGAACTTTTTTGCACATCTTAATAATGTTCCATCACCACCAATTGATATAATAACATCACAATTTTCATTTATAAATTCATTATCGTAATTTCCTCCAATATCTTTTGAAATATATACTTCTTGAAAAACTTCTACTACTTTGTCAATTGCATTACTAATATCTCTATAGGGATTTCCATATAGTCCAATTTTCACTTCTGATGTCTTGTTTTTAAATCAAGTGCGGACGCGGAAACTATAAATATAGATGACATCGTCCCGAATATTATACCCCAAAACAATATAAATGAGAAGCCATAAAGCACTGGTCCTCCAAAAAGTAATAGTGCAACTACTACAACTAATGTAGATAGTGAAGTTATAATAGTTCTACTTAAAGTAGAATTTATACCTTTATTATAGATTTCAATAAGCTTTGCTTTTTCTAATTTAATACCTTCATACTTTTTAAGATACTCTCGTATTCTGTCTGCAATAATAACTGAATCATTCACGTCATATCCTAATATAGTTAAAATTGCTGCAACAGTGATAGTATTAAATTCAATTTGGAATATAGAATAAAGACCCAATACTAAAATCAAGTCAACTATTAGTGCAATTATTGTTCCTATACCAAAATAAAGGTCAAATCTTATCCATATATATACTAAAATAAGTATAATTGCAATAATTGAGAGAATGTAAGCCTGTTTTCTTAATTCCGCACCTATTGTTGGTCCTACTTTTTCCGCTCTTTTTAGTTCGACGTTTTCCTTTAGTATTTCCGATAATCTTTTTACTACAAAATTCGCGTCTTCATCAGAACTATACCTAACTATAAATTCCTTTTCTTGTCCGAAGTTTTGCACAGAAACATCTTTTAGATTAATTTCTTTTAATGCACTTCTTACTTCTGAAATATCAGCTTTTTGCGTAGATACTTGTATTAGATTACCACCAGTGAAATCTATTCCAAAGTTTATACCTCTAAAAAGTATGATTGCAATAAAAAGAATACTCAAGAATGTGTATATAAAATAAAATATTTTTCTTTTGTTCATAAAGTCGTAATTAGCATTAGCGAAAATATCTATCCATTTCATAAACTACCTCCTATATGGGTATGTATCTTACATTTAGTTTATATACAAGCAGGTCGAAAATTAGTCTTGATACAAAAACCGCAGTAAATAAACTTGTAATAACACCAATAGCGAGTATTACTGCAAAACCTTTTACAGGTCCTGAGCCGAAAAATGTTAAAACAAGTGCTGCTAAAAAGTGTAGTATATTTGTATCCCATATTGCTCTGCTTGCATTTTTATATCCATATTCAATAGCAGTAATAAAGTCTTTACCATTTCGCATTTCTTCTCTAATTCTTTCAAATATCAATACATTTGCATCAATAGCAAAACCAACAGTTAAAATTAAACCCGCCATACCCGGTAAGGTAAGTGTTGCTCCAAGTAATGAAAGTATTGACAAAATTATTAAGAAGTTGAGTGCTTGAATTAGAACTGTTATAAAACCACCAAGTCTATAGTATATCATCATAAATACTAAAACGAATAGGTATCCAAATATGATTGCTTTTGTTCCTCTTTCTATTGAGTCTTTTCCTAAGGTTGGACCTACACTTCTTTCTTCTAATATTCTAACAGGTGCAGGAAGTGCTCCAGCCTTTAGTATATTTGACAAGTCCTTAGCTTCTTGCATATTAGGAATACCTGTAATTTGGGCTCTTCCTCCAAGTATAGCTTCTCTTATTTGTGGTGCAGAATATACGAAACTATCTAAGACAATTGCAAGTCTTTTTCCGACATGTGAAGAAGTAATATTGGCGAATCTCATAGCACCTTGAGGATTAAATTCAAGACTTACAACTGGAGCATTTGGATTGAATTGATCACCTCCTACAGTTGCTACAGCATTTATTAAGTATGCCCCTGTAAGTTCAGGCCTGTCTCTTAGTAAATATAATCTTCTAAACTTAGTATTTCCGCTAACTTCCAAGTTTCCAAAGAAAAATTCATAACCTCTTGGAATTAATTGTTTGATATCGCTACGAGACAATAGTTTTTTAATTGAATCTATGTTTTCTTCCATTATAGCCATATCTCCTCCGTAGTTTATCAGCATAGAACTAAATGGTCTATTTAACATTAGTGTATCTTTTAAGGTATCTTGCTTTAATGTATCTTCACCTAATAGATATCTATCAATTCTATTTAATGTTGCTTCTAAAATTTGTGGTTCTGCAACCAGTCTAAATTCAAGTTGTGCTGTTCTTCCTATAATTTCCCTTGCTCTTTCTCTATCTAATACTCCCGGAAGTTGCACCATGATTCTTTCATTTCCAATTTTTTGAACTATTGGCTCAGCAATTCCAAGATTATCTATTCTATTTTTTATTACAAAAACTGTTCTTTCTACTATATCCGCAATATTTTCGGTAGTTCTTTCTCTTGGTTGTTCAACTTGTAAGACCAAATACATACCACCTTGTAAGTCTAATCCTAAGTTTAAGGACTTACTCTTTAGTTCTCTAAATTTTTCCCTTGGCATAAATTGTTTTTGAATATCTGAGAGAGTATAGTATTGAATTGTAGGAAGTAAAAAGTATATTGAAATACCTATTACTATAAGCACTATAATTAGTCTTATGTTGAGAGTTTTCATAGACTTGGAAATTTTAAAGTATTATAGCTTTATTTGTTGTGTATTTATTATAAGTTTTACAGGTCTAAAGTTGCTTTTAATTACAAGTTTTGCTTCTATCCATCTTGCTATTTCCATATACATAGGTAATGTTGCGGAAAGTCCCAAAATATCAGCCTTATTTTTCATTTTCAAAAAGGCGACTATTTCTTCGATTGCACTTCCTCTATTGCTAAAAATAAAATGAATTTCGTCGATTACTATTGCGCTTGCATTATAACCCCATCCCCCGTTTCTAATAGATAGTAGAAGACTCTCATAGGTGCAAACTACTAAATCCGACCTAATTTCATATGCTTCTTCAATTACATCTCCAGTTCTTAAGTCCACGTTTATGAATATTTTCTTAAAAAAATTGTAAATTTCATTTGCAAGTGATTTTGTTGGTACAGTATAAACCTTAAGTCCAATATGCTTTTGTATAAAATGTAAAGCACATATAGTTTTTCCACTTGATGTTGGTGTTGCTACAAGTGCGGATTTATTTTCGTAGAATTTATAGAAAACTGTTTGAACAGGATTTAAAAATTTAAAATTAAGCTTAGGATTTAATAATTCTGCACTTATTAAGTCTTCTTTGTATTCCTTTCCATTTTCTACGTATACTACATATCCCCCTTCCTTAGTAAATTTGGACTCTTCTTTTACGATTATTTCCTTCATCTTTTTCTAAACATACTTAGCATTCTATCCGCTATAAAGTATCCACCAACTACGTTAATTGTCCCTATTAAAAGAGCTATAAATCCAAGTATTGAGCCACTCCCTGCTGATTCAATAGCGGAAACAACCATAATTGATGCCATGGCATGACTTGCAACTACAAGGGGAGTATGGAGTATTGGAGGGACTTTCGTAATAACTTCAAAACCTATAATTAGGGAAAGTGTAAAAAGAACCATTGATAAGATTATAGGTTCCATAGCTTTAAAATTTTAAAGATGCTATTTATTTTTCTATCACAAGTAGTTTTTAGGGCAGAGAGTATTAATATATACATAAAAGATCTCGGTGAGCTTTTAGGAATTCAAGAAAGTTATATCTCGGACAATAAGTATAGGATTGATACAAGACTAATTTTAAATAGAGAGAGAAATATAAGTAAATTCATGGAGAAATACTATGCTGGAAACAAGAGCCTAATAATTGACTTGGAAAAGGATAGTGTATATAAAATAGATAACGATGAAAGAAGCTACTATGTTTATAGGTTTGATAGTTATATAAAACCAATTGAGGAAGAAAAAGGAAAAAGAGATATAAGATTGAAATTTAGTATTAAGGACTTAAAGGATTGTAATTACGAAATGAAGTTTTTGTTTGATAACGACAGCATTATAGCAAAGGTATGCTATAAAGATATTAATGTTCCTTCATCTCAATTTTTTACGAACTACAATGCAAAGCATAAAACTGAGATAGATAGTAGAGTATTTGAAAAGCTTTCAGTATTTCAGCTAAATAATCCGCTTGTGAAATTACTAATGAGTGGTACTCTTAAAAGAAATGATTTGGAGAAAATCCTAAAAATAAAGGGCTATCCATTAAGTATGGAATTTAACTATTATAGTGATACTTCGTTAATATATAGATATTCTTCAAAAGTGTATGCTGTTGAGAAAAGAGAAAGTTTAGATGTATTTAAGATTGATAGCTCTTATAAGCTTAGGTAGTTTAACGATATCTTGTAAAGAAGAGTGTAGAAGAAACATATATAAAATTCAGGAAGCGGGATATAGACTTGTCCCGAAATCAGGATATAACGTTAAGTTCTTCTTAAAGGCAGGAGATAGTATATATATAACCAGCAAGGCATTGGAAGGGAATACCATAGACCTTATATGCTTTTCTAATAGTATATATTTAACTAAGGGTATTGGAAAGCCTATTGCCTGTTCTGAAAATATACCAGAAATAAATTGGAAATTTCACATTATTGAAGCGGGTGAGTATGCAGTCTATATTAGAAACAACTCAGATGAGTTTAAAAAATACTATCTTAATACTTACTATGTGCGTTGTGAATGAATTTCAGGCTCAATACTTGAAAGGTCAAAATTATCCCTTTTATAGACTAAAAGTATATAACTAAAGAGGTCAGATATAAATAGTGTAGAAAGACCATAGGTAGGAGCAATGAGATATGTTAATATGTAAAGAGTATGCGTATGTTCTAATTTTAAAAATACATTGATAATAGAGACACATGTATATAAAAAGGCAAAGAGAAATATTGTGCCAAAGACTGCAGTTATAATAGAAGTTATTTTGTATGAAATTACTCTATATATCTGATTATTTAGCATGGAAAATGTTTCAAAAAATACATCGAAGCTATCAAAGTTCTGAGTAGATATACAAGCCATGCCTATAGTCTCGCTTAAAGTTGTTCCAAGTAGAAGATATATTACTAAGATTGAAAGAAAGAGTATTAAGGGAAATGTTAGATATAGAATAGCGATATGAAGCTTTGCAATTAGAGTTAGTAGGAATATCAGAATTATTAGTAATGAAAAGCTAATGAATATTATCAACAAAAAACCAAAAAATCTAAGTATTGATTTTGCGGAAAATACTATAGCTTTTTGCATCTCATAAAAATAATCTCCCTTTATTTCTTCGTAAGTAATCTTAGAAATAGCGATTTTTGAAAATATGTAATAAATTATGGTTAAAACGAATAATACGTAGTTAAAGCTATCTAAGAGTAAATACATAAGCAAAGATAGTGGATAAAGAAGTATTAGTTTCTTGGGACTTAGGGCAAATCTAAGGCTTCTAAATATTTCTTTATAGTTGTAGTGGATAAGTTTTTTCAAGAAAGCAAATTTTAAAGCTATTACTTTAAAATTTTGAAAATGAAAACATTACTTATAAAAAATACTGATAAAGGCGATATTTTTATTGAAAATGGAATAATTGAAGAAATTGGAAAAATATCAAAGCAGGCAGATAAGATAATTGATGCAAGCGGATTAATAGTTTTGCCTGCATTTATAGATTTACATGTGCATTTTAGAGAACCGGGATATGAATATAAGGAGGATATTGAAACAGGTAGTAAAAGTGCAAGTTTTGGAGGTTTTTGGGCGGTTTGCACGATGCCGAATACTAATCCTCCTATAGACAAACCAGAATTAGTTATATACCAGATTAATAGAGCAAGGGAAGTTGACTTAGTAGATATATTTCCTATTGCTTGTGCTACAAAAAATAGAGAAGGTAAAGAGATGGCTGAATATTATTTATTGCATAAATCTGGAAGTGTTGGTTTTTCAGATGATGGAAATTGTATATATAATACAAGTGTATTAAGAAATGCACTTATATATTTAAAAATGTTCGATTTACCAATTATTCAGCATGCGGAAGACGGAAATTTATCCCTAAACTATGCAACAGGTTGGTCATTTGACGCATTAAGAGATGGTCTATTAGGAATTCCTGAGAGTGCGGAAGTGAGTATTATTGCAAGAGATTGTATATTAGCACTTGAAACAGGTGGATGGATACACTTTTCGCACGTTAGTTCGAAGCTTTCAGTAGAAATTATTAGACTTTTTAAAAAATTAGGAGCAAGAATAACTGCTGACACTACACCACATCATTTAGTATTGGATAGTTCCTATATAAAAGAGAATAACTATTCTCCTAATTTTAAAATGTATCCACCATTGAGGACAAAAGAAGATATAGAATCGCTATGGCAGGGTTTAATTGATGGTACAATAGATGCTATTGCTAGCGACCATGCACCGCATGAATTTGAAAGTAAATTGGATTTTATTGAAAGTGAAAGAGGCATTATTGGTCTTCAAACTGCATTTAGTTTAGTTTATAGTGAAGCTATAAAAAGAGGATTAGACATAGACTTTCTTATTGAGAAGTTTGTGAGTTTCCCTACAAGGTTCTTAAAACTAAGAAATACCGGAGAAATAAAGAAAGGTTATAGGGCAAATCTTGTGTTATTTGATAAAGACAGGGAGTGGATATTTTCGGAAAATTTAATAATTTCAAAGAGTAAAAATTCTCCATTTATAAATTGGAAATTTAAAGGTAAAGTTGTTTTAACCATGAAAGATGGAAAAATAACTTATAGTGAAATAGAGTAAATTGCTTTAAAATTTTCGCACTTATGAAAACTTATAAATTAAAGGTAAAATTGAGAGAAAACTTGGGTAGTTCAAGTGCCAAAAAATACAGAAAAGAAGGATTTATCCCTGCTGTTGCCTATGGATTAAGTGAAAAAAATCTTCATCTTCTTATAAATGAAATGGACTTTTATAAATTGCTAAAGGAAATCGGTGATGAAACCGCTATAGTTGAGCTTGAATATAATGGAAATACTAAAAAGTCGTTTATTCAAGAAATTCAGAGAGACATAATAACAGGTAAGGTTATTCACGTAGATTTTCATATAGTGCATGAAAGAGAAAAAGTTAGTGTAAGTGTACCTGTTGTTGTAAAAGGTCAAGAGAATTCTCCGGGAATAAAGAAAGGTGGAATTCTTGAGGTTCACTTACATAGTATAGATATAAAGGCTTTTCCTGAAAATATACCTGGGCATATAGAAATTGATATATCTAATTTGGATATAGGTAGTGTTATTCATGTAAGCGATATAAAAATTGAAAATGTTGAATTTGAGGAAGATATGGATGAAGTAGTGTTATCAATTATTCCACCGAGAGTAGAGACAGAAACTCAAACTGAACAGAAGTAAATTTTCATGCTATATATCGTAGGTCTTGGTAATTATGGAGAAATGTATAAAAAAAATCGTCATAATGCAGGATGGATATTTTTAGATTATCTTTCTAAAAAGTTAAATTGTAGCTATAAGAAGGGCAAGGGAGATTATGCATATGCGGAATGCAAAGATTTTATGCTGTTTAAACCTTTAACACTTATGAACCTTTCAGGCATAGTTATAAAACAAATAGTTAAGCACTATAGAGTTTCTCTAAGTCAATTAATTGTGGTTTATGATGATGCAGACTTAGAACTTGGTGTAATAAAGTTTAAGCTAAGGGGTTCTGCAGGTTCTCACAATGGTATGAAGTCAGTTATTTACTACTTAGAAAGTGAAGATATACCAAGAATTAGAATAGGAATAGGTAGGCATCCAAATATACCACTTAAAGAATGGGTTCTTTCGGACTTTGCAGACGAAGAAATAAATGTTCTCTACGACAAGTTTGATAAGGTTTACAATGGTCTTCTGTTTTACAGTCAGGGTGAAATAGAAAAAGCTATGCAAATTATAAATACAAAGGAGGTTAAGATATGAATCTTGTAATTTTTTCGCTTGTTTCGGCGATACTTGCATTTCTCGTAGCCATTTACATATCCAACTTGGTAAAAAATAAAGATGCGGGTAGTGAGGAAATGATAGCTATTTCTTCTTACATTAGAGAGGGGGCAAGGGCGTTTTTAAAAAGGGAGTATACAACAATTGCATTTTTATCACTTTTGGTTGTAATTTTAATAGCACTTGGTCTTTCATATGAAGGTATAAGTTATGTAATATATACAATTATAGCATTTATTATAGGTTCGGCATTTTCCTTGTTAGCAGGTTGGATAGGAATGGATACTGCTACTATTTCAAATGTCAGAACAACAAATGCAGCAAAAAATAAGGGATTAATTGAGGCTTTTAAGATTGCTTATCTTGGTGGTTCAGTAATGGGTTTGAGTGTTGCAAGTTTATCTCTGCTTGGTATGTCAGGACTATTTCTTATTTTTTATTTTATTAGCAATAACATTCAGCTTTCTGCAAGTGTAGTTGCAGGTTTTTCAATGGGAGCAGCATTTGTAGCCCTATTTGCAAGAGTAGGTGGTGGAATATATACGAAAGCTGCTGATGTTGGTGCGGACTTAGTAGGTAAAGTTGAAGCTGGGATACCAGAAGATGACCCAAGAAATCCTGCTGTTATTGCGGATAATGTTGGAGATAATGTTGGTGATACCGCTGGTATGGGTGCTGATTTATATGACTCATTAGTTGCAGGAACTGTATCTGCTATAGTAATCGCTGCATTTGCAAGAAGTGCTGATCCGATGTTGGGCATAGGATATGCATTAGCTCTTGGAGGAATTGGGACGCTCTCATCAATACTTGGTTATACCTTCATACCTTTTTTAAAAAATTTAAAACCTGAAAGAATACTACTTTTAACAGTTCTTTTGGTAGGTCTTATATTTGCTATTGTTTCTTTAGTTTTAACTCTTATTCTATTTAAAAACTTAGTGCTATTTTGGCCTTTAATTTTTGGACTTGTTTCTGGTATTCTTATTGGTTATATTGCGGAATTCTTCTCAACAGGTAAGAGAATTATAGAATTAGCACAAGCTTCAAGTTCGGGAGTTGCGGTAAATATTATTGAAGGTATTGCTCTTGGCATGAAAAGTGCGGTGATTCCTGCTATAGCAGTTGCTATTTCCTTTGTAATAGCATTTAAGATGGGTGAAGTAAGTGGATATGGCGGATTTTACGGAGTAGCAATTGCATGCATTGGTATGTTAGCTATTACAGGAATTACTGTAACAGTTGATGCTTTTGGTCCAATAGCGGACAATGCAGGTGGTATTGCGGAAATGGCAGGTCTTGGAAAAGAAGTAAGAAAAACAACGGATATATTAGATGCTGCAGGAAATACTACTGCTGCAATTGGAAAAGGTTTTGCTATAGGTTCAGCTATATTTACTGTTATGGCAGTTTTTTCTGCATTTTCTGATATGATAACTCAAAGATTTGGTCTTGAATTTAATCCTTCACTCATGAAACCAGAAGTTGTTGCATCGGCTCTAATCGGAGCAATTATTCCATTTTTCTTTTCGTCAGGTGCTATGCGTGCTGTTGGAAGGACAGCAAAGTTAGTAGTTGAGGAAGTTAGAAGACAGTGGAAAGAAATACCGGGGCTATTAGAAGGAAAGAAAGGGGTAAGGGCGGACTATGCAAAAATAGTAGACATAACTACTGCTGGAGCAATAAGGAATATGTCGATTCCTGGTATGACTGCATTTTTATCACCAATAGTAGTTGGAATTTTGTTTGGTCTTGAAGCACTTGGAGGGTTTTTAGTAGGTGCAATGGTTTCTGGTATTCCACTTGCACTTATGATGAATAACGCAGGTGCTGCTTGGGATAATGCCAAAAAGTATATTGAGCAAACTGGTGCATTCGGTGGTAAGGGTTCTCAAACGCATAAGGCTGCAGTTGAAGGTGATACGGTCGGAGATCCATTTAAGGATACAGCTGGTCCTTCGTTAAATATACTATTAAAAATGATGTCAATTGTTTCGTTGGTATTTTTACCATTTATTTATGAATTTCATAAAACTATAGTAAATGCTTTAAAATTTATATTTGGAGGTTAAAGGAGGTAAGTATATGAGTGAGGAGAAGCTTCTTGATATGTGGCAGAGTATAACTGGATATATTGAAGATTGGGAAACTAAATTTTCTGAAATTCTTGATGAGCTTGAAAGCTTAAATCTTAATAGAACTATAGAAGATAGTGATGATGACTATTATGAGGATTTTGTAGATGACGATACATCTGTAGATGCTCTCATTGAGGAGGTTAAACTAGCTCGTTCTAATTTAAGGGAAACAATAAAACAAGCTTTGCTTGGGGAAATAAGTTCATTAGACGTAGAAGATACGTTTAGGAGTGTAGGTGAGTTTTTAAGGGAGGTAGAAGAAAAAATAATGAAATATAGAGAAATGGAAGAATTTGAGGATTTTGAGAGAGATGACTATTACGATGAAGAAAATTCCTAATAGTTTTTATGAAAAAATAGATATAATTCAAGTTGTTTCAGAGAAAGTTGAACTAAAGAAAGTTGGAAACCAATATAGAGGTTTATGCCCTTTTCATGACGATAGAAATCCATCTTTTTATGTAAGTCCGATAGGTGTATATCACTGCTTTGGATGTGGTGAAAAGGGTAATGCATTGAAGTTTGTAATGAAAGCATATGGATATGACTATGAAGAAGCTATAGAGTATCTTGCAAGAAAGTTTAATATAGAGATTGAAGAATTTGAAGATGAGAACTCCTCACTTTATAGACTAATGCAATATGCAATGGAGTTTTACGTTGATAGTTTACAAAAAAATGAACAAGTTATAAATTATTTAAAATCAAGAGGTCTGAACGATGATAGTATATATAAATTTAAGATAGGATATGCAGATAGTAGTTTAAACGTTATAAAATTCCTAATAGATAAAGGGTTTAAAATGGAACAAATTTATAAGGTGGGTCTTGCAGTTAAGCTTAATTCAAAAGTAGAACCATTTTTTAAAAATAGAATTATATTTCCCATTTTTTCTACTAATGGCAAGTATGTTGTTGGATTTTCTGGAAGAAGTATTGACGAATCTACACCGAAATATAAAAACTCAATAGATAGTCCTGTATTTAAAAAAGGCTTAGCAATATATGGATTTAATTTTGCAAAGTCTGATATAACAAAAAAGAATTTCGTAATAGTTGTTGAAGGCTTCTTTGATACAATTGTTTTGCACCAATTAGGATATCAAAATACAGTCTCATTTATGGGAACTAATATAAGTGATAGTCAGCTAAAACTTATTTCAAACTATACTAATAAAATATATCTATTTTTTGATAGTGATGAAGCAGGGGAAAAAGCTATTTTGAGGAATTTAGATAAAATTCTAAATAATCGCTTAATACCGTATTTTGTGCTTACAAGTGGAGGTGATCCTGACGAGATAGCATTAAAGGGGGAGCTTGACTTTTATATCAAAAATCCTTATAATATACAAAGTTATGTAGAATGGATAATAAAAGAAAAAGGAAAGATGGAGGATAAAATCAATCTTATTGGAAAAATTAGGGATATTATAGCAAAATTAAGTGCGGAGGATGTGAAGTTAGTAGTTATGAAAGAGCTGGAATTTCTATTTAAGAACTATAATTTTAAAATACAAAATCTTAATAATTATGAGAGACTAAGCGACGAAGTTTATGTTTTGTGGAATGCATATAAGAACGAAAAATATAGACCTATTATTCAGAAGTTTGATGAGAAAGTATTTACAAACCCAGTGTCAAAGAAGTTATTTTCACTTATTAAATCAGATGGAATTGTTAGTGAAAGCAATCTTGACATAATATCAAGATTAGAATTTATAGACAGGGAAATTGACGAAAATACTATTGAAGCCTTTATTGATAAGTGGGAAGAAAGAGCTAAGATGCTTAAATATAAACAAGAAGGAAAATTAGAAAGTATAATAGAGTTAAAAAGGAGGTAGTTTATGCCAAGACAGAAGGGTTTTGTGAAGAATAAACTTCAAAGAATAGAAAAGCTCATATCTAAACTTATAAATGAGGCTAAGAAAAATCAGAACAAAATAATATATGAGGATTTAATTAAAAAGATACCACCAGAATATTCAGAAGGCACGGAAATGTTTAATGAGATAGTAACTAAGCTTTTAGAGAGTGGTATAGAAATTGAATATCATGGTAGAAAGGATTACTCAGAAATGTATGATTTTGAAGATGATGAGGAATCAAGAATAGGTGATGATCCTGCTAAAATATATTTAAAGCAAATTGCAAATATTGGTTTGCTAACTAAAGAACAGGAAGTCCAGTATGCAAAGGAAATGGACGATGCAAGAAATGAAATAGTGAGATTATTGTTTTCTACTGAATATGGTATAAGGAAATTTATGAAATGGATTGAGTTAGTAGATCTTGGTATAGTTTCCATAGAGGAGGTGGTAAGTGTTGATTCAAGTTATTGGACAAGTAAGAAGAAAAATAGAGAGGAAAAGGAGAGAGTGAGTAAAGCTTTTGAAAACATTAAACAAGTATACGAGAAAGGTAAATATTCAGAATTAACTCAATTATTAGTTGATCTTAAACCTAATTTTAAGAAAATTACTGAATTTTACAGAAAACTTGAAAAAAAGTTTAAACTCTGGGAGAAACTTTATTTAAGAAAAAAAGATATTGATGTTGCTATAAGTTCATTAGAAAGTTTAGAGTTGTTAGATGAAGAGGAAAAGAAAGACTTAGTAAGGCTAAAGGGCGAATATAATGAGCTTGAAAATATGATAAAGGGATATGAAAAATATTTCAATTGTACATATGAGGAAATGAAGCGCATAATTGATAAAATTGAAAATAGCTATTCTCAATATGAAAAAGCAAAAGAAAAAATGATTACAGGTAATTTAAGATTAGTTATTGGTATAGCGAAGAAGTTTTTAAATAGAGGTCTTGAGTTTAATGATCTAATTCAGGAAGGAAACTCAGGTCTTTTAAGAGCTGTAGAGAAGTTTGATTATAGAAAGGGTTATAAATTTTCAACTTATGCTACTTGGTGGATAAGGCAAGCAATAATTAGGGCTATAGCAGACCATGCAAGAATTATAAGGATTCCGATACACATGATAGAAACAATTATGAGAATTACTAAAGCAAGTAAAGCTTTAACTCAAGAACTCGGTAGAGAGCCAACTTATGAGGAAATAGCGGAATACTTAGATATGCCTGCTGAAAAAGTAAAACAAGCAATAGATGCAGCAAGAGAACCGATAAGTATGGACAAACCTGTGGGTAAGGATGAAGATGCCTACGTAGGAGATTTTATAGCTGATAAAAACTATTCTTCTCCGGACTTGGATGCAAGAAGAGCTCTCATGAGAGAAAAAATAATGGAAGTTTTAAATACCTTAACTTCAAGGGAAAGAAAAGTTATTATTATGAGATTTGGTTTGGACGATAAACCGCCCAGATCACTTGATGAGGTAGCGGATGAACTTGGAATATCAAGAGAAAGAGTAAGGCAAATAGAAGCAAGAGCTATCGCTAAAATTACTAATAATCAAAAGAGGAGGCAAAAACTTAAAATGCTTCTTGATGAAGAATGACCATTTTTAGAATTCTGGCTTTTCTTGGTTTAATAGTTAGTAGTTATTTAATATATGCTTATGAATTTTCAAGACATATTTTATGTATTGGTGGTGGTTGCGAGTTTGTTGCAAATAGTATATATTCGAAATTTCTAAATATTTCATTACCCTTCTGGGGGTTTATGTTTTACCTGTCCTCATTCTCTTTGAGCTTCATTAAGAAATTGGAAAAATTGCTCTTATTCATGGTAGTAGTAGGTGCAATATTTTCTTTATACTTAACGATAGTAGAAGTTTTTATAATAAGGTCTATATGCTCTTGGTGTTTAATTTCTGCAGCGTGTTCGTGGTTGATGCTATATATCCTAATTAGGAATGTTAAAAAGTGATGAGATACTTATTATTGGTAAAATTGGTCCAAGAATAAGCGTAGCTATTTCTAAAAATTACGGAAAAATAAAATTTATAGGTTCTCAGCACTTACTAACTTTATCAGTATATAGTGTTACCTTCTATGTTAGTAATAGTGAATTATTTAGGGTAAAAGAAAGTAGATTTTTATATTCGTTTTATCCCATTGTAAAGAGTTATAACAAATACAAGTATGCAATTAGTGTTATTAAGTTGATAAATAGAGTTTTACCTGTTTCCTCTCCATTTAATGGTTTATATGAAGATACAATAAACTATTTGAAATATCTTATGTTTGATGAAGAAAATGTGCGTAAATACTATATGCTTTGGTTATATCGTCTTATTAGCTCAGTTTTAGGTATAAATCATCTACTTTATTGTAAGAGTTGTGGTAATTACCGTATTAGATACTACATAAGGAGTGTTGGTGGATTTTGCGAGCTTTGCAAGAGTAGCGGGGACTTTGACATTAATGTGCTTGAATTTGAATTTTTGGAAAACTTAAATAAACTCAATTTTGATAGTATAAGATATTTTACAGTTGATTTTGAGAAGCTTATTAAAATTTTTGAAGATTTAGTTTATAGCTATTAAGTGCAATTTTAAAATTTTAAGGCAAGTTTTATTAGTCAAATTAGATGATAAAAAATTTAAATTTCAAATACCCTAAAATTTTATTCCTTTCAAAAAGGAGGTAAAAGATGATATGGATGTTAGTTAGCCAAGTTCAGTGCACGAATATATATCAAATACAATTTCAAAGGGACCAGAACCAAAACTCACTATGTAATAATCAAACAGTGACTAACATAACAGGGGTTGTATTTACTCCTGTAGGTATAACTGGGACGAGGAACTTTTACATATACGAAAGGCCATATGGTCCATGGAGAGGAATTTTAGTATATTCAAGTCAGTCAGCAAACTTTCCTACGCTAAACGCAGGTGATAGTATAGTAATAACAACAGCGAGTGTTACTGAATACTTTAATAATACGGAGATAATTATAAACAATAATGCCAATATTCAAGTAGTTGCGAATAACAGGCCTCTTCCAAGTCCCAACATAATAACAGGTGCTCACTTAGACACGACTTCTGGGAATCCTTTGCCGGTTGACAGTGCTGAGGCGTATGAGGGAACACTTGCAAAGATTAATAATGCCAT
>JANXBH010000004.1:0-18635 GCA_025060695.1 Caldifarciminota bacterium | reverse complement strand
TAGTAGTTCAAGTAGGCATAAGTTTAGCAGGTTGGACTGTTGCTCAAGCATATGATGGAACAGGATATTTTCACTTTAGATATGGTCATAGTGGGTTTAGCTACAATCCCCAAGTTGGTCAGTTAATAAATATACAAGGTGTAGTATATACAAGAGGTGGTCAATACGTCATAGTTCCAAGAAATGATAATGATGTAGAGATTCAAACTATATCAATAAACATAGCTTATGCACTTGATAGGAATACCGTGAGATTGATATACACAAGAGATATAAGTCAAATAAGTAATGTACTAAATCCCTCAACTTATACATTTACTCCTGTACTTACCATAAATAGTGTAGCAGCTGATCCTGAGAACACAAAAGGTGTTATTATATCAACTTCTAACCAAGTTGATGGACAGCTATATAAACTTGTGGCAAATAATGGTAGTTCTCTTCACGATTCTACTAAATTCTTTGGTGGATTTATGCAAATAAGTAAGGTTCAATCAACATTTAAAAGTTCAGCAAATCCTGATACTCAGTCTATGTTCCTTAGTGCATATATGGATAGTGCATTTCTTATGACTATGACAGGTGTTATTACAGGTGCAGGAAATAGGTTTCCAAGTTATTGGTGGTTCATGCAAAGCTCAAATGCACCATTTTCAGGTATTACTATATGGAATGGTAATAGTCCTTGGTGGAATGCAACTGAGGGAGATAGTGTTATAGTTGTGGGTTTAATAGAGGAATTCCAGGGATTAACTGAAATAGCTCAGATAAAATACTATAAAATAGTATCAAATAATAATAATTATTTACCTGCGAAGGTAAAAGTCAGACAGCTTGCATATAGCAACGATACATCCGAATACTACGAAAGTATGTTAATTAAATTGGACTCAGCAGTTGTAGTAGATACTGGAACAACTGCCTTCTTTTTAGTTGCTGACTATTCAAACTACAATGATCCAAGTGCACCGAGAGTTCAGGTTCAAAAAATAAACCTTGGTCCGTACGTTCCACAAGTGGGAGATATGCTAAATATAACGGGTAATTTTAGAAGATGGAGACCATCTGCAGGAATATACAACTCTAGAATTTATCCGAGATTTCAAACTGATATTGAGTTTATTACGACAAGTATTGTAGAAAAGAAAGAAGCTATAAAGTTTACCATAAAGGGCAATACAATAAGTTTTATACTTCCAAATGACAAGGACTATGGTCTTGATATCTATAGTATAGATGGAAGGAAAGCTCTAAGTAAAGTAGTAAATTCTAAGAATTCGCAGGTTGTTTTAAATCTTAAGAAAGGTATATATCTAATGAAGTTAGATGGAAAGAGTTATAAAATTATTATAAATTAGTCCGCCTTTTGGCGGACCATGAAAATTATGATTTTTGTATTTATCCTACAATATAAAGTTCAAGGTTATGTTTATGACGGAAAGGTTGCAAAACCCTTAGAAGCGGTAGCAGTGTATTTAGAAGGAACTCCATATGGGACATATACTGACGAGAAAGGTTATTATGAAATTTTGTTTAGTGGTCCTACTGGAAAATATAAATTAAATGCTGAAATTTTGGGCTATAAGAAGTCTCAAAAAGAAATATTTATTAATAGTAATTTAAATGTGGACTTTTACTTAGAACCACAGGGATATGTGTTAGAAGAGGTAGTAGTCAAGGCGGAACCAGAGCCTATAAAGAAGGACGTTGGATTTACACAAACTACCATAAGGAGGACTGATTTAAAATATATTCCTGAAGTTTCAATAAAAAATGTTTTACAAAACCTCTCATCCATCACAGGTTATGGAAATGAGATACATGTAAGAGGAAGTAGAGTAAGTGATGTTTTAGTGCTTGTAGATGGTATACCTGTAAGAAATCCTATTACTGGTTCAATATCTACAACCTTTATACCATACAATGCCTTTGAAGAGATAGAAGCTTTAGTAGGTGGTTTTAACCCCGAGTACGGTGAAGCAAGCGGTGGAGTAATAAATATAAAGACAAATGAGGGATATAGTAAAATTCAGGGTAATTTAAGGTACGAAGGTGGCAGTTTTGGTAGAATTTATAAAGACACAAGTGGTTTAAAGTGGGGATTTTATGAATATAACAATATTGATTTAAACATTAAGGGTCCACTCTATAGAAATCTTACCTATTCTTTAGATATCTCAGGAGATTTTGATAATACTCACTTACCAAACCATTTTAAAGGTCCGTATGAACAAAATAATTATAGTCTTATGCTAAAGTTGGGTTATGGTATAAAAAGTTTAAAATTTAGATATTTTTACAATAGAGCAATTGAAACAAGTCAAGGTTTTTTCTATTCTTCAAGCGACTATAGATTTGCATATGGTTTTCCAATTAGATATATGTTTTATTTAGAGGGCTATCCAATATTTAGAAAAGAACTTGTAAATTCATATTTTTCAATTGATTATTTAATTAGTCCAGTTTCCTTATTTGAACTAAGAATTGCGAGAGTTTTTAATGGTCTTACAGTAAGGTCAAGGAATAAGATGTTTAATGAATATGAACCCATAGAGGATAACTATCCACTTCCAAGTGGTGATGGATTTTTCTACGATAGTGGTGATAGTCCATATTGGCATCATAACAATGCAGATGGTTGGATATACAAAGTTGATTTTACAAGATACTTAAGCGCGTACAATAAGTTAAAATTAGGATTTATCCATGAAAATTACTTGCTTACTTATATAGACATACACTATCCATGGTATAACTACTCAAATGGTATTGGTCTTAATTATGATATATTTAAGACATATTCAAATAAGGGTGGTTTTTATATTCAAAATACCACTAAGTTCGGAGGTTTAATTGCTGTATATGGTTTTAGGGTTGACTATTGGAAAATAGGTGAGTATGCATTAGAAAGGGTAAGAAGTATTTTAGAAGATAAAAACTACTATCTTCCACCTATTGTAAGGAATCAGTATGAAAAATTTATAAAGGAAGGTGATTTAAGATTTAATCTAAGTCCAAGAATAAGCATTTCATATCCTATTAGTGAAAATGACAAGTTTTACTTTTCATACGGAAGGTTCTCTAAAGTTCCTGACTTAAAGTATGTATATACAAAGCTTGGAGTAAGAGCAAGTTCTAATTATGAGCTTGTAGGGAATCCGAATTTAAAACCAACCATTACGGTTGCATATGAAATGGGTTTTGAAAGAATATTAGCAAAAGACATAATAGCCAAGCTAAGTGCATTCTATAGGGACATATTTAACTATCCAACTGCTATAAGAATAGATAATCTACCACCAAATCCTGACTTTTGGATATACTTAAATTCTGACTACTCAAGAAGTTTAGGTATAGAGTTTCAAATTGAGAAGAAATTTTCAAATAATAATTTCTTCAGCTTTGATATTACTATTTCGCAAGTAAGAGGAAGGGGTGCAACAAGTGAGGATTTATACTTAGGTGATTATGATACAACTATATCTGAAATATTTATGCCGTGGGATAGGCCAGTTAAACTATATATGAAATATGGAAGAAAGTTTAAGTACGATATATTTACTACAATTACGCTAAAATTTCAGAGTGGAAGAAGATATACACCTGTAGACAGCACAGGAAAAAGAGGCGAACCATACTCTAAAATAGGACCACCTTGGTTAAACTTAAGTCTAAAGCTTACAAAGAAAATTAATAAATTTGCTGATGCATATTTAAAGATTGAAAATATCCTTGACTATAAGAATGTTTATATAATAAATCCTATTACAGGAAGAGCTTATAAAGATGGTGATAAAATTCCACCAAGAAGTAATATATATTTTTACAAAAGACCTGATATGTACGTGGATCCATTTAGATTAAACGGAGGTATAAATGTAGAATGGTAGTTATTATAGCTTTTTTTGAAAGTATAGGAGACCAAAAAGTTGGCACAACTATAGCTTCTTTTTTGAAAAATACAGTTGGTTCAAGATACGATGTTCTATTTAGTGGAAATAGTATAAGTAATGATGCATATAGTAGCTACTATAATGGCGGTCTTTTGGGATTTATTGATAAATCTCAGCTTTCATTTTATATAAAAACTTATCCATCTGAAATTTACCAAGGATTTTTTGCATTTAATACAAAAAGAAAAAATTTTGGCTTTGGTGGATATATAAATTCTATGTATAGCTCATATTTACAGGAAACTGACGAGGACCATCCATTTGGGACTGGTTACTATTGGAATTATAATAATATAGTTTTGGGTCTTACAGGAGGAACAAAACTATATGATAGATTTGGGATAGGTTTTTCATTTAAGTTTATTCAAGAAAATATTGCAAACCGTAGCTATAATGGTTTTGCTTTAGATATTGGTTCTATTTATCTTATTGGTTATAGGGACATTAGAATAGGGGTTGGAATTTATAATTTAGGTCCAGATATAAAAGGATACTCTCTACCTATAGTATTTAGGCTCAGTGTGAGTGGTGATATATTTAAGAATATATACTTAGTATCGCAATTGGAGAAGGGTTCTGATAGATTTGAGATATTTTCGTTTGCGCTTGAGAGAAGTATTTCGATAGTTAGTATCAGAACGGGTATAAATTCGGTTGGAAACTATAGTTTTGGTCTTGGAATAAAGTTAAGTAAAGTTTATATGGACTATGCATTTTTAAGCAAAGGTCAGTTTGGTGTTCTAAATAGCATAAATGTGGGGTATATAAGATGAAAAGATTTTTTGTTTTATTTTTATTTTCCTGTTCAGGATTGAAGTTTGAACTACCATCTGAAAGTCCACAACCAAGACCATCAGATAGCACGTACATTAGAATAGATTATAAAGAATTTAACGATAGTATATTAAGAATACAGGTAGGACCTGATGGACTACTATATGTTTTGTTTAAAGATTCACTTACAAGACTATATACAAACTTAAATTATGAAGGATTTAAAATACATTCAATTGCAAGAACCTTCTATATATCAAGCGACAGGAGTATTTACATGGTTTCAGATACTATCTTAAGTATTTATAACTACGATGGAGATTTAAGAATTTCAAAAAAAATATCTAATATTCCAGCATACTCAATCTGTGCATTTGATAGTTTAAGATTTGTTCTATCATTTTATGAAAAATCAAGACTTGTTCTATATCATAGAGATAGTATATATCCATTGGACACATTGGCATATGAGGGGAATGGAATACTAAATGTTAGAAAGCCTATGGGTATATACTGTAAGGATTCTATAGTTTTTGTAGCATCAAGTGGAAATAATTGGGTAGAGGGTATTACACTAAGTAAAAATAGTTTTGTTCATCTTGGTGGGTTTAGTTCTAATCCCTCAGATTCTATTTCTAAATTTAATTTACCTATAGACGTATCTTTGGATGATAACTATGGAATTTTTGTGTTAGAGCTGAACAACAGGAGATTCCAGAAATTCAATAAATATGGTGATTTTATCATGGTTTCAAGAAGTCCTGATACTACAATTATTCCTGTTTCAATAGCTGTAAGTAGAGATGGGAAAGACTTATTTGTTGCATATAAATATAGAATTGAAAAGTATAGAAAACCTGAAAGACCATGATTTTTTTGTTTTTAAATTTACCAGACTATAAGGCTACACAATATGGAAATTTAGCTATAACAGTTAGTTCTTTTGGTGTGCTTGGGACTAATTTTGCAAGTGGAATAAGACTACCATCTTTAGAATTTCCTATAAATTCAAAAACTGAACACTTAACTATTGCAGGTATATGGATAGGTGCAATCACTTCACAAGGTGATACGTTGGTATCTACTTCTGCAGTAGATGAATATGCCAATAGTTCGGTTAGTGGTGAAGGCTTTGAATTTAGAAAGTTAGATAGTGTAAAAATTAGGTCTTTAATATTAACATCTCCATATTACGATCCTAATGCAAAGGCAGACGAGGAAATAACAGCAAAGTTTGATGACTATTCAAATGTAGTAAATCATAGTCCTCTTGGAGTTGAAGTTCATTTAAGAGCATTTTTATATACTTATGAATATATAGAAGACGTGGTTTTTCTTGAGTATAAAATTATAAATAAGTCTGCAGGAGACCTAAGAAAAATGTATTTGGGTATATATTCTGAGCTTGTAACAGGAAATAGAACATTTTGGGGAAGTGATTTTGCAAGAACCCCATTTTTTCAGCACAAAAGACTATTTTATAATGATAGTTTGAAACTTGTATATGAAAGAAATAGTGGTTATGATACTATTGCAAAGAAAATAAGTGCAGGGTTTCAAATTCTTGGAATTATAAAAGACGATAAGAAGATATATCCCGAAAGCTTAAATGTTTCATTTATTTGGAAGCCTTGGAATCCAAACCAAGTTTATCCTGACAAAAATAAATACTTAGATATTTCAAAAGATACGATATTTCCGAATGTTGATGATAACTATCTTTTAAATAATCCATATCCTGACCCAACAAGTATAATTTCCATAGGTCCAATAGACTATCTTGAAAGTAATGATACTATAGTATTTTATGTGGCGGTTGTTGGAGGAATGGATGAGGAGGATATTAAAAAGAATGCAAGGTGGGCGAAAATTGCTTTTGAAAGGGACTTCTTACTTCCTGCACCACCACCTTCACCAAGACTCATTGCAATAACTGATGATAGAAAAGTTAGTTTATATTGGGATAATTCCCCTGAAAGCTATATTGACCCATTTAGCAATGAAATGGATTTTGAAGGATATAGAGTTTTGAGAGGAAAGTCTAAATTATTTGATAGTACTTGGTTAATACTTGCACAGTATGATAAAATTAACAATATAGGATACGATGCGGGATTACCTAAGATTACTAATAATTGTCCAAGCACTTTAAGTCCACCTTGTTATTATTATGAAGACTTAGGTGTAAAAAATGGATATTTATATTACTATTCAATAATTTCATTTGATAAAGGCTATCCACAACAGGGAATACCAATTTTATATAGTTCATATCGTCAAAACTTAATAGAAGTTATTCCAGGTTCAAAACCATCAACGAGCTTACCACTTAGAGTTTATCCAAATCCATTTAAATTTAGTTCAAAATTTAATGGCGTATATATTTCAAATTTACCAAAAAGAGGAAAGATATATATTTACAATCTTGCAGGAGATTTAGTCTTTTCAGATGAATTTTATAATGAAATAAGGGGTGAGTACTTTTGGAATTTAAAAAACAAAAGTGGTTTTCAAGTTGCTCCCGGAGTATACATAGTAGTAGTTGAGGACCTTGAGAGTAAAAAAATAAGAAGAACGAGGCTTGGTATAGTAAGATGAAAAGGTTAATTTTTTTATCATTAATTTTTATTTCTTGTAATAAGCCGAAAGATAACCCAATAGAAAATATTATACCGAGGGTTTATCTTTTTGTAGAGAGTATAAATGATACTATTACTGGGAGGCAAGTATTTTACTGGTATGGGAATGACCCTGACGGAGAAATTATCGGATATTACATAGCAAAGGATGATACAAGTAATAAGGTTTTTACAACGAAAAATTACGATACTATTTACTTTGAAGCTGGGAAATTTCCAGAAAATCATCTATTTTGCGTATGGGCTATTGACAATTTAAACGCTATTAGTATACCAAAGTGTATAAATTTACTCGTAAAAAATGCACCACCAGTTATAAGTTTTGTTAATGGTACTTTACCTCCTGATACTATTTTACCTGTTGCAACATTTTATTTTAAATACTACGATGAGGATGGAAATAGTACTATTAAGGGTTTAATGTATAGGTTTGACTATGAACAGAACTGGCATGTTATAGATACTCCATATGAAAGAATTACTCTAAAGAACTTTCAAAGTGGAAATAGAAGGGTGTACTTTAAAGCATTTGATGAAAATGGTGGAATATCTGATTCAATTAGTTATGGATTTTATGTAATAGAGAAAATGGGAGATATTCTTGTAGTGGATGACGATATTAGTTATGATGGAAGTTTTTATAGAAACTTGCTAAATATTAATGGATATTTGTATACTTATTGGAATGCAGACAGAAAATATCCATATTCTGTATTTGATGTAAATGCCATTGTAAATGAGCTTGGTTTTAATACTATTATTTGGTTTTCTGGAGAAAATAAGAGCAATATTAGAAAGTCTTATGTCGCATTTCAAAACTATTTAAATAGCAATAAAAAGTTAGTAATTATTTCAGGTCATTTTATAGACGCTATGCGTGATACAATATATGGGGGATATTTATCTTTTTTAAAGAACTATGCGGGCGTTGATAGTGTATATTATTTAAATAAGGTATACTTGAGTAGAATGAGTTTAATTTCAGATAATTATCCATCTCCACTAAAATCAAACTCACCAGTTATTACTATGCTTGATGGTGTTTTAATAAAAAACACTTCAACTAAAATATATGAACTTTCCGATCCAAATTGTGATAATTTCAACTGGAGGTGGAATGGTTCAACTTGTGATACAAATTTACCAGTTCCTACTCTTGCATGGAAGAGTAATAAGTTTTACATACTAACATTTCCTCTTCATAAATTTAATACTAATACTAACAATGAGAACTTCTTTATTCAAATTTTAAATGAATAATAGTTGAAATTCAGAGTGTTTTAACTTTAAAATTTTAATTATGAATACTAAGTGGAAATATTTAAGAAGACTTTTAAAAGAAAAGCCAAATGTTTCATTAGATAAAACTACGAAAATTCCAAGATTAATGCTGCCAAGACCAATGTACGTTTGGGAGTTTGACTTAGGTATTTCAGCAGGAAGTGGACCTGGTAATGTTGATGAAGGTGCATTTGGTAGAGATGAGATTGTAAAGTACTTTCTTTCTGATTTTCAAATTCCTATAATTATAGAAGAAAGTAGTTATGAGTTTGAAGTAAAAAAAGAAGGAAAGTCAAAAATAGGTAGAACGAGTCAGTTAGATATAGAAAGGACACTGAAGCAAAAGATGAAAAGATTAGCCATAGAAGGAAATTTAGAACCTGAAGCTCTTTTTAACGAACCATTTTCAGATGAAGACTTGATATTTAATAGGTTTTCCATAAAGGAAAGTTTAAGTAAGAAGTGTTTAGTAGTGCTTGGTATTGATGTTTCAGGTTCAATAAGTGATATTGAGAGAGTAATAGCAAAATCACTTGTAATAGGTCTTATACAATTTTTTGGAACGAATTTTGAAATGACTGATTTTTATGGAATTTCTCATGAAGTTTCAGCTAAAATATTTGGACCATTGAAAATACCAAAATCAGATAATCCACTATATATTTTAGATACGGAAGAATCTTTATCAATTAGAGAATTTGCAAAAATACAAGGAGGAGGTGGAACCTCATTATATGACTTTTCAATAAAAACAAGAAATCTTGCAAGTAAATACAAAAACTACAGTAGATATTTATTTTATGCAGGAGACTTTTCAGTTTTTTCTAATGATTTAGAAATCTTTGAAAAACAGTTATTTAGAGATAATGTCTTTCATTTCTATGGAATTATAGTGTACGATAATGAGGGCGTATTTAACACGTTCTCATATATTCCAAGTAATAGTTCTATACTTTTTATGGGTAGAGAGATAGCAGTTTCAAATAATGTAGATACTATAAGTGTTTTAAATTGGATATTTAAACACCTTGGTAAAAGGGGTAAATTTAGCTATGCCCAAAATAGATAAAAAAATAATAGAGGACTTAGAGGCGATTGTAAGGGCACATAATTTAGATCCATTACCTGTTGAGTGGATAATATTAGATAATGAGGAGATTTCAGATACGATTATGGGAAGAGTCCCATCAGATATCGAATTTTGGGAAGATGGCTATGCTTACTGGCAACAGAGCCTATTAGAAAGAGATTGGACAAAAAATTATGTATTTGGAGTTCTTGAAGTTATATACGACATGGGGGACTATGCAATTGGATTTATTAGAAGTGATATGCCTATTGCTTATCAAGTTGCTGTTGTTTTGCATGCATATGCACATGCGGACTTATTTAAAAGACACACACTAAAGCAAAAATTTTACAATACTATACTATCATATACTTCATCTGTTGCTAAGTATAGAAAAATACTAAAAGACTATGAGGAAAAATATGGTATAGATTTTATAGAGAGTATAGAGGATGTTTCAGAAATATTAGCTGAGATATCTTCTTCATTTAGAGTTGACGAAATTCAACCAGTTTCTATAGCATATAGGCCAAAGGAAAGGTTTGACCCTGAAAAGAAAACGTTTATTATAGAAGAGCCAGAATATCCAAGTGAAGATGAAGGTGATATTTTATATGCATTAATGTCAATACCTTGGATTGCACAAACTATTAAAGATATTATTTCAATCTTTAGGCATAGAGCAATGTATTCTTATCCTATAACGCTTACAAAATATATTCATGAAGGGTGGGCAACTTTCTGGGAAAAGGCGCTATATATTGAAGCAGTTAAGTACATAAATGTCAAAGAGTTTATATCTTCAAATATTATTCCAAGATTTCCATTTATAACTAAGGAGCAGCTTGAGGAGTTTGAAGATGGAAATTTAATTTATCTTGCGGACCTTATGAACTTAGTACATAGAACACTTTCTGATCCGTATATTCTTGGATATTTGTTTTTCTTAACCAAATCAAGGAAGGGAGAAAATATATTTTTATACTCTCAAAACTTATTTGACTATAGTGTATTTGAAATGTTTGATTTTGATATGTTTATTACACTTTTAGAAGAAAGTATGCCATTTAAATTTTATGACCATATTAAAGACAATGAAAATATAGAAGCTATAATAAAGTTTGCAAATATCTTTTGGCTTCAAAGGATATATAAAGGTTATGTCCCAAAAGGTGGTATAAACAAGGACTTTTTTACAATTGACTTATTTTCTAGACCTGAGTATGAAATTGAATTTGAAAGGGAGAATGAACCAATGAAAATAGGAGAAAATATATACTTATACATCCACGACTTGTATATCTCTGGTAATCCAGGCTATGGAGTAAAAGAGACAGAAAAGTTTATTAATCAAAGAATAAGAAATCTCTTTGGAATTAAAAAGTTTAGACTTGGTTTCAGTGATAGGGAACATTATACAGAATGGGTCGTAGATAAAGCTTGACTTTAAGATAAAGTATGAACAGTAATCATTTAATAGCAAAAATATTTGAAGAAATAGCAGATGCTCTTGAATTTTTGGGAGATAACCCATTTAAAGTAAGAGCATATAGAACAGCTTCTTATATATTGGAAAGCTTAGAGGAAGACATTAGTGTATATATTCAGAAAGGTGAAAAAATATTTGGTATTGGTGAAGATTTAAAAGAAAAGATATTAGAATTTATTAAAACTGGAAAAATAAAAAAGCATGAGGAATTATTAAGTAAAATACCAAGGGGAATATTTGATATTATGAAAATTCCATATATAGGACCAAAAACCGCAAAAACTTTATATGAAGAGTTAGGTGTAGATAATATTGAAAAACTGAAAAAGATAGTAGAAAGTGGAGATTTGCTAAGAATAAAAGGATTTGGTATAAAAAAATTAGAAAATATAAAAAAGGGTATAGAGTTGTATCAAAAGTTATCTGAAAGATATCCAATTGGAGAAATATATCAGGATGTAATAAATTTAAAAAATTACATAAGTTCAATTAGTGGAGTTCAAAAAGTGGAATTAGTAGGTTCATTTAGAAGGTTTAAGGAAACTATTGGAGATATTGATATTTTAATATGTTCAGAAAAGAATATTAGTGAAGATATTCTAAAACATCCAAAAATTAAAGATATATTCTCTAAGGGTGATACAAAAATATCTTTTTCATATGAGCTTTCAAATACTAGGCTTATTCAAGTAGATATAAGAGTAGTGGAAGAAAGGAGTTGGGGTGCTGCACTTATGTATTTTACTGGTTCAAAGGAGCATAATATTTTATTAAGGGAATTTGCGGCAGAGAAAGGATATAAATTAAACGAATATGGAATATTTAGGGATAATATATACATAGGTGGAAGAAGTGAAGAAGAAGTATATAAAATCTTGGAAATTCAATATATACCTCCTGAGATTAGGGAGGGAAGGAATGAAATAGAATTAGCAAAAAAATATCTAATTCCAAAACTTGTAGAAATTACTGATATAAAGGGAGATTTGCAAGTTCATAGCAGATATTCGGATGGAATAATGGACTTTTGGGAAATTGAAGCGGAAGCTCTAAAGCTTAATTATGAGTATATTGCAATTACTGACCATTCAAAAAGTTTGAAAGTTGCAGGTGGTATGGAAGTAGAAGATTTAATTAGAAGAAATAAAGAAATTAAAAAATTCAATGAAAACTCAAAAGTAAAACTTCTATTAGGTGCAGAGGTAGAAATATTAAGTGATGGCTCTTTAGATTATCCTGATGAAATTTTAGAGCAGTTAGATATAGTCCTTGCTTCTATTCACAATGTAAGGAAAGATGAGGATATTACTGAGAGATATTTAAAAGCAATGGAAAATCCATTTGTAGATATAATAGCACATCCAACCGGAAGACTTGTTTCTTATAGAGAGCCATATAAATTAGACTTAGATGCAATATTTAAAAAAGCAAGTGAAAGAAAAATTATTTTAGAAATTAACGCACACTACAATAGATTAGATTTAAATGATATTAACATATTAAAAGCAAAGCGGTATAATGTAAAATTTTCTATTGGGACTGATGCACATAACAGAAATGGGTTTGGTATGATGGGATTTGGCATAAAAATGGCAAAGAAAGCTATATTAACGAAAGAAGATATAATAAATACATTAAGTTATGAAGAATTAATTAGTTTTATTAAAGAATGTAGAAGACACAGAATTTCTGAAAAATAGAATAATTTCAAATTTAAAAATATGTGGAAAACTGTCAAATGCTTTTATCTCTAAAATCTCATAGTTAATGCTCTTCATCATTTTTAAAATAGGATAAAGCTGTTTAATTTTATCTAAAATTACTACAATGTTTTTAAATGGGTTTTCTTTTATATATTTAAAATACCTCAAGAAGGGTTTATTTAATAAAATCAAATCAAAGTCTTTGCTTGCTCTTATTGCGCTTGAAGCTTTACTTGATAAAATAGTGCAATTTAGAATATCGTAATTCTTTAATATTTCCTCTAAATCTTTTCTATTATAACCATTTCTTTCTATAGCATGTATATACTCAAGATACTCATACAAAAATACTGGATAGTATTCTGACTTTAAAAATATGCCTCTCTTTACCTCATATTTTTCCATAATTTTTCTTAAATATTTAATTTTCCTTTCAAAAATTTCAATATTTTTATCAAAGTCCGAAAGAAAACTAATTTTTAGAGTTTTATTTAATATTCTCTCCTTGTAGAATGTATTTCCTAATATTGGTTTTATAAGATTTTCTTCCTTTACAGCTATACCCGATATATCACTACGAGTATTGAATACTTCGGTAATGTATTTTTTATTTATAAGTTTTTGGCTTCCAAAAAGAACAATGAAATCCTTTAATCTATCTGAACCTCTAATTATAGCACTTTTGGGAAATGTATTTAGTATTTCATTTATATTCTCGTATAACAAAGGACAACTATCAACTTTTATATTATAATAATTCCTATCGTAAATATTTAGATAATGAGAACTTTTGGAAGGTTCAATATCCTCAATTTGAATATTTAAATTTGCTTTTCTTAAAACTCTCTCTATAAATTTCATTTTCAATTTTTTTTGATATTCGTAGTTTGCTATTTGTAAATTACAACCTGTGCAGTTATAGTAAAACTCACAAAAAGGTTCTACTCTATATTTTGATGGTTTTATTACCTGTTTGCTATTTATTTCTATAACTTCGTTTGGAAGGACATGTGCTATTTTAAGAATTTTACTTTTCGTATAAATTATACCTTTACCTTCATGGTTCAGTTTTTTTACTTTTCTAAACATATTAATCTTTACTTAATATACTAAAATATTCAGAAAATGCCTTGTTTATTGCTTCTTTTATAGCAAATTTATAGCCTTCATCAGGACTAATTAGTGAACCTTGAATAAAAAAACCTTGATAACCTCTTCTATCTAAAACTTTAGTAGTATCTTTTTTCAAAAACTCTATTTCTATATAGGCACTATATTTATATGAAATAATATTTCCACTTTGGTCATATTTCTCGGGTTCTCTTGAGTAATTACTTATATAGATTTTTACCAAAATGTTTGCACTTTGTCTATCTTTTAGATTTAATCTTGGTTCATTTAAAACATATTCTTCAAATGCTATCTTTGATATATTTGTAAGTTGAAGATAATCTGTTTTATTTTCAATTTCGTATACTGCTACATCCTTATATTCTCTCGGAAAAAATCCTGTAAGTGAATAAATACAAGATGAAAGTATAACTATAATAAAATATCTCATATTAAAAATTTTAAAGTTTTGAAGATAACTTTAAACTTTCATACTTATGGATAATTACTTGATAGTATTAGTATTTTTTATATTTGGAATATTGCTTGCATATGGTGTATTGGTACTATCTTATTTTTTTGGACCAAAAAGGAAGTTTATTGAAAAATTGGAGCCATATGAATCTGGTGTAAAACCTGGGAAATGGGGAAGGCATATAAATATTCATTACTATCTTGTGGGCTTAGCATTTTTGATATTTGATATTGAGGTTATATTTTTATTTCCATGGGTATTGAATATAGAGAAGTTCAAGATGATAGCTTTTGTTGAGGCATTTATATTTATAGTAATTTTGTTTTTAGGCTATGTGTATATGTTTTCAAAGGGAGGGTTTGAATGGAAGTAGATGAAAAGGTAATAGAAAAGCAATTGCTAAGAGCTATTATTTTAACTAAGGTAAAGGATGCTGTTGAGTGGGCAATAAATTGGAGTAGAGGCAATTCTATTTGGCCTGCTACTTTTGGACTTGCTTGTTGTGCAATTGAAATGATGGCAAGTTCAATGCCAAGATACGACATGGCAAGGTTTGGTTATGAGGTATTTAGAGCATCTCCAAGACAAGCGGACTTGATGATAGTTGCTGGGACTGTTACTATGAAGATGGCACCAGTTTTAAGAAAGATTTACGACCAAATGCCAGAGCCAAAATATGTAATATCTATGGGAACTTGTGCAAATACAGGTGGTAAATATCATAATTATGCAGTTTTACAAGGTGTGGACCAGATTGTTCCTGTTGATATTTATGTCCCGGGTTGTCCTCCAAGACCTGAAAGTTTAATTTATGGAATCTTAGAATTAAAGAAGAAAATAGAGAGAGAAAGGGGAGTTGTATTGTGAGAAAATTTCTTCTTTTTTTAATATTTTTGATTTTATTAAATATTGGTTTTTTGTGGTATATGTTCTATAGGTTTGAAGCGGAAAAGAAAAAGTCCATTCAGAGTATTGAAATTGAAAGGCAGGAAATGGTTTATAGTATAGGTTATTTAATTGGTCTTCTATCAAGAAATAAAATGCTATCAGAAGCTTTTCCTGATAACCTAAGAAGTTATTTTAATGAACTTGTAAGAAATGACAGGAATTTAAATTTAATTCTTGTTGCGGATTCATCAGGAAGAATCTTACTTTCAACAAATGTCAAATATGAGGGTATGAATTTAGATAGTGCATTTTTTGAGGAGATTACGTCCTTAACGAATTATGAAATAAAACAAAAAGGAAATTTAATAGTTTTGAATATGCCTATCTCGGAATTTAATAAAAAACTTCTTTATGTAAGGGTAGAATATAAAAGGAGGTAAGATATGCTAACTTTTATTCTAATAAACCAAGTTGAAACTTATTTATATGGTTTAAACTATGAAGCTCTGACAGGTACAAGAAGAGTAGGTTCAGCCTTTGTGGATGGTATAAATGCACTTACATTCCACTTAATAAATCTCAACTACGAATACTCCGCATCAAACTATATCCTAAATGGAAAAACTGGTAAGCCATTTATAGGCTCGCAGTTTTTTGGTTTTGGATATAGCTTAGCACCATTTGAAGCTAGTGTAATAATGAAGTATTTTGGTGATGCTTTTGATATTGAGGGTGAAGGGTGGTATCTTGGATATGGTCTTGGAGATGTAAAAACAAACTTCAAGGTAGGTATTCCTATTGTAAAGAATACATTTGCGGTAGGCTTTAGAGGTTATATTAACATACCTGTTGGTGAGGAAAAATATGTTAATCCTTCGAGTTTTGATAAAGATACTATTAGTGGTGTTCCATTTGCTACACAAGACCCAACAGGTGGGAAGGGAGGAATATATAGACCATTTGCATATAAAGTTTTAAGCTATGGACTTGGAGGTGCAGTATCACTTCAAAGATATCCACTAAGACTTAACATTGAAGCAGTTTATAATGTTGGAGATACTGTAAGAGATGATGAATTTTGGCAAATAGGAGCAGGGTTATTAGCACACGTAGGTATAGTTAAGCCATATGCGGAATTTGTATATTTAAAACCAATTGGAGATAGATTTGCTGATTCTTCAGCTAATTTACTAACATTTGGAATTAAATTTGGCTATCCATATTGGCACTTTGATATTGCTCTTGAAAAACCTCTAAACTATAGTGCAGGTCCTTATGGTTCAGATTACGTAGGAGTTGGTTTGATTTCGTTTAAACCTGATTGGAGTGTGTGGGCTAGTTTTAATTTTACATATGAAGCAGGTATTCCAAGGGTTAAATATGGTGATGTTATAGCAATTGTTCAGGATGCACAAAATAATGCTCCTATACCAAATGCAAGTATTAATATAAAACTTGAAAAAACTACACTTTCACAAACGACCGACCAATTTGGTAAATTTGAATTTAAGAAAATTCCTGCAGGAACATATACAATTGAGGTATCTGCAAGGGATTATCAACCTGAAGTTAGGACTATTAGTATAGTTGAAGGTAAAAATGAAGTAAGGATATTGCTAAGTAAAATAAAGAAAGGTAGTATTAGTGTTAGAATATTTGATAGTGAGACGAAAGCACCTCTATCCGCTCTTGTTTCACTGTTTAAGGATAATGTTAAAATAAGTGAAGATAGGTCAAATGAGCAGACAGGAACAATAACATTTAAAGAGCTTGAACCCGGAACATATTCATTTAGAGTAGAGAAGGAAGGTTATAATACTACAGTAAGAACTGTGGAGCTAAAGGAAAGTGCTATTGAGGAAGTTGGTCTTGTCAAAATTAAAGTAGAAGCACCTAAATTCGTGAAACTTACGGGTAAGATATCTGATGCCAAGACTAATGCGCCCATTAGTGGAGCACAAGTTATAGCAAGTGGCAAAAGTGCAGTCAGTGATCAATTCGGTTTATATACAATTGACTCATTACCGTTAGGAGTTATTCAATTAGGAGTATCAAAGGAAGGTTATCAGACATATTCTGAAGTTGTTCAAGCAAATGTAGAGGGAGCAATAGTAAAGAATATTACACTAACTCCAATAGAAGAGAAGCCAAAGACTGGAAGAGTTGTAGTTAGTGTAATAGATAGAGAAACTAAAAAACCTGTAATTTCTAATATTACTATACCAGGAACTAATATTTCTGGAATAACTGATAACAATGGCTCATATTCATTTGAGATAGGTCCGGGTGAGTATGCACTAAATATCCAGCCACAAGATCAGTCCTACTATGCGCAAGTTAAGCAAGTTAGTGTAAAAATTGGAGAAACTGTCACAATATTAGCGGAACTTGTAAAGAAGCAAGCAAGAATAGTAGTTAGAAATATATACTTTGATTTAAATAAAGCAACTATAAGACCTGAAAGCTATCCAGTGCTTGATGAACTTTGCCAACTATTGAAGGAAACGCCTACCGCAACGATTGAAGTTGAGGGTCATACTGATACGAGAGGTTCAGATGAATACAATTTAAGACTTTCACAATCAAGAGCAGATGCAGTAAGGGACTATTTTGTAAATAAAGGTTGTATTTCAATTGACAGAATTAAGTCCATTGGATATGGAGAAACAAGACCAAGTGTATTTCCAGAGAAAAACGAAAATGACTATCAGATGAACCGTAGAGTTGAAATAAAATTTGTAGGTGAAAAGTAATTTATTGGGGGCTTTGCCCCCATGTTTGAACTAAATAAAAGAGAACTAATAGCAATTTCCTTAGTGTTTGGTTTTATACTAATTGGAGAAATTGGGTTGTGGTATTACAAAGTAATAAATCCACCTAAGTTTGAGATATTAAAAGAACCTCAAGAAAGAATATTATCTGAAGTAGAGCAAGAAAAGAAGATTAATATTAACACTGCATCTTATGAAGAACTATTAGATATTCCCGGTATAGGACCTACCTTAGCAAAAAGGATAATAGAAAATAGACCCTATAGAAGTATTGAGGAGTTGAAAAAAGTTAAAGGTATAGGTGATAAGAAGTTAGAAAAAATAAAAAATTACATAACAATTCACTAAAAAGGCTAATTTTTTAATAAATTAGGGGCAGAACGCCCCTTAGTTTTTGACAAATCTGATAATTTCTTTCCTGTTATCTAATATCACTTCCACTATGTATATACCTTTTTCTAAGTCTTTGATTGAAATTTCATA
>JANXBH010000049.1 GCA_025060695.1 Caldifarciminota bacterium | reverse complement strand
ACAGCGAGAAAATCACCTTATAGAACGGTTTTTATCGTCCCTATGAGGGATTGAAACAGCATTTTAGCACGTAAATATAAAATTAGGCTAAAAAGTTTTTATCGTCCCTATGAGGGATTGAAACCAATGGTATGAAGAGAAAAATTGGAACGAGACTGGGGTTTTTATCGTCCCTATGAGGGATTGAAACACTAGAAAAGTCGCCAAAAACACGAAAAAATTCGTTTATGAGTTTTTATCGTCCCTATGAGGGATTGAAACTCCCTATTGTTTTGTAAATATTTTTCAAGAATAACAAAGTTTTTATCGTCCCTATGAGGGATTGAAACATATTAAATCATTAATTTTGCGCTTTGATATTTTTTTGTTTTTATCGTCCCTATGAGGGATTGAAACCTTTTCTGAGATATTCAATCAATCTCTGCATGCCGTATGTTTTTATCGTCCCTATGAGGGATTGAAACATGATATATTTTTGATACTGCTCCACGTTGAACTGTTGTTTTTATCGTCCCTATGAGGGATTGAAACTTCCAGAGAGGTCGTTTTCTTGGGACTATTATGGTTTTGTTTTTATCGTCCCTATGAGGGATTGAAACTCAACTTCCCTCTCTACATCGTCCCTTTTTATTTCGTTTTTATCGTCCCTAGGAGGGATTGAAACCTGGTCTGATGACGTATGGGAGCTTGATCGCCGTTGTGTTTTTATCGTCCCTATGAGGGATTGAAACAAAGTATATGGAAAAAATGTATTCCATTTTGTATTGCGTTTTTATCGTCCCTATGAGGGATTGAAACTAATTGTCCCTATAATGAATTGAAAGTCCCTCTTACTCTGAGATTACTCTAAATCCAAGTTTTTCCATTTCTTTAGCTAATATAGAACTTATTTGACCATTTTTGCATTTTAGTAGATATATCTTA
>JANXBH010000048.1 GCA_025060695.1 Caldifarciminota bacterium | reverse complement strand
AAAATTTCTTGTGATAGAGAAAATTAGCTCTCTATGAAGTATAGCTGTTTCAATCCCTCATAGGGACGATAAAAACTCAAAAACCGGAAAAGCTATACTCCGAAAGGGATACTGGTTTCAATCCCTCATAGGGACGATAAAAACTAATATATTTATCGGAGAACCAAGGAAAACCCCCCCAAGTTTCAATCCCTCATAGGGACGATAAAAACAAAGGGTTCAACTTTTCTCCAGACAGAACTCCCCCCAGTTTCAATCCCTCATAGGGACGATAAAAACAATAAGACCAGTAGCGTTGACTATTCCTATCAGTTGTTTCAATCCCTCATAGGGACGATAAAAACTTTGGAGAAAATATACTTCTAGTATTAGACCTGAATTGTTTCAATCCCTCATAGGGACGATAAAAACATTTTTTAACTTCATGCTTGGCTATTGTATCAATTTTAGTTTCAATCCCTCATAGGGACGATAAAAACACATTTGCGAATTTTCTCACAACCCTTGGAGAAATCCTGTTTCAATCCCTCATAGGGACGATAAAAACAAAAGCTAAGAAAATGATTGGCATTGATGATTATGATAAGTTTCAATCCCTCATAGGGACGATAAAAACTTCAATTCAAGGTGCTAAAGAAAGAAGACTTATGGAAGGTTTCAATCCCTCATAGGGACGATAAAAACCTGGAAAAGATGTATATCTCCTCTTGGAAGCGAATAGTTTCAATCCCTCATAGGGACGATAAAAACTTTTCATTTTTTTCTAACCCTGACAAAATTTGGGTTAGTTTCAATCCCTCATAGGGACGATAAAAACTTCACAATCAAATTCTTCATAAACGGAGAAGAAAGTTTCAATCCCTCATAGGGACGATAAAAACACGGGTTCTCTTTCAAATTCATAAACGACGAGGAAAGTTTCAATC
>JANXBH010000047.1 GCA_025060695.1 Caldifarciminota bacterium | reverse complement strand
GATAAAAACGCAATAGATCTGTATATGGGGGCGTATATTTTTTTTCAGTTTCAATCCCTCATAGGGACGATAAAAACAAAAAGGAGGTGCAACCATGAAAGAGATAAAAAAAAGTTTCAATCCCTCATAGGGACGATAAAAACCTTTCCAGAAAGGGCAATATACCTGGGGAATAAGTGGTTTCAATCCCTCATAGGGACGATAAAAACTAAATGAAACAATAATAAACGACTTGCGAACGCTTTCGTTTCAATCCCTCATAGGGACGATAAAAACTCGGGCTTAAAATATGGTGAATTTTTTACAATTGGTAAGTTTCAATCCCTCATAGGGACGATAAAAACGCTTTCAGGCATCAGTGGGAACCCAACACATCTTGAAAGTTTCAATCCCTCATAGGGACGATAAAAACATATTAGTTCTAAAACCAATAATTGAAAAATTAACTAAGTTTCAATCCCTCATAGGGACGATAAAAACTCACGAATTTCCCTGAAGTGGAAGTAAACCAGGCATGGTTTCAATCCCTCATAGGGACGATAAAAACGCTTTTTACAACTGTTCCAGTGCCTCCAGGAACAGTAGGTTTCAATCCCTCATAGGGACGATAAAAACTTCCCAATATTACCGAATAACCCAATAAATCCACAAATGGTTTCAATCCCTCATAGGGACGATAAAAACCCTCATTGAAACGACCAGTATCAAGCTTCCATATGTTATGTTTCAATCCCTCATAGGGACGATAAAAACATAGAAAAATCAGAATCAGAATTCCTGTTCCGATTTAGTTTCAATCCCTCATAGGGACGATAAAAACAAATAAAAATCTGCATCATCAAAAAGGAGCATTATTTGTTTCAATCCCTCATAGGGACGATAAAAACAAATCGTATCAAATGGCTTTCTTATTGTGTCAATTTTAGTTTCAATCCCTCATAGGGAC
>JANXBH010000046.1 GCA_025060695.1 Caldifarciminota bacterium | reverse complement strand
CAGATTTAGCGTTTTTATCGTCCCTATGAGGGATTGAAACTTTTGTAAAAATTCAGCGAATATATGGAGTGTTTTGATTAGTTTTTATCGTCCCTATGAGGGATTGAAACGACCATTCACTTGGAAGAATCGGTAATCCTATTATTGCGTTTTTATCGTCCCTATGAGGGATTGAAACGAAGCACTTGGAAAAGTGAAAATTGGAACCACCGAAAAGTTTTTATCGTCCCTATGAGGGATTGAAACTTTAATAAAATAAAATTAAGCCCAATATCAATTGGCAAGTTTTTATCGTCCCTATGAGGGATTGAAACTACCCCAAAACTGCAAAAACTTCTTCAGCAAACGACAGTTTTTATCGTCCCTATGAGGGATTGAAACACAAGAGTAAAAAGTATAACAAAATCAATGGATTTACAGTTTTTATCGTCCCTATGAGGGATTGAAACTTTTTAACATTCAATCTGTATGAATACTCGCCTATTTTAGTTTTTATCGTCCCTATGAGGGATTGAAACGAAAGCAATGGGAAAAAATACAGACTGAATATTGCGAGTTTTTATCGTCCCTATGAGGGATTGAAACCTTTCATTTTTTTCTAATACCGACAAAACTTGTGAAGTTTTTATCGTCCCTATGAGGGATTGAAACATTGCACTGCTATAGTTCCCGGTGGTAAAGGAACCGTGTTTTTATCGTCCCTATGAGGGATTGAAACAATCATTATTCAAAAAGATGATAACGGGAACGGGTTTAAGTTTTTATCGTCCCTATGAGGGATTGAAACTTTTTTCTTTGATTTTTACTTCATCTTTCATCTTATCAGTTTTTATCGTCCCTATAAGGGATTGAAACATAATTTGTGGTGTATCGTGAGTCAAGAATGACAGCTTGTTTTTATCGTCCCTATAAGGGATTGAAATGCATTTAGGAGTTCTTCATCCTGTAATATTATTTCAATAGTTTTTAT
>JANXBH010000045.1 GCA_025060695.1 Caldifarciminota bacterium | reverse complement strand
AAAACAATAAAATTTTTACAAAAAATATCGTCAAAGATTATCATAGAGTTTCAATCCCTCATAGGGACGATAAAAACAACTTCTTGAAGGCATTGATAAATTTTGCTGTGAAGTTTCAATCCCTCATAGGGACGATAAAAACATACTGTCCATATTGGCTAAATTAACGTTCCATTTGTTGTTTCAATCCCTCATAGGGACGATAAAAACTTCTGGGAAATAACAAATTCCTTGTTTCAATCCCTCATAGGGACGATAAAAACAATCCAACATACGATGATGCAGAGAAAAAAGAAGACAGTTTCAATCCCTCATAGGGACGATAAAAACATGTATGGTATGCTTACATTAATGATAACTTCAATTGTTTCAATCCCTCATAGGGACGATAAAAACAAAGAGCGTTTAAAAAATATAGCCATGAATGAAAAAAGGTTTCAATCCCTCATAGGGACGATAAAAACTGAAGGCAATTTAGATTTATTCTTTTAACAATTTCATTGTTTCAATCCCTCATAGGGACGATAAAAACTGTGGTATATTTCATCAAAAGCTTTATATTTTTCCGCGTTTCAATCCCTCATAGGGACGATAAAAACTTGAAGAGAATAAGGAACTACTTGTAAATATAACATGTTTCAATCCCTCATAGGGACGATAAAAACTTTTCTATATCCTTGGCTTTTTTGTATTGACCAAAAGTGTTTCAATCCCTCATAGGGACGATAAAAACTGAGAAAAGGGAAAAAAAAGAAAGAAAAAAAACATTGTTTCAATCCCTCATAGGGACGATAAAAACGGACAAGGAGCAAGAGCACAGTTCACAATTTTCAGAAAGTTTCAATCCCTCATAGGGACGATAAAAACAGAGAGAAAGGGCTAACAGATGACGAAATTCGTGAAATGTTTCAATCCCTCATAGGGACGATAAAAACCCGTGCCTTTTTTCGTCCCCTTTAACCTTTAACTAACATCCATACAG
>JANXBH010000044.1 GCA_025060695.1 Caldifarciminota bacterium | reverse complement strand
AAAAATTTCTTGTGATAGAGAAAATTAGCTCTCTATGAAGTATAGCTGTTTCAATCCCTCATAGGGACGATAAAAACTTATTTACAAAAAGCTGTATAGTTATGCTTTTAAAATAATTTAAATTATTGGCTGGAATTAAATATCTTTCATAGCCAACATATTTATGTCGTTTCAATCCCTCATAGGGACGATAAAAACTATCAAGGAAAATGATGACAAAATCAATGTATTGTAGTTTCAATCCCTCATAGGGACGATAAAAACCCAATCCGAATGGATGAGAATTATGCAACACTTATCTGTTTCAATCCCTCATAGGGACGATAAAAACACAGTCATGCTCAGACAAGGGAATTACAAAATAGAAAGTTTCAATCCCTCATAGGGACGATAAAAACAAATACAATGAAAGAAATTTGGAAAAAGTATACTTCGTTTCAATCCCTCATAGGGACGATAAAAACAAGTTCATCTACATTGTTCTTTATTACCAAGTATGCATGTTTCAATCCCTCATAGGGACGATAAAAACAATTTCAGTTTTTATTTCCAATTTTCTCGGAACTGGAGTTTCAATCCCTCATAGGGACGATAAAAACTTTTAATAAGCATTATTTATTTTTTCCAAAAAAAGTAGTTTCAATCCCTCATAGGGACGATAAAAACAAAGAGTTCAATATGGATTAACAGCAAAAATATATCATGTTTCAATCCCTCATAGGGACGATAAAAACAAAAAGTATAGAGGAGACGGTAAAATTCTTACAAGAAAAGTTTCAATCCCTCATAGGGACGATAAAAACGATGAATATTCGGCATTTAGCGAATTAGAAAGAAATTGTTTCAATCCCTCATAGGGACGATAAAAACCCGATTTGCAGGACATAGACAACTTTTATATTGCATAGTTTCAATCCCTCATAGGGACGATAAAAACCCGATTTGCAGGACATAGACAACTTTTATATTGCATAGTTTCAATCCCTCATAGGGACGATAAAAACCCGATTTGCAGGACATAGACAACTTTTATATTGCATAGTTTCAATCC
>JANXBH010000043.1 GCA_025060695.1 Caldifarciminota bacterium | reverse complement strand
CGCGATATACACTTTCAATCCCTCATCCTGACGATAAACCCCATTACTGCATGCGACTGTATTTGAGACGTTCTCTCTTTCGTTTCAATCCCTCATAGGGACGATAAAAACCTTTTAGACAAAGCCGCAAAAGGAATAGTGCGTGCAAAGTTTCAATCCCTCATAGGGACGATAAAAACTTTACACATAAGAGAAGAAACTGGAGCTATTTCATCAGTTTCAATCCCTCATAGGGACGATAAAAACATATATAAAAAATTCAAAATTCGTATCAAAGATACAAGTTTCAATCCCTCATAGGGACGATAAAAACGCAAAGAATAGTGCAATAATAATAGACACTCCCAAAAGTTTCAATCCCTCATAGGGACGATAAAAACTTACAATCATGTATTAGCGATTATTAAATTTTTGAAATGTTTCAATCCCTCATAGGGACGATAAAAACTGCATAGTTCTTTTAGTCCACACGTAATACATGATTTGTTTCAATCCCTCATAGGGACGATAAAAACGCTAAATATCATCATCCAGATAGCAATTGCCCTAGAGGTTTCAATCCCTCATAGGGACGATAAAAACTATCTTCTTTATTTTCTCCATGCCAAAACGTCAAATAGTTTCAATCCCTCATAGGGACGATAAAAACTTTTTTGGCATCTAATATCCTAACAAAAAAACAATTAGTTTCAATCCCTCATAGGGACGATAAAAACGATCGTCAAAAATGCAAGTAATATAACAAGGAAAATAAAGTTTCAATCCCTCATAGGGACGATAAAAACATTGTCATCAATTCCAAATCCTATTGGACCGATAACTCCGTTTCAATCCCTCATAGGGACGATAAAAACATATCAATTTAAAGCCATTGATGGCTTTTATTTTAGCATGTTTCAATCCCTCATAGGGACGATAAAAACAGGTGTTCAATTTTATGCGATAATAGAAACAACAAGTAGTTTCAATCCCTCATAGGGACGATAAAAACTAAAACATCCTATAAATTCGTGCCATTAACAATAAAATGTTTCAATCCCTCATAGGGACGATAAAAACCCGTGC
>JANXBH010000042.1 GCA_025060695.1 Caldifarciminota bacterium | reverse complement strand
CTATGTAATTTTTGTATTCTTTCATGGCTTGGAAATTTTAAAGTGTGAAAATTTTTCAATATCTTTATGAAATTGACGAGAGATAATGAAAATTTTTTATAAGGTAGTTTGTATTTTCTATTTCAATCCCTCATAGGGACGATAAAAACTTAGTTCTTCGGAATGGGGACGAGTTATACAAAAGTGTTTCAATCCCTCATAGGGACGATAAAAACTGCTTGGGTTTTTGGTAGCATGGAACTTTCTCAAGAAAGTTTCAATCCCTCATAGGGACGATAAAAACCTTTTATAAAGTCATTTTCCAACTTTCAGATATAAAAAGTTTCAATCCCTCATAGGGACGATAAAAACAAGTATCACGAATATTATATATGGAGTATACGAATTGAGTTTCAATCCCTCATAGGGACGATAAAAACTTCAAGAAAATGTTAAAAAAAATAGAAATAGAAAAAGAAAGTTTCAATCCCTCATAGGGACGATAAAAACACTCAATAAAGGTCTCTTTTCACATCAAATTTTTTGTTTCAATCCCTCATAGGGACGATAAAAACTCAGACTGCATCTGTTTTGAACTTCTTGTAGGCATTGAGTTTCAATCCCTCATAGGGACGATAAAAACAGACAAAATCCAAACAAAATAGAAATTACAGGGCAAAGTTTCAATCCCTCATAGGGACGATAAAAACTCATTAGAATGGGAAGGGATAACTTAGTAAACTATCTGTTTCAATCCCTCATAGGGACGATAAAAACGAGGAGAAGTGCTAGTATCATCCGCTTTTTGTAATCAGGTTTCAATCCCTCATAGGGACGATAAAAACATCTGTAAAATGCTTTTTGATAATTTTCTTCATTATAGTTTCAATCCCTCATAGGGACGATAAAAACTTGAAAAATTTCTTTGATTTGAAACATATAAAAATTTGTTTCAATCCCTCATAGGGACGATAAAAACGTATTGGGAGATATGCGAATATACCGTGGATGGACTGGTTTCAATCCCTCATAGGGACGATAAAAACTCTTTTTGGACATGGAAGAAGTTCAAAAAGAAGACGGTTTCAATCC
>JANXBH010000041.1 GCA_025060695.1 Caldifarciminota bacterium | reverse complement strand
ACTAAGTTATCCCTTCCCATGTTAGAGAGTTTCAATCCCTCATAGGGACGATAAAAACCTAGCCATGCTATCATTAACAAGCATTGTTTTTGCATGTTTCAATCCCTCATAGGGACGATAAAAACTTTATTCCAAAGTGCATATTCATTTTTAATACTAAAAGTTTCAATCCCTCATAGGGACGATAAAAACAGAATAAAAACTATTCAAAACCTTCACGATTGCGTCATTGTTTCAATCCCTCATAGGGACGATAAAAACGTAGATAGGTATCGGGCTCTCAATAAAGTTTACGAGTTTCAATCCCTCATAGGGACGATAAAAACGAGTTGGAAAATATGCGAATATACCGTGGTAAGACTGGTTTCAATCCCTCATAGGGACGATAAAAACCAGAAAAATGCACACAAAATTGTAATAGAGAAAGAGTTTCAATCCCTCATAGGGACGATAAAAACACTGCTATTACTTCTATGCTTTCTTCATTGGCATCTAGTTTCAATCCCTCATAGGGACGATAAAAACACAATCATTTTTGGCAAATCATCAATACTAATATCATGTTTCAATCCCTCATAGGGACGATAAAAACCATAAATGAATTAGTAGCGATATTTTTGGGTTTGCTAGGTTTCAATCCCTCATAGGGACGATAAAAACCCTATTATTCCTATTATCATTGCACTGGATATACCCGTTTCAATCCCTCATAGGGACGATAAAAACGCTCTTTTTTCAAAATCTTGAGATGCACGAGCAAGTAGTTTCAATCCCTCATAGGGACGATAAAAACCTCATTTTTAACGCTAAAATAAAAACCATCAATAGCTTGTTTCAATCCCTCATAGGGACGATAAAAACCTTTTTTAGCTAGAAATCATATCCCCATTGGGTATTAGTTTCAATCCCTCATAGGGACGATAAAAACTTACAGAAAAATTTTTACGGTCTCTGGATTGTTGAATGTTTCAATCCCTCATAGGGACGATAAAAACCATAAATATCAATATTGAAGTTCCTAGCAAAAACAAAGTTTCAATCCCTCATAGGGACGATAAAAACGCTTTCCATGTGCCCTTTACAAAATTGGCTATGTTTTTGTTTCAAT
>JANXBH010000040.1 GCA_025060695.1 Caldifarciminota bacterium | reverse complement strand
TACTGCACTTATAATCGCAACACGCATAAACAAATTTTAAAGTTTGTAGATTAAAAAATTCCCTTACTTTTTATAAGGTATCTTGATGAAGTCCTCTCAAAAACATGCAACATAGGACAATTACTTTTTAAGGGGATGTTATTATATTGACTAGATTCTTCTGCACTATTTTCACTCTCTCCTCTGTTGGAAGCAACAAAGCTCCTCTTTCTGGGCTTAGCTTTATCTCATCTCAATTAGAGAAGCCTATCTGGGCTTACAAAATGACATTATAGCACGGAAAACTCTCGAGGAACTATCAATTCAAAACTGACGTAGTCTATCAGAATGCCCTCTAGTAGCATCAGTTTTAGCTTCCATTCTCTCTCAAAAGCAGTCTTGACTAACAGGTTCTGGTAGACGTTTTCTCCTTGAGATTGCTGTTGCCTTTGGCTTCTGCAGTTTCTGCTAAGGCATACGTATATGGCAAGTCTTTAGGTGATTAGCTGACAAGGCTTAACCTTTTGCACAATTTGTCCGAATTTGAACTTTTTGTGCATTCCTGTAGTGCTTGCCCGTCAAGGCTTGTTTGCGCACGGTTTTGTGGACTACTCTCTCAAAGGCTTGTGATCTTTGGAAAAGCTCCTAAGGTGGTAGCAGAGCTTGTTAACCTAAGTGCCATTAGCTTAACACTCACCTGAAAGCCTTGACAGGCTCGGTCTTTCCAAAGACGGCTTATCTGCCATACGTTTACCATACAAAAGATATATAATTATTCCTGTGAGCAAAAGATTGGAAAAACTCTTTAGGCTAAGTCCATACATTGAATATCTAGTATCAGGGTGAGTTAGCTAAATAACAAGGAAGGCAAAGAGTACTTAGTTTATGATTTTGGTAAAAGAGATTGAAGTGTATGGAAATGGGGGATATTGTAGAAGCATGTGTGAAAAATCTATGAAGCGGGTGATAAAGGGTATGATATTTGCTTGCTTATCTTTATAGTTATTCCACTGCTTATAGCCTTTCAGGAAGGAACTTCGCTACCGAATAATTCCTTACTTATTTTATCTGATAACTCACCAAAATTGCTTATCCAAAAATCTTTATATTCTTCAAGAACGCCTTTTGTATTGCTGTTGTATAAATATAA
>JANXBH010000003.1 GCA_025060695.1 Caldifarciminota bacterium | reverse complement strand
AATTCTATTTTCCTGTATTTACTTAGCATACTATAGTCTTTATTTGAAATGCATCTTAAAATTTTTGAGTTTGATTTGGAAATTATTTCTATGGCATTGTTATACTTACCCCAAAATACCTCTTTTAGTGCTAATACAAGTGAAACCTCATCGCTATATGCTGGAAAGCTTTTTACTTCATATTGAATTCTATCTGCAATTTTTAGAAATCCAAAGAAATTCTTAGAAAATAAATAACATATTGCGAGTGAAACTTCCATTGGTATTTTCATTTCTATAGGTAATTCTTCTTTTATTCTAAAAAATTTTCTATAATTCCCAATCCAAAAGTGTAAAAATGGCTCATCCATGTATTTTAACGCTAAATTAAATTTTCCAAGAGAGGCATATTGATTTCTTAAAAATAATTTATAATCTTTTGATATCTTACTATTCCTATTCCTTTTGCTACTAAATCTTCTTTTATAAAAATTTAAGAGGTTTATTGCTTTCTTATCTCCAAGTTTAATACCGCAACTTACAACCACTGCAAAAATATATGACTTCAAATTGAACGGCAGTTTTATAATTTCTTCGTAATTAAAAATCTCTAATACTTCCCTATATTTACCTAGAGCTTGTAAGATTCTTATTTTTATATTAAACCACTTATAATAAGAGTAGTTTAAATTTTTGTCCTTACAGATTTTTAAATAATTCTCTGCTTGAACCAATGCTTCATTTAGTGAAGTTAGTTTGCCAGTATATAGTAAATAGTAGTATTTATCTGCCAGTAACGACATACTTAACTTTTCATCTTCTATTTTCTCAAGAACTTCAAGGTATTCCCATTGTATAAATAGAAAATCTTCCAGAATTTTAACCGCGTATTCGGTTTCTCCATCATTTAAAAGTAGTTTTATAAGTTTATATAAGTTTCTATCAATGGTTTTACAAGTTTTATAGTAAATTGTAGATATTTGAATATCTAAGTTGTAATTTTCTTTAAGATAATACTTTATCTGTTTCAATGTAAAGTATGGATATTTTTCTCTTATTGTGTTTACAAGTATTATAGTCCTATCGGATTTATAAAATCCATTTCTTTTTATATCCCATACGGTTTTGGTGCTAACTTTAAAGGTATTTAAAATTTTCTTAAATGACCAACCATTTTTAATAGCTTTGTATATTTCGTATCTTTTTAGGGGATTTTTTCTTTTTAGTTTCATTTTCCTTAAATTGAAAATTATAAAGGAAAATAAAAAATTTTTAAAGATTTTCTTAAAACTATTTTCAAAAGATAGTTATTACTTTAATTTTTTACCATCATTTAAGATATAATTTCAAAGTCATGTTTAAGTTATTTCTAAGCTTTTTCCACTTAGGGGGTGAGATTATGAGAAATTTTCTTATCTTTGTTCTTTTTTCAAGAGTTTATGCTGAAGTTAGAAGTTTAGATGAGGAATCACCTTTTCAGAGGTCTGTAGTCCAGAAATTCTATGAAGTTGTTTCTAATAAAAATTTGCCTGTTGTTCAGTCTGGTCCTATTACCTTTTTTGAAGATACATCTTGTATAAGTTCTACTTTTTCTTATATGGTAAAAATACTCTCTCCTAATAATAGACTTATAGGTGACTTTGATAATAACGGTTATAACGATATTGTATCCGCTTATGTATACGACGCCAACTGTTTTGGGGCTATTGTAGGGTGTTTTCAGAATAGTTCAGGTAATTTTATATTTAAGAGAATAAATACGGAGTATCTTGCCTGTCCATATGGTATATCAGCACATGATTTAAATAATGATGGTAGAACAGATTTTGTATATGTAGATGCAGGTGCTGGTGAAGTAATGCGGCTAATAAATAATGGTAATCAAAATTTCTCAGATCAATATGTTGTAGTTAGTTCGGTAAGTGATACTTTTTATTATATAAACCACGTTGCAGTTATAAGTCCAAATGAGATATTATTTACAGATGAGGGGAGAAGTTCTGGGCAAAATCAGGGACTTCATAGATGGAATGGGATTTCAAGCTCAAAGATAAATAATTACTGCACTGAAGGATTAGCAATAGGGGACTTAGATAATAATGGGCAAACTGATGCTGTCTGTACAAGGGGATATTTCAGAAGTCCTGGTAATGTTGTTTTCCAATTGAAGCAAGGAGTCAATTGGAGTTCTGTATATAACGTAACTTCTTCTCCTGGTAATTTCCATGGTGTTGCTGTTGGTGATATAAACAATGACGGGAGGCTTGATGTAGTTTTTACTGATGATCAAAATGATGCAGTTGTAGTGTATAGGAATAATGGTGGCAGTCCTCCTTCTTTTTCGCAACTAACTAGTGTTCCTGTAAGTAGCAATCTTATGGGTTCGGAAGCAACATTATATGATTTAGATTGTGATGGAGATTTAGATATCATTTGGTCAAGGGGTATGGGTAGAAGGGAAGGTTATACTCAACCTGGACCTGCATTGGGCTGGATAAGAAATCCCACAATTGGAGGTGGTGGATGGACTAACTATATTATTGACAATTCTATTAATAGTAATTATGGTGCTGTTGTTGGATTAGTTAATAATGATACAAGACCAGATATTGTTGTAGGCGGGCATAATACTGATGCTTTTGAAATGGCGTTTTTAAGAATTTTCTATAATGTTGCAGGAGGAAATTGTGGAACTACACCTGTTGGTAATAACGAAACTGATAGTGATCTAAGTTTGGTTATAAAGAACAAGAAAGTTATTTTGATTTCTAAAGTTTATGATAAAACAAAATTCTTTATTTACAGTACCTCAGGACAAAAGGTTTTTGAAGATTATCTAATGGGTCAGGCTGAAGTACCTCTAAAGAGCGGAAGTTACATTCTGAGATTTAAAGATAAGTTGATACCATTTATTGTAAATTAGGGGGTTGATTTTATGTCAGTTTATATATTACTGAACTTTATTGGACCTTTGTTTGTGGACCTTGGTGATAGTATTATTTCTCTATATCCATATGGCTTTGTATTCTATAAAAATAAAATTTATTTAAATGGTGTTGAAATTTCCATATTAAATTCAAGATTGAATAACGTTTCTATGGAACTATACAAAGGAATATTTAATCTATATAGTCATGACTATATTAAGAATAACTTGCCTGTCTATTCAAGGATAAGGTTTTCCAATATTTATAGGAATGTAGATTTATACATAAATGCCTTGAGAGGGAAAAAACTTGAATTCTACTTCCATATAAAACCCCATACGGACTACAAATCCATTAAAATAAGTTTTTCAAACCATGATAGTATAAAAGTATCAGGAAATAGTATAAAATTATATAAAAATGGAGAGCTTGCGCTTGATGTATCAGATATTAGAGCTTTCCAAGGTCATAAAGAGATACCAGTATCTGTTATAGATAGTCAAAATGTAGTGAGTTTTCACTTGAAAGATTATAACCCTCATTTAGACTTAGTTATAGATCCAACTGCGTTTATAAGCTCTTCTGGTTCGGAAGGGGCACGTGCAATTACAATTAGTAACGATGGTAGTATCTTCGTTGTTGGACAAACTTACTATCCTTCGGATTTTTCAGTAAATCCGAAATACAACTATGGAAATGCTACACAAAATGCAGCGTTTATCGTGAAATTGGATAGTAATCTTAATCATATTTCAACCGCTCTTATAAGGTCAAGCTCAATAATTGAAGCAAGAGGTGTTGCTGTTGATAATAGTGGAAATGTATTTATAACAGGTTATGTTACAGGTGATACAACGCCTTTTCCTCCACCACGATATAAATACGGCAGTAATATTACTTTTCGCATGGCATTTGTATCAAAGTTCAATAATAATTTAAGTACGAGTCTTGGAACTGCATTCATACTTTCTTCTTCAAATTCTTCTACATACGGACAATCATTGCACATAGATAATTCAAATAATGTTTATCTTGTAGGTACTATTGATTGGTCGTCCAATGCAAGTTTATCTGAATTTGCATCAAATCCAATATATTCTTATGGTAATCTTTATTCTACTGACGCATTTGTATTAAAGTTTAATAATAATCTTGGATACAGTGCAGGTGCTGTGATAGGAAGTAATTATGGAGATGAAGGATGGACGGTTTTTGTGGACAATAGTGGCAATGTTTATGTAGGTGGATATACCATAAATTCTTCTAATTTTGGGACTAATAGGATTGTTTTTGGGACGAATGGTGCTAATGATGGTTTTGTAGTAAAGCTATCTAATAATTTATCAAATTTAATAAGGACAGTAATATTAACTTCTTCAAGTGGAGATTATGTCCATTCCATAAGTGTAGATAATAGCGGTAATGTTTTCGTTGCAGGTCAGACTTTTAATCCTTCCAACTTCGTCCTTAATGATGGATCTCCTCATAAATACTACTATGGTTTAGGATGTTCTGATGCTTCTTATGTAGCTAAAATAGATAACTCTATGAATAGTATATTATCTGTTGCTATTATGGGTCAGGGTATGTTTCAATATAATGAGTACGGTGGCGGTAAAAGTATATTTTTTAGGAATGATACAGTTTTTGGTGCGGTATATAGTAATTCACCATCTTGTTTTGGAACAGTTTGTCCTTCAAGTTGTCATCTAGGGAGCGGTGGTGGTGGTAGTGATGTTTTTACATTTTCTTTAAGTTCCTCTCTCAATATTTGCTATGGTTTTTCAAGAGTTTCAGGAAATGGTAGAGAGGTTAACAACGGTTCAGGTATCTTAGGAAGAAGTGTATTCGTTGCAGGATGGATACATGGAACAGCTTATAATCCTGCTACATATCCTACTCCCACTTTTAGCTATGGTTCTTCTAATTCTAATCAGGCTAGCTATGATGTTTACGTGATAAAAGGTACTCCTCCTTGTGTTACTCCAATTTCATCTAATGAGGTCAGAACAGATATTTCTCGCTTTGAGATCCAAGACTATAAAATATTCTTTGAAATTTTTCGACCGTCATATCTGGGTTTTAGTGTATATAGTCTAGACGGTAAGCTTATAAAAAGTAAGTCACTAGGATACTATCCACCTGGCGCATACTCATTTGGTTTGGAACTAAAAAAGAAAGGTATATATCTTCTCAAGGTAAGAATAGGAGATAATACATATGCTCAAAGAATTATTACTAAGGGTTAAAACAGTCTCACCCCCCCTTCCAGCCCTAATTTACGGGCTGGATTATACAAACGAGGAGGTTATATCATGAGAATTATTTTTTTGTTTTTTTCTTTTCTTGGTATCTTAGAGGCACAGCTTTGGTCTGGTCTTAGATCTTATGGAGGAGCTAATCAAGATTATCTTGAGAAGGTTGATTTTAACGCACCAGATGATAGAATAGTTTTCACATTTTTGCTAAGTAATAGTTATAAAATAGATAACACTTCTGGAAGTGATTTTGTTATGATAATGGTCAATCCATACGGCTCAAGTGTTTGGGAAAGAGTTATAGGTTCAAGTAGACTTAATGAATGGGTTTATGAAATTGACTATGACCAGAATAATGATATCCTTGTAGGTGGAATAAGTTGTACTCCTGATGGAGGTTCAATAAGCTTTTGTAGTAGACTCCCAAGTGATACAAATGAGGGTTTTGTAATAAGACTAAATAGGAATAATGGTTCTTTTATAAATGCCATAAGAATAAGGGATTTATTCGGACAGCCTGATATAGGGAATTATCTTAGAGTACTTGGACTTAAATCTACTAATGATGGTGGTTTTGTTATAGGCGGTGAGATTGCTCATGAAAGGCAACAAAATAATGCTTGGGTTTCTACTACACAAGGTTTTATTGCAAAATTTAATAATAGTATGAACTTACAGTGGATAAGAGTAGTTGGTGATACAACGACTAATATATTGGACTATCGAGGTATTACATCGGTTTTACAGGCAAATGATAATAATATTATAGCTGTATCTACATCAAGAAATGGTATATGGGTTGGTAAATTCAATGTGATTAATGGAAATTTAATATGGCAAAGATTTTATAATAGAACAAGAAACAGTCAAGTTACTAAACTAAGTTGGGCTAAATTGGCATCTGACGGAAGTATTATAATTGCTGACCATATTAATAATAATAATCATTCAGATGTTCTATTTGTTAAGTTGAATTCTGATGGTAATTTTGTTTGTGCAAGACAATTCGGCACGGTTATGAACGATGCAGGGATAGATATTACCGAGGGTCAAAATTATTATTATATTACAGGTTTTTGGTATAATGCTAATCCCAATGGTTATATGTTTTATGCTAAAATCAATAAAACTGATTGTTCATTGTCGAGTGTAAGGTATTTACTTGGTATGGATGGTGAGGGAAGAGGTATAGTAGTAAGGGGCGGTATACCTTATATTGTAGGTTGGTCAAACTATTCTCAATGGTCAAATGGAAATTATGACGGTATTCTTGCAGCGGACAGCGGTATTCAGGATACGTGTTATTGGAGAACGTGGATACCAGAAGTTAACCAAAGCATTAGTTTAGTATCAGGCAGTAATTGGAATATATATAATGCTACAGTTAACATTAGGAGTCATAACTATACATCTGTAAGCATTAATGTTTCAAAAAAGGCAATGTGTGGATATTTAACACCTGTAAACAAGCCTGAGTATTACGAAGACTGCTTTGTCTCAATATCGAAGAAGGATGGATTTCTATACATATCATCAAATTCCGAAAATATTAATAGTATAAAGATATATAACGTAAATGGAAAAGTAATTTATGAAGGAAGCTTTAATAGTAAAATGGTTAAAATACCTATTTCTGTAAGAACGAGTATTTATGTAATAGATGTTAATTTTCAAAAATATAAGCTGAGGAGGAAAGTTTTTATAGGAGGTTAGAGACATGTTGTGGTTTACTTTTATAAGTTCACCTTTTTATGATAAAGTAGTAAGTATTAGTATAAAACTTGAAAACTCTCATGAAGTTCAAAATAATATTCAGATTGATGAGCCTATAAATACTTTCGGTATTGCTACTTTCAATAGAGTTCAACTCTGTAATTCACCCTTTATCCCTGGCAATAAGTGGGTATTACTTATAAATGATAGAGGACTTATAAAGGATATTGATAATAATGGTCTAAATGACATAGTTTTTATAACTGCGGATAGTAATAACAATGGCTTTGGTGTAGTTAGAATTGCTTATCAGACATCTCTTGGGAATTTTAATTGCGTTCCTGTTGGTAATCAAACGAGATATTTACCATATGGTTTAGTAGTGGGTGATTTCAATAGTGATGGTAGGTTTGATATAGCTAATGCCAATGCAATGAGTAGGACAGTTAATATCCTTATTAATCTTGGAAATGGTAATTTTAAAGATACTACAATTTCTAACCCATTATTCGGTTTTTTAAATCATATAAGTGCATATGGGAGTGATATTTACTTTACAGAGGAGGGTTTTAGATTCTTTAGATATAATTACCTAACTAAAACACTTTCAGTAATAGATGATTTTATCGGTATGGACAGACCTTGTCATGAAGGCCTATCTTTAGCTGATTTAAATAATGATGGTAGAGTTGACTTTGTTTGTAGCAGTGGTAATACTTTCGTTAATCATGAGGGTGCTGTGTATTACAGATTAAATCAGGGTAATACTTGGAGTAGTAGATACTATTTAACTATTCAACATTACTATCATGGTGTTACTACTGGTGATATAAACAAGGATGGTAGAGCAGATATCGTTAGTTGCACAAGATGGAATGATGGTGTAAATAGAGGTCTTATATCAATTAGAATGAATCAAGGTGGAAATCCAATTAACTTTCAAAGTATAAATGTTCCTATAGTTTATAATCTTAGCTCTTGTGAGTTAAAAATTGCTGACTTAGACTGTGATGGTGATAATGATATAGTATGGGCTAGTGGTGATTCTGTATACTCCAATCCATTAGGATGGTTAGAAAATTTAGGAAATAACAACTGGTCTCCTCAGATAATTGAAAACAGTCCTTATAGGGTTTACGGATTGGATGTGGGCTATGTAAATGCTGATAAAAAGCCTGATATAGTTGTAGGATTAAATAATAGATTATATGTCTACTATAACACCACGAATGTAAATGATAATAATTGTACTCCTATAACACCTGTAAGTATTGATGAAGGAGATGTTTTTGAATTAAAGGATAACGTTGTTGTTTTTAAGAGTAGACATAATTATTGGATATACAGGACCGACGGAAGCCTATATAAAAGTGGTTTTGATAATAAGGTTTTCTTAGAAAAAGGTATTTTCATATTAAGAGTTAAGGGTAAATCCTTTAAGTTGTTGCTAAGGAGGTAAAACAATGTTTTTAATGTATGTTATAGGATATTATAAACTACTTTGGTTTAACTATTCATCTGTGAGTTGTTATACTTGTCATAAGCTCCCTGTTCTAAAAATATCTGATACGCTATTCATCGTTGGTTCATATCACTTTAATGGAAAACTAAATCCCCTCATATTAGCTTTTGATACATCACTAAATGTTAAGTGGTATAGATCTTATAGTCATAATGCTGGCAATTTGGTTATAAATGATATGTCCAAGGTTAATGATACACTTGTAGCTATAGTTGGTGGTCATGGAAACTTTTCTAATTGTGTAAGTAAGAATTGTTCGTTTTTAGGTCTCTTTAACTTAAGAACAAAAAATTTTATTTGGTCTAAATATAGAAACTCGAATACTTTGGGAGATATGCCTGGAATGGGCATAATTACACATAATTCGTGGCTAATCTCAGTATTTGAGGACAGTTGTTCTTCTGTAGTCTTGAAAACAAGTTTAAATGGTAATATTATATGGAGAAAAAGATATAGTTTGAATGGTGCTTGCGATAAGGTCATGAAAATCAGCAGAGACGGCAATAATTATATTATTCTTCTGATTAGAAATAGTGGTCAGAATAACGATATTGCTCTTATGAAGATTGATAGCGATGGCAATGTTGTGTGGTCTAAAGGTTATAATTTTGGTGCTCATGAAATAGGACAAAACATTATAGTTGATAATGATGGATACGTAGTAGTAGGAACAAGGTGTTTAACTGCAGGTCCTTTGTGTGGAAGTCAATTGGGGGATGACGATATTCTCATTTTTAAAACTGACTTCAATGGCAATATGAAATGGTCAAACTTGTATTCAAGTAATATGGTAGGTTGGTCTAGTGAGGATAGAGGATACAGTATAACTATTGAATCTAATGAACCATTGCCTTCAAGGTGTCTTGATATAGGACAACCAGTTGACCCAATAACAGGACAAATTAAGATAGACTTCAGTCAAATATATAGCACTTGTACACCCTGTGTTAGAGTTAATTTTATATTAGCTCAAGCTTGGTCTTCTGTTAATGACCAAAATTTTATAAATACATATAATCAAATAATAAACAATTTCGTAAATAGGGATATAAAAGTATATGCATTAGTTGGTCATGAAGCAGTTAAAACATTTGTGGGCAATTTACTGCGGTATGAGAATCCTATCAACCCGAGTGCTACTAATAATTGGATAAACGAATATACTGATAATTTTCTATCTATAGTGTTAAACTTTAGGGATAGGGTTAAAGTCTTTGAGTCATTCAATGAACCAAATGGTTATATTATAAATAATACCTACTTAGTCCATCCAAAATGGTTTGCTAAGATACTTCAGGATATTTATACAAAGGTAAAAATAAACGCTAATGTGAGAGATGTTTTACTAATCTCAGGCCCCTTACTTACAGATGATCTTAATAAGGGGAATGGATATTTAGATAGCACGTACATTTATGGAAAGAATATTTGGTCTTGGAATACTATAAAAAATAAAACTGGTAGTTATCCGATTGATGGTATTGGGATGCACGTCTATGTTTTACTAAATTCAACAAATAGTCAAGCTATTAGAAATGCAATGCTGAATAATATAAATTTAATTTGGGATAAAATCATCTTACATGAGGGTAGTAATACTCAAAAGAAGATCTGGATATCAGAATTTGGCTGGGAATCTTCTGCTATTGGACAAAGTGGGCAAGCACATAATATGACTACTGGCTTTAATACTCTGAATGGTGACAGTAGAGTGGCTATTGCTACTTGGTTTCAACTAAAAGACTTTGTAGTTGATAATACTACTAAAACGTGGGGTATATACCAAATAGACAACAATCCAAAACAGGCATATTTTAAATTCAGGGAATTAAATTGTCAGAGAAACTACATTGTATCTGGCTTTACAAGAGTCAATAGTTCTAAATCTTATCCAATTGTTATGAAAATAAACGGTAGTAATGGAAATATCGTATGGTCTAGAGGATGGATAAATATTCCTACCAATTCAAATTCCAATCATGCTAAGAACGTCATAAGCTATGGCTTAGATAGGTTTTTCCTTGTTAACTTCTTTAGTACAACTAACAATAGTGTTAATAGTTTAGTAGTTTTAAAAGAAAGTATAAACTCAACAAATAAGTGTACTCAACCAGTAAATTTCACTCAAACAGTGTCAAATCCTTACATTTACAATATAAATCCGTTAGTTTTAAATGATAACTCGGCATTTTATAATCTCAATTTAACACCCTATAATGTAAGTATTAATTCCGGTACAAGTTGTACATTTACTTCAGTATTAAATGACAACTCTATTAAGGATTGTAATTATTCACTTAAAATTTTAGGTAATTTGCTTGAAATAGAACCTCAGGGTGAAATACATTTAACCATATACAAGGTATATATATTTTAAAAGTCAACAACTCCACAAATAAGATTATAATTAAAAGCTAAAACCTTAAAATTTAAAGCTATGATAATAAAAAGTCAAGTTAATGTAAATAGTGAGGAGTTTAAAGAAAATTACGAATATAACAGGTTTAAGGTTGAGGAATTTAAAAGGATTTTGGAAGAGATTAGAAATAAAAGAGATGAAAGAGCTGTGAAACTTCAAAGAGAAAGGGGAAAATTGCTTGCAAGGGAAAGAGTGCTAAAGTTAATAGATCCAAATACTCCGTTTTTTGAGCTCTCTCCACTGGCTTGTTATAATTTATATGACCAAGAAGTTCCACAAGCAGGTATAATTACAGGTATTGGTATAGTTGAGGGGAAAGAGGTTGTAATTGTTGCAAATGATAGCACAGTAAAGGGAGGGACTTATTTTCCTGAAACAATTAGAAAGCACATAAGAGCACAGGAAATAGCTTTGGAAAATAGACTACCTATTATATATTTAGTGGATTCGGGTGGTGTATTTTTGCCACTTCAAGCACAGGTTTTTCCCGATAAGGAACATTTTGGAAGAATATTTTACAATCAGGCATTAATGTCAAGTCTTGGTATTCCTCAGATTGCATGTGTTATGGGTATGTGTACTGCGGGTGGTGCATATGTTCCTGCTATGAGTGATGAAAATGTAATTGTGAGAAATCAAGGTACTATTTATCTTGGGGGTCCTCCACTTGTAAAGGCGGCAACAGGCGAAGATGTAAGTGAGGAGGAGCTTGGTGGCGGATACATGCACTCTTATATTTCTGGTGTTACTGACTATCTTGCAGAAAATGATAACCATGCTATTGAAATTGTAAGGTCAATAGTAAGGAATTTAAATAGAACTAAGGATTTAAGTTATATAGATATTACTGAAAGTGAGGAGCCGATGTACGATATTGATGAAATTTTAGGGATTATTCCAAGGGATATATACAAACCTTTTGATATAAGGGAAATAATTGCAAGGATTGTAGATGGAAGTAGGTTTGATGAATTTAAGAAAAACTATGGACAAACATTAGTATGTGGTTTTGCAAGGATAAAGGGTATTCCTTTAGGAATAGTTGCAAATAATGGTGTTCTATTTTCCGAAAGTGCTCTAAAAGGTGCTCATTTTATAATGCTATGTTCTCAAAGAAGAATTCCACTTTTATTTTTGCAAAATATTACAGGTTTTATGGTGGGTAAATTTTATGAGGAGCAAGGTATAGCTAAACATGGAGCAAAGATGGTTCAAGCAGTAAGCGCTACTCAAGTTCCTAAAATTACTCTAATAGTTGGTTCATCTCATGGTGCCGGAAACTACGCTATGGCAGGTAGAGCATATAATCCAAGATTTTTACTGATGTATCCATTTAGTAAAATTTCAGTAATGGGTGCTGAGCAAGCATTTTTAGTAATGAAAATAATAACTGAAAATAAGTATAAGAGAATGAATAAAGAAGTCCCGCAAGAAGAAATAGAGAATATTAGAAATCAAATATATAAAAAATATGAGCTTGAAAGTAGTGCATATTATTCAACTGCAAGACTGTGGGATGATGGAATAATAGATCCAAGAGATACCAGAGAAATAATCGGATTTCTACTTTCAGTTTGCTTAAATAGAGTTATAGAAGATTATTCAAATAAATCTTGGCCTGTATTTAGGATGTGATTTTCTTAGAAACTGCAACTTTTGCAGGCTTTAATACTTTCCCCTTATATACATATGCTTTTTCAAATTCCTCAACTACTATGTTATCTTCATCTCCTTCCTTTACAACAAGAGCTTCGCATAACTTTGGGTCAAAACTTTTTCCCTTAAAGGATATTTGTTCTATACCGTTATTATTTAGAAAACCTATAAGTTGTTTATATATCATCTCGACGCCTTTTTTTATATCGTCATTACCGTTTGATTTTTTTATAAAATCCAAAGCTCTATCAAAGTTATCTACAATTAATATAATTTCCTTGAATATTTTTTCTTTTTCAATTTCCTTTTCTTCGCTCGCTTTTCTTGATACTGTCTTTTTGTAATTTTCTAAATCAGATAGTAGTCTAACGTATCTTTCTTTTAAGTCTGTTAACTCATTATTTGATTTTTTAAGCCTATTTAATAATTTTCTATAAAGTAATGAATGAAAAATCATTATTCAAATTCAATCTTAATTTCTTTTTTCTCCTCCCTTATAGATTTTGGAAGAGTTAATTTTAAAACTCCATTTTTATAACTTGCGGATATCTTTTCAATTTCAACATCAGATGGTATGCCAACTTCCGCTTGGAATTTACCATAAGAAATGGACTGATAATGAAAAGTCATATTATCTTTCTTTTCATAATGTTCCTTCTTTTCACCACTAACAATTAAAAGATTATTCTTTATATTTACCTTTATATTTTCTTTTTCTATTCCTGGAAGTTCAACTACTACTTCATATCTGTCATCATACTCAACCATATCTATATAAGGAGACCATACCTTTACTTTTCCCTCTTCTACCTCAGATAGTCTTCTTTCGAACTCACTTAAAATTGAAAGTGGCTTTTCAAAGAGTTCTTCTATTATACTTCTTCTTACTGGATACTTTTTCATTTTCATCCTCCTTTTTGTAAGTCTAAAATTTTAAAGCCAAACTATAAATTTAATAACCAATATAGAATAGTTCTTACTCCAAAGCCTGTTGCTCCAATTTCATTACTATAAGCAACACCTGCAATATCTATATGTGCCCATATGTTAGGGTCTTCTAAGAATTCTCTTAAAAATAGTGCGGCAAATATTGCACCGCCTGCTCTATCTCCTGTATTTTTTACATCTGCAACTTTACTTTTTAGCTTTTTTGCTATATTTTCATCTAATGGCATTAGCCAATAGTTCTCATTAGCCAAACTTCCATAATATTCAATTTTATTGTATAAATCCCTATTCGGTGTAAAAATACCTGCTCTATATTCACCAAGTGCAACAACTATCGCACCCGTTAATGTGGCAAAATCTATTATATAGTCTAATTTATAGTTCTTTGAGACATATGAAAGAACATCTGCAAATGTCAATCTACCTTCAGCATCAGTATTTAATATTTCAATAGTTTTTCCATTATATGCTCTAACTACATCTCCGGGTTTCATTGCTGAGCCAGAAGGTAAGTTTTCGCATGCTGCAAAAAATCCATGAACCTCTATATTGTCAAGTTTTAACTCACCTAAGCCCTTAAATACTCCCAATACCACACCCGCACCAGCCATATCTATTTTCATATCAACCATACCTTCGTATGTCTTTATATTAAGTCCACCACTGTCAAAAGTTAATGCTTTTCCTACAATAGCTAACTTTATCTTAGGCTCTCCTCTTTTATATGAAATATGAACAAAATATGGCTCTTTTATAGAGCCACTTGAGACTGCTAAAAATGCATTAAAACCCAAATCCTTCAGTTTTTTCCTATCAAAAACCTCAATATCAAAACCATAGGTTTTTCCTAAATTTATAGCTTCGTCCTTTAGTGTTTCTGGATATATTACGTTTGGTGGTTCGTTTACTAAGTTTCTCGTGTAATTCGTGCTTTCAGCTAATATCTTTGAGATAGTATAATCTTTCTCTTTTGAAAATATATAAAATTCACAATTCAAATCTTCTTTTTTTGTTTTATACTTATCAAACACATAATGCTGTAAATAAAGCTCCTCAATAGCCTTTTCTACTTCATCGTTTATCTTTATTCCAACTCTTTTTAGTTTCATCTGCTTTACCATATTAGATATATTCTTTATGTATTCTCTTGTATTTTCAAATTTTACTTTAAAGATATTTGGTGGAATAAATGAAATACTCTCTTCTATATCACTTGGCTCAAAGATAGCCTGAAAGTCAATATCTTCTTGCTTTTCTATAAATTTTATGCTTATCATATCCGAAATTTTAGAGCTTACTTTAAAATTTAATAACAATTTATTTTGTTTGATTGCACTTTTAAGAGATAGTGTAAATCTTATATCAGATACGATTTTTCTATTAAATTCGGTTGTTTTTAATAGTTTTCTTACAAATGGAGGTTTTCAAGTTATTTTAGATAGCTCAAGAATATACGTAAGACCTTTGCAGACAAATACAAAAGTTTATTATGAGAAAGTATTTCAAAATACTTCTTTAGCTAATTTTTTTGAAAGTAATGAAGAAAATTCTTATTTTAACTTTTTTGGCAGTGCATTTTGGAAAGTTGGTTTTAGTTCAGGTATAGAACAAAATCAAGGTATTAGTGCAAATATAAATGGAACTTATAGAAACTATAAAATATCAGCTATTGTAAAGTCTTATTCTACTAATAGAACTATAACTCTTGAGGAACTTGAAGAAAGTTATTTAAATCTTAGTTCAAGTAGTTTGCATTTAAACTCGGGTATTTTTAACTATAAAAACTATAGGATATTTGGTATAAATGTAAAAAGTAATAGGTTTTTTGGAGTTTTCGGATATGAAAGATATTTATTTGAAAGGATGGATATATACCTTGAGGAAAACAATAGAGGGCCATATAAATTTTCGCGAAATTATAATATTGTATATGGTTCTATAAAGGTTTATTTAAATGGTGTCAAATTGGAAGAAGATGACTACATTGCAAATTATGATATGGGGACTATTATTCTAAAGCCAAATGTAGTTGTAAAAAAGGGTGATAGATTAACTATAGAATATCAGTATACTCAAATTGATGGACAAAGGGAGCATATTGAACTTGGATATGGAAATATTGGTATTTATCAGTTAAGGAAAATTATTAAGTATGAAAGTGATACGATAAAGTATATTGAAAGTCCCGGATATTATCCAAGTTATTATAAGTCGGATAGGGGAAGTTATAATAAGATAGATAGCATATTTGTTTATGTAGGGGAGGGTAGTGGTGAGTATATAGTAAGGTTTTTTCCTTTTTTAGGTGGTTCTTATGAATATAATAGTCAGGGCAATTTTTATTATTTTGTAGGAAAGGGGAAAGGAAATTATGAACCATTAGAATACTACGAACCTCCAAGAATTGAAAGAGAAATAAACTTTAAATTTACAAATGGTAAATTTTCTATACTTGAAGTAAATCCAAACTACTTTAAATACAATGTTGGAAAATTTGACTTTGAATCTGACCTTAACTTTAAATATAACTCCTTTTCATTTGGTATAAAAAGGAAAAAGCGAGTAAATTCAGAATATACACTACCAAGAAACATACTATTTTCCAATTTGGGAAACTATATTTATGTTAAGTTTTTCAACTTAGAGCCATATATTTTAGATAACTTTTTGGGAATAAAGTTAGAGCATAAAAATATTTATTTTGATTTCATATCAAATAGAAGAAAGTTAAATTTAAATTTTCAAAGGGATGTTTTCTTTTTTGAATATGACTATAACTTTATAGATAGTGCATTTAGTAGAATTTCCTTTAAAACAAATACTGCATTTTATCCTATTTACAATTTGAGAATTTCAAAAAATATAGAAAATGAGATTGGTTTTGGGATAAATAGTAATATCTTTAACTTTATAGGTTTTTATGTGTTAGAAAAACAGAATTTACAATTTAGAATATTTAAAACTATGCAAAATTATAGTTTTGATATAAACTATATTTCTGAGCCTAATGTAGTGTATTTAGAAAGATATATATTTGTGGGAGATGGTTTTGGAAGCTATTCTTACGATGCAAAATCAAACACATACTACTATGATAGTCATGGAAGTTATATAAAACAGATTTATCCTATTTATATAAGTGGTAAAAGTTCATATATAATTGGAAGTTTTTACATGAATTATAAAAATGCTGATATTTCGTTCTCTAAGGGCAAAGATAACTTATTTTTTGCAATTTCTTCAAGCTATAATTACGCAAGCTATTCTAAGCAATTAGACTATGAAGAAATTAATAGTAAAATAAAATATAGAATATTTACGTTAAAAAGCAAGTATTTTAATCAAAGAGGTATTTTAAGCTATCTTAAAAATAGTATCGGAGTTGAAATAAAAAACTTTGAATTAGGTATTGGTATATACTCAAGGACAACTCCTTTTGTATATTTAGAATTTAGAAGAATTTTAAACTTTGGCTTAGAATATAGATTTTCTTCTTACTCAGAGTATATTCCAAGTGGTCTTGATTTGAATTTATATACTAACTACGTTTTTCGCATTAGGAACTATAATATTGTAATCTTTGGAAGTTATGGATACAACCCTATTAGGACATATAGGAATTTTGGGCTTAATGTTATGTTGAATTTTTAAAACTTAAATATTTCAAGCCATCTTGAAACTACAAGGAATTGAAATACTTGAAGATAATTGAACTTCTTATTACTAAATTCCTCATTTACTACCTTTCTTACTTTATCCATATTTATAAAATCTAATGTTTTTAGCTTTTCAACTTCTCTTATTACAAGGTCCTTGTTATTATATAGCCAAGTTCTTATTGGACCTCCAAAGCCCATCTTTTTTCTTTTAACAACATCAGGAAAATAATTTTTTAAAACTTCTTTAAGTAATAATTTATCCATTTTTATTCTTGTGTCCAATAGCATTGAAAATTCTAAAATTCTATCATCTAAAAATGGAACTCTCATTTCTACACTTTTAGACATAGATAATTTATCTGAATATAGTAAATTGTGTTCAGGTAAGAATGTCATAAAATCAAAGATAAGCATTCTTTCATAGAAGTTTCCATTTATTCCTTTATAAATTTCAAAAGCCGTTTTAAATGGTTCGTAGTTATATTTAAACAATTCCCTTACGTCTTTATCATCGTAATAACTTAAATAGTAGTAATATGGCTTATTCCATACTCTTTTTAGTTTTTCAATATCTCTTGAAATTTTTCCGAATAATTTTGGAAAGTATATTCTATGAACTGGTAAAAAGTGTAATTTTTTGTATAGGCTATATGCTCTATATCTTGGATATCCTCCAAATATTTCATCTCCGCCCATACCTGAAATTATTACTCTTGATTTATTATAGTCGCACATTAAATAAGTAGAAATACCAGCAGGATCTCCAACGGGCTCTTCTATATAATATACAAACTTATCCAATATCTCTTCATCCATTTCAAAAACCACACCCTCTAAATCAATACCTAATCTTTCACTTAATACTTTTGCATATTTATACTCGTCCTTTACTATATCACTTTTTTTATATATAAGACTAAATGCCTTAAGTTTTCTATATTTACTTGAAAATATACTAATTAAACTAGAATCTATTCCTCCGCTAAGAAAAATACCAACTTCAACATCACTTATTAGCTGACTTTTTACTACTTCGTCAAAAATATATACGAACTTTTCCTTTGCCTCCTTTATATCCTTAATTTCATTATAAAATTCGTACTTCCAATATGGATAAAGCCTTTTTCCCACTTCAGAAAATTCAAGTACATGTGCTTGTTTTAATTTATAAACATTGCTAAATGCAGTATTCTCATCAAAGTTAAATAAAAATGTAAAGTGATTTATCAAAGAGGGTATATTTATATCCTTTTTTTCTAAGGTGTCTAAGATTGGTTTTATTTCTGAGGAAAAAACTATTCCATTTTTATAAAATGCATAATATAAAGGCTTTATGCCTGCTCTATCTCTAATTAGATAAATTTTCCTTTCATTTTTGTCGTATAGAACTATAGAAAACATACCTACTATTTTCTTTAAACCATTTAAAACACCAAATTTATGAAAAGTATATAAAAGAACTTCTGTATCTGATTTTGTCCTAAATTCGTATTCTAAAAGCTCATTCTTTAACTCTAAAAAATTATATATCTCTCCATTAAATGCAATTATAAGATTGTCATATGACATAGGTTGATTTGCTTTATCTGAAAGGTCAATAATTTTTAGTCTACAAAAACCTAAGCTTATATAGTCATCTTCATAATATCCAATACTATCTGGACCTCTATGCCTTAGTAATTCTAAGTTTAACTTCTTTTTTACTAAGAATGTTCCTAAAAATCCACACATACTCTACCATTTCCTTTTTCAATCCTTCCAAGTAATACATATTCAATTTTTATATTATCTAATACTTTTTCATCTAAAATAAGAACCATACCTATTCCCATGTTCCATACTCTAAATGCTTCTTCAATTGAAACATTTCCCATTTCCATAAAAAATTTAAAAACCCTTGGTATTTCGTAATTTATCTTAATTCTTGCATCCAAGTCTTCTCTTAATACCCTTTTTATATTCTCATAAAAACCTCCACCTGTAATGTGAACTGCTGATTTAAAGTCTATATCTAATATCTCCTTGTAAATTCTTGTAGTTCTAAGTAATATTTCTCCAATAGTTTCATTTTCTGAAACTTCCTCGTAAATTCTGTTTAGTTTTATTCCTTTTTGATTAATAATTTTTCTAATTAAAGAATATCCATTTGAATGAAAACCATTTGAGCTAATACCTATTATAATATCTCCAATTTCTAATTTCTCTTTTCTTGGAATTTTGGACTTTTCTGCTATTGCAACTACAAATCCTGCAATATCAAATTTATTTTTCTTAAAAATTGCTGGCATTTGTGCGGTTTCCCCTCCAATTAGCTTACATTCTGCATAATTACAACCCTCAATTATTCCATCTATAAGTTCCTTAGATATATCTAAATCAAGATAATGCATTGCATAGTAGTCTAAAAAAAATAGAGGTTTTGCTTTCATTACATAAACATCATTTACATTTATTGCAACTAAGTCTATTCCAATATTTTTGTATTTTTTAAGTTTTCTTGCAATTTCAACCTTAGTGCCTACACCGTCGCACGAACTAACTAAAACGGGTTCATTATATTTTTTTAATAGTTCATTTATTTCGAACAATCCACCAAAAAGACCAATATTTTCACCTACCTTATCTTTTATATATTTAACAAATTCATTCGCCTTATCTATATCTACTCCTGCATCTTTGTATAGCATTTTCAAAATTTTAAGGTTATACATTTACTTTAAACTTTTAAAATGCCACAGATTAAGCGTGTAAAAGCTTATGAAGTTTTAGATTCCAGAGGAAATCCTACAGTATATACTACGGTAGAGCTGGAAGATGGAAGTATAGGAAGTGCAATTGTTCCATCTGGAGCTTCAAAAGGAAAATATGAAGCTTTAGAACTAAGGGATGATGAAAAAAGATTTTTTGGAAAAGGAGTAAAAAAAGCAGTTGAAAATATAAATAATATTATATCTAAAGCAATTGTTGGACTTGAGGCAAGTAATCAAAGATATATAGATAAGTTTCTTATAGATTTAGATGGTACTGAAAATAAATCAAGACTTGGTGCAAATGCTATATTAAGTGTATCGCTCGCAGTTGCAAGAGCTATGGCAAATTACTATAAAATGCCACTTTTTAGATATATAGGTGGAGTTAGAAGTTATATATTACCTGTTCCACTTATGAATTTTATAAATGGTGGTGTTCATGCGGACAATAATTTAGATATACAGGAATTTATGATAGCACCAATTGGTGCAAAAACCTTTAGAGAAGCAATTGAAATTGGTGTTGAAATTTTTTATACACTAAAATCTATATTAAAAGAAAAAGGTCATATTACAAATGTAGGAGATGAGGGTGGTTTTGCACCAAATTTAAGAGAAACAAAAGAAGCATTAGATATTCTTATGATGTCTATTGAAAAAGCAGGATATTTAAATAAAGCAAAAATTGCATTAGATGTTGCAGGAAATGAACTATTTTTTGAGGGAAAGTATAGAATTGACGGAAAACTACTTTCAAAAGAGGAGATTATTTCTTTTTATAAAGACTTAGTTAAAAACTATCCAATTTTTTCAATTGAAGACCCTTGTAGTGAGGATGATATAGAATGTTGGAAGGATATTACAAAAGAGCTTGGTTCAAAAATTCAAATTGTTGGAGATGACCTATTTACTACTAATGTAAAAAGAATTAAGATGGGTATAGAAAATAATATTGCAAATGCGGTATTAATAAAGCTAAATCAAATTGGGACATTAAGTGAGACTATTGATGCGGTTGAGTTTTCTCAAAGAAATAACTATAAAGCAATAGTATCTCACCGTTCGGGTGAAACTGAGGACAACTTTATTGCTGATTTATCTATTGCTCTAAATACAGGTCAAATTAAAACAGGTTCAGTTTCAAGAAGTGATAGAAATTCCAAGTACAACAGAATTCTTATTATAGAGGAAGATTATGGGGGGATATATGGAGGTTTGCTTTGGAATAGTCTTTCCACTAATTAATCTAAACTACTATAAAGTTGGATATTCAGTAAATATGAGCTACTATACTAAACATTTTAAAATAGGTGCAAATTTTAGTGCACTTGAAAGTAGAGGTGCTAATAGCTATAAATTGAGTATGCTTGGAATTGGTATATCTAAGGATTTTGGATTTTTAGGTTTTTCAATATATGAGTTTTTCTTATTTAGAAAATATGAAAGTTTTTATGAATATGGATTTAACCCTTCGTTAGGATTTTCTATTAAGTTAGGTAAAAGTGTGTTTTTTAAAACTGAAAATAACTTTATTTTTGGGAAAAAGAAAATATTGCCATTAATGTCCATTTTACTTGGAATTAAGACATGAAATGGGATAGAAAGTATCTTCTTAGTATAGATGATTTGAGTGTAGAGGATATATACGAAATATTTCAGACTGCAAAAAGTATGAAAGAAATTATAAAAAGACCTATAAAAAAAGTCCCAACCTTAAGAGGAAAAAATGTGTGCTTGTTATTTTATGAACCATCTACGAGAACTAGAATGTCATTTGAAAATGCATGTAAGTTTTTAAGTATTGATACAATAAGTTTTTCAAGGGAAACATCAAGCTTAAAAAAGGGAGAAACATTTTTAGATACTTTACTTAATATTGAAAAGATGGGTGTAGATTTATTCGTTATAAGACACTCTTCTAGTGGTATATTGCACTATATAAGAAAATTTATAAATTCAAAAATTGTAAATGGTGGGGATGGGACAAACGAACATCCTACTCAAGCACTATTGGACGGCTTTACTATATTAGAAAATAAGAATAGAATAGAAAGCTTAAAAATTACAATAGTAGGCGATATATTACATAGTAGAGTTGCAAGAAGTAATATAAGATTATTTAAAAAATTGGGTGCATATATAGTGCTTTGTGGTCCACCCACGCTATTACCTAAAGAATTTGAAAACATGGGTGTAGAGATTTCATATAATTTAAAAGAGGCTATAGATAATGCGGATGTAATATATGTTTTAAGATTACAACTTGAAAGACAGTCTTCTAATTTCTTTCCTACAGTAAGAGAATACAATGAACTTTTTGGAATAAAGAAAGATATATTAAAATATGCAAAAAAGGATGTAATTATTATGCATCCTGGACCTATGAATAGGGGAGTTGAAATAGACTCAGATGTTGCAGATAGTAATTATTCTTTGATTTTAAATCAAGTAGAAAATGGAGTAGCTATTAGAATGTCAATTTTATACTATATGTTAGTTTAATGCGTATAGACAGGTTTTATTCTTCTGATTTGGAAAGTATTAAAGATGATGAATTTTACCATTTAGTAAAGGTTTTAAGATATGGTTTAGGGCAGAAAGTTTTGGTTTTTGATGGAAATGGAAATGAGTATGTGTGTGAAATAGTTGAAATAGAAAAAAATAGTGCAAAGTTAAGAAAAATAGAAAAATTAGAGAATAGGGAATATGACTTTAATATTGCAATCGCACAGTCTATTATTAAAAAAGAGAGTTTTGAGTTTTTTTTAGAAAAAATAGTAGAGGTCGGTATAAAAGAGATATTTCCTATTATAACTGAATTTAGCGTGGTAAAACCAAGAGACTTAAAAGAAAGATGGCAGAAGATAATAATAAATGCATGTAAACAAAGTGGAAGACAGATTATTCCAAAGCTCAATAATATAAAGACATTGAGGCAAATTATTGATATTTCAGAAAATTACGAACTAAAATTATTTGGAAGTTTAAATTCAAAGAGAAATATTCTTGAATATAAAAAAAAGGTTTCAAGTACACTGATTATAATTGGACCTGAGGGAGGTCTTTCTGTAAATGAGGAGAAAATCTTAAAAGAAAATGGTTTTTATGACTTTTCACTTGGAAATTTTATATTAAGGAGTGAAACTGCAGCTATAGTTTCCACCTCATCCCTTATTTTAAATTTCTTAAAATAAGATAGTTTTCAAGGGCAAGTCCATCTAATTTTGAGTTCTTTAGAGTATATATAGCATCGTCTGGAGTCATTACTATGGGGTCTCCATGTAGATTAAATGAAGTATTTAAAACTCCTCCAATACCCGTAATTTCCTTAAATCTTTTAATAAGCTTGTAATATTTTGAATTGTGATTTTCTATTAGAATTTGGGGTCTTGCGGAAAGGTCATATTGATGAAGAGCGGATTTTAAGTCCTTATGTGCATCCTTTTTGGTAAAGAATGCCATTATCATATAATATCCTTCATGATGCTTTGGATTTACTAAATATTTATCTTGGTCTTCGTATAAAATAGTTGGTGCAAAAGGCATCCAAAAGTCCCTTTGCTTTATCGCTTTATTTATTTTGGTAATTACTTCAAGATTACTTGGATTTGCAAGTATGCTTCTATTTCCAAGTGCTCTTGCACCAAACTCCATTCTTCCACTAAATCTTGCAATAATGTAATTTTTCGATATTAGTTCCGCTAATAGTTCTTCTATGTTTTCTACATATTCAATTTTATATTCTTTTTCATCTATTTTGCTTAATGCTTTCTCAATGCTCTCTTTGCTATAATATGGACCCCAGTATATATCCTCTAATGTTCTAACATTGTCAAATGGAAAACCATCATCTATTGCACACTTTATTGCACAGCCAACTGCTAATGATTCATCAGCACAACTTGGCATTACAAATACATTTTCAACTTCATCTAACATTAAAATCTTGTAATTTAGCTTTACATTCATAAAAACACCACCTCCAAGTGCTAAGTTTCTAATATTGGTCTTTCTAATAGCGTTTTTAACAAGCTGTAGTACAATTTCTTCTAATAGCTTTTGTGATGCAAATGCGATGTAGTCAAATCTAATTAAATTTATTTTCTTTTTAAAAAACTTCAAATAGCTACTTTTATAACATCCTGTTTTGTTTATAATATCAAGCTCCCTTACTTGAAAGAATTGACTAAATATTTTGTAAACCTCTTTTGCATACTTATCACTTTCATCTACATATGCAGAGAGACCCATTACTTTATATTCGTGTGAGAGTGGTTTCATACCTAAAAATTGAGTAATTCGCATATAAAATTCTCCAAGAGAATCGTAATTAGATATTTCAGATATTCTAATTATTTCATTTCTTCTTCCAATATTTATAGTTCCTGAAACTAAATCACCTGAACCATCTAATGTTATTATTAAGTTTTCATCTCTTGTTTTGGATAATACATGGCTTGTAAATGCATGGATATAATGATGTTCGTAGAAATTTACCTTTGCTTTAATTCCAATATTCTCAAGTTCTCTTTTAATGTATTCCTTTCTATAAGAAAACATTTCATAGAGGCTTAAAAATGCTTTTCTGATGAGTCTATTTCTTATAATTGACCTTGGAATGAAGTTAATTGTATATTTTGCAATTTTTTTCAAAGTATGAGATTCTAATTCCTGAATGTTTCTAATAGGCGTGAATATAGAGCTTACACCAACTGCCTTTATATCAGATGGTGAAATATTTGCAATTTTTAAAAGTTCTAAAATTGATGCCTTTGGAAATCCTCCCCACTCTTTTATTCTATTTATTCTTTCTTCAGATATACAAGCTATAATTTTTCCATCTTTAAATAAACATGCAGTTGCAGTATGACCGTCATGGATACCAAGATAGTACATTTTTTAGATTTTTCCAAATTTTAAAGTCATATGCTTTATAATTTTCATGCTTTCAATTGGCCAGGTAGCTCAGTGGTAGAGCAGAGGGCTGAAAACCCTTGTGTCGGGGGTTCGATTCCCTCCCTGGCCAAAGCCTCGGTAGCTCAATGGTAGAGCGGCGGGCTGTTAACCCGTAGGCTGCAGGTTCGAGTCCTGCCCGAGGCGTTAATTAATATCTTAAAAATTCAAGTATTGCAGTTTTATAGTCTCTTAAAGGTTCAAGCGGAAAATTATTTAATGCGGAATAATTCGGTCTTTTTGCAATAGATGGAAAGCTATCTACTTTAACGATTTTCCCTTTATATCCAATTTTTTCTAATATGAACCTTGCAAGTTCATATCTTGAAACACTTAAAGAACCTGTAAGATGAAAAAGACCAAAGTATCCCTTCTTTATCATATCTAAAACCTTTATTGCAAGGTCCTTTGCATAAGTAGGATTTGAAATTTGCTCAGTCATATAAATTATTTCATTTTTTGAAAGTGATATAATCTTATCTACAAGAGAACTTTTACCATTTCCAAATAGCCAACTTGTTCTAATAATTAGGTATTTTTCATAACCACTATTTAAAATTATTTCCTCTCCCTTTAGTTTACTCTTTCCATACACATTTATTGGATTAGGAATATCTGAGATTTTATATGGTTCTTTTTTATTTCCATCAAATACATAATCTGTACTAAAGTGAACTAAAAAAATATTAAATTCAATCGCACATTTTAACAAATTTTCTACACCAATTGCGTTCACCAAAAATGCTACATTTTGATTTACTTCACAATAGTCTACATTACTTATAGCAGAGCAATTTATTATAATATCTGGTTTATATTCCTTTACTACTTTGTATACGTTTTCAAATGCGGTAATATCTAATTCTTGTCTTGACAAGGATAATTTATCGTTCTCAATTATTCTATCAAATTCACTTCCTAATAGTCCCTTTGAACCAGTAATTAGAAATTTCACTGCTTTACTAAATTAATTGAGACTTCTTGATAGTGCGAAAATTCCATTTTAAATCTTCCTCTCCCTTTCGTTTTTGCTCTTAATGCGGGTAAAAAGTCATATAGTTCAGCAAGTGGTATCTGTGAGATAATCTTATTAGTTTCAATTCCTAAGATTTTACCTCTTCTTGTATTTACTTCTGAAATTACATCACTTATGTATTCTTCTGGTGAGTAGATTTCTACATTATAGATGGGTTCTAAAACAAAAGGTTCAGCTTTACTTACCGCATCTTTTAGTGCTAAGCTTCCTGCTATTTCAAATGCCAAATTAGAAGAATCAACCTCATGATATTTTCCATCAAATAGAGTAACTTTAATATCTATAATAGGATAGCCTAAAACTGCTCCCTCTTCCATTGCTTTCTTTACACCTTGTTCTACATATGGTCTATATTCTTTAGGTATAGCACCTCCAAAAATCTTGTCTATCCATTCGTATCCTTGTCCTCTTTGAAGTGGTTCTATTTTTATATTTACTACGCCATATTGTCCTCTTCCGCCCGTTTGCTTTATGTATTTTCCTAAGCCTTCCGCTTGCTTTCTAATAGTTTCCTTATATGGAACTTTTGCTCTTTCTTTTTCAACTTCCACATTGAATCTTTGCTTTAGCTTTTCTAAAATTATGTTTACATGGACTTCCCCTTGACTATATAGTAATGTTTGCTTTAGTTGTGGTTCATACTTAAATGTAAATGTAGGGTCTTCTGACATTATTTTTTGGAGTGATTCTGAAAGTTTTTCTTCGTCCTTTTTGGATTTTGGCTTAATGCCTATAACATATAGTGGTTCTGGATATTCTACCCATTCATATCTTTCATTACCATTAGATAATGTATCACCTGTTTTACTATCTTTTAGTTTTAAAATTAAACCAATCTCTCCCATTGAAAGTTCATTTACTTCTTTCTTTTCCTTGCCAGAAGGAACATATAAGTGTGAGATTTTCTCAATAGTATCATTTCTCATATTTCTTAGTTCCATACCCGCTTTAAGTTTGCCTGATAATACTCTAAATAAATATGTTTCTCCAATATGAGCCTCTGAATATGTTTTAAATATTAAAATCGATGTATGTGGTTTACTTTCAAATCTTTCACTATATGAAATTCCATATTCTCCAAGAAAATCTAAAAGTTCCACCATTCCAATATTATTTAAAGCATCTATATACAAAACTGGATAAAATAAACTACTATCTATTGCTTTTCTAAAAGCATCGTGAAGTTCCTGTTTTGTTATTTCTTTTCCTTCCATATACTTTTCTAATAAATCATCGTCAGTTTCAACAACCGCTTCAATAAACTCATTATATTCATCTATTGCGTGTTTTCTTAAGTTTTCATCAAGCGTTTCATAGTTTCCTTCTACTATATCAAAAACACCAATGAAATTTTGACCAATACCAATTGGGACTTGAACAGGATGGACTTGTTTTCCAAATTTATTTTTTAGTAAGTTTAATATTTCCTCAGGATGCTTTTCATAGCTTTTGCACTTATTTATTGCGAAAAATATTGGTAAGTTATGTTTTTTTGCTTCTTCAAATGCTCTTTCAATTCCAACCTCAAGTCCCATCGATATGTCTACAACTATTAACATATTATCTGCGACCCTTGTGCCACTAATCAGTTCTCCTTCAAACTCAATAAATCCTGGAGTATCAATAAACTGAAATTCATAATTTTTATACTTTGTTCTTAAAACTTTCAAATTTATTGTCATATTTTTTGTTTGCTCAATGGGGTCATAATCAATAAGGTTCTTATCAGCTTTAGCAAGTGCATTTGTAATTTTTAGTATCTGTGAAAGAAGTGTAGTTTTACCACTTCCCACATGTCCCGCAATAACAAAGGTTCTGTCGTTCATCTTTATATTTTAAAGTTAAAATTGAATATTAACTCTCATTATTATTGAAAAGTTTTGATTTCCAATTAAAGTAATTCTATTTAAGCTTCTTGTATGATTAATAGTTAAGTTTGCACTGATAGAACTACTAAATATATAATCAGATTGAATGCTTACATTTCTACTATAGTTATCTATATCAACATTTTCATAATTTTCGGTTATAGTAGTTTGTTTTGAGTTGGATATGCTATAGCTAATATTAACATTTAGGTTACTTCTTAGATTTCCTACAAGTGGAAAATTGTCTTGGGGGGTGATTATTCTAGACATACTAAGTGTAAAATCACTATTTGTATTTATAGTTTGGGCATTTCTATAGTCTTTAAACTTTGATATTTGTTTTCTGTTGTTATATGTCATAGATATAGATGTACCGTCTTTTATAGATAAAGATGTTTGAAGGAGTGGAGATAAATCTCTAATATAACTTGATACTACTTCTATACTGTTGTCAGGCTTAAAGTTTGTAGTCTTGGAATTAGTAATTCTTAGGCTTGTAGTTATATTTGGGCTTGTGATTACTTCTTTTATTGGACCAAAAAGTGGTATAGAATTTACATTAATTGTAATACTTGGGAAACTTCTATCTTCTTTCCTGACTTTTATAGTAGAGTAGTTTGTATTTATATTATAAGATGGGCTTGTGGAAATTGAAAAGTTATTTAAATTTAGTGATTGATTGAAGTTCAAGCCATAGTTTTCTGACCAAGTAAATTGACTGTCAATATTTGGAAATTCAAAACCTAATCTGAATTTATAACCTTGTGATATTGCTTGATTTGGTATTGAAAAGCTTTTAGAATAACTAAAATTTATATTTGGTTCTGATAAGTAGAACCTTGTAAATATATTTCTCGTTGAAAGATTATAGCTTAAATTTGATGATTGTAAAATGTTGTATATTTTTGAAGTATCCGATGATACTTGAGATTCTTGATAGCTTGCACTATAGCTTATAGAGTTGTTAAATATGAGAGATGAAAAGTTTAAGGAATTGTTAAAGTTTTCTGAAAATGAGGTCCACTTGTTCTTTATTCTATCAAAGTTTCTGCTTTGACTATAACTATTTGAAAGATTACTAATGATAGAATAGTTAATAGAAAAGTTCCCTCCAATTTGCCTATTTGGAATAAACTGGCTTGTATTTGAAACAAAGTTTATATTTTTCTTATAATCTTCTCTGTAGTTTAGTGAAAAGTTTATGCTTCTTGGAAGGTAGAAAATCTCTTTATTTAGAACTTTCGGGGGTCTTAGAATGGTAGGTGTTAATGAGTATGAACCAGAAATAGAAAAAGACTGAGTAGAGTCAGCTGAAGTATAACTTCTTGAATTATTTAGATTGTAGCTATATTGAAGTCCTATAGGGTCGATTAAGTATCTAAGTATTCTATTGTTTGAGGAGGATTTTCTATAGCTTGTTGATATTGAGTAGTTTCTATTAATTGTCATATACTTTTCCTTATCTTCCTCTATTACTAAATCAGTTCCGGTTTTATACTTAGGATAAATTTGACTTGAGGAATAGCTAATAGTTAATGGTAAAGTAATACCCCAACTACTTTTGGTAAATCTCTCTAAATTTATACCATAGTTAAGTGAAAAATTGCTTGTATTATCATTTGAAGGTTGGTCTTCTAATAGTCCTCTAAAACCTGCCCTTTTATTTGTATAAGCAATATTTAAATTCATAAAATTTCCAAGACTTAAATTACTTGAGATGTCCATGGCATTTGCACTAATATCCTCAGGTTCAATAGCTCTTATATCATTTATCCAAATAGTTCCACTTATTGGTATTTGACTTTCATTTACAACGGAAAAACTATAGAATCTAATATCCAATAAACTTGGATTTCCTTTAAATCCATAGTTTTCATTTTTATATATTGTACTTGGGTCAAAATTACCACTTTGTAATATTTGTTTCTTAAAATCCACAACTTTCTTTATATCTACATCTACTATTTGCCATTCATTTGAAATGATTTTATATTCGTAAAAGTAGTAATTACTTGTGTCTTTTCCGTATTTAAATACAATTTTTGGATATGGTGCAATCGTATTTGGTGATGGTCTTATGTAATATGAAATTTTATTGTAAAAAATTAAATTATTACCCTTTGAACTTGTTCTATATGCTAAAAATTCTTTATTTTGTGGAATGTTTTCATAAATTAAAGCTAATGAACCTTCGCTTTCTACAGTTCCATCAGGATTTAAAAATTGCTTTACCCAAGGCGGTTTAATATACTCAGGGTTCTCCTTTGTATTTACTTGAGTTATTGTGAATTTTTCAGGTGGATTTACTTTTGTCCCTACTATCCATCTATTTCCCTTAAAGTTTAGCTTTGCCAAAAATATAGTATCACTTTTAGTAAATCCACTAAAAGTTAATCTTATATATCTTACTCTATATATATCAGGTCTTCCAAATGTAGAATCAGGCTCTAAAAATGAAATTCTATAGAACTTCCAACCGTTTATATTACTAATTGGTTGTAATTGCTGCATATTTATTATAAATGTCCAGTAGTTTGAATTTAAATTTAAACGCCAACAATCTACAAGTCCTTCACTATCAAGCCTTCCGTTATTTTTAGTCCCTGCGAAGTTGTTATTAAAATCAAATGCGTAGTCCCCCTCAAAACCAACATCCTCATTTAACGATGCGTCCAAAATACAATTATTATTTTTATCCTCACTATCTAAAATACCATTGGGTCCTTTTAAATTTCCAAGTATATCTCTTCTTATTTCGTCCTCAGGTATATCGTAGCCTACATCTATTCTCAAGGTAATATCCTCTTTACTTTTTAAAATTACCTCTATTGTGCTAACTCTTGAAAAGTCATATCCTGATTTATCTAATAGACTAATTACACTAAACCAATTGTTGTTGGTATTTAAATTAATAGGTTCAAAATAAAATCCAATTGTGTTTTCTATGGAGTTTCTTTCTCTTTCATCAGTTAAATTTGGATAAATTTGTCCCTTTGGAAATCCAAAAGGTCTCCATTTTAGATATTTTACATAATTATCTACAATATAACCCGCAGGTAGGGAACCGTAGTGCCAATCAAATCCACTAAGACTTGCACTATTACTTTCATTTATATTTTCCATATCGTCAATGTATCCCTCTTTAGTTGTTGAAATTTCAGGTATACTTTTTGCTACCTCTCCTTTTATACTAATATAAGGTTTTCCTGAGTATCCGGGAAGTTTTAAAAATAGATTATTTAAATAATCCAAGTTGAACTTACTTTCAAGATCAAACTCTAAAATTTGTGTTCTTCTTGATTCATTATTTATCTCTGGTCTAATAAACCCAGCACTAACACTTCTCATTAAGTAAGAGCTTCCAAATCTTATATTTTCATTTACGTAATAATCATTCCTTATACCTAAAATACTCTTACTACCAAATTGAAATATGCTTCCACTTTCATATCTAATTTCAATATTTGCATTAGGGTCTATATACTTGTTAAAAACTATTCTATTTCCTACTACGCTATAATCACTTTGAGGTAATTCTACACCATTTACAAAAACCTTTACACTACCTGCAATAACATCAGGAGGAAGCTCAATATAATTATTTACTTTCACATTTTGAACTACCATGAAAAACTTGGTCCCCTCAGAACCTATGAAGTTGTATTTTTTGTATATAATTGTATCAGGAAAAGGTTCTAAGTCAGGAAAGATTAAATATCCTCTTGCAAGTATAGCGTATATTTTACCTGTACTCGGATCGGTATAGCTTAAATCTACCAAACCATCGTTATTATTATCAAGCTTGAAAATCTGAATATACTTCTTTCCGTTTTCTCCATCAATGGGTATTGGGACAGTATCTTTATAAATTGCAAGGCTTAAACTTGTTGTTGTGCTATCAAAACCTATGTAGTATATATTTTTTAATTGCATCTTCCATAGATATATTCTTACTTGATTATTTTCATTTTCTATAGAAGATAAATTCTCAGGTTTTATAATTTTTAGTAGAAGAGGATTTGAAAGAGAGCCAACTGTTTTTCCACTTAAAGTTCTATAGTAAACACCTATAACGAAGTTTTCACCAATTGTCCTTGTAAATTCAATAACATTTCCTCCCCATCTAATATAGTTAGTATCTAAATCAAAGTATCCTTCTTCACAGTAAATATTTACGTTCGCATCAAAACATGCCTTTCCATAAGCCGATAAGTTATTATTAGTATTTATTCTATCATCAATAAAAACCTTTAACTCAACTATTGAGTCAGTTTCGTCAAGGTAAAAGAATCTAAATTTTTCATATTCCCTTGCATATATAGTATCAGTAGATTGTGAAAAACTTGCTCTAATACTCTGAGTATTTACTTGACCTTTTTCTCTTGCTAATACTATAGTGCTTTTGATTGGACCAAGCTGAGTATTTGCCCTTATACCAAATAGAGAATTATCAGAAGTTAAGGGTAAGCTTGAAAATTTGGTAGAAGGAAACTGCAAAGAGCTTGCATCACCTAATTCAACAAGTTGGAAAACTTCGTCTTCTTCACCATTGTATGAAAGTCTTACTTTATTTTTTGTTTGGTCCAATTCTTCGGAATTGTGGTCTATTACTACATTGAGTTTTTTACCTATTGTTCCTCCAAGACTTACATTTATTGTTTGTTTCATTTGAAGCTGTGGAAATGTAGATGAACCGTAGTCTGTTGGTGAGATTATACTATTTGAAGAACCACCGAACTCCATACTTTGACTTCCTCTAATATCAATCCTTGCTTCATTACCTCCGAGAAATCCTAAACCAATAGGAATGTCTATAGGGACAGTAATTGTTGGAATAATCCCAGCTTGTTGTGATTGAGACTTTATCTTCATTGTATTTTCATAATTCTTATAAAATAAACTATCAGTTATTAGCTTAAAGTACTCTTCAAATGTTATTACTTTGGTGGTATCAATAACTATGCCTCTATATACTTTTAGAAAATAAACTTTGCTTTCCTCATAATTAAAAAAAGTAGAATCCTTTAACCCTGATATTTCAAAATTAACTAAATACCAGAACAATCACACTTACTACTAATTCTTTTAAATTTTAAAGCTCAGTAAACAAGTATGTAATTGGTTAATAGTTTAATGCTTTAAAATTTTAAAATTATGGAGATTAAGCTTATGGTAGAAAACGCAATTGACGAATTGAAAAATAAGGGACTAAGCGAGGATGCAATAGATAGGGCTATATCGTATTGGTCCGAGATTTCAAATGTTGACATAAAGTCAATAAACGAAAGCACCCCATTTGATATAGATATAGTAAATAAACTACTATCAACATTCCCAGGTGTTCTAAGTAGAATACAGGACTTTAAAGAAGAAATAATAGAAATACCTGAATTTTCAATTGAGGAATTCAAGAGTGAAGAAGTAAGTGAAGATTTGGAGAAAGAATTAGAAGCATTGATGCATATTCTATCTGCTGAAGAAGAAACTCCAAAGTCAGTGAGTAAGGAGTTAGAAGAGGAGCTTCAGGAATTGGCGTTTAGTTTAGCAGATGAGCAAACTCAAGAACAAAAGATATCTGAAATAAGAGGAGTAAGACTTGTAGGTATAGTATCAAATAATAAATTAGAAAGATTTTTCATTTCAAAAGAATTAGAGTATAAACCAAATTTAAGTAAGTTGATTGAGACTATTTCAAACTTGTGGTCAATGCTAGGTTTGAATTTGGAAGGTTTTAGTAGTTTTCATGTAAAGTTAGAAGGTCTTATTTTATATGGAGAGAAAAAAGATGATAAAATTTACATAGTATTAGCTGAAAGTGAAACAATTGGAGGAGCTAAGTTTCTTGTATATGGATTATCGCGGGCGTAGCTCAGGGGTAGAGCATCTGCTTCCCAAGCAGGAGGTCGCGGGTTCAAATCCCGTCGCCCGCTTCTTTGTACTTTAAAATTGTGGACTATGAAAAAATTAACTTTAACTCTAATTTTAACTTCCTTGATTGCTTGTGGAGGACAAGGCAAGCAGGAAGAAAAGAAAACAGAAGAAAAATCTACTCAAACTGAGGTTGTTGATATAGTTCAAAAGGGTGAAAAACTCTTTCAAACTAAAGGTTGTGCTGGATGTCATTATCCTGACAAGGAAAAAAATCATAAGCTTGTAGGTCCTGGATTAAAGGGTGTAACAAAAGAGAGAACAGAAGAATGGTTAATCGCTATGATAGTAAATCCTGACTCTATGTTAAAACATGACGAAGAAGCAAAAAAACAATTAAAAGAATATGGAACACCTATGCCAAACCAAAATGTAAGTGTTGAGGAAGCAAAAGCAATTATAGCTTATCTTAGAAAAATATCTGGAGGATAAGCTTTAACGAGTGAAATTAGAATTTAGCTTAAAAGATGTAGACATTCAAAAATTCGTAGGTTATAATGATATAAATTTAAAGTCACTAAAAAAATTATTCCCTAATCTAAAAATTTGGACAGAAGATTTATCATTAGTAGCAGAAGGAGATGAAGAAGAACTATTACAACTTGAAATGGTTATGAAAAGCCTTGTAAGTAATTATCATAAACTAAATAAAATAGAAGAGTGGGATGTGATTGAAACAGTGCAAAAAATAAAAAGAAAGCTCGGAAAAATAGAAACTTATGAAATTGTTACACCTAAAAAGAAAGTAATACCCCATACTGAAAATCAGCTTAAATATCTAAAAGCTATTGATAATAATGATATAGTATTTGCTATTGGTCCTGCAGGGACAGGTAAAACTTTTTTGGCTATTGCTATGGCGGTAAAATACTTAAATGAGGAAAGAGTTGAAAGAATTATATTAACAAGACCTGCTGTTGAAGCAGGAGAAAGTTTAGGTTATTTGCCAGGGACTTATGAGGAAAAAATATCACCGTATTTAACACCATTATATGATGCACTATTTGCTCTTGTCCCTGCGGACAAGGTACAAAAACTAATAGATATGAAAATTGTAGAAATTGCACCACTTGCATATATGAGAGGAAGAACATTGTCCGAGGCATTTATTATACTTGATGAAGCACAAAATACTACAAACGTTCAGATGAAAATGTTTTTAACAAGAATAGGTATTCGTTCCAAAGTTGTTATAACTGGTGATATAACTCAAATAGATTTACCAAAAAACAAAGTTTCAGGGCTTATAGTTGCAAGAAATATTCTAAAAAATATAAAAGGTATTGAGTTTATAGAATTTGCAAAAGAAGACGTTGTAAGACATCCACTTGTAAAACAAATTATTGAAGCTTATGAAAAAAATAGTTAATTATATCCCTTTTCTTGTTTCCGCTATAGTATGTTCTATTTTTGTCCCTAATCCATATAGTTCTATAAAGCTAAATCAAAAGTCCAATATAGATATATACGCACCTTATGATATACAAGTAAAAAAAAGTGCTTCTGAAATTAAAGCTGAAAGTTTAAAAGTTATTTCTGAAATTTATCCTGTTTTTATATACGAAGACTATTCTATAAAGAATGTTTTAAATTCACCTCTTTATGAGTTTTTAAAAGAAGAAATTCAAAAATTCGCAAAGGTTGGAATTGTTTCAGATGAAGACTATAGGTTTTTACAAAATGACCCTGCAGAAAAAATTGCAATATATATACAGGGGGAATTATTTGAAAAAAACAAAAATTCTATTCTTTCATTTTCAATGGTTTACGATACAATTATTTCAAAATTAAAACTTATATATCCTGATTCAATAGAAAAAGTAAAAATTTTTTTACTTGAAAATATAAAATCAAATTTAAAGTTTGATAGTAGGCTAACTAACTTAAATAGAGAAAGCGCTCTAAAAACTATTGATATTTACAAGTATAAAATAAAGAAGGGTGAATTGATTGTAAAAAGAGATGAAATTGTAGATAAGGAAATTTTTGAAAAAATAAAAGCATTATATCAAAATAGAAATTTTGTATTTAGCTTACTATTGATAATACCAATTTTCTTCATTTGGGCAAGTATAAATTTCTATAAAAAAGACTTGTCATTTCAAAATGTTATACTACTTAATTTTAGCATAACGCTTTTTTGTATTGTACATAGTTTTCTAATAACTTTTGGATTTAGTTATACCTTCAATACTTTAGTATTTTTTAGCTTATTACTTTCGTTTCTTATATCAAAACCAGTTTGTATAAACTTTGCCACTACATCCTCAATTATTTTAGGTATATATTACAACATGGACTTTTTAGTCTTCATCTGGACGCTTTTGGTTTCAATAGCTACTATTTTACTCTCAGGAATGATAAATAGAAGATATGAAATTGTTATTATAGCAGTTATTATAATACCTGTAAGTATATTCTTTCAAGGTATTCTAAGATATCAAATACCTACTTTAAATGAAATTATATGGATTACTACCTCTGTGTCGTTTTCATTACTACTTGCCATACTAATGCTTTTGGTTTTAGAAAGATTTACAAGATTAACTACAAAATTCAATCTGCTTGATATAGCAAGTTTAGAACATAAGTTAATTGAAATGCTAAGAGAAAAAGCACCTGGCACATATAATCACTCCATAAATGTTTCCATATTAGCACAAGAAGCTGCGGAAGAAGTGGGAGCTGATGCCTTGCTGTGTAAAGTTGGAGCATATTTTCATGATATTGGAAAGATTAAAAATCCTCAATATTTTGTAGAAAATCAAATAGGTTATAATCCACACGATGAACTTGAACCAGAAGAAAGTGCAAAAATAATTATAGAACATGTAATTGAAGGTGTTAAGCTTGCAAAAAAATATGGGCTTCCAAATGGTATAATAGACATTATTAGAACTCATCATGGAAATACTATATTAGAGCCATTTTATAAAAAGGCTATAGCTAAGAATCCTAATATTGATAAGAAAATTTTTCAATACCCCGGTCCAAACCCAAGAAATAAAGAAGAAGGTATAGTAATGTTAGCGGATGCGGTTGAAGCAGCAGTGAGAAGCTTAAAGGAAAAGGATAAGGAATCAATAAAAAAAATAGTGAAAACTATATTAAATACTAAATGGGAAGGCGGTTATTTAGAAAATACAGATTTAAAAAGAAAGGACTTAGAAAAAATTGAAGAGGTTTTTATTAAAGTTCTTGATAGTATATATCATCCAAGGATAGCATATGATTGAAATTTTCGGTAAAGTAAACTTGAAGGGATATAAAAAGCGCTTAAAGGCTTTTTTAGAGAGTGTTTTAAAAAAGGAAAAAAAGTTTAAATTTAGAAAAATTTATATTATTCTCACAAATAATAGAGTTATGAAGGATTTAAATAAAAAATTCCTTTTTAAGAACAAAACTACTGATGTATTGTCCTTTGAACTTGGAAATATTGCGGAAGTTTATGTAAATGTAGATTATGCAAAGAAACTTGGAGATTTTTCATTTTATACTGCATTTTACAGTTTACATGGAGTTCTACACTTATTAGGATATGACCATAAATTAAAGTTAAAAGAAGAAGAAATGCATAAAAAGCAGGAATTATACATTAAATTATGGAAATACTAGTCTTACTTTTATTTTTAGCAATTTCCTTCGTAAGTTCGGGGTTTGAAGCAGGCTATTTAAAATCAGAAAGAAGTTATAATATTCAAAAAGATAACATATTTATTAGCACAACACTATTTATAAATACTCTTGCAAACAGTTTTGGAGCAATATATTTTTCAATAATTATAGGAAAAATAATTTTAGATGAGAATTTAAAATACTTACTTGAAATTTTGCTATTTACTGCAATTGTCCTAATATTTTGTGAGACATTACCAAAAAGTGTTGCTTTTTACTATCCAAACTTCTTCTATAATTCTATCTTCAGAACAATATATTGGAACGTTGGTCTTATCTTTAGTCCAATTTTCCACATTTTAAATAAAATTTTTCCATTTTACAGAGCATCTTCCGAAAGGTATATTGGAACAAAAGATATACTATTGCCACTAAAATATATTATTGAAAGAGGTTTTTGGAAGGAGCAAAGAGCACTAATTGCGCAAGAATTAATTAGTTTAATGAAAAGTGATATAAAAACATTTATAAAACCTGCAAGTGAAGTTGAAACTATAAGTTATGAAAGTAAAGTGAAAGATGTAGTAAGGTTGTATAAAAGTAAAAACTATAGATTTTATCCTGTTTATAAAGAAACAAAGCATAATATTGTGGGAATTGTTGATATAAGTGAGCTTATTAATGCAAATGTGGAAGAGAGTATAAAAAATTATATAAAAGAGCCAGTAGTTCTTTTAGATAGTTTTCCTGTAATGAAATTTTTAAAGATGGGATATAGGTTTTCAGTTGTATACGATGAGTTTGGTAATTTTTTAGGAATAGCAACAAGAAAAGAAATTTTAAGAAATGTTTTTAATATATATAGTCCAAATATTAGAAAGATTTCAGAGAATGTATATATTATATCTTCTCCAATTGACCTTGGTCTTATTGAAGAAATAACTGGTGTATATTTGGGAGAACCAAATAGGAATTTTAATGAATTTTTGATAGAGAAAGGTTTAGATAGTATATTGGAAGGAGAGGAGATTTACTTTGAAAATCTAAAAATTACAATTCTTAGCAAAAATAATAACTATGTGGAAAAAATTAAATTAGAAATTTCTTAATATGAACCACTTATATGTTTTTCCATCAAATTTAAGTATATATATACCACTTTTTAGAGGAATATCTATTTCATTATAACCTGCATTTAAGAATTTATTAAAGACGTATGCTTTTCTTCCATCAATTGAATATATTTCTAAATTAACTTCCCTTGAACTTCCAAGATTTAGCTTAATTTTACCATTTTTTTCAAGTTTTATAGTATAAATGTTATTAACCTCATTATTGAATAATGGATTACAATTTATGTTTGAATTGTATTTGAACTCAATAGCATCAGATATTACTACTATGGAATTTGAATTTTCGGGAGCGCTTGAATATAATATAACTCTTGAATTACTATTTAAACAGAAATTCCCAAGAGTTATCCATCCTGTATCATTTAAACTATTTGAAAATTGATTTAGATATATTGTAGTATCTCCATTCATCCTGATTATTCTATACTTTGCCTCTGTGGTTCTGTTTGAACCTTTTCTAATCCAAGCTCTTAATTCATATCCTCCAGGACAGGTTATTTGAGGATTATAAATAACAGAATCATTGTTTGAAGTATAATTATATCTATAGTCTCCTGCATAACCCTTTAAACTACTTAATATCCAGTTTCCATATGGTTGCCATCCTACATTTGCATCATCTACAATTCTTGTATTACAACCTGGTAGAGGAGAAAGATAAGCAAAACTAATGCCATCAAAACCTATTCTCTGGTTTTCTCTTCCTGAGATTGTGGTATCACCAAGTGTAACTGAACCTTGATTTATGGAATAACCTGCGTAAAACTCATAGTTTCCTAAATCAACCCACTGATTATTGTATAAATTTTGGTCAATCCATTTTTCTGAAATACCATTTCTATGATAAATCTTGTATCTTACATATGCTTTGCTATTTTGCGGAATATACACTCTTACTTTGTATATCCCTGGGAATGGTAGTATTGGTGTCCATCTTGCCCAGTTTGCAATATTACCTGTCCAAGAGTATGTCCAGAAGTGATGACCGCCATTATAGCCATAAATACTGTCGAACCACCAAGAAGTATATGGACCTCCTCTTTTAAAATTATAGCTGAATTCATCAAACAGTGTATCTTTATATTCAATACCATTAACAAGTGCTAAGTAGTATTTCCAATCCCAATATGGACCTGGGTCAGTATGCGTAGCATTTGGGACCTCGTTGTGTCCCATAATACCATTTATAGTATCTCTTACTTTGTTTATATTGTAAATATCTGCTAACTGCCTTGCAATTCTTGCAGATATCCTTAACATAGTGTCCGTATACCATCCATTTTGCTGAACATATCCTTCATGTTCAAAACCTATTGATCTAGTATTATAATGCCAGTTTCCTGCGTGCCATGCTATATCCTTATGACAAACCATCTGAGTAGTATGCCCATCGGAAGACCTTAGGACGTAGTGAGCAGAAACATTGCTATTTGGGTTTTGAAACCAAGAGATTGCTCCATTATACGAACCTTGAGTTGTATGTATTACAATTTTCTTAATTGGGTAATCATTGGGCCTATTTGCATCGGTATAGTTTGAACTATGTGCAGGAATAAAGGCGTTTACAAAATTAAATTCTGGTTGTGGAGAACAGTCTGCATTAAAAGCGGTATTTGATTTAAAAAATTCAACTTCACTTTTGGGTTTAATTGATAAAATTGGAAAATCTAAACCTTCTCTATATATTCTCAAAACATCCTCTATAAACAAATCACTACTATTATATTTTCTTAAAGCACACACTAAATTATTATTGCATTCATCTAAAAATTTTCTAATAAGAAAAGCTGCATAAAGTATATTGTTTTCTTCATTTTTTGAAATGTATGCTTTTGTGCCTTCAAGTGTTATATTACTATTTTCGCATTGAATATCAATATTTTCTTTATTTTCTATGTGAATGGAAAAATTCCTTATATTCATTATTCCTATAGAGTTATCCCTTGATGGACATATGTGATGGTAAAATCTTGTTTCTACATATGCTATAGTTTTTAATAAATCCACATCCACATTTACTATTTTGCTAACTTTTGAAAACGTACTATCAAGATGTTTATAGTAGTTAATTTGTTCAATTGATGGTGCTAATATAATTGCCTCTAACATACTTAAATTTTAAGGTAACCTTAAAATTTTCCTATGCTATATAGGGCACTTACAATTGCAGGAAGTGATAGTGGAGGAGGTGCTGGAATTCAAGCTGATTTAAAAACATTTTCCGCATTTGGAGTGTATGGAATGAGTGTAATAACTTCTTTAACTGCACAAAATACAAAGGGTGTATATGGTATATACGATGCAACAGGTAGTTTTGTATACGAACAAATAAAAGTAGTAGTTGAAGATATTGGAGTAGATGCAGTAAAAACAGGTATGCTATCAAATGAAGATATTATCATTAATGTAGCAAAAGCTATTAGGGATTTTAATATTGAAAAGTTAGTAATTGACCCGGTAATGGTTGCAAAAAGTGGGGATTTACTTCTAAAACCATCAGCTATAGAGGCACTTATAAAGGAACTCATTCCACTTTCGCTTATTATTACTCCAAATATAAATGAAGCGAAAAAGATATGTAATATTGAAATTAGAAATTTACATGATATGAAAGAGTGTGCAAAATTTATTAGTAGTCTTGGTGCGAAGTGTGTAATAGTAAAGGGCGGTCATATGCCACTTGAAAATAAGGTTTTTGACGTAGTTTATTATAATAATGAATTTATAGAGCTTGTTTATCCTTATGTAGATACTAAAAATACTCATGGGACAGGTTGCACGTACTCTGCTGCCATAACTGCTAATTTAGCTAAAAATAGGCATATAATAAAATCCATTAGAATAGCAAGGTCATATGTTCAATTTGCAATTGAAAATAATTTAGATTTGGGAGGTGGTCATGGACCGCTTGGACACTTTCTTACAATATGAATAATGTATATGAAGCACTTATAAAATATTTTGGAAAGCAAAATTGGTGGCCTGGAGATAGCAAGCTTGAAATTTCCATATCCGCAATACTAACTCAAAACACATCTTGGAAAAATGTAGAAAGTGCTATATATAATTTAAAAGTAAATAACTTACTTCCGGAAAATGATAATAACTACATGTTCTATGCAAGAAAAATACTCAATATTCAAAATGAAGAACTTATGAAAATAATTAGACCTTGTGGATTTTATAGAATAAAAACAATAAGGATAAAGAATTTTTTAGAGTTTTTAGTTAAAAATGGTGGATTTGAGAATTTAGATAAATTAGATGATATTAGACTAAGGCAAAATCTTTTAAGTATAAATGGAGTTGGTAAGGAAACTGCGGATGCTATTATACTATATGTATTTCAAAGACCAAGCTTTGTAATAGATAAATATACAATAAGAATTTTAAATAGGCACGGTATTTACTATAAAAACTATGAGGAATATAAAAAATTTTTTGAAAGTAGCATAAAAAAGGACATAGAGATTTATAAGGAGTTTCATGCATTACTTGTAAATCTGGCAAAAGAGTTCTGTAAAAAGCATAAGGCTTATTGTCAAGTATGCCCAATAAATTTTTGGTCTTGTTAGACTTTGACAATTTATATATAAAAACTGAAGTAAATCAAAAAGCAGTACTATTAGGAGAAAAACCAATTTTTTTAAATACCCTCCCAAGCTTAAACTTTGATGATATACATGCAGTTATCATTACAAACTGCACTTTACATAACTTTGGAAAAGTTCACATTATCTATAGAGGGGAGCATAATTTAGAAGATATTTTAAATGCATACAAATTAGATAACTTAAAAGAGCTGAATAGAACTTACTTTGGCATAATTTTTGATGAAATTAAAAAAAATATTATAATTTTTGGCAATGTGTTTCTTTATAAAGAAAAGTATAGAGAAAGATACTTTATTTTTAACGACTTTGAGAATTTTTATAAATTATCTGAAACATTTTTAGATAAGCAAACTTTAAGAGAGTTTATCCTCAAAAAGCAAATACTTGAACTTGAAAGTAAAATTATTATATCAGACTTAAATAGTAAAAATATAAAACTTTACAATATGAAACCACTGCTTAGAAAGTTAATCTATAAAAAAATCAAAGCAAGTATAAATATCAATAAATTCCTTTACTATATAGAACCAAGTGATGTATTGGTCTTTATGGAATATAAATTTAGTAAATTACCTATTAGTTTTCATTCACTTTATCAATTTGAAAGTATGTATAATACTTCACTTGAAATAGATTTTGATAGTAGAGTTAAAACTAATGTAAATCTAAGGGATTTTATAGTTTTACATTTTAACGATACATACGAAGGATACAAGCTTTTCAAATTGAATAGTTGGCTATACGATTTTCTATTCAGACCAAACATCGTTTACAGAACTTTTATCTTCTTTACTATTATTAGGAACTTCAGGCTGTGATACTACATACCATTGTTTATTTTCTGCAATATCAATTACTTCGTATTTTAAATTATTGTATTTGATTCTAAAATATCCCTTTAAGGCATTTATTTCTACTATTTCGCCTATTCCATTTGGAGTTTTTACTTTTGCACCCATTTTGGGAAGCTTGTTATACATTTCATCATAAAAATCTAATTCATATACAAGGCAACAAAAAAGTCTTCCACAAGCACCAGTTAGTCTCTCAGGTCCAGTAAATAGATATTGTTTCCTTGCCATATCTATAGTAACAGAAGGAAGTTTCCCCTTTAAAAATGTCTTACAGCATGCAATTAATCCACATGGTTCAAGCCATCCTATTTGACCTGCTAAGTCCCTTGCCCCAATTTGATTTAATTCTACTCTAACGTGTAATAACTTTGCAAACTTAGAACCAAGAATATGCAAATTTAATTTCTTATCAGATATATAATCAACACTTAATATTCCCTTTTCAATATCCAGTACAAAATTAGCAAGTTTCACATTTTCATAACCCATCTCCCAAAGTATTCCCTTTATCATATTTTTCATAACCTTGATAATACTATCTTTATGTGCTCTTCTGTATGAAGAAATATTTTTTATTTCCCTTGAAACTTTTTGATTTATTCCTCTTATTTTTACTAACTTTTCGTACTCTTCACTTTCTAACTTAACCCAAAGAAATTCACCAAGTTTAAAACTATCAAACTTGGGATGAATATAGCTTTCATATTCATCGGCACCAATAATAGAAACATCTAATGTCCTTATATTTCTCTCCATCCTTCAATAACCTCCAAAATATAATTTCTTATTCTCTCTTTTACCAAAAGAAAAAATTCTCTTGATTTTTCTAAATCTAAGGCATATTCTATATTTTCTCTATCTACTAAAATACTTCTTGGATTTGGATAGTTAGTTATGCCCATTTTAATAGTATAAGACTTAAAGTTTTTCCTTATTTCACTAATAACATCAGGTATAGCATATATTACCATTGAAACTTCATCTATACCTGCATGTCCTCTATATTCTTTGAAAAAATCTATATCCTTTGCAATTTCCCACCATTCAATAATACATATTTTTAGGTTATACTTTACATGTGCCTTATAACTAACTTCCTTTATTATTGCACTATTTCCAGAATGACCATTAAATATAAATATTTCAGAAAATTTATTCTTATAGCAAGACTTTAAAATATCCAAAACTAAGCTTTTAAATGTTTTCTCAGATATTCCCATTGAACCTAAATAATAATCTAAAGACTTGTTTATTCCATAGCTAACTGTAGGTAGGACTATTGCATTGAATTCTTTGGATAATTCCTTTGAAAGAATATATGGAATATAGTTATCTGTGCCAAGTGGTGCAGGACCGTGTGCTTCTATTGTCCCAATAGGTAAAAATGCTCTATTTATATTAAGTTCTTTTAGTTTGAAATAAGATATCCTTTCAAGTTCCAATTTTTCAAATTTTAAGGCACTTGCTTTTTTGTTTTGAGTAAAAAAGTTTTTGGTTCATCTGTAATATATACAACTTCAAAGTAATTTTTATATTTCTCAATAGCAGGAATAAGATATCTTCTTGTAGTTCCTGTCCAATAAAAATTATCTACTAAGACAAAATCGTAGTTCTTTATGCTATTAAATACACTATCTGGATTTTGCGAATATTTATATAAACTTCCTTTGTGCGAAGATATATAGTATACAAACTCAGGTTTTCTTGAAACGATAATTTTATCCTTTGGGACATTTTCTTTAATATAATTACATACATTAAAAAACATCTGCCAATCAGGTGTGTATAACTCCATAGGATTTTCCCTGTATATACTCCATTCCTCAAGATTTTGAGGGACTTTTGAAATAAGATGTGAAAGATTTATGCCAAATATTAAAAAAGTTATAAGTTTAAAAATGGTATCCTTTAGATAAATTCTAATACCAAGCAAAAAGTAGTATATTAAAATTGGTATAATGGGAAGTATAAATCTATCACTTGACCAAACTGAAGGCCAGCTAAGTACTACTATTGTAAATAGAACAAAGTAGATTTCAAGAATAGATATATTTTTTATTTTTGATATAAAACCCAATACAAGAAAAATCAGTATTGTAATTGAAATTAGAAAAACCAAAAGCTCGTTATCAATGTTAATTATACTTTTTGGTATAATTTCAAAAAAGTACATAATAAAGTTCTGGAAAATTCTTTCTAAAAAATCAAAAACATTAATCTTTCCAAGTTCGGGCTGGTATGGATTTTTATAGAAAAACTCCTGTATATATGTGGTTTCCATAAGATGCTTTTGTGCAAAACTTCTATATTGCCATATTAATGTTGGAATTAAGAAGATAAACATTGAAAAAAGAAAACTTTTATTCTTTTTTCTTATTATTAGGTAAATTAGCATTGAAATGACAATCGCTATACCAGAGTTTCTGATAAAAAACGAAAATGTTGCAAGTATTGATGAAATAATGTATTTATTTTTACTTAAAAGATAAATTGAAAGAAAAGAAAAGAACATAAATGTTGTTTCTGAAAGCAATTTGCTACTATAAAAAATCCAAAGTGGTAAAGTAGAAAGAGAAAGCATTATCCAAGAGTCTTTTATAATGAAAGTAAGTATTATAAACGAAAGTATAGAAAAGATAAATGGGACGATTTTTAAATATAGTTCGTTCATACCAAAAATTTTGTAAAATGGTGCAAGGATTAGGGGAAATCCTGGTGGAAAGTGGATATGCTCTGGCTCTCCTACAAGATGCAAACTAACATATCCCTTAAATTCAGCAATAGATTTAGCAAGTATCATATAAACAATGTTATCACCACCTACACCAAGCTTTACATCAAATAGTAAAATGGAAAAGACAAAAAATATAAAAACAGGGAAAATTAGCATGCAGAAAAGTTTAAGGTTTTACCTTAAAATTTTATAAATTGAGAGAATATTTTTTTGAATTTATTGAGCAATTAAATTCACTAAATTATTCAAAAGAAACTATTAAAAGCTATAAAACAGATATTTTGGAATTTCTAAATTTCTTAAAAGATAAAGAAATTGAAAAGAAAATTATAAGAGCATTTTTCATAGAGCTATTTAATAAAGGCTACTCTCAAAGAACTATATTAAGAAAAAGAGCAAGTTTAAACTCTTTCTTTAAGTTTCTAATAAAGAAAAAAGTTATAAGTGAAAATCCAATAGTTTTATTACCTAAAATAAAAGCTCCAAAACTTCTACCAAAAACTATTTCACAATCTCAGCTAAGTAAAATTTTAGATAATTGGAAAGTTAATAACATATACGATGTTTTTGATAAGGCAATAGTTGAAACTTTATATGCAACTGGCTTGAGGGCAAGTGAGTTATGTAATATAAAGCTTAAGGATATTGATTTTGAAAACGAACAAATTAAGGTTTTTGGAAAGGGTTCAAAAGAATCAATAATTCCAATTTCAAAAAATGCTTTAGAACTTATAAAAATTATAGTAAAGGAAAGAAACCTAAAGGAGGAAGATAAAGTATTTCCTATTAGTAGATTTCAGCTTTACTATAAGATAAGAAAGATATTTCAAAAATTGGCGTTAATTTCTGGAGTTCATCCACATATGCTAAGACACTCATTTGCTACGCATTTATTGGATAATGGTGCAGACATTAGAGCTGTTCAAATGTTATTAAGACACAAAAAATTATCAACAACTCAAATATATACTCATGTTAGCTTGAATAAAATCAAAAGGAGCTATGAGCAGTTCCATCCAAGAAATAAACCCAAGGAGAATAAATAAAATAAATTTTGACAATTTAGTAGTTGAAATAGGTTTTGGAAATGGTGTATATATTTCACACTTAGCAAGGTTATATCCAAATAAAAATTTCCTTGGTATTGAAATATCAGGTGAAAGCATAAAAAAACTTTCAAGAATAATAAAAAGGGAAAATCTAAAAAATTTATATTCAATAAAGCTTGATGCATATTGGACATTTTATTTATTTTTAGAAGATAATTCGGTTTATGAGATATATATAAACTTTCCTGACCCTTGGCCAAAGAAAAAACATCAAGACAGAAGACTTACAAAGCTGGAAAATCTATACTTATTTTCAAAAAAGCTAAAATATAATGGTTTTATTCAGCTTAAAACTGACCATTTTAACTTTTATAACTATACCATTGAAAATGCAAAAGTTTTAAATTGTTTTGAAATTATTGAATATAAAAACTTTCATGAAGAAATTAAAACGAAGTATGAGGAAAAGTGGCTAAAGATGAAAAGAAGTATATATACCCTAAAGTTGGTAAAGCTTTCAGAGCCAAAATTAAATATTCCAATAAAAACTATAAGGAGGTCAGAAAGTATGTCTTCTTTAAAAATAAAGAACTTTATAGACTTTAAGAAGCTTGAAGGAAAGGTGTTTAAGATTGAGGAAGATTTAGTTGTAAAGTTTTTTAAAAGCTTTGAAAGAGAAGATGAATGGATGATAGAAACTTTACTTTCAGAAAATGGATATAAACATTACTTTTTTACTTATTTAAGGAAAAAGGGAAATGAATATGTTTTATCAATTTCAAGTTTTAGCGAAGTTTTAAAAACTGAGGGAATAATAAAATTTATTAAGTGGCTTTCTAATTTAGATACTTTCTAACTTATCGCATTTTTACACTTTTTACATATTTCATCTTCTAAGTCTTCAAACCACATCCAACACCTTTGACATTTTCTTCCTAATGCATGTGAAACTCCAATTCTGAACCCATTTAGCTCATTATATATATCACCACCTTTTGAAAATCTAAGCTGTGATATTCCTAAAATTTCCTTAAGTTCTTTTTCATAAGCTTTGTAAAATTCTTCTTCTGTATCTATATATAAAAGTGCATCTAAGTTTGAGCCTATAAGACTGTTCTGCCTTGCTTTTTCAAGGACTATAAATGCACTTTCTCTTAGTTTTAGTAGTTTTTCAAAATCTTTTTCAATTTTCTCATTTATCCAAGTAGTTTTTATTTTTGGAAAGCTTTCTAAAAATACACTTTCAAAGTCTTTAAAAGGTAAGTGCTGATATGCTTCTTCGCAAGTGTGTGATAAAATTGGAGAAAATGCAACTAAGAGTCCTTTTAACATAATATATATTACGCTTTGTGCACTTTTTCTTTCTAATGAATTAGCCTTATAGGTATATAACCTGTCTTTTACGATATCTAAGTAAAATGCGGAAAGTTCATCGTTTATAAATTCATAGTAAGTTCTAAAAACTTTATGTGTCTCAAAACTTTCATAATATTTTTCTATTTCTTCTATAACCTTTGCATATCTATGTAATATGTATTTGTCTATAATTAAAAGGTCTTCATAGCTAATAATTTCATCTTTTGAAAAATCATAAAGATTTGAAAGCATATATCTATACGTATTTCTAATTTTTCTATATGCATCTATTATTCTACTTAAAATTTCATTTCCAAGTCTAATATCTTCACTCCAATCATTTGAGTTTACCCAAAGTCTTAAAACATCAGCTCCATATTTATCTACTACTTCAAGTGGTGAAATTACATTTCCAAGGGACTTATGCATAGCTCTTCCTTTTTCATCAAGTGTCCAACCATGTGTAATTACTACTTTATATGGAGGTTCATCCTTTACCGCTACTGATAGTATTAGTGATGCGTTGAACCAGCCTCTATGTTGGTCTGAGCCTTCTAAGTACATATCTGCAGGAAATCTGAGATATTCTGAAGTTTGTAAAACTATTAGCCCAGTTGCACCAGAATCAAACCATACATCTAATATATCGTATTCTTTTTCAAAGCTTGTATTTAAGCAATGTGGACATTTATAGTTTTCAGTAAGAAAAATTTCAAGTGGCTTTATAAGCCATACATCTGAACTTTCTTCTTTAGTTAATTTTGCTACGTTTTTTATTATTTTGCTATCAAGTATAGAATTATTGCACTTTAAACATCTAATAGATGGTATAAATACTCCCCATACTCTTTGTCTTGATATTACCCAGTCTGGTCTCTCCTTTACTGAATTGTATATTCTATTTATACTTTCCTTTGGATACCAATTGACATTTTTTATATAATTTAATGCTCTTTCTTTTAAGTTTTTATGAGATAAGTCTAAAAACCATTGACTTGTTGCTCTAAAAATTAATGGATTTTTGCATCGCCAACAAAATGGATAATTATGTATAGTTGTTTCAAGTTTATATAGTAAATTCTTTTCTTTTAGTCTTTCTATTGCTTTATTTCCTCCCTCATAGTATATAAGACCATTTACATTTAGTGGGTGTTTTGTTTGATTATCGGCTTCTTCTGTAAATTTTCCAAAATCGTCTACTGGAGAAAATACTTCTAAGTTGTATATTTTTGAAACTTCGTAGTCTTCTTTTCCATGTCCCGGTGCAATGTGAACTATTCCGGTTCCCTCTTCTACACTTACAAAATCCCCAAAAACTGCAAAGGACTCTAAATCTTCAAATAGTGGATGTATAAACTTTTTACCCTCAAAGTATGTTCCTTTTACTTCTTCAATTATTTCATACTCTCCATCTAAGATATTTATACAATCTTTAGCAAGTGCTATATTTAGATTTCTATGTTTTACTATTACGTAGTTTGTATCTTTTGAAAATGCAAATGCTCTATTTGAAATAAGTGTCCAAGGTGTAGTTGTCCATACTAAAATGTAAAGGTCTTCGTCTTTTTGTTTTACTAAGAAATATAAAGATGGGTCTTCTTTTTCTTTATATTCTATTTCAGCTAAGGATAGCGCAGTCCTACAATGATAGCACCAATGTATCGGCATTCTTTGTCTATAAATATAACCTTCCTCTACTAAATGTGCAAGTATTTCAAGTTCGATTGATTCATAGTTATTATTCATTGTTATATATGGCTTGTGCCAGTCCGCTAATATTCCAAGTCTTTTAAATTCTTCTCTTTGAATACTTAACCATTCGTTTGCAAATATTCTACACTTTTCTCTAATTTTTAGTTTTATGTTAATGTCTTTAAATTTTTCTGGATCATTTATCCATTTTGAAACTTCTTCATCTCTTTTTATTATTTCATTTTCAATAGGTTGTCCGTGTGTATCCCATCCAGGAATAAAAGGTATTCTATATCCTTTTAGAGCTTTATATTTATTAAACACATCCTTTAGAATTTTGTTTTCTGAGTGTCCTAAGTGAATATGACCGTTTGCATATGGCGGTCCATCGTGTAAAATAAAACTTTCCCCATCTCTATCATATGCAAGTTTTTTGAATAAATTTATACTTTCCCAAAATTTTTGAATTTCTGGTTCTCTTTTTGGTAAATTTGCCTTCATTGGAAAATCAGTTCTCGGAAGGTTTAATGTTTCCTTCATAGTCAGAAATTTTAAAGTTTTAAATCTTGTCCTTATCAAGTAAATTATTCCACTCTTTTCTTGACAATTTTTTAAGAATTTCTATATAAAATTTATAAGTTTTAAAATTTTAGAATTAAGATAAAATCCAGTTTCTTACTTGCATTAATTTCGGTGCTGTTCTGGGCGACAAGTGCAAGTGCTTTTAAGATTACTCTTAGATACATAGATTTTTTGAGTCTTGTATTCTATTCTATCTTTTTTGCTTTGGTTGTTCTTTTTTTCATAAATTTGTATAAACGAAACTTCCATAATTTTGAATATAAAAGCCATATAAAGTCAATATACTTTGGGTTTTTTGTGCCTTTTTTATATTACATATTGCTATTTTTGGGATATTCATTGCTAAAAGGTCAAGAGATGCTAATATTAAATAACACTTGGCAAATTTTTTTACTAATATTTTCTGCTATTTTTATACTAAGACGAATTAAACTAAATGAAATCTTAGGAATAGCTTTAAGTTTTATAGGTGTAGTTGTTCTTGCTACAAAGGGTGATATTAGCAGCTTGGACTTTGATAGTATATCTAAATCTCTTATAGGTATATCTTGTGCTATTTTGTGGTCTTTATATTGGACAATAAGTGCAAAGGATGAAAGAAAGATTGAAATGAAACTATTTTTTAATTTTCTTTTTGGCTTCGCATATATTAGTATTTTCATACTATTTTTCGGAAAACTGACATTTAATATTTTGGGTATCTTAGGAAGTTTATATATAGCTCTCTTTGAGATGAGTATTACTTTTATAATTTATGCAAAAGCTCTAAGTTATAAAGAAGATATTCCTAAGATTGCAAATTTGATGTATTTTATACCAATTATTTCACTAATACTTCTAAGTGTTTTAGTAGGGGAGAGGATAGAATTTTATGTAGTTATCTCTGCAATTTTAATAATTTTTGGTATTTTTATAAGTTCGAGGTAATGGTTTTTTTGATAATATCTACCATGTTTTTTGTTCGCATTTGAAATATTTCAGGAACAAGAGGGGAATTGTGCGGAGAACCTATGAAGTTTTCAAATTCAAAAAAGTTATATTCAAGCTCAAATTTTCCCGTTGTTAAGGGTTCATTCCACCATACATCTAAACCAACTTTAAAATTAGGGTGAGTTTTCATATGCTCATATAGTGCTTTTTGGTCAATTATATGTCCCCTTGCAACATTTATCAAAATTGCATTTTCTTTCATTATCTCAAGTTCCCTTCTTGAAATTAAATTTTTCGTCCTTTCTGTAAGAGGTATAGATAAAACTATAACGTCTGAATTTTGTAATACAAAATCTAAATTAGAAAGTGTCCCAATGTAGTCTACAATTTCATCAGTTTTTCCACTTGAGTTTATTACATATACCTTCATACCGAATGCTCTTGCTATTTTAGCTACTTCTTTGCCTATACCTCCAAAGCCAATAATACCACATATTTTATTAAAAAGCAATATATTTTTTATAGATTGGTCAAAAATACCTTTCTTTAGTTTCTCATTATTTATACATAAATTTTTTGCAAGTGATAGTATCATACCAAATACATGCTCCGCTACCGCTATAGAATATCCACCGCTATTTCCTATAATCTTTATATCCAAGCTAAACAAACTCTTTGGAATATGGTCAATTCCTGCAAAAATACAAAATACGTACTTTAGTTTTTTCATTTCCTCTATATCTTTCCTATTTAGTTCTTTATTCGGGTATGCACATACTATTGCATCAATATCCCTTAGTTCAACCTTATTGTTTTGTACATCTTCCACATAGTATATACTTGCTATGTTTATTAAGTTTTCGTATATTTTTCTCTCAACGTCCTTAACCCTGTAAGTTATTAAAATGTTCATATTTTTCTAATTCTAAAGCCTCTTTTTAGTATACTTCCTATTCTTCTACTATTTAGTAAAATTTTTGGATTTAACTTTATAGATTTAAATAGGAGTTTCCATCCATCTTTTAGTCTTCCATATCTTAGCAAGGTATCTGCGGTATGAAAAAGAAAGTAAGAATAATATTTTTTAGGTATTCTGCTTTCGTATTCTCTATAAACCTTTAGTGTATGTTCTAAAAAGCTTTTTCCTATGCTTGTTCTGTTATTATGCGACCTTATCATAACTTTGTAGTTGTCAATAACTTCTATATTAAGTCCTTGAAGTCTTGCTCTTAAGAATAATTCCCAGTCTTCTCTTTGACTATAGTTTTCATTAAAATAAATAAATTTTTCTCTTTTAAACGAGGTTGCGGAAGGATATGCAATTTGTGCTGAGAAAATTAATTCATCTATATCTTTTGGGTATTTCCTTTTAGAAACTTTTCTAATTTTTCCACTTTCATCTATAAAAATTCTTGGTATGGAATATACAATGTCTGAATGTTGTAGTTTTTCCAAACTTTCTTGAATATAATTTTCTTTCCACTCATCGTCATAATCTAAAAAAAACACATACTTTCCAGAACTATTTTTAAATCCGATATTTCTACTATAGCTCCTCTCCATGTTTCTTTCATTTCTAATAACTTTAATAATTCCGCTTTTTATATACTCATTATAACTATCTTTTATTAGTTCATAGGTTCCATCTGTGCTATGGTCATCTACAACTATAATTTCTATATCCTTGTAAGTCTGCTTTAAGGCACTATTTACTGCATTTAAAATAAATTTTTTTCCATTATAGACAGGAATAATTATACTAACATTCATTTGAGGAAAACTAATGCTATTCTAAAAATATAAAGCATTATAGTTTGAAAACCATAAAAAACTAATATAAATACAATTGGTATTTCTCCTGACTTCAATAAGATTGCCCTTACTAAACTTCCAAGTAGTGTAGAGTATAGACTAACTATAAATAGATTTTTAAAATTTGCCTTAAGGATATAACTTGTCAGTAGCCACGCTGATGAAAATGCAAGGAAATTTAATAAAAACTCAAGTGAAAATATATTCCTTTTATGACTTATAAAACCAAGTACTATTGTTATTAGTATTGCTATAATTTCAAGACTTTTTTCTAGTAGCAATTTTCTTTGCAGGTTTTTTATACTCCTTTGACATTATAAATATCGTTTTTATCATTTCTTTATACTTTTCGGTAAGGGAAAAATCTCTTCTACTCATCATTCTTTGTGCAATTTCAATAGCTTTTTCTACATCCATTTTTTCGCCATCTATCCAAGTAAAATCAGGTATAAAGCCTGATGTAATTTTGTCTCCTACAGTGGAGGTAAATGAACCCATTACTGTTCCACAATTTATTATAGAATTTATACCAATCTTTGCATGCGGTCCAATTAGTGCTCCAAGAAATTGTTTTCCTGTTTCAATCTCCTTCTTCTCAGGATAGTAGTACATCTTTATATTTCCATATGTATTTTTTAAATTACTAAATGCAGTCCCTGCACCTATATTTACCCACTCCGCAATAATGCTATCTCCTAAAAAACCATCGTGCTGTTTATTTGAATATCCCCATATTATACTATTTGTAATCTCACCACCTATTTTTACAACTGGTCCAATTACAACATTAGATACTATCTTAGTTAATGGCATTACTATACTACTTTTTCCAATATATGCAGGACCTTTAATATAGCTATTTCCCATAATTTTTGCACCACTATCTATAAAAACGGGTCCAGCTGTTGCATCAACTATTACACCAGGTTCAATTTCTACACTTGTATCTATGAAAATATCAGTAGTCCCAACCATTACTACACCTTTATATGGCTTAAATGATTTTTTTGCAGATAGTTTATAGTCCTTTTGAATTTGATGCGGTATATACTCTAAGAGTTGCCAAGGCTTATCTAATAATATTACACTTTCTATTTTCTCTATTTCACCATCAAAACTACTGGTAAAGTCAAACACTCTAAGGCTCTTTAAAAATACTCCAAATGGTCTATTATGTTTATCTAAAAATAGTGTATCTCTATCTCTTCTAAAATCGGGGTATGGTTCTTCAAAATATATAGTTGGTATTAAAAGCAGGGTTTGACCTTTCCATTTTTCTTCAGAATACGAAGGAAATAATCCTCTAAGATATTCTCTATGAGTATATCCATATACATTTCCATATAGCTTCCCAATTCTCTCAAGAAATGTAAATATACCCATTCTAAGGTCCCAAATTGGTCTTGTCCAGGAGAATGGTAAAAAGTTTTCCCATTTGTAATCAACAAGTAGAGTAATCATAAAAACTTTGAAAATTTTAAAGCTTAGATTTATTCTTTAAACTTTGAAACTATGCTCAAAGAAATTTACAATGTTTTAAAAGAAGTAAAAATAGATGGCTCAGATATAGTAAGTTTAGGGTGGGTTAGTGAGGTGCTATTTGAGGATAAGAAACTAAGAATTTTCCTAAGAATACCAAAGGAGTATATGAACTTTTCAAATAATATCTCAAGTATTATAAAAAAGGCAATAAATGAGCACTTTGATTTTAAAGAAGTTGAGATAGTAATTAAGGAAAAAGCTGAATTTAAAACTAAACAAGCTGAATCAAATATATTCAATCCAAAGAAAATTGAAGGTGTTAAAAAAATTATTGGGGTTGCAAGTGGAAAAGGAGGTGTTGGTAAATCTACTATTGCGGTAAATTTAGCAGTTTTTCTTGCGAAGAAAGGTTATAAAGTTGGACTATTTGATGCGGATATTTATGGTCCATCTGTTGGAACACTTTTGAATATAAAAGGACAAGTATTAAAAATTAGTCAAGATAATAAGTTTATACCTATTCAAAACTATGGAGTTAAAATTGTAAGTTTTTCAAGTCTTTTGGATGAAGGCATGCCTGTAATTTGGAGAGGGACGATGTTTCATAAAGTTTTTACTGATTTGTATTTTAATACACTATGGGGAGAATTGGACTATTTGATAATTGATTTTCCTCCCGGGACAGGGGATGCACAAATATCCACTTGCCAGCTTGTAAAGCTTGACGGTATTTTAGTAATTACCACGCCACAGATAGTTTCGCTTGATGATGTAAGAAGAGCAATAAATGCATTCATAAAGCTTGGAGTTAAAATTATTGGTATTATAGAAAATATGAGTTATCTAATAGATACTTGTGAAAGAAAAATCCATATTTTCGGAAGAGATGGAGGGAAAGTACTATCAGAAGAATTTGGTATACCATTAATATGTCAAATACCAATAGATGTTGAATTTTTAGAACTTTCAGACAAAGGCATTCCTTTTATTACGCAAGAACCGAAGAACCAATCTCAACTTGAGGTTGTAAAATCATTTAACAAAATTGTAAGTTTCTTATGAAAGGTATAATTTTAGCGGGAGGACTTGGTACGAGGCTATATCCTATTACAAAAGTTATTACAAAACAACTACTTCCAATTTACGATAAACCACTTATATACTATCCACTTTCCGTTTTAATGCTTGCAAACATTAGAGATATTCTTATAATTAGTGATAAGGAAAATATTGAAAAGATAAAAATTCTTTTGGGAAATGGAGAAATTCTTGGAATAAGTATTAGCTATGAAGTTCAAGAAAAGCCAAGAGGTATTGCTGAAGCTATTATCATAGCAAAGGATTTTATAGAAGATGAGTTTGCTCTGATATTAGGAGATAATTTATTATATGGTCATGGACTTCCTGATATTTTAAGAAATACAAAACCGCCAACAATTTTTTTATATTACGTAAATGACCCAAAAAGATATGGAATTGCACATATAAAGGAAGATAGAATTGTATTAATTGAAGAAAAGCCTAAAAGACCTAAAAGTAATCTTGCTATAGTTGGTTTATACTATCTTGATAGGTTTGCACTTGAAGTTGCAAGTAGTTTAAAACCTTCAAAAAGAAACGAATTAGAAATAGTGGATGTATTAAAAGCATATTTAAATGAAGGTAAGTTAAACTATAGGATTTTAGGAAGAGGATTTACTTTTATAGACTGTGGCACTTTTGATAGTATGCTTGAAGCAAGCATATTTATTTCTACTATTGAAAAAAGACAAGGACTTAAAATTGGCTGTATTGAGGAAGTTGCATATAGAATGGGATTTATTACTAGGGAGCAATTAGTTGAACTTTCAAAAAATTACAAAAATAGTGGATATGGAGAATATCTTCTAAAAATTGTAAGGGAAAGTTAATCCAAGATATATTGCATAAAATCTTTCATCTGATATCCTATAAGAGAAGTTTAGGTCTATAAATCTATACAAAAAGTATACTTGTGGAGAATAAGTAGTTGTATTGTTTTGCCTAATAAATTCAAACCCAATTGAAAAATTATCTATTAACCAAAATTCCAACCCATAGCCCAAGAAGTATTCATTAGTCTTTGGAGAATATATTCCGTTTAAATAGTTTGCAAATTTCCATATGTAATATTCATATAGTATACCAGCTGAGACATCAATCTCATTAAAATAAGAAATATCTATTTGAAAACCGAATGAAGTCTTTTCATTTCTAAAGCTTTCAAATATCCCATAAAAACCATAACCTTTTGTATTATCTGAAATTGCATAGTAAAGTCCAAAATCTACATAGTCTTGAGGTGAAGATGAGATGTAGGTAAGATTTTCGTACCATTCACTGCCTCTATATAAATAGTTATAAACACCCACGTACCTTTCATCTGACCTTGCTGACCAAACTTCAATAAGGTCTGATAAAATTAAAATCATCATAATCTAATCTAAAAAACGTCCTTCCATCTTTGATAAAGTGCAATATAAATAAAACTTGTGCCTATTAACCAGATATAGTCTGGAATTGAACCAACTTGATATGAACTTCCAATTATCCAATAGACTAAATCTGCAATTGTAATAAAGAACATACCAGTGGCATAGAACATATAAAACTTAGATATTTCACCACCTCTAAATTTATAAGCAGGATAGACAAGCAAGGATAAAATTATCACATTAAAAATGATATACCCAAAATTTACTATAAACGAAATTATAGTCCCATATTCCTCTAATGCTGTTTTTGAAAAAGCAAAGAAAACCAAAGCTATAGAAATAATTGGAAAAAAAGTATAAGCAATAGTTAATACTATATTATCTTCTTTGTCATGAAATTCCTTATAAATGAAGTAGTTTATGGAAATAAGTGCTAATATGGATGTGATATAGAATATATAATAAAAGAATGTTGAAGCGAATGGCTCTTCTGGTTCAATTTTGAGAATTAACTCATAATAAGCCCAAACAGCATCCCCTATACCAAAACTAATTAACCCTGGTGATATAAATAAAAGTATCCTTTTGTCCACAATTGAAGAATACTTATTTAATAGCAAAACAACGCCCCATATACCTGCAAATGCAAATCCGATAGCAGGACCTATATTCAGTAAAACTTTATTGTTATAAATACCTCCTAAGATCATTGATAACCAATATACTATTAATGGCAGAAAAAATACTATATGCAAGTTAAATAATTTTAAAGCAATCTATATCTTAATATTCCACCAATTGCCATTAGTATAGGTCCAAGCCATACAAGTTGTATAAATGGCTCAAAAAATAGAACCATATAAACCTCATTAGTTTCCTCATCTACTTCACCAATTGCCACATACATATCACCTTTAATTGAAGAAATAATATCTACCTCAGGAGTTTTCATATTCCACTTATGATAAAATCTTAGTTGAGGATTACTTATATAGTTCTTACCATTTGATTGAATTTCTAATTTTATGTTGTTATAAAAATAGTCTTCTTTAGAACCATTTTCAATACTTTTAACTTTTATCTTGTAATTAGAAAATTCTACACTTTCTCCAACTTTTAAGATTACTTCCTTCCTCTCCTTAAAGATGGTATTAGCAACTATACCTATTGATAGTATTGCAACACCAAGATGAACTAACATTCCTGCTCTTGTCCTTTTCATATCAAAAAACACAAAGTTTGAAATTATTAGAAAAATTGAAAATATTGCAATATAAAGGATAATATTTAGGTCTTTTATAAAGAAATAAAAAATGACAGTCAAAATAGTACTAATGATAATTGGAATAATAAATCTTTTTAAATGTCCTTTTGGAAGACTACCATATGGAATATATGGGGCAAAAGCCATTAGAAATAACATGATTGTAAATGGTAAATATGTAGACTTTTCAAAAAACGTTGCACCTACCACTACTTGCTGATTTATGACAATATTTGATATAAATGGGAATAAAGTTCCAAATGCAACTATAAATGCCAAAATTGTAAGTATCCAATTATTTAGTAAATATGCTCCTTCTCTTGAAATTAAGTTTTCAATTGTTCTTTGAGACTTTAAATTATTGTAATTTATAAAAAATAGAACTAAGCCTAAAAATAATATAAAAACCATAAATCCAAAGAAAATGTTTCCTAATTCGCTTTGGGCGAAGCTATGAACTGATACAAGTGCACCGCTTCTTGTTATATAAGTCCCAAGTAAAACAAAAGTAAATGTTATAATAGATAAAAACACATTCCACATTTTGAACATTCCAAATTTTTCTGATAGAATAGTAGAATGTATTAGTGCGGTTAAAGTTAGCCATGGAATAAATGATGCGTTTTCAACTGGGTCCCACGCCCAATAACCACCCCATCCAAGCTCTAAATATGCCCATCTTCCTCCAAAATATATACCTATAGTCAAAAATATCCAAGGCAAAATTAACCACTTTCTAAGTATCTTAAATATCTCATTTTCAAAGTTTCTTGCAATTAGCATTCCAATAGTAATGGCGAATGGAATAGCTATACCAGTATAACCCAAATACAAAGTTAGTGGATGAACGTGCATCCACCAAGTAAATAATAGTGGATTTAATCCTCTTCCGTCATTTACAAATTCCTCAGTTGGTTTAAATGGATTAGAAAAGAATAAAACTACACTAATAAAAAATAAATATACCATAGCAAATAAAACTAATGAAAAATTATATACATCTTTGTATTTTTTTGCTTCTGAGTTTAGAAATACTATGATATATATACCATAAATTAAATTCCAAAATAACATGGAACCATCCATACCAGCCCAAAAACCTGCAATTCTATATACTATTGGAGTAGAATTAGAAACCTGAAGTGCAACGTAATGTATAGAGTAGTCCCCTATGATTAAAGCAAAAATTAGCAATATAGAAGCAAGTAGAATGTAAATAAAGGAAACTATTAATGCCCTTTTGCCCGAAGTAATAAATTTTTCCTTCTTTAAAAAACTTCCAATTGCAGTAGAAATAAACGCGTATAGTATAAACAAAAATGATAATGTTAAAATTAATGTTCCAAATTCAGAAATCACCCTAAATTTTAAAGCTTATTCTCAATCAGACTTAATATCTTAGGAAGAACTACAGTGTCCTTGTAAATTTCTATATTCTTTGGAATTAAGAGCTTTTTATTTTCCCAGTCTTCATATAGCTTCAAAATAGTTTCTTTTATCTCTTGGTTATTGTCAATATCAGCTAAGTATACATTTTCAATTTCAAGAAATTCTTTATACATTATTCCATCTTTTGGAATAACAGCGAACATAGGCTTTCTTAGAGCTAATAGTTCTTTTGCCTTATTTTTAGTTATTATCTCATATCCCTTTATTCTATCTAATGTAATCAATAATACATCTACATTAACTTTCGGAATTTCCTCAAAACCAATAGCACCTTTGTATTCTATAAAACTAAATTTTTGTATATCTCTAATTGTTTCATCAGTGCTAACTCCATAAATTATAACCTTAATATTTAAACTCAATCTATCAATTTCTCTTAATACCTTTACTAAACCTTGTCTTCTGTCAATTGTCCCAAAATATCCAATAGTCAGTTCCTTATTTTTCCCATTTTCACTATTTACTTTTATTGAACTGTCGTAAAATTGAGGGATAACTATAATTTTATTAGTCATGTGTTTTTTCTCTAAATATTCTTTTGCTAAACTATTTAAAACTATACAGAACTTAGATTTTTTTATTACATATTTTTCAAAGATATTAGTCAAAAACTTCTGTATCGGACTTTTAATTAGTTCAAGTGCATCATAACTCCAAATGTCTCTAAAATCAACTATTAGTTTATTTTTTGGGACAAATAAGGAAAATAGTAAAGTGCTAAACGGAGGTGCTGTAATAAACACATAATCAGGAGAGAAGCTTTTTAATACTTCTTTAAATTTACTATATCCTTTAATAAAAAATGAAATTCTTCTGTCAGGCCATGCTAAATAGTTAACTAAACCTAATTTTTTAAAACTACTACTTATCGGTTCATTTTCAACCCATATTATATTAAACTCATTTCCAATTTTAGTATTAATTTTATTCTCCCCTTTGTTGGAAAATACAAGAACGTCAAAGCCATTTTCTTTTAGAAATTTCGCTATTTTGTATACTCTTAAATAGCCAACGGGAATTCCATAAGGTGGAAAATAATAAGAGACGAATAGAATTTTTTTCACTATCCTCCTGTAAATCTGATAAATATTGAACTAATAAGCTCTAATATAGTATTTGGGAATATACCAAGGAATATGGTAAGTATAGCCAAAATTGGTATTAAAAACAATACAACTGGCTCAGAAATTACCTTAACTTCTTGTCCATCAGAAAATGCATAGTATACTACTTTTAAATAGTAATAATATGAAATTACTCCATTTATAAATAGCCAAATTGCAAGACCTATATCTCCTGCATTTAAAATAGAATAAGCAATGTAGAATTTTGCAAAGAAACCTACGAGTGGAGGAATGCCCGCAAGTGATAGCATAAACACTGCTAAACTTATTGCAAGAAAAGGAGAAGTTTTATATAAACCTCTAAGATTTTCAATATTTGTATTATTTTCTAGTGTTAACTGAACTATAGCAAATGCACCAAATGTTACGATTGTATATGTAAATAAGAAAAATAGAATTGATTCAAAACCAGAAATTCCGCCTGAGTATATTGCGGTAAGAATATAACCTGCATTAGCAACAGTAGAAAATGCAAGAATTTTCTTTATACTATTTTCCCTTAGTGCTGCTAAGTTTCCAATAATCATAGTAAATACGCTAATCCATAAAATTATACTTTCCCATAACTTTGGATAGCTTGAAAGCATACCCTGTAATAACTTTAGCAAAATAGCAAAGATTGCAGCCTTTGAAATGGTTGCTATATAGCCTGCAACAGGAGAGGGTGAACCCTCAAACACATCGGGAGTCCAAAAGTAAAATGGAACTGCAGAGATTTTAAATCCAAATCCTACGAATAAAAACAATAATCCAAGTAATGCAATAAAGTCTTTTGATTGAAATAGCTGAAATAAACTCTTTATTGAAAAGTACTGAAATATTCCTTCAAATGACATAGTCCCTGTTATTAAGTAGAAAAATCCTATACCAATTATTAAAAATGAACTTGAGAATGCACCAATAAAGAAATACTTCGTAGCTGACTCATAAGAAAAGTAATCCCTTCTATATCCTACAAGTGCATATAGTGAAAATGATAAAATTTCAAGAGATAGAATGAAAGTAGCCCAGTTTTCACTTTTTTGAATTATAAGAGAGCCAAGAAGTGCACAAAAAACTAAAAAATAGTAATCACCACTAGCTTTATTTTTAAAATAGCCATAAGAAAGAAAAACAAAAAGCAACGTCCCCAATATAAATATAATATCAAACATTCTTTCTATTGGTCCTACTGAAACTGACTGCAATATATACTTTACATATTCTTGCGTTTGATAAAGATTTGCTATATCTTCGTAGAACTTTCTATCTATAGTTAGTAGCTGATTAAAACTAAAATAACCTGCAATCAAAAGTGCCAATATTGAAAATAAAAACGCAATACTTCCTCTTTTTGGGAAAATAACCTCAATAATAAGAAGTAAAAGAAGAGCAATAGTAATGGTAATCTCAGGTGAAAAGAAGTATAGAATTTTCATCTATCACCTCCCTTTTTTATTATATTTACCATATATTCAGATGGTTTCTTTAGATAATTTAGAATAAAGTTTGGATATATGCCTATGGAAAACACTAATATTAAAAGTGGTGTTAGGATGAACCATTCTCTAATTTCCAAGTCCTTTACTTTTTTTAGCTTTAGTTCTAAATACGAAATATTTTGAAATGCAGGCAACATATATATTACTGAAATGACTATACCAATAACTGCAAGAATTGCATAGCTAAAGTTATTTAAACTTGTCCCAAGTAGAATTAAAAATTCACCTATAAAACCATTAGTTCCGGGAAGACCAACTGAAGAAAGCATAAATATTCCAAAAAATACAATTAAAACAGGGATAGACCTTACAAGACCTGAAAGCTCAGAAATACTATTAGTTTTATATCTTTCATAAATCATACCTGCAATTAAAAATAAAGCTCCAGTAGATATTCCATGATTTAATATTTGAATACTTGAACCTGCAATGCCGTAGTAATTTAGTGAAAATATACCAAGAGTTATAAAGCCCATATGCGAAAAAGAAGAATACGCTATTAGTCTTTTGAGATTATCTTGAGTATATGCAAGTATTCCACCGTAAATTATTGAGATTATTGAAAGAACTATAAATACACTACTATAATCCACTGAAAGTTGAGGAAAGAATGGAATGAGAAATCTTAAAAATCCATAGCTTCCAATTTTTGCCATAATACCTGCAATAATAAGTGCCACACTAGTTGGAGCATTTGTATAGGTATCAGGAAGCCAACCATGTAAGGGAAATACTGGAGTTTTTACAGAAAAAGCAATAGCAAATGAAATAAATAATAATATAGATATCTGCTGTTTCAATAGCGGTATTTGCTCTAATAGTTGAATATAGTCAAAAGTTCTAAATTGCAAGTAGATAATTATTATGGAAACTAAAAGAAGGACTGAGGAAAATGCTGTATATAAAATAAACTTATAACTTGCCCTAACTCTCTCTTCATCTCCCCAAATAAGTATTAAGAAGTATGAGGGAATAAGTGAAAATTCATAGAATATAAAAAATAAAAATAAATCAAGTGAAGAAAATACTCCTACTAATGAACCAGTTAAAATTAAATACCAAAACGCAAACTCATTTTCCCTATTTCTTATTAAATTTACGGATGATAAAAATCCAATTAGCGATAACAATGTTGTTAAAATAATAATTAAAAAGCTAAGACCGTCAACTCCAAGATAGTAGTTTATATTGAAATTTTTAATCCAATTATATTTTTCAATAAATTGAAAACCTCCATCAAGCTTAAAGTTTGATATTGGTAATAAACTTAGCAAGAATTCAAAGAGCAAGACTACAAAACCATAGCCTAAAATGAAATTTCTATTTTTAAAAAATAAAAGAGGAATTGCAGAGAATATGGGAAACCATATAAGTATACTTAAAATTCCATTCATAGCTTACCTCCTTAGCTTAAAATTACAATATAGACCATAATTGTAAAAAGCAAAGCAATTAGAATTATGTATGTGCTAAACTTAGCATCCTGTATAAATCTCAATATACCACTAATTATTAGTCCGGTATATGCAAAAGCTCTATCTAAACCACTTATTACAAGTATGTCAAAGAATCTATGGGAAAATCCCGAAAATTTTCTTAATAATCTTAAAACTAACATTTCATACCAGTCCGATAAAATACCCCATCTTTGATAAAGAATGTTATAGATTAATTTTGTAATAATTAGATTACCTATAAAACTTGGAATTATTGGCTTTTGATACATGAAAAATGCTAAAACTATTCCAAGTAAGGATAATGTTAGTGTAATTGCTGGAATGGGAATATGCAAATGGCTTTCTTGAAATTTAATATGAGGTAAATAAGACAAGGCGTTTTCAAATTGCAAATATACAAAACCACCAATTATTGAAAATATAGCAAGAACTATCATTGGAATAGTCATGATTTTTGGACTTTCATGTGCAATGCTATATAAACTTTCATCTCTTGGTTTTGTATGAAATACAAGGAAAAATAACCTAAACGTATAAAATGCGGTAAGGAATACTCCAAAAATTACGAGATAGAAAACTATACTATATCCAGAAATGTACGCATATTCTATGATTTTATCTTTTGAAAAGAAACCTGCAAGTGGAAATATGCCAGCAAGTGCCAAGCTTCCAATTAAAAATGTAAGCCAAGTTATTTTCATTTTCTTATATAAACCACCCATTAATCTAATATCTAAATTGTCTTTTAGAGCATGCATTACTGAGCCTGCTCCAAGAAAGAGTAATGCCTTAAAAAATGCGTGTGTATATAGATGGAATATTCCTGCCCAATATGCACCAACTCCAACACCTACGAACATATAGCCTATCTGAGAAATAGTTGAATACGCAATAATTCTTTTAATATCGTTATTTACAAGAGCCATAGTGGCAGCTAAAACCGCACTAAATGCACCAACGAATGCAACTATAAAACTTGCCTCTGGTGAAAGTGAATAAATCGGAGAAGACCTTGCAACCATGTATACACCGGCAGTGACCATAGTTGCTGCATGTATTAGTGCAGAGACAGGAGTTGGACCTTCCATGGCATCGGGAAGCCAAGTATATAGTGGAAACTGTGCAGACTTTCCTGTTGCTCCAATAAATAGTAAAATTCCTATAAGTGTAAGAACGTTTTTTTCTACAAAACTAACATTTTTGAAAATTTCAAGATAGTTAAAGCTTAGAAAGTAGGTAAAAATTAAGAAAATACCAAGTAAATATCCAGCATCTCCTATTCTATTTACTATAAATGCTTTGTTTCCCGCATCAGTCGCGCTTCTCTTTTTATACCAAAAACCAATTAGAAGATAAGATGCAAGTCCTACACCCTCCCATCCTACAAACATTAAAAGATAATTATTTGCCATTACAAGTAGTAGCATTGCAAATACAAAGAGATTTAAATATGCAAAATATCTTGCATAACTTTCATCTTTTTTCATATATTCAATAGAGTAAAAGTGTATCCAAAATGAAACGAATGTTACAACAAATATCATTATAGCTGATAGATTGTCAATTAAAATCCCAAAATCTACCTTAATTTTATCTAAAACTATCCATGTATAGAAAACTTTTTCGTATACAAGATTTTTAGAAATAGCCTCTATAAGAATGTATATTCCGAAAACCGATGATATTAAAAGCATTGATGTTGCAATCCAGCCCGAAGCTCTATATATGTATTTTCCAAAAATTCCATTTATAAGAAAGCCAAAAAGTGGGGAAAGCAGAGTAATTAAAATTGCAAGGTCTAACATGTTTACTTACTCCTTAAACTATGAAATTGGTCAATATTCGTAGTTTGTCTTAATCTAAAAAGATTTACAACTATAGCAAGACCAAGTGCAACTTCACAGGCAGCAATAGCAAGCACTAAAAGAGCAAATATTTGACCCTCAAGATTATCTACCACATTTCCCACAGTAATAAGGAAAAAATTGGCAGAATTTAGCATAAGCTCAAGACCCATTAGCATGATTATAGTATCTCTTCTAAAAAGAACAACAAGGGTTCCAATAAAAAAGTATAGTAAACTTATGAGAATAATAAAGTAGGTTTCATTCATAGTGCTAAAAGTTTAAAGTAAATCAAGAACTTATAAAACTTTAAAATTAATGTGTCTTATGAAAGTAAGGATAGATCAATTACTTGTGATAAAGAACATAGCTGAAAGTAGAGAAAAGGCAAAGGCATTAATAATGTCAGGCAATGTTATAGTAAATGGTAAAGTAGTAGACAAACCAGGAAGATTAGTAGATATAAATTCAAATATATTAGTTAAGGAAAAACTGAAGTACGTTTCAAGAGGAGGATATAAGTTAGAAACTGCTCTTAAGGAATTTCAGCTAAGTGTGGAAAATTTTATATGTCTTGATATAGGCTCTTCAACAGGTGGATTTGTAGACTGCTTAATTAAACATGGTGCAAAACTTGTATATGCTATAGATGTAGGTAAAAATCAGCTTCATGAGAGTTTAAGAAAGAATGAGAAAGTTATTTCATATGAAAAAAAAGATGCAAGAGAACTAAGTGAAAAGGAAATTCCTCAGAAAGTTGACCTTATAACTATAGATGTTTCATTTATTAGTTTAACGAAAATTATCCCAAATGTTATAAAGTTTTTAAAAACAAATGGTTATTTGCTTGTTTTAGTAAAGCCGCAATTTGAATTATCTAAAAAGTTCGTAAAAGAAGGCGTAGTAAAGGATGAAACTTTGAGAATGCAAGCAGTAGAAAAAATAAGCAAATTTATAAAGGAATTGAACTTTGAAATTATAAATACATGCAAAAGTTATCCACTTGGAAGTAAGGGGAATCAGGAATATTTTATACTTTCCAAGATGTCTTCGTAAATTCTTTGTGTTGCACCGATATGGTTTTTAAAAAACTCATCGCACACTAATTTAACATGTTCCCTAATTTTCTCATTGTTTCTAATTAGTTTTATTACTTCAATCATTGCATTTTCATCTTTTACAATAAATATAGCATTTCTACTCTTGAAGTACTCAACTTGCTCCTTTATGTTTCTGTAAAAACTTCCAATTATGGTAGGTTTCCCAAAATACAAACTTTCTAATATATTATGACCTCCATAATTTTCAAGTGTTCCACCAACAAAACAAATATCAGATATTTTATATATGCTCTTTAGTTCACCGAAACTATCAAGTATTAAAACTCTACTTAGGTTATTCTTGGTTCTAAAACTCCAGTCTATGTTCTTATGCTTTAACTCATCTACTATCTTCTCAATATTCTCTAAATGCCTTGGTGCTATAATAAACTTAAAATCCTTATAATATTCTACTACCTTTAGAATCTTTTTTATTTCCTTTGACCTAACACTTCCAAAAGTTATAATAAAATCGTCATTACTAAAACCTAATTCCTCTCTTCTTATATCTTTTACATTAAAACTTACTGCATCTACTTTTATATTTCCAAAAAATACTAAATTTTTAGCACCAAGCATTTTAAATCTTAATTTATCACTTTCACTTCTTGTATATATTTTGTCAAATTTCTCAATTAAATTTTTAAAGAAAAATGAAAAAGCTCTATAAAGTCTAAATGACCTATTTGATAGTCTTGCATTTACAAGAAATAGCTTTATACCTTTCTTTTTAGAGCAATTTATTAAATTTGGCCAGATTTCAGTTTCCGCTATTATTAAGATTTTAGGTTTTAGTGAAAGAATTTTTCTTAAAACGAATGGGTTATCCAAAAAATATCTAAAAACTATGGAATTTTTGAAATTCTTTTTTGCATATTCATATCCTGTTTTTGTAAAAACTGATATAATTGTATCTTCAAATCTACTTATAAGTGGTGAAATGGCATTTAATTCTCCTATTGAAGAGCAATGAAACCAAACTTTCACTTAAAATGCTTGTACACCATTTTTGCAAGTTGTAATATCATCATTTCAGTAGTACCCGCTCCTATATCATTTAATTTTGCATCTCGCATGAGTTTCTCTACAATATAGTCCTTTGTGTATCCATATCCACCAAGTGTTTGTATTGCTTCTAAACCTGCTTCTACTCCAAGTTTTCCAGAAAGATACTTTAAAGTGCTTGCACTAACTCTATTATCTTTGTTTGGGTCATAATATTTTGATACTAAATACAAGTAAGTTCTAATTGTTTCTAACTTTGAAGCTATTCTTGCAATTTTTTCCTGAATTAACTGATATTCACTAATTGGTCTATTAAATGCAATTCTCTCTTTACTATATTTTACCATAACCTCAAGACATCTTAGGGCAATGCCTGTGGATATCGCACTAATTGTTATTCTTTCAATTTCAAAACCTTTTACTACCATATAGTATCCTTCATTTATTTTTCCAAGTAATTTGCTTTCTTGAACTTTTGCATTATCAAAGTATAAAAGTGCAGTAGGTGAACCTCTCATACCAAGCTTATCTAACTTCTTAGATACATAAAATCCTTCAGTTTTTGTATCAAATATAAAACAACTTATACCGTCCTTACCTTCTTTACCTGTTCTTGCATAAGTAAGCAATATGTCCGCAATAGGACCATTAGTTATAAAGTTTTTTGAGCCAGAAATATAAAAATAACCTTCCTTATAAATAGCCTTTGTAGTTATAGCTTCCGCATCACTACCTGCATTTGGCTCACTATATGCCAAACCACCTATAAGTTCAGCTCTTGCTAATTTTGGTAAATAGTATGATTTTTGCTCCTCATTTCCATACTTTACTATTGGATATGCACAAAGAACATTGTGTGCAAGAAGTGATAAAGAAAGTGCTGGACTTTCTCTTGCTATTTCCTCTAAAACAATAACCGCACTTATAATGTCTTCTCCAATTCCTCCATACTCCTCTGGAATTAAAATTCCAGTAAATCCTAAATCACCCATTTCTTTGAAAATGTCAATAGGAAAATAATCATCTTTATCTATTTTACTTGAAATAGGTGCAATTTTCGTCTCTACAAATTTTCTAATACTACTTCTTAAAACTTTGTGCTCTTCATTTTCTATTTTTTCAATTAAACTAAAAAGCATGATATAAATTTTAAAGCAAAAACTTTAAAATTTTAAATATGTATACTCCAATAAAAAGAAAAAAAACAAGAGAAGTAAAAATAGGTAATATAGGTGTTGGTGGAAATAATCCCATTAGAGTTCAGTCCATGACAAGCACTAAAACTGAAGATGTAGAAGCAACAGTAAAGCAGATCTTAGAATTAAAAGAGGCAGGATGTGAAATTGTAAGAGTAGCTGTTCCTTCAAGAAAGCACGTTGAAAGTATTAAAAAAATAGTAGAGCAAATTAATAATGTTATTCCAATTGTTGCGGATGTTCACTTTGACTATAAAATAGCAATAATGGTTTCAGAGGTCGGAGTTAGCAAAGTTAGAATAAATCCCGGAAATATAGGAGGATTTCAAAAAGTAAGGGAAGTCATAAGTGCTTGTAAACTGAATGGTATTCCTATAAGAATTGGTGTAAATAGTGGTTCACTTGAGAAGGACTTAATTGATAAATACAATGGGGTTACCGCAGATGCACTCGTAGAGAGTGCAATAAGGTGGATAGACTTTTTTGATAAGGAAGGATTTTTAGATATAGTTATATCAGTAAAAAGTTCAATTGTACCACAAATGATAGAAGCATATAGAAAATTATCAGAGAAAGTAGATTTTCCGTTGCACTTAGGTGTAACTGAGGCAGGAACGCCAAAGACGGGCATAATAAAGTCCGCAATAGGAATAGGAAGCTTACTATATGATGGTATTGGAGATACGTTTAGGGTTTCACTTACCGCAGAACCTGTTGAAGAAGTAAAAGTTGCATGGGAAATACTAAAAGCACTTGGTATTAGAAGTAGAGGAGTAGATATTATTGCTTGTCCTACCTGTGGAAGAACTAAAATAGACTTAATATCTCTTGCGGAAAAGGTAGAAAAGGCATTGGAAAATGAAAAATTGCCAATAAAAGTTGCAGTAATGGGTTGTGAGGTAAATGGACCCGGAGAAGCAAGTATTGCGGATGTTGGTATTGCAGCGGGGAAAAATCAAGGTGTAATATTTAGAAAAGGGGTTCCTATAAAAAGATTAAAGGAAGAAGAGCTGTTAAATGGTTTACTTGAAGAAATTGAGAAAATTAAAGAAGAAATGGGATATAAATGAAGGTCCTTGTAATTGGAAGTGGTGGAAGAGAAAACGCAATTTTATATAAGTTAAGTGAGAATAAGAATTTACAACTTTATATCTTTCCCGGAAATGGTGGAAGTATTGAATATGCAAAAAGAGTAAATTTAGAAAATTTTGAAGATATAAAGGAATTTTGCATTGAAAATGAAATTAAAATGGTGATTGTTGGACCAGAAGAGCCAATAGCAAATGGGATTTCTGACTATCTTGAAAGCTATGGTATATTTACTATTGCACCAAACTTAAAATTTGCATTTCTTGAAGCAAGTAAAGGAAAATCAAAGGAATTTATGAAAGAAAATAATATTCCTATACCTTATTTTGGATATTTTGATAACTTTAGTAGTGCCTTTGATTTTATAAAGTCGTTAAAACCACCATATGTAATAAAGGCTGATGGACTTGCAGGTGGAAAAGGTGTTAGTATAGCTTATTCTTTAGATGAAGCAAGAATAATATTAATTGAGTACTTTGAAGGAAAATTTAAAGATGCGAGTAAAAAAGTAGTAATTGAAGAATATATTGATGGTTTTGAAGTTTCCGCATTTATTGTGATGGATGGAAAAGACTATAAATTTTTAGGATATGCAAAGGACTACAAAAGGTTATTGGATGGCGACAATGGTCCAAATACAGGAGGTATGGGTTCATATACACCTGTTAGCATAGATGAAAATCTTCATAGAAAAATTATAAAAAACATTATAGAAAAAACTGTGGAAAAAATTGAGGGCTATAAAGGATTTTTATTTTTCGGTTTAATTATAAAAAATAATGAACCTTTTGTCTTGGAATATAATATAAGACTTGGCGATCCTGAAACGCAAGTTTTAGTTTTAAGTTGGTCTTTTAATTTTTTAGAACTATTGACTTCAATTAAAGAAAGAAAATTGAAGGACTTTATAGTGTCATTTAATGAACTATATTTTTTAAATGTAGTTTTAACTTCAAAAGGCTATCCTTTTGAATATAAAACGGGATATAAAATAGAAAATATTGAAAAAGTAGACAAAAGTGAAGCCATAGTTTTTCATGCAGGTACAGAGATAGTAGACAATAAAGTTATTACGAATGGTGGAAGAGTTTTAAATATTGTAGGTTTTGGAGATAGCTTAAATGTTGCAAGGGAAAGAGCATATAAATACGCAAGTATTGTTAACTTCGAAAACAAGTTTTATAGAAAAGATATTGGACTTTAAAATTTTCAAGATTATGAATGGCTGTGTTTTTTGTAAAATAATTAAGGGTGAAATTAAGTCTGAAATAGTGTTTGAAGATAGGGATACTATTGCAATAAAGGATATTAATCCACAAGCACCTGTTCACATTTTAGTAATTCCAAAGTTGCATATTCCAACAATTGTAGATATTGATGAAAAGACATCAACTTCAATCTTTAATGCAATTAAAGAAGTTTCAAAGATATTAAATCTTAATTCTTTTAGAGTAGTTAATAATTTTGGTCCAGATGCACTTCAAACAATATACCATGTACATTTTCACATTTTGGCAGGAAGAAAATTTTCTTGGCCACCCGGATAAAAAGGAGGTAGTTTATGGCAGGTGTTAAAATAAGAGAAGGTGAAAGCTTTGAAAGTCTAATAAAGAGATTTAGAAAAGTTGTAACAAAAGAAAAAATCATAGAAGATGCAAAAAAAGCTATGGTATATGAAAAACCATCCGAAGAAAGAAAAAAAGAACTAATCGCAGCAAGAAGAAGATGGCTACGCAGAATTAAGAAAGAAGAATAGTCCATGTTAAATTTAATAAAATTAAAATGGCAAAAGTATTTAATAGGGTTATTTATTTTACTTATAGTTGACTTAGGACAGCTTGTAGTTCCAATAATCGTTGCTATTGTAATAGACAAAATCGCTAAATTAGAAATTACAATGAAGGAACTATTTGATTATTTCTTAATATTAATTTTACTTGCAATTTTAGTTGCAATTCTAAGATTCTTTTGGAGAATATTTATATTTGGTTCTTCAAGAGAAATTGAAAGAGAATTAAGAGCTAAAATCTACAACCATATTTTAAAACTACATGTAGGCTACTTTAATGAAACTAAAACTGGTGATATAATGGCGAAAGCAACTAATGATTTAGAAGCATTAAGAATGGCTCTTTCTATGGGTATATTATCTATTTCAGATGCAATAATTTATATATCATTTTCGGCTATTGCAATGTTCATAATTTCATTTAAACTAACAGTTGTTAGTATAATTCCTATATTATTTATAATTCCAGTTTCCATGATACTTGGTAAAATTATTCATGATAAATTCATGAAAGTACAGCATATTTTCGGCGAGTTATCTGAAAGAGCAAGAGAAACATTTGAAGGTATAAGTGTAATTAAGGCATATACGAGAGAAAATGAATTTTCAAGGAATTTTAAAAGAAAAAGTTTAGACTATTTAAAATCGAACTTATCTTTAGCAAAAAGTTGGGGATTTTATGAGCCTATTATTAGAGTTTTAGCAGGTTTGTCTATAATTTTTGTTTTGATTTTTGGAGGTTATAGTGTAATAAATAATGAAATTACGCTTGGAAAGCTAACCGCTTTCATTGCATACTTAAATATGCTTGTTTGGCCTATGATAGCTATTGGTTGGAGTGTAAATCTATTTCAAAGAGGAAGTGCATCATATGAAAGGATAGAGGAATTGTTGAAGGAAAAACCACTAATATTTTCAAAGGAAAGTAGTTACAAAGGGGAAGTCTCTGGTAATATTGAATTTATAAACCTTAGTTTTAAATACGAAGATAGAAATGTATTGGAGAATATTAGTTTTAAAATAAATCAAGGTCAAAGTATAGGTATAATAGGGAAAGTGGGTTCAGGAAAATCTACAATTTTAAAACTTTTATTAAGACTATATAATCCTCCAGATGGAACAATAATTTTAGATGGTGTAGATATAAACGATTGGGATTTAAAAGTATTAAGAGATAATATAGGTTATGTTCCTCAAGAGAGTTTTATATTCTCTCTTTCAATAAGGGAAAATATACAACTTGGTAAACCTGATGCAGAAGAAAGTGAAATTTGGGAAGTGCTTAGAATTGTAGAAATTGGAGATGAAATTAGAAAGTTTTCTAAAGGTATAGATACTGTAGTAGGTGAAAAGGGCATAACACTTAGTGGGGGTCAAAAGCAGAGATTAGCACTTGCAAGGGCACTAATAAGAAAACCTAAGATTCTCTTACTTGATGACACATTTTCCGCTGTCGATAATAGAACAGAAAAAAATATATTAAACAATTTAAGAGAATATATAAAAGGCTTAACTACCATTATAGTTTCACATAAAGTTTCGGCAGTTATGGATTGTGATTATATAGTCGTGCTTGAAAATGGTAAGATAAAGGAAAAAGGAACACATGAAGAACTTATGGAACTTAAAGGATTTTACTATAACATGTATAGTATGCAAAAAATTTCCGAAATAGGCTATGGCGCAAAAGTCCATACAAGGTAATTTTTTAAAAATTTTAGAAAAAGCAATTAATGATAAATTTACTGGTTCATTAGTATTTTTAGGACCTAATGGTGGTATAGTAAGAGTTGTTTTAATAGATGGTAATGTAAAGCATATAGATAGCACGTGGGGATATGGGAAGAGTGAAATAGAGAAGATAAAGATATGGGCACAGGGCTCTTGTTTAGTAAAAACCTTAACTAATAAAGATAAGGAAACATTTTCCAAAATGAGTAATATAGAATTAGATATTTTTCCAAAACCAGAAAAGGAAAAAGCGCCTACAAAACCTACTATTAAAGTGGAAACTATAAAAACTACTAAACTATTGCCTTATAGAATTCTCGATGGAGGGATAGATACTTTTGATGAGATTTTGTCAGATATCCAGCAAGCAGGTATTAGCGGATTTTTGAAAGTAAAACCTTCAAATAATATACTTCTATTTTATAAAGGTAGAATACTTCAAGGTTTTGTTGATTTTCCACCTTCTCAAAGATTAAAGAACTATTATATTCTAAAACAAGTTATGGATAACAATAATCAGATTTTAGTTTATAATCTTGAGAATGAAATTGCATATAGTATTATAACTCTATTCATAAATAAGATAATGATTTCAGGTTTAGATGGTTCAAATATAAACTTTTTTGATATAATCGAAGATTGTAAAATAAATTTGTTTAATGGAATAGTTTGGATTGATGGAAATATTAGAATACTTTTAGACTTTGTAAATGGTGAGATAATGCATATACTAAAACTTGATGAAGTTATTAGATACATTGAATTACCAACAAGCTTAGATTTAAAATTTTCTAAAATATATAAATTTGGGAAAATTCCTGAGGGAGATTTACTAAAATCAGCATTGAAAATACCTTCTAAAGAAGAATTTGAGGAGTTTTTCAAAAAATGGTATAAATTGAATAACGAAATAGTAAATAAAGTTGGTAAAAAAGTTGTTCAAAAAGTATTTGAAAAAGTGATTAAGGATAGTGATTATATAGATTTGTTTCAGGTAAAAGACGGTATTTTAAAGTTAGTGTCATCAGAAAAAAATAGTTATGTACTATTTGCAGCTTTAATTGAAATAGTTTCCGTTGCACTGAATGATTTAAGGACATTTATAGGTGGTGATTGGCTTGATGAAAGACTTAAAAAATTCTACAATGATGAAAAGGAGATAATTGAGCTATTAGGAGTTGGTGAAGTATTAAAATCAAGTTGGAATATTTAGTTAAGGGGCAAGAAGCCCCCTAGTATAGAGATTTAATAGCTTGTAGTTTTGTTTGAAACTCTAAGTGTTTCTTTTGAACTTTGTTTTTTATCTGTAAGAATTTACTTTGAATATTAATAGTTGCAGTTTGATTAGAGAATAGTTTTTGGGCGGTGAGAGTTTTTAGCTGATGATTTATAAATCTTTCCATACCGAGTATACCACCTCTTGGACCAAAGTTTGGAATATAACCATATACTCCTGCACCACTAAATGAAGATTTACAGTTAGAACCATAGCTTATCTCAGTAATTGCCCCACTAACTTTATTCTTTAATCTTGCCTTACCACTATTAAACTCCTTTGTTCCTTCATCGCCTCCATTAGATGGATCGTATTTACAATCGGCATCATCGTGCAAGTCAGTTCCACTTCCACCCGGATTGATATCAATACTTGCCCCTATTGAATCTTGTTGTTTAGTATCATCACATCCGTTTCCTAATTGATAGTCTTCATAGACGTAGTTGTACGAACCTGTAACCTTGTAGTTAGCATCTTCATCAGCATTTGGATTAAACTGGTTGTCATCTGGCTTATATGTAGCGCCAAGAGTATCTATGTCTTGACCCATATACTCGCATAATACTACATCTCCACCGCCTCCTGCACTTGTGTCTACACCCCAACCTATATCTTCTTCTACTTCTTCATCTAATGAAATGCCGCTTGCTTGACCACTTGCGGTAAGTGTGTCAAATTCGTAGTAATCTGCAAAGAAATAGCCATTATCTGTACTTGGGTCCTGTACATAAATTAGGAAAAATAAATCAAATAAAACTGCCTTATATATATATGGATTATTGTCGTTTGGTCCATCTAATCCTATAAAGTTACCATCAACATAAACATAAACTGGTATCGCATATTCATTAGGAATTTGAACTATACAGTCTGAATATACGAAATATCCACCTCTATAAACCCCGTCCAAGTCATTGTCAGTTAGATCTCCACCTGTGGCATAGCCTCCACCCAACGGACAACTTCCGTTTATTGAGTTGTTGTATTCTTTTAGTTTATTGTATAAAAGCATGGGGTTGGTTTGTGCGGGTTTAACTCTTGATACTGCCCTATTCATAGCAAGATCACCACCAATAGCTATTTCCCTTACTTTTTCACCTGAATCACCACCATCACCCTTCTTCCCACAGGCATATATTGCGAGTGTTGCAAATAAGGTTATTAGCATTCGCTTCATCTTTTACCTCCTATTTTGCATAAATTTTAAGCTGGTTATAATTTTATAAGCTTAATTTTAGTTTATGACTATAAATAGTTTAGGAAATATTTTTAAAAAATTATATTTTTACCTTAAAATTTTCAAAAAAGTGATAATAATGAAAAATTACTTAATAAAAAAAGCATTAGAAAAACAAATGAAAATAAACGAAATATGTAAGGTTTATAAGTGTTCTCCAAATAAAGTTATAAAAATAAAAAGGGAAGGTTTTCTAAAAATAGATGAAATCAGAGAAATTATATATAAAATAAGAGAAGAAAATCCATTTTTTACATTAAGTGATATAAGAAAATACCTTATTTCTCACTATAATATAAAAATTTCAACTTCAAATATTTATTATAAACTACAAAAAGAAGAATTAGACAACGAGACGAGAGAATTTTTTGAAATGCTAATTGAAGAGGGAAGATTTTCTGAATTAAGTAAAATAATAAAGTTTTATAAGATTAGTTATTTAAAGAACTTGAAAATATTAGAAAAAATACCTGATGAGTACTTGGATGAGAATAATTTTGTGGAGAAAGTTATAGGACTTTGTGAGGATTACAAACTGAATGATGAAATAAAATTAGCTTATCTTGAAAAGCTTGAAAAAATGCTAAGAAAAAGAAGAGGTAAATATAGTTTCTATATTTTACTTGAACTCAAAATATATTTACTTATACATCTTTTAAAGTATGAGGAAGCAAAAGAACTATACTATAATTACATTAATGAAATAATAAGGCTTCCAAAGTATACTAAAATGAACTTATTATTTACATTTGCAAACTTGCAATATATATACCCTGAAATTGGATACAAAATTTTAAGTATAGTAAGAAAATACAAACTGAATGATGAAATGAGTGAAGTACTAAAGACTTTATATAAGAATTTAGGTTATAACTATAAATCTATTGAAATAAAGAAGGATATAACTGATGACTTTTCCTTAGGAAACTATAGGAATTTTATAAAACATTCAAACAAGTACGAACCTAAACTTATAGGTAATAGGTTAGTTTTAAAATGTAATAGATTAATATCTCGCCTTCTTATTGGTAATATATCCAATATTTCACAGAAAATAAATGAAATAGAAAAGGAAATAGAGAGAAGAAAGGTAAGTATTGAGAATTTCAATGTTATATTAGCAATAAAATATGCTTTGGATAATAACTATGAAAAATCAAAAGAAGTGTTAAGGGCGTGTAAAACGAGAACTTTAAAGTGCATAGGAGATAACGATTTTAATAACCTTTCAAAATACAGAAAACAAGAATTAATGCTTAAATATTTTAGTAAATCAAATATTAAAGCTGCTGTTAATATTGCGAGGAGATATGGGAATTTTTATAACTTGCATTTATATTCAATACTTTTGAATAAGTCTATAAGAATTCTCAGGAGATACGAAGAATTTAAAGATATCGTAAAGATTTTAGAATATAGAGACTTGAAAAGAATATCAATAAGGGCATATTTTTTAAGAAGGAAACCGGTAATTTATATAGGTTATCAAAAATTTGAGTTTTCAAAGATAAGTAAGTCAATATTATTTTTACTTTTTGTTATGTTGAATAAGGGCAAAGTTCATATAAATGATATAAAGGATGAGGGAATTTCTAAAAATGTTAGGTCCATGGTATATGGTATAAATCGTAAGTTCAAGTGGAAAATATTAAGCTTCAAGAGTGGATATATTTTTCTTAATTGCTCTTTCTATTTGGATATTTTAGACTTCTTAAACAAAAAAGATAGGAAAATTTACAGATATTTTCCTTTTTATAGGTTTGTTGATAAATATAGCTTTATACATAGGCTTTGGTTTAGGATTTATAGTTTAAATCAGAAACTATCTTTCGATGCTATGCCTACGAGTTCTAAGTGATTTTTCAAGCCATTCTCTTTTAAATAGTTTTGCAAATCAGCTACGATTCTCTCAGGTATTTTATAGTCATAGTATATAGCACTTCCAACACTTACAAAAAGAGCACCTGAGAATATATATTCAAGAGCATCTTGATAGCTAAATATACCACCGAGACCAATAATGGGACATTTGAATGCTTTATATGTTTCATATACTTTTTTCAAAATTAAGGGTTTAACAGCTTTTCCTGAGTATCCACAAAAAATCCTGTAAAAGAATGGTTTTTTGTTTTCAATATCTATTTTTAAACCTATTGGACTATTTGCAAGATTTATAATATCTGCACCGTAATTTAGTGAAGTTTCTATATATGGTAAAATTTCACCTTCTGGAGAAAATTTTACAATTATTGGTTTTTTTGAAATAGCTTTAACATTCTCCAATATATACTTAATTGATTGTTTGTTAAAGCAAAATAAACCACCACTTACATTAGGGCATGAGAGATTTAACTCAAGTAGTGATACTTTTTCTAATTTGGATAGTTTTTCAAAGTTTTCTATAAATTCGTCTTCACTATGACCTGCTATAGAAACAATCAGAACTGTATCTAAATTCTTAAATTTTTCATAAATATCGCTTATAAACTTATTTATGCCTGGATTTTTTAAACCTACGGAGTTATAAACTACGTAGTCTTCTACTAATATATAAGGAGTAGGATTTCCGACTCTTTCTTCTTTAGTTAAGCTTTTAAATGTAATTGCACCAAGCTTTTCAAAGTTTATCTTTCCTTCATATTCCTCACCGAACCACCAAGGACCAGATGCTAAAATGACAGGGTTTTTAAATTCAATATCTAAAAATCTAAATTTCATTTTCTCTCATTAAAATTTATTATATTTGGTTTATCTGATATGATAACCTGAACCTTATCTGAAATTTTATCTACATATAAATAGTCAATATACTTAGGGTTTTGACTAAGAGCTTTTGCAATTATTTCAATTTCTTGGGCTTTTGATTGAGCTTGTATCTTTTTCTTTTGGGCTTCTAATTCTTCCGCTTGTAGTTCATATTTTAATTTTTCTGATTTTTGCTTTGAAATTGCAATTTCCTCTATAGTTTTTAAAAACTCAGGATTTATTTTTACTTCTTCTATAGAAACCGAGTTTATAACTATTCCGTAGTACTTAAATTTGTGATTTAGTGATAATTTCAGTTCCTCGGCTAATTTCTGCTTTGCTGTTGTCCAAATATCTATTGCACTATATTTAGATAGTTCACTCTTTGTGATAGATTTAAGTTCAGGCTCTATAAAATTTTTGTAGTTTTTAGGTCCAAGCATCTTATGTAGTTTAACTATATTACTACTATCAACTGAAAACCATACTTTCATTTCTAAACCTACCTGTATTCCATCCGAGCTTGAGGACCAAATTGTCCAGCTTTTTTTTTCGTCGGGAAAAACTTTCATCCTTGCATCGTATATGTTAATTTCATTTATATATGGAATATAAAGACCTATACCTCCACGATATAAATAATAACTTCTTGAAATTGAATTATATATAAGCATATAGTTCTCAGGTGTGGACAATCTTAATAAAATACCTAAAAGGATCAAAAAAATTGAGATTAATATAAATGGAATAACTTTTTTATTGAATGTAAACCTGCTTGTTGTTGTGATTTCTCCACTTTTTTCAACTACTACTTCTTGCGATGTATGTCTGTATATTGAGAAAAATAGAATAATTATTCCTATGATTATTAGAATATAATTGAATACATTCACATAGAAATTTTAAAGCAATTTTGTTATATTTTATCTTTCAAGCTTTTTGTTTGTATTTTAAAATTATAGGAAATGAGATTATTCTTTATCTTATCTACTTTAATAATTTCTATAGTTTTCTTTTGGTCTTTATATCAGGCATCAAAAGTGAGGGTAGAAAAAAATCTGAAAATAGATAGAAAGGCTATAGATTTTAAACTACCAAGACTTGAGAATTTAAATGATAGCATAAAGCTAAGTGATTTTATGAATAAAATAGTTATTCTTAATTTTTGGTCAAGTTGGTGTGAGCCTTGTAAGGAAGAGGTTAATGAACTTAATAGAATATATGAATATTCAGGAGATAGTGTTGTTTTAATTGGTATAAATATATGGGATAGAAGGGAAAGTGCTTTGGATTTTATAAAAAATTATAATGTGAAGTTTTTAAATTTATATGCAAAAGGAGTTTCTGTTAGCGTAGATTATGGAATAAGGGGTGTTCCTGAAACTATTGTTATTAAAGAGGGTTATATTAAGTTTCACTTTAGAGGTCCTATAACTTTTGACTTGATTGTAAATAGTATAAAGCAATTTCAACAAAATCCTTAAATTCTAATTCTTCTGGTCTTTTCTGACTATACTCTTCGGGAACTATTTTTATAGTATTTTTTAATTTTTTTCTTCTTTCTAAAAAGGACCTTTTGATAATTTCAAATACCTTATCTTCCAATTCTTTTGCCATTAAATTTTTTCTTGGAATCATCCTTAGAAAAGAAGAAAATACACTTACTTTTGGGACGAATGCCCAAGGTGGAATTTTAAATAGTTCGTAAATTTCAAAATGGTAGTTAAAAAGGAAGTGTAAGTAATTTTTTTCTTTTAATAATTTTTCTGAAACTTCTTTTTGAAGCATAATATGTATATCTATAAACTTTCCTTTATTTTTCAGAATTTTAAATAGCGCGTCGTGAGTTATGTGATATGGAAGATTTGAAAAAAATCTCATACTCTGAAAATCTAATTTATTAAGGTTAAATTTTAAAAAATCTTCGTTATATAAATAAAATTTCTTTCCTAAGATTAGTGAAAATTTTTCATTTAGCATTTTAAAAAGATTATAATCAATTTCAATTGCGATAACTATTGCACCTTTTTTTAATATTTCATAAGTAATAGTTCCATCTCCTGGTCCAATCTCAAGAAATATATCATTTTCCCTTATATTTAAAGCTTCTATAATTTTGTTTATATAAAACTTATCTATTAGGAAAATCTGACTGAATTTCATCCTTTAAAATTTTATAGCTTTATATTGCCCCCGTAGCTCAATTGGATAGAGCATCGGATTTCTAATCCGAGGGTTGTGGGTTCGAGTCCCGCCGGGGGCGTTGGGGCGTTAGCTCAGTTGGTAGAGCAGCGGATTCTTAATCCGCGGGTCGCAGGTTCGAGTCCTGCACGCCCCACCATACGGGGTGTAGCGCAGTGGTAGCGCGCTTGGCTTGGGACCAAGAGGTCCCGGGTTCAAGTCCCGGCACCCCGATTAGGAGGGCGTAGCTCAGCTGGTTAGAGCGGCGGACTGTGGATCCGCAGGTCGCCCGTTCAAATCGGGTCGCCCTCCCTCTGGCAGTTCTCATCTATCTTTATTACTTTTTACTTCCATTTTCAGTTTCTATTGGTTATGTTATAGCGTATGCTTATTTTTTTATAAACAAGAAATTTCATATTCCTAAAGATTTTATTTTATTTATACTGCTTTATATAATAAGGGCGATATCCCTGATATTTAACAATCTTTCTGTCTTACCTATTAAGGAGATATTTGATAAGTTCGTTTATGTGATTTTTTCTAATATTTCCATAAATGAGAAAATTATAGACCGTATTTTATTTTCCATATTTTTTTCAAATTTTATAATACTTGTTGTTGGAATTTTTGATAGGTTTCTTCCAATGTTTTGGACGAAGTATTACTACGTATATGTAAATGAATATAACTTGAAATTAGATAAAAAGGATAAAGTTGTTATAAGAAATATCAAGGATAAACCCATTGAAATTTTTATAAATGAAAATAAAATTTTAGTTCCAGGGAATAGTGTCCTAACTTTTTTAAAATTAAAAGAAGGAAACTATACCATAAGTTCAACTGATAGCTTCTTTTTACATACAAAGCAAAGGATATCTGAAAATTATATATTTATTAAACGTTTTTGGAATGAAACTAATAACTTTGAAGGACCTTTTGGACATAAATTAGTTGCCAGTGGAGTGTTTTCTACAGTTTCAGTTTTATTTTTTTGTGCATTCATATTTTACAAGAAGATTTACTTTTTTGCTTTTTTAATAAGTTTTATTTCTCTTATTCTTACATTTTCAAAATCCTACATACCTATAGTTTTGTTGATTTTAACTACTATTTTTCTTACAAAATATAAAAATCCAAGGCTAATCTTATTTCCAATTATTTTATTTTTCTCTATTTCGTTATTTCTCTTAATATTCAATCCTGCATTTAATCGTGCTCTTGAACTTAGAAAAAATTTTTATATGGTAGGTTTGGAGATATTTCAAAAAAGTCCTATATTTGGTATAGGTTATAATCACGTTTCAGATTATCTAAAAGATTATGCAAAACTTGGTATTATTGATAATTTTTCTCATACGCATAATATTTACACTGATGCATTAGCAGAAACTGGCATATTAGGTTTTTTGGCGTTTATAATAGCTTACATTTACTTTGCTATAAAATTTCTCAAAAAGGGTTATAGTGAGAATAATTTTTTGGCTATTTCCGGTGGATGGATTGTTGTTTTAATGTTAATCTCTGGATTTTTTGAAAAAAACTTAGATAGAGTAATTATTGATCTATTTGTATTTTCTATACTTGGTCTTTCAAATATTAAATTAAGTTTAAAATTATAAAAATTGCTTTTCTTAATCTCGTTTTTGAGAATAGGTGGATTTTGTAATGTAGACGATTATATTTACTTTACCAGTATAGGTGAGGTTAATTTAAGTGATGGTAAGATTTATAGATTTAGAGATGGTTCTAAAAATTTTGAATATATTGATATTTCAGGAATTTTAGTAGATCCAAAAGGTTTTAAAAAGCAAAGAAATTACTTTTTTATTGCGGATTTAAACGGAATATGGAAACTTTCACTAAGTAATATGTCGCTTACTAAGCTTATAGATATAAAAGATTTTCCGAGTAGTGTAGGCTTACTTTTAGATATTGTTTTGGATAAAGATGGAGTTTTTTATGTATCAGATGTGTTTTCTGATATGGTATATAAATTTAACTCTTCAGGCAATATAAAGCCTGCATTTTCAATTAGAAGACCTGCAGGTATGGCTGTTGACGAAAATGGCAGAATTTATATAATAACATTTACTAGTCCGGCAAGTATATATGTATACGAAAACGACAGTGTGAGATTACTACTAAGGAGTAATCTTATTAGGTCTGGATATGGTCTTACTATAAATGGTAATAAATTATACGCAACAGGTCTTTTGTCTGATAATGTTGTTGAAATTGATATTGAAAATCTTACAGAGAGAGAAATTTATAGAACTAAGTCCCATCCTACTAGTGTATTTTATTATAGTGGAAAGCTATATGTTGCCTTTTCTGATGAAGAAGGCTTTGAAATTATTGAACTTCAACATTAATAGTTCCTACTTTAAAAATATCATACTCTGAAAAATTGCTAAATTCAATTCTTATAGTTTTATAATTTTCTGCCTCTATTTGTGGATTGCTTATTACTATTATTTCTGAAACTACATATGCATTCTTATTAATAGAAATCCTACTACCTTCATTAACAATTCTATTTTTTATTTCTTCAAGAACAACATCTTTTCTGAATATTACATCAAGCTTAATAGTATTTACTATTTTATTATCCAATACATCTTGCCACAATTCCTTAAAGCCATAGCCTATAATTTTATCCTTAGATGCTAATTTCAGTATATATAAAATATTTTTTGCAACTCTAACAGTTTTTAGTTCTGGCTTTTTAATTTTTATATCTAAAAATAGTGAATCTTGAAGATATTTTATATAGCTATCGTAAATGAGATAATTTTCTATAAGTCCTGAAAATCTTATGTATATTAGTCTTCCAAGTTGATAGTCAAGTGCATAGATATTATCTTTAAGCATCGAATTTCTAATTTTGGTAATATCATCTTGAGAAAATGAGTTTTTTATACTCATTTTTAAATTGTAAAAGTCGGATTTCGTTTCTAAATTACTGTTTACTTTCTTCTTATCAATTTTCAAAGATGTTGAGCTTTCTATAAGGTTTATAAAAAAGTTTTCTAACTTGCTTCTTTCAAAAATACTTCCAAATTTAGTCCTTAGTTTAAAATTAATAATTAAAGTATCGTTCATTATTTTTGAATACAACTCAGTTATTTCCATATTTTCAAATTTCTTAAGGAAAAAGCTATCTTTTTGTGAAAATTCTAATTCTTTTAGTCTTTTTAAAATCTTTGAAATATTTGCTTTTTTGTCATAGCTCTTTATAGTTATATTATAAAAATTAAGTCCAAGTGTTTCCGCTTTATAGCTTGTATTCTTTTGATTTAGTTTTAAGTTCTTTATAAGATAACTATATGCACTATCTATGTTTAAAATTACAAAAACTATCATCTAAATTTCAAGGCTAAAAAATAACCAATTATTAAAAATAAAATAGCTATTATAAGTACACCTAAACTATATATAATAATGCCTAATATCATTTTCTTTCGTAAATTCCATAAAATTCACCTTTAGCAATAATTTTCCCTTCTATTGCTTTTAAAACTTCCTTTGCACTTGCACCTTCTTTAATTCCTAAACTTTCTACATTTAGAGCATAGATAGTAATATAGTATCTATGTTTCCCATGTCCCCTTGGTGGACAAGGTCCTCCATATCCAAGCTTTCCAAAGTCATTTTTACCTTTTTTCCCAATACTTTCTCCTTCCTTTATTTCACCTATATTATTAGGAATATCGTATAGTATCCAATGGTAGAATGTACCAAAAGGAGCATCCGGATCACTCATTATAAGGACAAAACTTTTAGTTTCCTTTGGAAACTCTTCCCACCTTACATGAGGACTTATGTTCTCTCCTTCACACGTATATTTGATTGGTATATTCTCTTTTTCCTTAAAAGAATTACTATAAACTTTCATATTTATAACTTCTAATAGTAAAGTAAACACACTTAAAATTTTAAGGCTTCCTTTGAAAGTAAGAAAGGGTTTTTTTCTTATTTATAGAATTTACGATGTTGCAAGTGAAATAGATCTAAATGGCATTTCAAAGACATTTGACTTAAAAAGGATTGAACTTTCTAAAAAGTACGGTATAAAACTTGCTTACTTTAGAAATCCTCCCATTTTGGTATTTATAGAACAGTGTTCGTATAATAATTTAAATTGTGATGTGTTTGCAAAGTTCTATGAATTTGGAGCAATTGGCATAATTTTTAAAATATACATTAACGATTTTGATATAAATCAAGTTTTTAGAAACTTTCATGAAATTTTAAATAATGAAAACATTGACAATATTTCTCAAAATTATTTAAAGTCAATTTTTGAACAATATAAAGGTTTTTTTAAAAAGCCTTATTTTTATGGAGATTATGAAGACTACGCTATAATTTACATATTAGAATTTGATAGAAATTTAAAGAGTAGGGAGATTATAAACCACATAGATATTCCTAAGTTGTTATTGGGAGAAAGGTATAATCTTAGTAAGCAACTAAGGGATAATGTTTTGAAAAATAGATTTTCTTATTCGGATGAAGATTTAGTAGTTTTGAATTGGGATACAGGTTTTATATATGAACCGGATGGGATTATGGATATACCTGATTTAATAGAATTTGCTAATGCTCAACTTTTAGAATTTAGATATTACGATAGTTATTTAGATAGCGTATTAGATGAGACTTATAGTGCTATTGAAAAGTTCAGAGGCTCTTTTTTTGAATATGCGAAGTATCAAAAGGTTTTAAAAAAACTGCTTTTGCTATATAATGAAATTACTGAATCAAAAGAGATGATTTTAAATAGTTTGAAAATATTTGAAGACTCGTATTTTGCAAGAGTTTATACTAAAATGCTTGAAATACTTGGTGTATACAACTGGCAAAGAAGTATAGAAAGTAAGGAAAGGACACTCTTTGAGATTTATAACTTTTTAAGTACTCAGGTTTCAAATAGAAGACTTGAACTTTTGGAAATTATTATTATTTTAGTAATAGTCATTGATATTTTACTTTTCTTCGTGATTAACGGATAATACAATAATCCTTGTTTCTCCTTTCTTATAGTCCTTAATTATCTTATAGTTTTCTATTTCTAAACTTACCTTAGATGATAGTTGTAGAATTAAAATTCCTCCCTCTTTTAGTTTAGAGTGTGCTAAGTTCAAGAGTTTTTCGTAGTCTTTATAATTATATGGCGGATCTGCTATGATAATGTCAAATTTATCATTACAATTTCTTAAAAATTTTAGTGCTTCTGACTTGACAAACTTTGTTCTATTTATATATCCTAAATTCTTTATGTTATCTAAAATTGCTTTTTGTGAGCTTCTTGAAATATCTACAAATGTGCAACTTTTTGCCCCTCTTGAAAGTGCTTCAAGACCAAGTGCTCCACTTCCTGCAAAAAGCTCTAATATTTCTTTATCTAAGATATAATTACCTAACATATCAAATATTGACTTTTTTAAAAAAGAAGTAGTAGGTCTTATGCCCTTTGGAGATTTTAAAATATGTCCTTTTTTTTCTCCACTTTCTATTCTCATATTCTTACTTCCTTTCTAAGTTTCCTTGGTATTACAACTAAATATTTTCCTCTTTTTTCAAATTCAAAAACTTTTGGATTTTCATCAAAAACCTCACTTTTTACTAACTTTCCATTTTTATCGTAAATTAGAATTTTCCCATTGTATTCTATATTTTTGTATATAAAAATTTTTTTTGATTTTGAAGAAACAACGAAATTTAAAATACCTAATGTTTCTCCAATTACTTCATTTATATTACCGCTATCCAATATGAAAACAAAATGCTGCTTAAAACAGTATGCACTAATGGTATCTAAAATTTCGCTATAATCCATTAGTTTTAATGTTTTTTCTCTATAATCAATACAATCTATGTAAAATCTATATTTTCCATTTGATTTTATCTTTATCTTATAAATTGTCCCCGGTTTAAATTCAAAACTTTGCCAAAACTTGTTCTTATCAAAATTCCAATACTTTGGTTTATATTCCTTTTCAGAAAAACTAATATTTTTTAGGAAATTGCTTTCAATTTTATATATTTTTAACTTACAGTTTTCACTTGCACTATTATACAAACTAATTGAAAATTTTACGCTGTCGTAATTTCCATTCTTTTCAATTTTTATAGAAACCACACTACTACTTCTTTTTAAGTTTTCACTTTCATCCAATAGACTAACTTTAAATTTTGCCCCAAAACATTCGTTTAAATAGTAAATTTCTACATATGGATCCTTTACATTGTATTCTACTTGATATAAATAACCTTTCTCTTTTGTAAAAATTTCAACTGAGTTTTCTTGCTTTTCAATCTCCACATTAGATACTATCCAGTTTCTATATCCTACTTCTTCCAATTCCTTAAAGTCGCCATTTTTAAAGAATAGAAAAATAGATATCATAAAAATTTCTTTATTTTTTCCAAATCTGATTTAATTATTAATTCTAAACTTGGATTTCTAAGTGCTGCTGCAGGATGATAGGTTATTAAAAGTGGTATTTTGTATATACTCTCTATAATTTTGCCCCTATTCTTTAAAGCCCTGTCATACGGCTTATTACTTAAAAGTCCTCCTGAATATCTTCCAAGTGCTACCAAAAGGCTTGGTCTTATAATTCTTATCTGGTGTTTAAGATAAGGCTCGCAAGTTGAAATTTCTTCATTATTTGGATCTCTGTTGTTTGGAGGTCTACACTTTATAATGTTTGTAATATATACATCTTTTTCTCTATCTATATTTATTTCTTCTAAGATTTTAGTTAATAGTTTTCCTGCTTTTCCTACAAAAGGTAGCCCTTTTTTGTCTTCTTCATAGCCGGGAGCTTCTCCTATCAAAACAACTCTTGCATATGGATTTCCACTTGAAAATACGAACTTTGTTCTACTTTTATGTAATTCACACTTAGTACAGTTTTTAATCCTCTCTTCGTATAATTTTAAAACCCTTGCTTTATCCATATAGTTCTCATCTAAAAACACTTCCTTTATGCCAAGTATTTCAGCTAAAAACTTAAGCTCATCCATAATTCTGGAAAATTTCTAAATAGTTTCTTGCACCTATCTTCTTAAAGTGTCCTTCTAAATTATAGTAAAATTTTAATTCTTCTTCACCCCAATCTTTTTTTGAATGATAAAAATCTAAAATCTCATTTTCTCTATATTGACTATTAAATTCTTCTTCCAAATTCACTCTTCTATAGTTTCCACTTTCCTCTATGTAAAAGTTTTCTATGTTAATTACCTTTTTTAACAGTTCTAAAAATGTTTTTGCAAGATTTATATTTTGAAAATATATAACTATTTGCTCATTTACAAAGTTCATAATTCCCCACACTACATGAGTAATATCTTCCTCTGTTCTTATTAAATTTCTTCTTATATTTCTTGCTAACTCACCACCTAAGTAAATAACAAGCTTATTCTCTAATCTTGCAAGGCAGTTTAAGCTTTGCAATACTCTTTTGAACCTCTTTATATCACTAATCTTAACTACAGAATAGTAATTAGCACACTCAAAACCATCCCAACACTTCTTAGCAATAATTTCCTTTAGTTTTAAGTAATTTCTATATGGACTTTCGTTTAAATCAATTTTCTTTCTATATAAATAAGGAAAAAACTCAGAAATTTCTTCTACTAAATGAAAGCCATTTTCGTCCTCATAAACTCTTCCAATTAATATATCATATTTAATTGATTTTAAAACCGATTTAATGTAAATAGTTTCGTTATTTACATAGTTTTTCAATTTTAAATTATTTTCTTCATAGTCTAAAACTTCAAATATGCCTGAAAACCCGTTTCTTATTTTTTCTATAAATTTTATATGACTTGAGTTCATTAAGTTTTTTCTCTTTTCAAAAAAGTCGTCCAAATAAGTATTTTCCATTAATATCTCTTTTCTTGGATTTTCCTCCTGAATAGTTTCTAACCACTTCTTAAAATGTATATGTAAAATTTCATTAAACATATTTACTCTCTAAAATTTCCAAGAAGTTTAAAGCACCAATTTCTTTAAACCTTGCTTCCAAATTGTAGTAAAATTTAAACTCCTCTTCACTATAGTATCTATTTGAATGATAAAAATCGTAAATTGCATCTTTATCATATTGTTCATTGAAGTCTTGCCAGATATCAATACTTGCATAATAGTCCTTATCCTTGTATGTAAAAACAATTGATGTTCCCTCTACTTTGTATATGTCTTTAAATATATCTAAAATTGCCAAAGTAAAATTTGCAGAATAACCTCCTATTATAATGTAAAACTTTAAGCTTGTTATCCATACAAATCCAATAATATAATCAACTATAGGTTTTTCTTCAATAAGTATAGGCATTCTTTTTATTCTTTTAGAAATTTCTCCTCGTAATAGAGCAATATAATAATTACCAATATCTTCACTCTTCTGTTCTTTAAAAGCGTTCGACTTTTTAAGAATTTTTATAAATTCCCTATACTCAAACGAGTCTCCAGTAATAGCATATCTTTTTCTATAAAATCCATCCCACATTTTAACCCCAATATCTAATCTCACATGCACTATTCTTTTATAATTATTTATAAAATTCTCATTTAGGTCAATATAGTAAAGATAGCTTCTAGGTAATAAAAGTGAAGCATCTTCAAATATGTAAAAATTCCCTTTATATTCGTATATTCTTGAAATAAGAATATCGTATTTAATAGCATTTAATTCACTAATAACTTCGATTGTATCGTTAGTTTTAAGATTTTTAAGTTTTATCTTCCTTTCTTTTCTATTTACATTTAAAATTTCAAAATATCCTGAAAAGCTATTTTTCAGTGTTTCAAAGAATTTCTTTTCTTTTTTGCTAAACTTTGCATTTTGTAGAAAATCATTAAAATACTCATCTTCAAGTAATAAGATATAAGGTTTGTCTTCTGCATTTATCCAATTTTCAACATGTTTTACTTGATTCACAAAATCTCAAAATTTTAAAGCTACTAAAAATCCTAAAACTGAAGAAAATGAAGAACTTATAAAGTTGGTCATATTATTGCTTAATATAAAATTTCTTTCCAATGTTGCACCAATTATAGAATCAAACAAATTTCCAACTATTCCTATAATAAAAATATAGAACCAAAGCGGATGAAATATGGAGATTATAAAACTTCCAATAATTCCTCCAATAAATCCAATAAAACTAATTCCACCAGAAGTCCCCTTTTCTACTTCTTTGAAATTAGTAATTAAGTATGCTTTTTTTGAAAACTTCATACCAATTTCAGTAGAAAATGTATCACTACTCATTGCACTAATTACGCAAAGATGGATGAAGTAGAATATATCGTTTGGATAAAATATGTTTAAAATACTTAAAATTAGACTAACTCCACCGTTTGCCAAAACTTGAGCTAAATTTCTCTTAGTTTTTTTATCATTTAGCTTAGATAGAATTGAACCTAAGACCAAAAATAGTAATAATGGAAGAACCCAATTAAATCCTCCTGAATATAAAATTATGCTACCTATAATAAATGTCCCAATTGAACCATTTAGATCTAACCAATTTAGTCTATACGATATTATAGAAATTAAAATTCCAAAAAACATAGCAATAGCAAAGTTTTCGAGCCTTACATTCAATAAAACTATCGCAAAAAGCACTATAAATAAATTGTCTAAACCTCTTTTTAGTATAAATTCAACAGCTGTTAGGAAAAGTGAAAAAGATAAGGAAAATAGTATATTTTTTGTAGAAAGAAAGGAAAATAGGAAAGTTAATAAAAAAAATGTAGAGCTTCCAATTAAGGTTTTTCCCTCAATGTTATATTTATTTATCTTTCTTCCCAGGATAGCACTAATTGGATCAGAAAAAAACATAGCAAATAGTGATAAAAAGTAGTAATTCTTATCTTCATAATAAATTATCGTAGAAATTAAAACTGCAAGTGGATAGAGGATTGTTCCAAAATTTCCCTTTTCGTCGTATTTCGTTAGTTTTAAAATATTTAGAATTAAATTGAAAACAACAAATGTAGCACATAGAACTATCATACTTGTTTTTGAAATAAAATAACTTGAGATAATAATACCTATGGAAATAAGAATATGAAGAATTTTCCTTGAAATGAATTCATCCTTAATAATCTGGACTAAGAATATTGAGAGTAAAATATATAAAACTGTTAAAACTTCAAATAGCATCTCTTGGATTTATATTTAGAATTTCCCAAATAGTTTTATCTTTACAAGTATTCCCTTCCAATAGCATTTTTATCTGTTCGTCTGATGCTGGAAAAAACTCTACATATCTGAAAATTCTTGATATTGGTAAGATAATAAAACTTGGAATAAACACTGGAATTATAAATCTTCTATTTCTCTTAGTAATTTCCTTTACAAGCTCAAGATAGGTATATTCCCTTAAACCGCAAACTTCAAAAGTTCTATTGTATGTTTTCTCAATGTTTATTGACCTTACGAATATCTCCGCTACATCTTCTCTATGGACAGGACTAACTTTATATTTTCCAGTAGAAAATATTGGAAAGAATATAGTTTTAGAAAGTTCTAATATGAGTTTTTTAAAGTTGAATAATTCATCGTCGTCAATTATAATACTTGGTCTAAAAATTGTCCAATTTAAATTAGTACTTTTTAAATATTCTTCCCCCATATATTTTGTTCTTTGATAAGTGGTTCCATCCTTTTTTACACCATTTGCACTCATAAGTATAAATCTTTTTATATTCAATTTAACTGATATATCAACTACTTTCTTTAGCCAATTATAATGATAATCCATAAATGTTATTCCTTTGCTTGGAAATTCTCTTATTAAACCAATTAGATATATTACTGCATCAGGTTTTTTATTTGATATCTCATTTTCGTAATTATCTAATTCTTTTGCATCTCCAAATATCACTTCACTCTTATCTATATACTCCCTCGGTAGTTTATTTATAGAAGATTTCCTTGCAAAAAGTATAGGTTTATAGTTGTATTCTATAAGCTTTTTGACTATAGCCTTTCCTACAAAACCAGTTCCTCCAAAAACTAATATTCTCATTTTTTCCTCCTTTTTATATCATTTATCAATTGCTCATAAGTTGTATATATCTTCTTTTCTATCTTTGGTTTTTCTCCATATATAGGACCTCCTATAAGTAGTATGCAGGATATCTCTTCACAGCTTTCTTCGAGAAATTTTATGGACTTTTCAAATTTTCTTCTATCTAATACAAAGACTGAAGAAATTACTAAAAATTTTGGCTTTTCTCTTTTTATGGTCTTTAATATTTCCTCATACGGAGTATTTATACCTACATATATAACCTTAAATCCTTCGTAATTTAGAATAAAATCCAATATTCTAAGTGGTATTTCATGGATATCTCCTTCAAGCGAGGAGAGTATTACTTTAGTATTTATATTTTTTTTAGATTTGAATATATTTTTTAAATTGATAATGGCTTCAATTAATTTTGAAGATGCTATGTGTTCTTCATCTATTCCTATTTTCCTCGCTTCCGAAAATTTACCAAGCTTATTTAAGCTTCTACTTACAATAATATCAAATGTTTTATATATACCAATTGAAAACAAAAGTATTTTCAGAAAATCTTCAACTTCATTAGCTTCCTCCCTTAAAATATACGTTAATAAAATATCAGACAAATTTTGATAGTCTTCTTTTAGAATGTAGTTTAGAATATCTAATTTAATTTTATAAAAACCTGCAATATCCTTAATATTGTTCTCTTTTATAAATTTTATTACATCTAATAGAGAAAATCTCCTGTGCCCGCCAATGGTTCTATGAGATTGTATTAAATTTTTTCTTGACCAATTTTTAATAGTTCCTTCACTTACACCAAGTATTTTTGCAATTTCTTTCGTTTTGTAATACATTTTCAAAATTTTAAAGCGAAAAAATAGAAAAAAACAATAAAAAAAATAAATTGGAAAAATCCTTTAAACTTTTTGACTATGAAAGCAATAGTGATTGGTTCAGGAATTGGTGGTCTTGCAAGTGCTTTAAGACTTAGAAAATTAGGATACGATGTTTTGGTTTTAGAAAAAAATGAAACTATAGGAGGTAGAGTAGGTTATATAAAAAAGGATGGGTATTATTTTGATACAGGTCCAACCTTACTTCTAATGCTAAAACCATTAAAGGAACTTTTTAATGAATTGAATGAGAAAATTGAAGACTATTTAGATTTAAAGCTTATAGACCCACTATATAGAATCTATTATCAAGATGGAAAAAGACTTGAACCTTCACTAAATTTGTCTTACTATATTAGTCAAATTTCAAAAAAAGACTTTTCTAATCTTTTAAGGTTCTATTCCGATATTACATCAATGTATATAGATACGATAGACAATTTTGTAGAAAGAAATTTTTATTCAGTTTTTGATTTTATAAATATAAAAAACATAAGGGCATTGTTAAGACATAAAATGCTTTCAAATTTATATAAAAGAGTAAAGAGTTATTTTGATGACTATAGACTTGTATATGCAAATAGTTTTCAATCTATGTATCTTGGTATTTCTCCATTTTCCGCACCATTTGTATATACGGTTATAAACTATATGGAAACTGTAGAAGGAATTTACTTTCCAATGGGAGGCATGTATAAATTAGTTGAAGCATTGGAAAAAATGTGTAATAAGCTTGGAGTTAAAATATTAAAAGAAATTGAAGTTAATGAAATAGACGAAAAAAATAAAGTAGTATATACAAATAGAGATTCATTTAATGCAAATGTAATAGTTTTAAATGCAGACTTACCATATGCAAGAAGAGAACTATTAAAAAAGAATACAGATAACTATGAATATTCTTGCTCAACTATTATGCTATATATTCTGTATGAGGGAAAAACTAATATGCTACATCATAATGTGTTTTTTGCAAAAGATTATAAACTTTCATTTGATGAGATATTTAGATATGGAAAAGTTCCAAACGAACCGTCTTTTTATGTAAACATTTCAAGCAAAACTGATAACTCACTTTCTCCGAAGAATTCAGAAAATATATATATTCTAATTCCTGTACCAAACTTAAAAATTTCAAAAGAGGATATTTCCAAAAAGTTAAAAGAAATTATAAACAAAGTTTTAGATAGATTGGAAATTGAAACTGACTTCAAAAGAGAAAGAATAAGGGAAATGATATATAGATTGCCAGAAAACTGGAAAATTTTGTATAATTTAGACTATGGTTCAGCTTTTGGTCTTTCGCATAAATTTTTACAAAGTGCGTATTTTAGACCGAAGAACTATGAAACTAAAGGTATATACTACGTAGGTGCATCTACAATACCTGGAAGTGGTATTCCTATGGTTCTTATATCATCTAAATTACTATTAGAAAGAGTAAAAAGGGATTTTTATGAAATTTCTTATTAAAATAACTTTTTTTATATCTCTTATTGTTGGAATATTTAGTTTGCTTGGTCTTTTTATTTTAAGAAACTTTCCTGAATATACTACTAATATATCTAATTTTATTCCGTTTTTTATTAGCTTAGGTTCTATTGGATTTACTTTTCTTACCATTATTTGTGCATTTTTAATTGGTATATATGCACTTGGTTTTGAAAGAAATATTTTAATATTCCTGATTTCAGTTTCGGTCTCACTTATTATGGAATTATCTTCTACATATAATGGCTTTCCTTTTGGGTACTATAAGTATACTGATTTGCTTGGTCCAAAAATACTGAATGAAGTGCCATATCTCATTCCTCCTTCTTGGTTTTCCATAGTAGTTCTATCCTATATAATCTCAAAAAGACTACTATATAGTGGTTATTATCTTGTTTTAGTTTCTACGATATTTGCTTTCTTTTGGGATTTGTCATTAGATTATGCAATGACAAAAGTATATCCATTTTGGGTATGGCAAGAAAAGGGTTTCTTTTACGATATGCCAATAGTAAATTGGGCAGGATGGCTTTTTACTTTGTTTATCATTAACTTTCTATTTTATATTTTAGATAGACCTGAATATAAAAATGAAAAGTATACAGGTTATGTATTTTATTTATATGTTCTTATTGTAGGTTTTCCTATAGTAATGTCGCTTATTGGAGGAGGAGCTTTTGCATTTTTGCTTGGTTTAAACGGCATAATGATTGTGATAATACTCTCAAGGATTAGAAGTGTGAAGCTATGGTAGAATATTTTAGAAAATGTGAAGAAATAATGAAGCAAAATGCAAGAACTTTTTATCTTGCAAGTCTTAACTTACCCATTGATTTAAGAAAGCACTTTTGGAGCATATATGCATATTGCAGGTTAGTAGACAATATTGCTGATGAGTTTTTTATTAAGAATGATAGAAAATCTTCAATTTCAAGAATATATGAAATTCAAGATAAGCTGCTTAGTTCCTATGAAAATAAATATAAAGGTAATGAGTATGTTTTTTTAGCGCTTAAAGATACATTTAGTTTATATAGATTTGATATTGGACCGTTTTTAGAATTATTAAAGGGTGCTTTGTGGGATATTGAGGGTAAAGTAATAGAAAATATGCATGACCTTTTTGAGTATTCAAAGCTTGTTGCAGGCTCGGTCGGAGCTATGCTAATTCCTATTATTTCTGATACAGAAGAAGATATTAAAGAAAAAGCGTATAATTATGGTATATTCATGCAAATTGTAAATATATTGAGGGATGTGGGTGAGGACTATAAATTAAGGAAAAGGGTATATATTCCAAAAAGCATATTAAATGAATTTGGAATTAAGGAGTTTCAAATTAAAAATGAAATTATTACGCCTAATTATGTGGATATGTTGGAATTTTTAATGGAAATAGCTGAAAGTTTGTATCATCAAACTGTAGGATATGTGAAATACTTAAGAAAAGAAGTAAGGGATGCAATTTTAAGTGCAGGGACTTGGTATCTTGAAATATTAAATGCAATTAGGTTTAATAAGTACGATAATTTTAAAAAGCGAGCTTATGTAAATAGAGTATTTAAAATAATTTCAAAGTTAGGAGGATATCATATTAGAAAGTCAGTCTTAAAGAAAATGAATGGGTATAGATACTTTAAATTCTACGAAGTTTTGGATTTAGATAAGGGCAAAATAGTAGAATTTCATAGTGATTTTAAAAATGCAAATGTAAATTTACCATTCGGAAAGCTAACTTTAAAGGATAGTAAAATAGAAAGTGAAAAGATTATTGATTTTAAAATAGAATTTGGTATTTTTAAAATTTCATTGAAACTATACATTTTAGATTTTAATAGTAATGAATTGTGTGATAGCTTCTTGGGTTTTTTTCATGTTCATAGATTTTATGATGGTAAGATTATTGAAATTTTTTCATATAGAGGATTTATACCAAAGTTCTTAATCAATTTATTTTTTGAAATGAGATATAGGAGGTTGAAGAGATATGCGTATAGTAAGTATATTCTCAAGGGACTTTAGGCTGTTAGATAATAAACTTTTTTTAGGATATGAGGAAAATGAAATTATTCCTCTTTTTCTCTTTGATGAATATAATCAAAAGGAGCATGGTAAAAATTTAAAGAGCTTATTTTTTAAAGTTGTAAGAAGCTTTGATGAAGAGTTAAAAAAGTTAAATAGCAAATTGTATAAGATTAAGCTTGAGGATTTTGAAAAGTTTATCTATGTTTCAAAGCCTGATGTTGTTAGAATTTGCTATGATAGCGAACCAAGAACTAATGAAAGAGTAAGATACATAGAACAAATATGCAAAAAACATAATGTAAAAATAGAAAAAGTCTATCAGTTTTTAATAGAACCAAACTTTGAAAATTTTTATTTTCAGAGCTTTAGTCAATTTTACAAGAAACTTTTTAAAAACTATAATTTTGAAAATGTAATTTCAAAACCAAAATACTTAACTACACCAGATATAAAAGTAGAAGAAATAGAACTTCCAGTTATTGAAAATGAAAAGATAATAAGGCTATATTTTAAAAGTGAGAATGAAGTACTTTCGCATTTTCATAAATTTAAGATGGAGAAAATGAAAGATTATGAAAAAAATAGGGATTATCCAGCTATAGATGGAACTTCAAGGCTTTCTGTATACTTTAGAATGGGACAGATTTCATATAGATATGTGCTTTTAAATAGTGAAGATGAAAAATTTAAAAGTGAAATTGCTTGGGCGGAGTTTTATAGACTATGGCTATATTATAATCAAGATTGTGTAAATTTAGAATACGATAAAAGATGGAGAAATTTTCCTTGGCAAATAGATGAAGAAAAGTTTAATAGGTGGAAAGAAGGTAATACGGGATATTTGATTGTAGATGCAGGTATGCGACAACTTTTAGAGGAAGGTTATATTCACAATAGAGTAAGGATGATATGTGCAAGTTTTTTAATAAAAAATTTAATGATAGACTGGAGACTTGGAGAGAGGTGGTTTTATGAAAATCTTGTAGATGCGGACTTGAGTGCAAATGTTGGAAATTGGCAGTGGACTGGAGGGTTTGGATTAGACAAAAGCGGATATTTTAGAATATTTAATCCGGAACTTCAAAGAGAAAAGTTTGATAAAGACTTTAAATATATAGAAAAATACATACCTGACTATAAGAGTCATGTAAAGCCCATTGTAGATTTTATAGAAAGTAGAGAAAACTATATAAAAAAGGTAAGAGAATATCTAAGGTTGTGAATTGTAGAGCTTGCAACAGTAAAAATTTAGATTTTTATATTACTTCAAAATCTCAGCTAATAGAGCTTGGAAACTTTAACTTCTACATATGCAAAGATTGTAAAAGTCTTAACTTAGAAGCAAGTTTTTCTATAGAGGAACTAAAGATGCTATATAGTAAAGACTATCCACTATTTGATATGAGGAGAACTTGGGGCAAATACTACAAGTTCGTAGAGTTTGAAATGCAAAACGTGGTAAAAAGAAGAATTAATTACATTAAAAAATTTACAAGTTTAGAAAATAAATTCATACTTGACCTTGGATGCGGAGATGGAAGCTTTTTAATTGGTTTAAAAAATTATAGTTCTAATATCTTTGGCTTTGACATAGTAAAGTTAAGAAAAGATATTGAAATTTTTGACAATTTGGATAGCATTCCATATAAGTTTGATATAATTACAGCTTATCATTACTTAGAGCATGAGGAAAATCCAAGAATTATAGTAGATAAGGTATATGAGTTGTTAAAAACTGGTGGTATATTTATAATAGAAACTCCGAAATTTCCGTCATTTGGCTTTAGCATATTTAAAGACAAGTGGGCAGGTTTGCATACTCCAAGACACTTCGTAGTTTTTTCAAAGAAAGGTCTTTTTACTGTTTTACAAAGATTTAAAATCCTGAAATATTCAAACTTCTCAAGTTATTCAAAGTATATTCTATATGGTCTAACACTATTTAAGCCAAATGAAGAAAACTTTATAAGATGGACAATATTTATGTTTTTACTTTATCCAATTTATACATTTTCCGATGACATTCTTACGATAGTTGTAAAAAAATGAAAGTAAGAATAGGAATATTTTGTTCTCTTTCGGATAACTCTCTTACTACAAATAGAAGATTTAGATTAGAGAATTTAAGCTATGAAAATGTCATAAATACATTTTTAAAGAACTTAGAAGACTTGAGAAAATTATTAGAATTTTCAAAGTTATCTCACTTTGAAATCTTTAGAATAGGTAGTTATCTTGTCCCATTCTTTTCTCATAGGAAATTTAAAGACAAGTGGAAATACGAAGTTGAAGATATATTAAAATCGCAAAGTAATTATATTAAAAGTTTTAACATAAGACTAACTATGCATCCTCCACAATTTGTAATACTAAACTCACCAAAAAGACAAGTAGTAGAAAACTCTATAAAAGAGCTTATGTATCACTTTTTTATTTTAGACAGCTTAGACTTAGATGAAAATTCTATCATTATTATTCATATAGGTGGAAAGTATGAAAATAAACAAAAGTCAATTGATAATTTTATAAATACTATTGAAAATTATAGTTTTTTAAAAAGAAGACTTGCAATTGAAAATGACGATAAGATATATACAGTTAGGGATGTATTGGAAATTTCTAAATATACCAACCTTCCAGTAGTTTTCGATTTTTTCCATCATAGGCTTAATCCATCTGACTTTGACATATCTGAAGTTATAGAAACTTGGGGAAAAAGAATACCAAAGTTTCACATTTCTAGTCAAGGCAGGAAAAAATACGAACATAGTGATTATCTTGAAATTTCTGATCTTGAGGAGTTTTTGAAATTATTTAAAAACAAAAATATAACTATTGACCTTATGCCTGAAGTAAAAATGAAAGAAAAATCTTGCTATAAAATTTTAGATTACTTAAATGAAAATAAAAACAATTGATTTACCCTCTATTGGAAGAAGATACGATTTTACTACCGAGAGTGGAAATAGTTTTGTCCTGATTGATTACTTTTCTGGATATAAAGAAATATATTTCTTAAGAAATGGTGAAACTATTGGTACTATAAAGTTAAATGAGGACGAATCTGATCAATTGGCTATAATACTTTCAGGAGTTTTTTTAAAGGATTTCCTTGAAAAACGAATAGATGTAATTTTTAGAAATATAGCGATTGAAACTGTTAAAATTGAAGAAAACTTTAAGTCAATAAATAAAACTATTGAAGAGATAAAGTTTAGAACGCTTACCCAAACTTATATAATAGCAATAATAAGAAACGAAATTTCAATAGTCATGCCCCAACCTTCTGAAAAAGTTTTAAAAGACGATGTTTTAGTTTTACTTGGTTCTATTGAAAATATAGAAAAAGCAAAGGTTTATTTAAAAAATTTAAGTTTTCTGTAAAGTAATTTCCTCTTTTTTGACTTTCCTCTTAATTACTATAACTAACAAAAGTGCTAAAACTATAAGTATAACTTGTGCTATAGTTGTTTCAAGTGTAGGATATATTCCAAGAAAATCTATAAGTGGAATGAATTCTAAATGGGTAGTAGGGATAATAATTGCTTCTTGAAAACTTCTTATTGATTGACCTAAGAATATAAACGAAAGTAAATATAATGCTGAACCTGTTATAGGAAATAGATATTTTAAAGGTAATTTAAGCTGAAGTTTTATAATTCCAATTGCTATTAGAACTACAACTATTAGACCTATTATAAACCCCAAAATTATAGTGTTTATGCTAGACTTTTCAGTATTAATTAACATTGCTTGATAAAATAGCACTGTTTCGAAGGCTTCTCTATATGTCGCTAAGAAACTTAAGAAAAATACAAATGTGAGTTTTCCTTTACTTAGTGATGTTTTTAGTTTTTCTTTAATATAATTTATCCATACTTTACTTTCAGCTTTACTTATTAACCAATATGAAACTTGAAATAAGACAATTGCTGCAAGTAATCCTACTATTGCTTCAATAACCTCTCTTGATAGTGTGGTAATGTTTATTACAAACTGCGATATTAGAAATGTTATAATACCGAGAATTATAGCACTTATCCAGCCAAAATGAACTAGTTTTATTGCAGTTCTATTTTGGCTTAAACTTACTATACTTAATATTATTCCAAGGAGTATTGCAACTTCAAGTCCTTCTCTAAATATTATAGTAAAAGAATTGAAAAATGCCCAATAACCCGAAAATATTTTTTTATCCACTAAATCCTTTGCTTTTAGTAAATCCATCTTTATACTTGAAATTAAATTTTCTACTTCTTTTGTTTTATTTTTCTCTTTTACAAGTGCTCTAAGTTGAGTAAATTTTTGTTCTAAATTCATCGCAAAGTTAAAATCCTTTGAAATTAGCTGTTTTTCAATAGGTTCAAAATCATCAAAGTATATACTTACAGATAATGAATATGCCTTTTCATATTCTTTGTTATTGTATAAGCTTTTTATAAGTTCAAGATTGTTTATCAAGGATGAAAAATAGTCCTTTTTTGAAAATTCTTCAACATATGTTCTAATATATGAAATTTCATTTTGATTATATCCCATATTTAATAAATCATTATCAGAAAGTTTTGAAAGCAGAGCTAAACTTAAAGTATCCTTAACTTTTTTTACTTTCTTATTTTCATGAATTAGTGATAATACATAAAATGCAGTATTCCATTTATCGCTTTCGGATAAATTATTAAATGGAGGCATGTTCACAAGACCTGTATTTAATACTACATATACTCTCAGTGCACTAAGGTCGTTTCTTTGATGAAAATTTGTAGGTCTTGGTTCTAAGGTATTACTAATCGGTCCATCTCCATATCCTTTTTCTCCATGACAGACAGAACAATTATTTAAATAAATTTCTTTTCCTCTTTTTAGTGAAATGCTTCCTCTTGGATATATATCAAAGTTAGGATTAGATAAGATAATATTTCTGATTTTTGCTGTAATATCTTTTATTTCATTTACACTTGCTTTTTTTCTTATAAGTTCGTATAGCGTTTTTGAATAATCCATTATGGAACTATCGGAAAGTTTTAGAAGATTTTCTGAAAATTCAAGCATTTCCTTGTATTCTTCTTGATTATTTAAAGCAGCTTCATAATCATAAGCTATGTAATCTACAATATTTAGCACTTTTATTGGCTCGGATATACTTAGTAAAATAAGTATCATAATTCCTTACCTCTTAGGTAAGAAATTTTAGAGTGATTTTTATTAGTAATGATTTGCAATAATTTCTTTTAGTGAAGGTATAGGTGTTTCTTCAGCAAGTTTTATAGCATTTTCTATTTCTTCTTCTATTTGAGCTTTAAATTTATCAATAGTTTCATCATCTATGATATTTTCACTTTTTAAATAACTTTCAAATCTCTTTACAGGATCAAACATTTTAGTAATGTTTGTATATTTTTCCATATCAAGGTATTTAGACTGGTCTTCATCAGTTGTATGGGGTGATAGTCTATATACTATTGCTTCAACGAATGCAGGTTTATTTTCTGACTTGATTTTTTTAATAGTTTTGTATACTTCAACAACATTCGTTCCGTCAATTCTATAGCTGTCTATAATATTTGAAAACTTTTGAGCAAGGTTTTCATTAATGCTTTGATATCCAATACCCTCCTTTTTCATAGGAATATCCCTTCTTGACGGAACGCTAATTGCAAGTCCATTATTTTCACATACGAATATTACATTTACATTGAAAATCGTAGCAAGATTTAGTGCTTCATAAAATTCACCTTCACTTGTTGCTCCATCTCCAAAGTTCGTTAAAACCCAATAATTTTCTCCTTTTAGTTTTCCTGCAAGTGCTAACCCTACAGCTTGGGGACACTGACTTGCAATAGTTACATAAAAATTAGTCATATTGATATTTTCAGGAATCTTTTCACCAATTGGATTTCCTCTCCAATATAAAAATGCTCTATATAAATCCAATCCAAATGTAATTGCAAGTCCTGTTCCTCTATAGTATGGCATTATCCAATCATTCTTATCTAATGCAAGGGCACAACCTACTTGAACAGCTTCGTGTCCCCTAAAACCTGGATACACACCAATCCTTCCTTGTCTTCTATATATAAAGCATTTTTCGTCAAATAACCTTGCCCTTAAAAGATAATAGTAAAGTTTAATAAGTTCTTCTCTATTGAACTTTAATTCTCCTTGTATAGTTTTTGGTATTTACTTGAATGGGTATAGGTCCGATTAATGCACTTGCGGTTAATGAATCAAAACTAAAGTATCTTACTATTCCTGTATAGGCTTTAAGATAGGTAGTATCGTAGTTTACTAAATATGCGGTATCTTTTTTAATAGTGGTGTCAGAGCATATATTACTTTGGGGTTTTGTTTGATAGCGATATTTAATTTTTGAATGTGTCTTAGAAAATAACTTATAGGTGCTATCGTTTCCTGTTTCTATTACTACTTTTTTAGAACTATCTATCTTTAAAGAGTCAAAATATATTCTTAAAGAACAGGGTTGAATTTGTTGGTTCGTAATAATGATGGTATCGTTTACAGGTCTTGACTGAGCTTCTATAGGTGTCCAAATTTCATTCAACTGTAATGGTGCTTTAAATATCTTATATTCTAAGTTTACTTTTATAGTATCGCGTATGAAATTTATTGATTTAACCGAATCAGCTACAAATGGGCTATATACGAAAAATGTGTCATATCTCTTAATTTGTGCAAGATAAAATGAATCAGAAAATACAACATTTAAATTTCCAAAGGTATCACCTATGACTTTTAGCATTGTATCGTTTCGTATATAGGTTGAGTCAATAGATGGTGAGATAATCACTCTTAAACTATCTTTTGTATAGTATTTATGAGTTTTACCAATTCCATATCCCCAGTAAGTTAGTATATCATATTTAGAGAATGGTGGATTTTGTTGAGAATCAGATGATTTTTTAGAACAAGCAAAGGAAAAAATTAAAAAAATTATAATATAGTGCATGAAAAAATTTTAAAGCTTTTTTATATAAATTGCCAACAATCCTGATAATACCGTGCTAATTAAAAATGATATGGAAATTGAAAGTGATTTGAAGTAGTTAAATAAAATAATTGCAAAAACAAAGTAAAGGATAACAAATGAGATGTTATATATAAGGAATGGACTTGGATTGTTTCTTACTCTTTGTTTTATTATATAAATTGTAAAGAATGCGGATATTAAGAATGCAAAAGAGAAGACAATAACATTAGGATAAAATGCTATAAAGCTTTTTCCTCCAATATATAAAAGTATAAAATAACCTGCCAATAACTCAAGAAAAAAGAACAAAAGAACAAGTATAGTGTATTTTGGGAAAAACTTATAAAAGTAAATTTCATTTGAACTTATTTCTACAGTTGCAATAGAAAGTGGTGCATTTAGAATTTGGCGTATAGTATTATCAGTTTTTTTAATTAATGTAAATGCTGAAACATCTCCAGTACTTCCTAAAAATCCAAGTATAAATCTATCCAAGTATCTATATATAGGAGATGTAAGTGCGGAAATAAATGATATTTTAAAATAGCTCCATATTTCATTTAAGATGAGTTTTTTAAATGAAGCCTTGGGTTTTGTTATGAAAAGAGAAATAATTACAAACGGCAGGTATGTAAAAAAATAAATGTATAGGAGTTTTTCTAAGGAGTTTGGTTTAAATACAATTAGTGCAAAAATAAAGAGCAAAATTGAAAATATGTTAACGGCATTAGATAGAGTATAAAGTTTTTTTGCGTATAAAAAACTTAAAAACAACGGTAGGATTGAATATGGTAAGAGTAGTATTAAAATAGGTTTTATAAGTGAAATGAGGGCATAAAATAAAGAAGTAATGAAAATTGCCTCAAAAAGAAGAATTCTGCTATTAAAGTCTTCTATCTTTGGAATAAAGTTTTGAAATACTACTTCAAAATTTACTATAAAAATACTTGATATTGAGAGACTTATTGCTTGAAAGAAGAAAAACTGGTCTAAAATTGAAATTTCTAATATACTAAATAGTATTTTCATACTTAGAAATGTCAAAAATATGGAGAATATATTTAAAAGGGAATTAAAAAGCAACAGGTGAAATGCTAAATACTTCTACTATGTTAGTAATCTTACCATTGTCGTCTATTCCACCAAAAACATATATCTCACTTCCAATTCTTGCGCAACCTAAAGATTTTCTCGGAGTTTTCATGTCTGTAATATACGACCAACTGTCGCTATTTGGATCATATCTAAGGACTTTTGAGGATATTGAGCCTCCTGTTTGACCACCAAAAACATAAATTTTGCCGTCAAGTTCCGCACAAGTATGGTATTTTAAACTGAAATCTAAGCTTTTTACTTCATTCCACGTATTTGTGGAGAAATCGTAGTATTCAACTTTGTCAGTCCCACCACCAATAGCATAAATCCTTCCATTTAAAACAACTGCACATAAACCATCTCTACTATATTTTAAAGATGGTTTTTGAATAAAACTATTGTTTATAGGATTAAATTCATAAAATGAGGTGGAATTCCTCCCAACTACTACATAAATTCTATTATTTAATGTAATAGCAAAACATCCACCTGCATCAAAAGGTAAATTTCCTAAATCTTGATAACTATTTGAATTTATATTATAGACAAAAAAGTTATTCGTAGGAGTATTTGCAATGTATCCACCAAAGATATAAATTCTATTATTATAGTATGCAATACAAGGGTTTTTTAAATGTAATGGTGCGTTTAGAGTATCAGAAATACTGTAGTTTCCATTATTATAAATTATCATTCTTGAAGTAGAGTAGTCATTAGCAATAGTATCTCCTCCAAAGATATAGAAGCTACTTAAATAGTAAGTGTATCCAAAGTTCGCTACCTTATATGGTAAGGGTTTTGCACTTGTCCAATACTTTTCTTCTTCGTCTCTTGCACATGCATATAGAAAAAGAAAAATATAAAGGTACTTTCTCATAGGGTAAAATTTTATAGCTATTACTTTAAAATTTTAGTATTGAGGTCATTGATATTATTAAGTGGAGGAATTGATTCTACCACACTTAGCCATTATGTGAAGAAAAAGCTTAAAAGAGAAATTTATCTAATTAGCTTTTTCTATGGTCAAAGGCATAGTAAAGAAATTGAATATGCAACATATCAAGCAAACTTATTAGAGCCTATTGAATATAAAATTGTAGATATTTCCTTTTTTTCTAACTTAATAAAAAATTCAGCATTAATAAATAAAGATATAAATGTCCCAACCTGGAAAGATGCACAAAAAGAAATGCCCATAACATATGTGCCATTTAGAAACCTCGTATTTTTATCTATTTCCCTATCTTATGCGGAAAGTAATGATATTGATGAGATATACTATGCAGCACAAAGGCAAGATTATATAGGCTATTGGGATTGCAGAGAGGATTTTGTAAATAGACTAAATGAGTTAACAAGTTTAAATCCAAAGAAAAAAATAAAAATACTTGCTCCATTTGTTAATATGAGAAAAAGTGAAATAGTAAAATTAGGAATTGAACTTAGGGTAGATTATACTAAAACTTGGAGTTGCTATAAAGGTGAGAATGAGCCATGTAAAATTTGCCCCTCGTGTGTAGATAGAAAAAAAGCATTTTTAGAAGCAGGTTTATATGATATTGAATGAAATACAAAAATCAATTATATTTAGCTCATCAGTAAAAATTATGACGGATACTGGTTTTATTGAAATTTATAATGGTAAAATAGTGAATGCGGAGAAAAATGATGGCTCATATGGTATTGATATATTGGTTGATATAATTAAAAATGCTAAAGAGTATAAGGTAGAAGTCTTGGAGGACATCCCTATTACTACAATAACGAATGGATGGGAAGAAATAAAGAACTTAATATTTAATAACGAAACTATGCTGTTTCAGGAACTAAAATTAAGTGAGGATGAGTTTCTTAAGTTTGTAAGTTGGATGAAAATTAATTCTTTTAACGGTCTAACTACAAGTAGTGAATTTATAGATATTTTTATTGAAGGGAAATTAGTTTATTCAATTGGTTTATATAAGGGTGTAAGACCTTTTAATGTGTATGAAATACCTTTAAAAACTTTACAGATTATATCAAAATCTTTGGCAGATTTAAAAGAGGATAATTTGGATAATATTCGAAATATAAGGATGGATTTTGCTGTTAGTGGAGAAAGTGGAATTATATTAAGTTTTGAAAGGTTCGAAGTTTTTGAAAAGGGTATTAGAATCATGAATATTACTGATGAGTTTCCAGTAAATGCTAATAAATTTATGTTTGGATTTGAAAGAGAGAGTGTAGTAAAAAGTACAGAAACTCCAATTTTGACTGATAAAGATATGAAAGTATTAAGCTATATTCTGGAAAGTAGCCTAAAATTGTTATCAGAAAAAGTAGGAAAAGAAGCGGTCAATAATGCAATTATGAAATATAATCCAAACGTAAATGACCCAACTAGTGTGATAAGTTGTATAAAGGAGTTATTAGAGAAGGCAAAAGTTATTGGTGGGACAGGTTGGATTAAAAAGAATATAAATAAAATTTCTGAGGGAGTAAAGGAAATAGCTAATGAGGAATTAAGAAAATTGCTTGATGAACTTTTTAAAATATGAATAGAAGTGTAAAGGTTAGTTTTTTAAGGGATAATTTCTTTTGGTTTGAGGATGTAGGTTTTGATAGTAGCTTTGAAATAGATAGCGACAGATTATTTATTCCTTACTTTTACTATACAAAAAAGCAGATTATTTCATCTATTTTGAACTTTGCATTAAGAAACTATAGAAAAAGCCAGATTGTTATATTTGATTTTCAAAATATTGAAATTATGTTAAATTTTGAAAAATTATTGAATTTTTTTAAACAAAGAATATCAAATAGTGATGACAATTTTATTGTAATAATTTGCCCCGAGTTTTTTGATAAATACGATGCAAATTTAAAAATTTATAGATTCACACCTCAAGGAAAAATAAAAATCCTTGATATTCCGAATTTTAATCTTTTTTATCATAGTAAAATTAAGTTTTCTTTAAAAGACTTCGTATATTCTCTTTCTATGCTTTATGAAATAAGGGAGAAATTCTCTTTTGTAAATACAATTTTATATATTATTGAAAATTTTGGAAAGCCATTTAGTTTTAGACAGTCCGCATCTGATTTAAATATTAGATTTGAAACATTAAAGAACTTCATAGACTATTTAGAAAATGCATTTTTTATTAAAGTTCTTGAAGAAGAAGAGTCTCCAAAAGCTCAAAGGACGATAATTATAAATGATTGGAGGTTATATAATTACTTAATGAATTTTTCAAAGAAAGAGCTTTTATTAGAAGAAATACACAAAGGTGCAATTTTAAGCTATCAATATTTAAAGTCAGTTTTAGAAGGAAAAACCTTAAAAATTGATGAACACTTAAATCCCATCGTAGTTTAATTTATCTAAAATTCTATAACTTATACTTTCTGCAATATGCTCTAATTTTATTTCATCTACTCCTTCTAAATCCGCTATTGTTCTACTTACTTTTATAATCTTATGTATAGCCCTTGCAGAGAAATTGAATTTTCTTGAGGCATTCATCAGAAGTTCTTCAGCTTTTGGATTAATTTTGCAAAACTTCGAGATATTTTTCTCATCCATTTGATTATTGTATTTTATATTAGTATCCTTAAATCTCATGTTTTGAATTTCAATTGCTCTTAATATTCTTTCTCTAACTATTATAGAATTTTCTCTATTGTTTTCTTGTCTTAGATTTTCGTATGGAACTTGTGGAACTTCAATATGTATATCTATTCTATCTAATAGTGGTCCTGATACTTTGTTTCTATATTGTCTAATTTGGTTCGTAGTACACTTACAATTTCCATATCCAAAATATCCACAAGGACAAGGATTCATAGCACAAACTAACATAAATTTTGAAGGTATTTTAACTTTGTAGTTTGCTCTTGAGATTATCACAAAACCATCTTCAAGTGGTTGTCTTAAAACCTCCAGTGTTCTTCTTGAAAACTCAGGAAGTTCATCTAAAAATAGCACTCCGTTATGAGCCAGTGAAACTTCACCCGGTTGGAAATTTGTTCCACCTCCAATAAGACCAATATCAGAGATTGAATGGTGTGGATTTCTAAATGGTCTTTTTCTAATTATATCACCATTTAATAGTCCTGCAATTGAATATATTTTTGTTGTTTCAAGTGCCTCTTCTTTTGTAAGTGGGGGCAGTAAGCCAGGAATTCTTTTTGCTATCATGGTTTTACCACTTCCGGGAGGTCCAAGCATGAGTAAATTATGTCTTCCTGCTACTGCTATTTCAATTGCTCTTTTAACTGCCCACTGCCCCCTTATATCACTTATATCTAACTCATCCTGAGCTGAGTTTTCTATACTATCTATAACAAAAGGCTCTTTGCGTTTTTCATTTCTTAAAAACTCTACGACTTCATTTAAGTGTTCAAAAGGATATATTTTAATTCCATCAACTATACTTGCTTCCTGTCTATTTGCAAAAGGCAAAATTATTCCCTCATAATTTAGTTCTTTTGCCATTAAACAAACAGATAGTGCTCCCTTTACTTTTCTCAATTTTCCATCTAAGGACAACTCTCCAATTATTACGTATTTTTTATAAAATTCAGTATAATCAATATATCCAAGTGCTGAGAGTATTCCAATGGCTATAGGTAAATCAAACAATGAGCCTTCTTTTCTCATATCCGCAGGTGCTAAGTTTATCCTAATCTTTTTTGAAGGAAGGTTAAATCCTGAGTTTCTAATAGCTGAAATTACCCTTTCTCTTGCTTCCTTTACACTTGTTTCCGCAAGTCCAACTATCACAACTGATGGAATTCCATTGGATAAATCTACCTCTACATCTACCAAAAAACCATCTACACCTATAACATTAGCACAAGAAACTTTTGAATACATGTTGAATAGATAGGGATTATTCTAAACAGATTCTAAACAAAAGTGATTTAGTTGTTTTTATTAATAGTTCCTACTTTGAAACATGTGCAGGAACTATTTTCAAACCAAAATTTTAAATCATGACTTTAAACTTTTAAAAATGAGAATTTTATGGATAGATGATGAGATATACGACTTAAAGTCAGTAGTAGAACTTTTGGAAAAAGAAGGTTTTAGTGTAGATATTGCAAGTAGTGGGTTAGAAGGATTAGAGAAAATAAAAAATAATACTTATGATTTTATTTTGCTTGATTATAAAATGCCTCATTTAGATGGAATAGAAACTTTAAAACTTATAAATTCAATAAAGCCAAATATTCCCATAATTATGCTAACTATGATAACTGATAGGGAAATAATAGAAAAAGCGATGGGAAATGATGTATATGACTATATAATAAAACCCGTAAACGTAGCACAGATTATTGCTATTTCTAATAAAATTAAAAAGGAGGAGATAAAGAGAAAATTTTTAGGTATTGGACTTAGTGAAGTTTATAGCTATATAAACTCAATTGAGGATAGCTATGAAAATTGGATAAAAAAAGCAAAACTTCTATTTGAGACAAGGGTAAAACTAAATGAAAATGATAGGGAAATTATAGATATGGAAATAGAAAGTCAAAACCAAAAGTTTGCAAAGTGGCTAATAGAGAACTATAAAAGTTTATTAAAAAATAAAACATTCTCTCATAATTTGTTTATGCATAAATTTTTAAATTACCAAAAAGTCTCTATATTCATAATAGATGCGTTTAGAATTGACCAGATGCTACTTTTTAGCAAAGAACTTCCAAGCTCATTTAATATTGAAATAGACTTTTACTATTCAATAATTCCAACGTCCACTATATTTTCAAGAAACTCAATATTTTCTGGTAGATTACCTATAGAAATTTATAAAAGGCATCCAGACTACTTAAATAATAATCTTCATGAAATTGAACTTTTTGATGAGTTTTTAAGAGAAAATAAAATTTCAAGTAGTTATAGAATTTTAAAAATAAATCATTTTGAGGAAGTTTCAAAAATTATACCTTTAAATAGAGATATTGAAATAAACGTTATAAACTTTTTGGATGAATTTTTGCACCAGAGGATGGATATTGAAAGTTTAAAAAGTATAAAATCCATAGATACAATAATAAAGATGCTAAATGTTATGTTAATTGATAGTAAAATCGTCCAAGTTATTGAAAAATACTTAAATTTAGATTATGTAGTTTTTATTACTACTGACCATGGTTGGATAGTGGGTAAAAAGCCAATTGCAATAAGTGGAGGAAGTGATATTACTGAAGGTTTAAGATTTAAATTTGGTGATAGTTTAAGATTTATGAGTAAAGATGGATATTTAATTAAGGAGCTGGAAGAATATGGACTTCCAAGGATTTCACAAAGATTTGGTATAGCGGATGGTTATGGATTTTTTGTATATAAATCTGAAGAGCATAAATTTGCAAAGCAATATGAAAACTACTTTATGCATGGAGGCATTACACTTGAGGAAGTTATATGTCCTATACTTAAAATAAGAAAATGAAAAAAGTTATTATCCCCCTAATAATTTCGCTATTAATATTTATATCGCTTTTTATCCTTGCAATATATAGAGGTGAAACAATTTCTGCAATTTGGGTTTTAATCTTAGCTCTTTCAAGTTATTATATAGGATATAGATACTATAGTAAGTTCATTGCAAATAAGGTATTTTTATTGGATGATAAAAATATTACACCTGCACATAAATTTAATAATGGATATGATTTTGTCCCTACTAATAAATTTGTAGTGCTTGGTCATCATTTTGCTGCAATAAGTGGAGCAGGACCGCTTGTAGGACCAGTATTAGCAGCACAGATGGGATATTTGCCATCTACTTTGTGGATAGTATTTGGTGTGATACTTGCAGGTGCAGTTCAGGATATGGTAATTTTAATAATTTCTACAAGAAAAGATGCAAAGTCTCTTGGAGAGATTATTTCAGATGAACTTGGGAAATTTTCGGGAATTTTAGCTCTAATTGGTATTTACTCTATTTTAATTATACTAATGGCAGTATTAGCACTTGTTGTAGTAAAAGCACTTTTTGAAAGTCCTTGGGGAACATTTACAATTATTATGACTATACCAATTGCTATGATAATGGGTGTTTGGATGTGGAAAATAAAACCCGGTTCAGTAATAGGTCCAAGTATATTTGGTATTATTGCACTAATAGTTAGTCTTATACTTGGAAGATATGTTGCAATAGACCCAAGTTTATCTAAATTCTTTACATTTTCAGAAACTCAGATTGCTATTGGGATTATATTATATGGTGCGATTGCTTCAATTTTGCCAATATGGCTACTCTTAGCACCAAGGGACTATCTTAGCACATTCTTAAAAATTGGGACAGTAATAATTTTAGCAATTGGTATATTATTTGCTCTTCCGGATATAAAAATGCCTGCAATTACTCAATTTATTGAAGGAAGTGGTCCTGTATGGAAAGGGGACTTATTTCCTTTTCTATTTATAACTATTGCTTGTGGTGCAATATCTGGATTTCATTCATTAATTTCATCAGGGACAACTCCAAAATTGCTTGATAAGGAAACTGACGCAAGATTTGTGGGATATACAGGTATGTTAATGGAATCCTTTGTAGCAGTAATGGCACTAATTGCAGCAGTCACTATGGAACCGGGTATATACTTTGCTATAAACTCACCAAGTTCTGAAATTGGGAAAACAATAGAAAGTGCGGTAAATAAGATAAATTCTTGGGGATTTAAAATAACAGCTGAAGAGATTCAAAGTCTTGCTATTTCAATTGAAGAAAAGACTATACTTTCAAGAACAGGTGGTGCACCAAGCCTTGCAATAGGAATGGCACTGATATTTTCGGATATATTTGGAAAGCATCTTATTGCATTTTTTTATCATTTTGTAATACTCTTTGAAGCACTGTTTATTTTAACTACAATAGATGCAGGGACAAGGGTAGGAAGGTATTTATTTCACGACCTATTTGGAAGATTAATAAAACCACTTTCAAATTATTCTTCATTTTACTCTTCATTTATTGCAACAGTTATTACAGTCATGCTTTGGGGATATTTTCTATATGCAGGTGTTGTAGACCCATATGGAGGTATTAGAACATTTTGGCCCATATTTGGTATAGCAAATCAGCTACTTGCAAGCCTTGCACTTATTACTGCAACGACATATCTAATAAATAATGGAAAAATAAAATATGCTTTTATTACTGGCATACCTATGCTATTTGTAGTATTAAATACATCCTATGGAGCACTGCAAAAGATTTTTCATCCTAATACTGATATTGGATTTCTTTCACATGCAAACTATATTAAAAATGCAATAGCATCTAATAGTTTACCACAAAATATTCCTTCCGTTGAAATTGCAAATAGAGTAATAGTGAACGACTATATAAACGTTATTGTGGTTTCCATTTATCTTTTTATAGTCATTACAATATTCTCTATTGCAATATATAGGTGGATTAGTAAGATTTTGAGCCTATTGAAATTCTAAAAAGTAAATTACTACTTGTATATTCGTTCATACCAGTATCATAAAAGTTTTCAAGGTTTGAAAATAGCTTTAGCTCTCCTGCTTTACCTTTAAAGCTATATCCAAGTTCAAGACCATATAAAAACTTTATAGACTTTTTAAACATATCCATTTTAAAATTTGCACCGTAGTAAATTCCATTAAATCTTCCATAGTTAATAAATCCAATGCTTGAAATAATATCGTGTAATAATAATCTCTCAATATTTCTATTTGTTTCATCAAACTTAAAAATATAGATATCAGAAAACATCTCAAAGTTTTCCGTAATATAGGAAAATCTTGGACCTGAAAGTATTAGCGTTCTATTAAAATCGTCTATGTCATGCTTACATCTGTGAATATATGAAATTTTTAAATTGTTGTAAATATAGTAAAATCCTTCTGAAAAGTAAATAGCTCTTGGATGAAAGTATATAGGACTATATGGATCTGAGATAAATTCCATATTTACGAAAAAACCAAAATTAGAACTACTATTTGAAAATAACACTACATCTCCACCAAGTCTAATATTCCAAGCATGGTCCTTACTATTTCTAAATGGATAAAATGAAAACGAACCATATACTCTAAAGTATGGTAAAAAGCCGATATTATTAGTTTTACTTACAATAATATCTCTCTCAGGAAATGGAAACGAAAGCAGACTATAGAGTAAATTCACTATAGCTTCTTCTACTTTCCCTTACTCTTACTTTTATTCTTTTATAGTTTTTTAGTTCTTTTGATATTACATGTGCTATTAGTTTTGCTATGTTTTCGCAACTTGGAGGTTCATCCATTATAAATATAGACTGGTCATATAGTTTTTCTACAAGTGGATCATCTTTTTGTAAAATCACTTTATGGTCTAATTGGTGTATTATCTCCTTTATCTTTGAAAAATCAATAATAAATCCATTTTCATCTAAATTATCACTTTCAATTTCAACTTCAATTATATAGTTATGTCCATGTAAATTTCTACACTTTCCGATATGGTTTTTTATTCTATGAGCGCTTGATATCTCTGACTTGTAGAAAATCTTCATTTTTAAAATTTTAAAGTAATACTTTAAAATTAGAGCTATGCGTATTTTTATAAAGGCGAGTTATATCTTAACCATGAATGGAAAGGATGAGGTTATTGAAAATGGAGGAGTTTTAACAGATAACGATAGAATAGTGAAAGTTGGAAAAATTAGCGAATTTGAAAATAAAGAATATGACTATGTACTTGATGATAGACCTAATATATTGCTTCCGGGGTTTATAAATACTCATACTCATATCTCAATGGCAGGATTTAGGGGATTCGCGGATGATAAGGATTTGATGGATTGGTTAAATAACTACATTTGGCCTGCTGAAAATAGAGCAGTGGATAGGGAATTTATAAGACTTTCGACTGAAATAGCTATTGCAGAAATGATTAGAACAGGGACAACTTGTTATAATGATATGTACTTCTTTGAAGAAATTACCGCTGAAGTTTCAAGAAGTATTGGAATTAGAGCATTTCTTGGAGAAGGTCTAATAGACTTTCCAACACCTTCTTTTAAAAATCCAAAAGATGGTATAAAAATAGCGGAGAGTTTTATTAAAAACTACAAGGGAGATGAATATATTTATCCTACCTTATGTCTTCATGCACCGTATTCTTGTTCAAAAGAATTAATAATTGAAGGCTTTGAAATTGCGAAAAAGTACAATATTCCAATACATATGCACGTAGCGGAAACAAAATCTGAAGTAGATATTATAAAAAGCAGATACAATTTAACACCTGTAAGATATTTACATTCATTGGGTATATTCGAGCATAAGTTTATATCAGCACATAGTGTATATTTAGATGATGAAGAAATTGAGATTTTTAAAGAATACAATGTAGGTGTATGTCATGACCCACAGAGTAATATGAAACTTGCAAGTGGTATTGCACCTATAGTAAAGATGGTTCAAAAGGGAATTAATGTAGGACTTGCAACTGATGGAGTAGCATCAAATAATAATTTGGACATGATAGATGAAATGCGAACTTGTGCCTTAGTTCATAAAGTTAATAATTTAGATCCAAAAGTGATGAGTGCAAAAGAAGTATTGAAAATGGCAACTATAAATTCAGCAAAAGTCTTAGGAATAGATGAAAAAATCGGAAGTATTGAGGTAAATAAAAAAGCAGATATAATAACCATTTCATTAGATAACTTTCACCTTTTGCCATACTACGACCCATATTCTATAATCGTATATAGTGCAACAGGACTTGATGTTTCAAGTGTTATAATAAACGGCAAAATCTTAATGGAAAAAGGCGAATTAAAGTTCATTGATATAGAGAAATTAAAATATAATGCAAATAAGCTAAAAGAAAAGCTTATGCTATAAAATTATGATTATGATTTTCATAACCTTAAACATATTAATAAACTCTGATAGTATTGAGGTAAAATATAAAGTAAATGAAAAGCTTGTTCAGGTTGGAAATACTACTGCAGTTGGTAAAACTAACGCAGTTTCAGGAAAAGTTATACTAAAGGATGATTTTACATTTGAAAAAGGTTCCGTATTAAAAGTTGACATTACTACTTTAAAGAGTGATCAAGAAAGAAGAGATAGATATATTAAAAACAATACACTTGAAGCTTCAAAATATCCATATGTAGAGTTTTATCCAGAAAGAATAGAAGGTTTAAAGTCATTAGAAAATGGCAATTATAATGTAAAAATTCATGGAAAATTAAAAATTAGGGATATTGTCAAGAGTATAGTATGGAGTGGAAAGATTGAAATAAAAAATAAAAAGGCATATGTATCTTTAAAAACCGAGTTTCCATTTGACTATTTTAATCTGAAAAAACCAAAAGTACCGATAGTTATAGAAATTGACGATCCTATAATATTAGAGGTGGAAGGTAGTTTTATTTTATCTTAGGAGGTTATGTTGGTTAGCACAAGATGGGTATACGATAATATAAATAATCCTGAAGTTAGAATTTTAGAAGTTTCTGAGGATGAACATCTTTATGACGAATGGCATATTCCTAATGCACTAAAGTTATCTTGGAAAGATGAACTTAGAAGTAAAGAGTGGAGGGATTTTATAAATAAAACTGAGTTTGAAGAGCTTATGTCAAAAAAAGGTATATCCAATACCACTAAGGTGGTTTTATACGGCGATAAATCAAATTGGTTTGCATGTAATGGTTATTGGTTATTTAAATACTATGGTCATCCGTTTGTATATATAATGGACGGAGGAAGAAAAAAGTGGGAAATTGAGAATTTACCAAAAAGTAAAGAAGTTCCTATATTTAATGAGGCAAGATATATAGCAAAGCAAAGAGATGAAACTATTAGAGCATATCTATGGGAAATTAAAAGAGCCCTTGCTGAAAATAGGAAAGACTTTATACTTGTTGACATAAGGTCGCCTATGGAATACTCAGGTGAAATAAATTCAATATTACCTGAAGAGGGTGCATATATAGGTGGTCATATTCCAGGTGCGGTAAACATTCCTTGGAATGAAAATATAAACGATAAAGACTGGACATTCAAAAGTAGAGATGAATTATTAAAATTATATGAAAGCAAAGGTGTTACAAGAGATAAGGAGGTCATAACTTACTGCAGAATTGGCGAAAGAAGTGCTTTAACTTGGTTTGTTATTAAGGAAATTCTAAATTATCCGAGGGTAAAGAATTACGATGGTTCCTGGACTGAGTGGGGTAATTCTGTAAGAACAAGAATAAAAAGAGGTTATGAGCCATGAAAATTTTAGCCATTGAACTTGTTAAACTAATACTTGAAAAAAGAACGGGCTTGTTTATATTTCAAAATAACGAGGGTGGACATATAAGAATATATATGATAAATGGAAAGATATATAATGTGGAAGGAATGTATGGTGATGGCAAAACTGAGCTTTCAAGACTATTTATATGGCATGGAGATGTCATTGAAAAACCACTACCTAAGGATTTTATTCCAAAGGAAGAGATAGAACCATCTGGATTTTATAAGGTATTAATATGGAAAGCTATGCAATCAACAAAAGAAACAAAATACGATGTAATATTTGACAATCTAAAGTATAAAATTATGGAAAATTTTGATTGCATGAAATTAGAGATTGAAAAGGGTTTATTTTTTGACTTAGATAGAATAGTAGAGATACTAAATTCCAAAAGAATTAACAATAATGTTGTAATAATGTGTCAAGAATTTATTACTTTTATGGAAGAAGGTAAAATTTTAGGCATTTATTCAAAAGACGGATTTATTGATTATGAAAAGGCTATGGATATTTCTAAGTGTGTAGTTTGTCATTGGAGAATATATGAATTTCCGGAAGACAAGTTTAGAGAGATTTTTAATTCCTTAAGTGATTAAATTAATCTTAGTAGGTGATGAATTACTTGAAGGTTTTACGAATGAAAGAAATATTTTTATTATTTCAAACTTTTTAAGAAATAACAAAAAAATTACTATAGATGAATCAATAGTAGTAAGAGACAGATATGAAGATATAAAAAGTGCAATAAATTATTTCATCGAGAAAGAACCTAAAGTTATCATTATTACAGGCGGTATTGGTCCTACTGAGGACGATATTACTATAGCATCGGTTTCAAACGCATTGAATTTAAACCTTGTAAAATCGGAAATACATACTAATATAGAAAAATATAAGTATACTATTGAAGGATTTGAATTAGTTGAAAATCCAAGGGGAAAAGCACCCGCACACTTGGGATACTATGAAAATATACTTATAGTTATTCTTCCTGGAGTTCCATACGAGGTTGAAGGGTTTTTATTAGAAACAAAAGTAGGAAATACTATTTTAGAGAAATTAGAAGATAAAGTGGAGTTTTTAGTTGTAAAAACAAATGGTATATATGAAACAGAATTAAGAGAAAAACTACTTATGTATTATGGTATACTTGGAAATTTTGCATATCTTCCAAGAAATGATGGTGTATATTTAAAATTTAAGGGTGATATTGAAAAATTAAATAGTATAAAGGAATTTTTAGATGGAATATTAAAAGATTATATCTGGGGCTATAATGGAGATAAAATAGAGGAGTTATTAGCTAAAGAATTAAAGTTTAAAAACTATACAATTTCAGTTGCAGAGAGCTTTACTGGTGGAAAAGTTTCTCAAATTTTAACAAGTGTTCCCGGTGCATCTAAGTATTTAAAGGGTTCA
>JANXBH010000039.1 GCA_025060695.1 Caldifarciminota bacterium | reverse complement strand
ACTTTTTAGTTCATTCGCAGATGAAAAACTAATTAGAAACTGGAAAATTTCAATCATGTCTGAACTATTGAAGAAAAATGAAAATAGTAGGTTTGCAGAATACTATAGAAAGATATATGATAAACATACCGAATTTTTCTCTTAGCTTTAAAATTTACAAGCCATGAAAGTAATGATTGATAAAATACACAACATTGTAAAGGACTATGATTTTTTGCATGATGAAGCGGAAGAGATAGAGAAAATGAAGAGCGAATACGATGAATATAAAGCAAAGGTTCTACTAATTGGGGACTTCAGCGTAGGCAAAAGCTCTCTAATAAACACATTCCTAAAAGAAAAATTACTTGAAATAGACATAGAACCCACAACAGCTAAACCCCAAGAAATATTCTATTCAGAAAAAAGAAAAATAGAAGATATAGGACAGAAAAAATTATTTTACTTAGATAATCCAAAATTAAAGAAATTTCAAAACTTGTGCATAGTAGATTTACCTGGCCTTAGCTCTGCAATAAAACAACACGACGATATACTAAGTGATTATATAAAACAAACAGCATTTTTTATAATCGTATTAGATACAGAATATGGACTAAGCAAAGACTTGTTAGATTTTCTTTTTAGAATCAGAGACTACATAGAATACTATGCGATAATAGTAAATAAGTATGACAAAAAGAGAGAAGATATTCAAAAGATTATTGAATATAACGTAAAGGTTTTAAAGGAAAAGTTAGGAAAAGAACCAACACATTATGGAAAAACATCAGTTTTTGATGAAGATGTATATGATTTTGAAATTGCTTTAGAAAAATTTAGTAAAGAGGCAGGTAATTTAAGAAACATAGTTTTCTCAAAAGATTTAATTTTGATAGTTCAAAATTCAATAAGAAGCTTAGAAATTATGAAGGCACAATTGGAAAGTGATATTTCAATAGAAGAAATTGATGAGATGATAAGAAAGTTAGAAAAAGATAGAGAGAACATAGAGAAGTATTACCATGAACAGAAAGAAAAAATTGAACAATCAATGAAGACGAATATAGAAAATGTATCAAAGCTAATAGAAATTAAAATTAAAAACAATGCTTCATACCTCGCAAAACTAAGTCAAGACGAATTTGAGATAGAAATTCAAAAAATAATAGATAGTGAAATATCTCAATTAGCTAGTATGGAAGATGAAGTTAGAGATTTAATAAGAGCACTAAACGCAAG
>JANXBH010000038.1 GCA_025060695.1 Caldifarciminota bacterium | reverse complement strand
TTTTTGGACATGGAAGAAGTTCAAAAAGAAGACTGTTTCAATCCCTCATAGGGACGATAAAAACAGTAAAAGTCTTACATACTCATGCAAGAAGATAGTAAAGTTTCAATCCCTCATAGGGACGATAAAAACATCCATTTCAATAACAATACATTCTTCTTTTTCATCAGTTTCAATCCCTCATAGGGACGATAAAAACTTGACATTTTATACGGGATGGTAAAAACATTTGAATGTTTCAATCCCTCATAGGGACGATAAAAACGAACATCATATTGTGTTCTTCCGGTCTCTCGGTGTAGACGTTTCAATCCCTCATAGGGACGATAAAAACGAAAGAGTCGGTTTACCAATTCTCACAACTGAATGGCGTTTCAATCCCTCATAGGGACGATAAAAACAAAGAGTCGGTTTGCCCATTACGTCGCACGAATGGGCGTTTCAATCCCTCATAGGGACGATAAAAACATTTTTGAGCCCAGACACTCCCAAAATCATTTATTTACCCAGTTTCAATCCCTCATAGGGACGATAAAAACGCTAGAATATCTTACCTTTCCCCCGACACACCAGCAAGTTTCAATCCCTCATAGGGACGATAAAAACAAGTATCTCTTTCCAAAAATTTCTTTGGGCTCTGGGAACTGGTTTCAATCCCTCATAGGGACGATAAAAACTTGGAGTGATTATGGTTTTAAACTTGAAAATAAAGAGTTTCAATCCCTCATAGGGACGATAAAAACTCATAATTCAAAATATCGTCTTCTATATCTAATGCACGTTTCAATCCCTCATAGGGACGATAAAAACTCTTCATCATTTTGCAATAAATAAAATAATTTATCATGTTTCAATCCCTCATAGGGACGATAAAAACGGTTGTAGTTCTATTTTGAGTTTCACGTTCCCGAGCGGTTTCAATCCCTCATAGGGACGATAAAAACTACTGATATTTGCAGCCGGCAAATGTTTTTCTATGTCGTTTCAATCCCTCATAGGGACGATAAAAACAAATTTCATTTAATATATTTTGCAATGATATAGCCCTGTTTCAATCCCTCATAGGGACGATAAAAACTTTTCTCATTTGCTAATAAGCCCAAAAATATTGCTACGTTTCAATCCCTCATAGGGACGATAAAAACCCAAAAAATATCAAAAGAAGGGAAAGTCAAGTTACAAGTTTCAATCCCTCATAGGGACGATAAAAACTCAGAGTGGATAA
>JANXBH010000037.1 GCA_025060695.1 Caldifarciminota bacterium | reverse complement strand
GATAAAAACGCAATAGATCTGTATATGGGGGCGTATATTTTTTTTCAGTTTCAATCCCTCATAGGGACGATAAAAACTATTTCCAAATTCCTGAAAAAATTTTAGGACCCCCCGTTTCAATCCCTCATAGGGACGATAAAAACTTTTGCTTGGGATGGGCAAGATGAAGTTCATCCAGGAGTTTCAATCCCTCATAGGGACGATAAAAACAAAAAAGAAAAAATGAACAACTTTCAAAAAGCAGGGGTTTCAATCCCTCATAGGGACGATAAAAACGGAAAAAATTTTTTTCAATGGGATAAACATTATTGAATGTTTCAATCCCTCATAGGGACGATAAAAACATATTCTGGCTTAACATAATTAGCCAAAAATTCAATAGTTTCAATCCCTCATAGGGACGATAAAAACACAGATTGGAAGAGCGCTTGAGGGATTTCTTGCAAGGTTTCAATCCCTCATAGGGACGATAAAAACTTCAAAAGCTAGCAAAAGAGGGAAGAGCCTCTCTTTCGTTTCAATCCCTCATAGGGACGATAAAAACTCTTTTTATTGTATCTTGTCCATAAGCCGCTGATTTAAGTTTCAATCCCTCATAGGGACGATAAAAACACCCTAAAAGAGCTTAGCGAAAAAGGAAAAGCCCAATGTTTCAATCCCTCATAGGGACGATAAAAACTTTTAAACCTAGACACTCCCAAGATTATTCATCTCCCCAGTTTCAATCCCTCATAGGGACGATAAAAACTTTATTGCAAAATATTTAAATAAAAGCGGAGGTATAGTTTCAATCCCTCATAGGGACGATAAAAACTTTCTCAAATTTTGTCGGTTTTGAACAAAGATGAAAAGTTTCAATCCCTCATAGGGACGATAAAAACATACTTCTCCCCCTAAAAAACATATCACGAAATAACGGTTTCAATCCCTCATAGGGACGATAAAAACCGAAAATTTTGTTTATTTTCTGATCAAAGCGATCTGCGTTTCAATCCCTCATAGGGACGATAAAAACCAATGATACTTGTATTCGCATATTTTGTGTGGAAGAAGGTTTCAATCCCTCATAGGGACGATAAAAACATGTAATTTGGAAGTATATGCATGCTTACTGTGTCTTGTTTCAATCCCTCATAGGGACGATAAAAACTCAAAACACTCCATATATTCGCTGAATTTTTACAAAAGTTTCAATCCCTCATAGGGACGATAAAAACGCTAAATCTG
>JANXBH010000036.1 GCA_025060695.1 Caldifarciminota bacterium | reverse complement strand
TAAGATATATCTACTAAAATGCAAAAATGGTCAAATAAGTTCTATATTAGCTAAAGAAATGGAAAAACTTGGATTTAAGGTAATTTTAGAGTTCAATTCTCACTTATCTAATTGAATTTAAACTCTTTTTTAGAAAATCAAAAGTTTTTTCCAGAATAAGTAATGCATATCTTGTCTCTTCCAAGGGGCTTATTTTAAGTGAAGAAGAAGTTTCAATCCCTCATAGGGACGATAAAAACTTATACTTCGCCATAAATTCTTCCTTAGAAAGTGTCAGGTTTCAATCCCTCATAGGGACGATAAAAACTTGATAGATAACGAAAACATAACTGTCAAATTGGCCTATATGTTTCAATCCCTCATAGGGACGATAAAAACCTTTTTGTATAATTTCAATGAATGTAGCTTTCTCAAGTTTCAATCCCTCATAGGGACGATAAAAACTCCATTTTCCCCACAAAATATATGAAATACGATTTTGGTTTCAATCCCTCATAGGGACGATAAAAACTGATAGAAAAAATACTTTTGTCGGACGACAAAGATGTTTCAATCCCTCATAGGGACGATAAAAACAATGGCCATTTAAAATCAATATTTTTAATGTCGCTTTGGTTTCAATCCCTCATAGGGACGATAAAAACAAGAAAGAGTGATGTGGAAAAGGAACTTGAAATCTACAGTTTCAATCCCTCATAGGGACGATAAAAACAAATAAGAAAACCGTTTGAGCCATTATTTAAATTGCCAGTTTCAATCCCTCATAGGGACGATAAAAACTTAAGTTAGCATTTCTTTCTCCCGAAACACCAGCAAGTTTCAATCCCTCATAGGGACGATAAAAACATGCAATAGCTATGTATACATCTTCATGCCAATTTGTGGTTTCAATCCCTCATAGGGACGATAAAAACAGTGCTAACACAATTTGTGCAAATTGTTCATCATTTAGTTTCAATCCCTCATAGGGACGATAAAAACGAAAACAAGGAGTCAATTATTGATATTCTATACAAAAGTTTCAATCCCTCATAGGGACGATAAAAACATTTGAAATAATAAAAAAAGTGCAAGAATGGGAAAAGGTTTCAATCCCTCATAGGGACGATAAAAACGTCTTACAAAAGTTGGCAAAAGAAAAGAAAATTGAATGGTTTCAATCCCTCATAGGGACGATAAAAACTTGAATATGATATTTTGTATTTTTATACAACAAAAAAGTTTCAATCCCTCATAGGGACGATAAAAACGTGAACCATGAAGAGGGGCGACGTTGAAAAAAATTTGTTTCAATCCCTCATAGGGACGATAAAAACAACGGAAATAGA
>JANXBH010000035.1 GCA_025060695.1 Caldifarciminota bacterium | reverse complement strand
ATGCATATCTTGTCTCTTCCAAGGGGCTTATTTTAAGTGAAGAAGAAGTTTCAATCCCTCATAGGGACGATAAAAACCAAGAATTAACAATGGCATTATTATTGCAAGTCATCAGTTTCAATCCCTCATAGGGACGATAAAAACAAGATTATTCATCTCCCCATAACACAAACCTAATGGTGTTTCAATCCCTCATAGGGACGATAAAAACCGCATGGAACTTTCTCAAGAAATAGACGCATTGTATGTATGTTTCAATCCCTCATAGGGACGATAAAAACCTCTTTTTTATTTGTTCTTCTGGTATATATTCAACGACGTTTCAATCCCTCATAGGGACGATAAAAACTTTAATTCCGACAATACATCAGCTATTCTTCTTGGCGAGTTTCAATCCCTCATAGGGACGATAAAAACTCTTTTTTGTTTATCTCATTTCTCGTCTTATTACTCAGTTTCAATCCCTCATAGGGACGATAAAAACTTGTTAAGTTAGCATTTCTTTCTCCCGAAACACCAGCAAGTTTCAATCCCTCATAGGGACGATAAAAACACATAAGGCAATTTAAAATATGGCGAATATATTTCTATGTTTCAATCCCTCATAGGGACGATAAAAACTCATATTGGTGGCACAAAAATAAAACAGCAATATTCTAGTTTCAATCCCTCATAGGGACGATAAAAACCTTTTTTCTTTCCACTGAATCCGAAGAAAAAACGACGGGTTTCAATCCCTCATAGGGACGATAAAAACTTTCCATGTGCCCTTGAAAAAATTAGCTATGTTTTTGTTTCAATCCCTCATAGGGACGATAAAAACTCTGGGAAATAACAAATTCCTCCAATAGCAAATTCCTTTGTTTCAATCCCTCATAGGGACGATAAAAACGTGGGGAACCCGGGCAAGGAGGAAAAACCCCCCCAATGTTTCAATCCCTCATAGGGACGATAAAAACGGTTCAGCAACTTTTCCTCCGAGAGGACCCCCCAAAGTTTCAATCCCTCATAGGGACGATAAAAACAATTCTTCCAACTGAATGGGCTAAGGTTCTCCAGAGAAGTTTCAATCCCTCATAGGGACGATAAAAACTTTAATTGCAAATTCAATATTTACAATATTGAAAATTAGTTTCAATCCCTCATAGGGACGATAAAAACAATTGTAAACATTACAATTATTTGAATTACACATATTTGTTTCAATCCCTCATAGGGACGATAAAAACCCCAATAGAGGCAAAATCAAATCAAAACAAGCAAAAGGTTTCAATCCCTCATAGGGACGATAAAAACAATATATGTGAACAGGAGGTGAAACCATGAATAAGATAAGGTTTCAA
>JANXBH010000034.1 GCA_025060695.1 Caldifarciminota bacterium | reverse complement strand
GAAAAATGGAGTTGAAAAATTGAAATTTTGTACTTTAAACTTTTAGAACTTAAACATCTTGCTGTATGGATGTTCGTTAAAGGTTAAAAGGGACGAAAAAAGGCACGGGTTTTTATCGTCCCTATGAGGGATTGAAACGATTTTTTTGTAAGAGGGGCTATTGTCCCTCTTTTTCGTTTTTATCGTCCCTATGAGGGATTGAAACTTGTCTGTCTCGATGTATAACTATTGTCTGTCTCGAGTTTTTATCGTCCCTATGAGGGATTGAAACAAATATGACGGTTTAGCAATTGAAGATGATATAATACAGTTTTTATCGTCCCTATGAGGGATTGAAACTAAGGCTGTAAAAGAAATAGTGCGTCCCAATAGAGGGTTTTTATCGTCCCTATGAGGGATTGAAACACCTTTTTGAAGCATAGAAAATACTTGCGAAGGAAAAGTTTTTATCGTCCCTATGAGGGATTGAAACCAGTTTTCTAGTGTTCTTTGTGAAAGATTTTTAATTTGTTTTTATCGTCCCTATGAGGGATTGAAACTCATCAAACCCTAACAATAAATTAAAAATATCAAAGCTGTTTTTATCGTCCCTATGAGGGATTGAAACTGAATTTCTGAATATCTCCTTTGTATTTTTTTTGAAATGGTTTTTATCGTCCCTATGAGGGATTGAAACAAATGCCGAAATTTGTAATTGTCTGTGTGTGGACATTGAGTTTTTATCGTCCCTATGAGGGATTGAAACAAGATGTAGAAAGACTGGAAAATATACTTCTTGCTGAGTTTTTATCGTCCCTATGAGGGATTGAAACTTTTTATTACCAGCGGATATACTGTTCTGCAAAGAATGTTTTTATCGTCCCTATGAGGGATTGAAACAATTTACGATTTTGTCTAGAATTTTGTCAAGTAGAGTTTTTATCGTCCCTATGAGGGATTGAAACTAAAAGGCTTTTTGTGTTGGAGAATAGAAATATGTTGTGTTTTTATCGTCCCTATGAGGGATTGAAACATATCAACGAATTTGAAAATAATATTGTTTTCCTTATGTTTTTATCGTCCCTATGAGGGATTGAAACTCACCTTGATACTGTATATGAACATCATAGTTCCACTTGTTTTTATCGTCCCTATGAGGGATTGAAACTGGTTTTTGGATAAGATGGCAATGAGAGATAATAACAGTTTTTATCGTCCCTATGAGGGATTGAAACTTGTCCTTGAGGAATTGCAAGGCATTTTCTAGATTGGGTTTTTATCGTCCCTATGAGGGATTGAAACTGACGTAGACATATACGAAGAATATACAAAAGGCAACGAGTTTTTATCGTCCCTATGAGGGATTGAAACTAGTTCCACTTTGATTGGACGGCTATTGGATCATCACGTTTTTATCG
>JANXBH010000033.1 GCA_025060695.1 Caldifarciminota bacterium | reverse complement strand
CGATAAAAACGTGATGATCCAATAGCCGTCCAATCAAAGTGGAACTAGTTTCAATCCCTCATAGGGACGATAAAAACCTGCAGTTTTTTGATATGTCCGCAAAAGGATTTTTTTGTTTCAATCCCTCATAGGGACGATAAAAACAAGCCATATTAGATTTAGACGGAGATAATGAAAACAAGTTTCAATCCCTCATAGGGACGATAAAAACCCAATTCTTGGAAAAAAACAGGGAAATATTAGTGGATGGTTTCAATCCCTCATAGGGACGATAAAAACCTCATGTCCTTTACCTCCTTTCATCCAGTCCAAAATTTGTTTCAATCCCTCATAGGGACGATAAAAACGAAAATCCTAACGATAATAATTGATTATACAAGCCAAGTTTCAATCCCTCATAGGGACGATAAAAACACAATGCGTCTATTTCTTGAGAAAGTTCCATGCTGCGTTTCAATCCCTCATAGGGACGATAAAAACAACAAAGAACTAATCGTTGAAGTTCTACACGGGACAAGTTTCAATCCCTCATAGGGACGATAAAAACGAGAGACATGATAGAATTCTTTGAAAAAAACAAAAAAGTTTCAATCCCTCATAGGGACGATAAAAACTCTCTATCACCACTTATGGTGATTATATCTCTTGGTCGTTTCAATCCCTCATAGGGACGATAAAAACGTTTGCCCAATTTTTATTTTTACAAAATCAAGAATATTGTTTCAATCCCTCATAGGGACGATAAAAACATGATAGCCGATGTTCTATATGGTATACAAAGAGCTATGTTTCAATCCCTCATAGGGACGATAAAAACCAGGTCATAGGACTACCAACTCTTCCAACTGAATGGTCGTTTCAATCCCTCATAGGGACGATAAAAACATTTATTTGTTGGCGCCTATTCAACATTATATGGCATGTTTCAATCCCTCATAGGGACGATAAAAACAATAAAAATTACGATATTGGTATAAATTTATACACATGTTTCAATCCCTCATAGGGACGATAAAAACTAAAGACAAAGACGGAACAAAAGATGATAGCAATAAGTTTCAATCCCTCATAGGGACGATAAAAACCTGGTATTTTGTCATGAATTCCTTTTTAGTGAGCCTCCGGTTTCAATCCCTCATAGGGACGATAAAAACGTATTTTTTAAAAAAGGAGGTAAAAAAATGAAACGAGCGTTTCAATCCCTCATAGGGACGATAAAAACTCCCGTATTGCATATGTGAGATTATACCACGTGGTTAGTTTCAATCCCTCATAGGGACGATAAAAACAAAAATCACAACGGAAATAGAAAAAACCATAAAAGACAGTTTCAATCCCTCATAGGGACGATAAAAACAATATATGTGAACAGGAGGTGAAACCATGAATAAGATAAGGTTTCAA
>JANXBH010000032.1 GCA_025060695.1 Caldifarciminota bacterium | reverse complement strand
AAAATTTCTTGTGATAGAGAAAATTAGCTCTCTATGAAGTATAGCTGTTTCAATCCCTCATAGGGACGATAAAAACAAATATAGAAGATACAATAAAAGTCCTGGAAGAAATTGGTTTCAATCCCTCATAGGGACGATAAAAACAAACATGCATATACTTCCCAATTACATCGCTCTTTCTGGGTTTCAATCCCTCATAGGGACGATAAAAACCCAGGGACAGTTGCAATTCAACTGACCGGGACTAGTAGTTTCAATCCCTCATAGGGACGATAAAAACAATGAATTCAAATACAATGTAGATGAATTTTTAGAAGGTTTCAATCCCTCATAGGGACGATAAAAACCATTCCATGTGCCCTTGAAAAAATTGGCTATATTTTTGTTTCAATCCCTCATAGGGACGATAAAAACATGCGTATCAGAATTTGGAGCAGACAAAAATCTTCACGTTTCAATCCCTCATAGGGACGATAAAAACTAGTAGAAGAATTTTTTCGTGTCTATCGCAGAACTTAGTTTCAATCCCTCATAGGGACGATAAAAACTCCTCTCTTTATATTGTATTATATCATCTTCAATCGCGTTTCAATCCCTCATAGGGACGATAAAAACTAGAGAAGACGGAGAATGGCTTCGCCTTCAAATTCAGTTTCAATCCCTCATAGGGACGATAAAAACACTTATTGCACTTATTACATTTTCAGCAATCAAAATATGTTTCAATCCCTCATAGGGACGATAAAAACATAAAGGTAATAAAAGAATGGGAAAAGAAAGAAAAAGTTTCAATCCCTCATAGGGACGATAAAAACTAACCTCAAAAATTTGACAATTTCTTTCACATGATTAGTTTCAATCCCTCATAGGGACGATAAAAACTTCCTTGGCTTCCTAAAAGCATTAATCAATTTCGCAGGTTTCAATCCCTCATAGGGACGATAAAAACACAACTCCCAAGAAATAGTTGTAAAAATTTCTTACCTGTTTCAATCCCTCATAGGGACGATAAAAACCCTTTTTGCACAGTCCAAAATTTTACAGCCCAAAATGTTTCAATCCCTCATAGGGACGATAAAAACATTAAAATTGCCAAAAAATTTAAATTGAGAAATATTATGTTTCAATCCCTCATAGGGACGATAAAAACCCATATAATAAAATTTATGGGCTCAATAGCGAAAATTAGTTTCAATCCCTCATAGGGACGATAAAAACAGCAATAATAGGACTACCAATTCTTCCAACTGAATGGGCGTTTCAATCCCTCATAGGGACGATAAAAACCGCAACATCGTTTGCCACTTCAAGAGGCGTATAATGTTTCAATCCCTCATAGGGACGATAAAAACAGGGACGTGATAAAATTCTTTGAGGAGAACAAAGAACGTTTCAATCCCTCATAGGGACGATAAAAACCTTTTTACATCTG
>JANXBH010000031.1 GCA_025060695.1 Caldifarciminota bacterium | reverse complement strand
TTTACTTGACCGTTCAATAATTGGGTTTTAGTGTATATGGGCGGTAATGCAGCTCTAAACCAATCATAAGAATAAGAAGTTTGAGCACACTCCAAGTTAATTTTCCTATAGTCGCTAATGTTATTAACACTTATTGTCTTTACATCAATGTGAATTACAGCATCATATGTTTCATACATTAAATCTGAGCCTATAGGAACTGATAGCGGTTGTCTGTATACAAATGCGTAAATATGGTGTATAATTCTCTCAGCTCCCTTATCTAAATCTGATTTTATTGTTGTTTTCATATTATTGAATAAGTCAAACCAATCGTTTTTAAAGGATATGCGAGAATTTAATCCTGTGATAAGCTCGCTAAATAAATCTCGTAAATGATATGTAATTCTTATCATGTATATGTGTTCCAATTCCTCTATTTCTTTTTCGATCATCTTTGATTCTCCTTCCTGATTACAGTTTCAATCCCTCATAGGGACGATAAAAACTCATGGTTCACCTCCCGCATATCCAAAATTTTAAAGCCGTTTCAATCCCTCATAGGGACGATAAAAACAAAATGAAAAGAAAGGCGGAAAATTTTTTTCTTGCGGTGTTTCAATCCCTCATAGGGACGATAAAAACATATACCAATTTCTTTCGTGATATTCTCAATTTTTTGGTTTCAATCCCTCATAGGGACGATAAAAACTATGCTCTCCAATTTTTCCACGTCTTTTGGATTGTCGTTTCAATCCCTCATAGGGACGATAAAAACTCAGGAAATAGACGCAATATACGTGTCAGAAAATCAAAGTTTCAATCCCTCATAGGGACGATAAAAACCAAAAAATAAAACAATTATTATGCCAAATATTGAAAAATTGTTTCAATCCCTCATAGGGACGATAAAAACAATACATCTGGACAATCTGATGTATTGCTCGATCTTGAGTTTCAATCCCTCATAGGGACGATAAAAACTGGAAAGGTTCCATAGTATTGCTCCCCCAATCAAAAAGTTTCAATCCCTCATAGGGACGATAAAAACTTTAGCACTGATTTTACTTGAGAGCGGAGCAAGAGTGTTTCAATCCCTCATAGGGACGATAAAAACATGAACGACAGAGATAGAATAGAAAAAGAAATAAGTAAAATGGCCCAATTCTTGGAAAAAAATAAAAACATATTGGTGGATGGTTTCAATCCCTCATAGGGACGATAAAAACGCATGTAAAACATACTATAAATTCGTGCCATTAACAAGGTTTCAATCCCTCATAGGGACGATAAAAACCCCTTTCTAGCATCAAATACGCCTGAAAGAGTCGGTGTTTCAATCCCTCATAGGGACGATAAAAACGAAAGGGTTGGGTTGCCGGTTTCCCCAGCCGAATGGCGTTTCAATCCCTCATAGGGACGATAAAAACCCGTGCCTTTTTTCGTCCCCTTTAACCTTTAACTAACATCCATACA
>JANXBH010000030.1 GCA_025060695.1 Caldifarciminota bacterium | reverse complement strand
AAAAATTTCTTGTGATAGAGAAAATTAGCTCTCTATGAAGTATAGCTGTTTCAATCCCTCATAGGGACGATAAAAACATTTAGTGGGGTTGCCAATCCAGCCCAGTGAGTGGAGTTTCAATCCCTCATAGGGACGATAAAAACCCCCTATCAGGTTCCTACAAAAATGTTCAAGAAAGAGTTTCAATCCCTCATAGGGACGATAAAAACGAAGAAAATAAAGAGATGATAGCCGACATTCTATATGGTGTTTCAATCCCTCATAGGGACGATAAAAACGTGAACAGGAGGTGGGCCATGAATACGAGGGAGCAAAAGTTTCAATCCCTCATAGGGACGATAAAAACTTGAGAAAAACGAAAAAATTATCGTAGATTCAATACATGGGTTTCAATCCCTCATAGGGACGATAAAAACGTATAAGACTTCCATACGTAATAAGACCAGTAGTATGTTTCAATCCCTCATAGGGACGATAAAAACATCTTCTCTCCCTCCTTTTTGCACAGTCCAAAATTTGTTTCAATCCCTCATAGGGACGATAAAAACTTTTCTCTCTGGATGAAATTGTGAAAAGAATTAATTGTTTCAATCCCTCATAGGGACGATAAAAACGCTATAGTGCTTATTTGGGCTATGCTCATTATGATAAGTTTCAATCCCTCATAGGGACGATAAAAACAAATAGCCACAATAACAGTAAATATAATAGAACTCAGGTTTCAATCCCTCATAGGGACGATAAAAACTTTGTATAGAAAAATTGAAATAGAAAAAGCAATCATGTTTCAATCCCTCATAGGGACGATAAAAACACATAATAATTTATTGCTTCTTGATAATATTTTGTAATAGTTTCAATCCCTCATAGGGACGATAAAAACAAAAGAGTGCAAGAATGGGAAAAGAAAAAGGAAAAGGAGTTTCAATCCCTCATAGGGACGATAAAAACTTTTATTCAAAGCAACTACCGTTATTGATTTAGAGCTGTTTCAATCCCTCATAGGGACGATAAAAACAGGTCCAATTGGACCGAACCCAATTATTCCGAACCCAATGTTTCAATCCCTCATAGGGACGATAAAAACAAAAGGGAAAGAGTAAGATACGAAATAGAAAAGATAGGTTTCAATCCCTCATAGGGACGATAAAAACCTACTATCCTCACTTTTGAACTGAAGGGTTTTTTCCAGTTTCAATCCCTCATAGGGACGATAAAAACCATCATCAAAATCATTGTTTGCAATATGAATGCCTTCAAGTTTCAATCCCTCATAGGGACGATAAAAACATAATTGTATATTCGGCTATATTTGGTGTTAATGTGTAGTTTCAATCCCTCATAGGGACGATAAAAATGTTTTTAAAACAAAATTAGAATTAGGTAAAATAACAGTTTCAATCCCTCATAGGGACGATAAAAACTGATATCCAAAACGGCATTAACAATGTTGCCGATGTTTCAATCCCTCATAGGGACGATAAAAACTTTTTCCGTGAGGAAAGAAGGAAATTTTCCCAAATCAAGTTTCAATCCCTCATAGGGACGATAAAAACACATTTTTGT
>JANXBH010000002.1 GCA_025060695.1 Caldifarciminota bacterium | reverse complement strand
AAAGATAGAGAAATAGAGATGAAAACGAGTAATGGTTTATTAATAGATGGGAATTTAGTTGCGTATGAGAATGATAATAAGATAGAAGTTAGCTACAGGTATAAAGAAAATGAGATAGGTTTTGTAGTATATGGTTATAGTGGTAATAATGAATTAGTTATTGACCCACAACTGACTTGGGCTACTTATTATGGGGGAAATGATGATGATTATGCTATTTCCATTTCCACAGACAATAATAACAATGTATATGTAGTGGGTTCGACTTGGTCAACCAATTTTCCCACACAAAACCCAGAAGGAGGAGCTTATTTTCAAGGAAGTAATGCTGGTTATTCTGATGCCTTTATTTCAAAATTTTCACCTACTGTTGTTTTTACCAATGAAAACAAGTTAGGAATTTACGACATATTCAAAATTAAAAACAACAAAATCATACTAAATATAAAAGAGCCTATGGAATTACAATTTAGAATATACACAATAGATGGCACAAAGAAAAAAGAGTTAAACTTAAGAAAATTAAACATTGGCACTTATGAAATTTCAATCAAAGACTTAGAAAAAGGTATATACATAGTGGAAGTGATATTAGATAACAGGAAAGAAATTATTAGATTTGTCAAAAACTAAGGGGCGTTCTGCCCCTTAAAATTTTATTTTGATACTTTTAATAAGTTATTCTTTCTCTCAATTTTTGCTTGACTTAAGAGCATATTTTAATAACTACTACAATCTTAAAAAAATATTTCAACTTGCAGAAAATCAGTATAATCAAGGAAATAAAAATCTTGCGATTGAAAACTATAGGAAAATAGAAGAGAAAGCTTCAAAAATCTTAAAACTACATCAAAAATCAAGTTTTGTAGATTTTGCTATTTTATTGAGTGGTAAACTAATAGGTAAAGCAAAATTCTGGCATCTTTGACTATAAGTGAGACCCTTGTAAAACTATCCTTAGTCCTTCTATGATTTTATAGTAAATACTCACTATTAGATTATGAGGGGTGAATACCCCTCTATCTTGTAGGTATATTGAAATCTAATTTTTGATAACCTTTTGGAACTTCAAAAACTTTTGGATCAATAGTTGTTTTTTCTATCTTATAAACTTCAGCAGTTTCTTTCCTTCCACCTTCAATGTAAAAGGTTGTTCTTAATGGCAGAGGTATATCTTTTGAAAAACAGACCTCGGATTTATATCCTGTTTTTTTATCTTTAGCGAAATACTCTTCACACTTATAACCTGCAATAGTATATGTTTTACCTGTCTTTTTTAATTCAAAATCTTTTTGATAGTCTGAAAATGTATGATGAGCTTGTTTCTGTGATTTAGCATCTGTTTCCATATATGTTCTTTGTTCATCCATTATTATGTAGGCTTTATTTCCTTTTATGATGGTTCTCATTCCTTCCATCTCTAATGCAATTTGATTTTGACCTTTTACGTATGTTACATATGAAGTTCCAGCACTTGTTTTATAATACACTTTGCCTTCAAACGAAATTATTAAAATTAACATACTCTTTTACCTCCTTTAGTAGCATGTTATTCACCTTAACCTAAATAAAAACTTCTAATCTGAGAAAGTAGGTATATGGATATTGTAGACATTATGATGGATAGGATATTAAAGGAAATTATACCTATAGCTATGTTAAGAAGGTTGAATATGAATGCTAGACGCCATCCTAAGTATTGTTTTCTTAACATTAATATGCCTGCTATGAAGGTGGCTATAGAACTAATTAAGTAGATAATACTAATGAAGTATAAATATAGCGCAAAACTAAAAAGATAAGGTACAAATGCACCACCTATTAGTGTGGAAATCAACATAAAAGATGAGAAAGCACCAAAGATTATAAACAGCCAAGGTAAGATTGTGTTAATAGTTTTTCTCCATTCATCAGATATGGATGGCAGCTTCTCTAATACAAATTTTGAAATGTTATTTTCTAATTCTGCCATGCTTATCTCCTCGCTTAATAAACTGGTCCAGTCTCACAAGAACCTATCACTTGATTATTATAGTAGATAGTGCATTGACCACATGAGGTAAATACCGCTCTTATTTCTTCTTGTTGATATTGATATCTTAAAGTTCCCCCTAATGGCATAGGCTCATTGTCAATAACGCATTGCTTGCTATATTGTAGTGGTTGTGGTGTGTTTATTGCCCAAGTTTCATTTTGATATTGGAAATTACCTGTTAGTGATAGAGAACCACTTAAATAGGAAGAATCAGGATACCAATTTGGGTCATTTGAAGTAAATACTATGTTATAATTTATATTAAGTGGTCCGAATGATTGCGGATTTCCTAAACTATCAGGAAAAATAAGTGATATGTTTTCATTGAGCAACACTGAGTAATTATTTCCCTGTCTATTTGTAGATATAGTATATCTAAATAGCCATTCAATAAAGAAATTTTGTTGTTGATTATTTATTTCAAATCTCATTTTAAATAGTTGGTCTTGTCTTGAAGGATTATTAACTGTTACTTTGCCTATCCATTTACTATTAGGATCATTTGGATTGTCATTTGGGTCTTCTCCCCTAACTCTTCCTTGATATACTATTCTTTGAGTACCATCACCAAAGTTGATTGTAGTATCACAATTTAAATCAAACCATGCATTTAGAGGAATTTCATCTCCGTCATTGTCAGTTTGGTCGCCTTGTATAGGGGGATCACCGCAACCTGAGGTTATTTCTAATACTTTATTTATCTGTTTTTTGTAAGGTTCAAGTGATGGATGTTCCTTGAATACAAAATAACCTCCTCTCCATGCGTTTATCCTCACATAATCGTCCATATCAGTTATGGTTTGTGTTGCTATCATTGATAGTGCTTGTTCTTTTGAAAGTTGTGAAGGTCCCGTAGGTTCATCTTTCTTTTTACTACATGATATCATTAATAAAAAAGAAACTAAAGCTATAATTTTTTTCATTTTTTCTTCTCCTTTTTGTGGGGGCAAAGCCCCCAAGTGCTACTATTTAACAACAATTTTATCACTTCCTACATTATTTACATCGATTATGTATAGACCTCTAATTAGTCTAATCTCAATTTCGTTTAAACCGGTCTTGATATATAAATTTCTGTTAAATACAACTTTACCTGAGATATCATATACTTTAATTGAAGTATAACCACTATAGCTTGAATTGAATATAACTTTACCATTTTTATAGCTAAACTTGCTTACAATTTTATCAGTTTTTGTCCTTTCAGAATGAGAAGTTGTAATTCGATAGTTAAAAAGTATGCTATCCAATGTACCTCTATATATCCAGGCAACGCCGAGATTTGCATCTTTGACTGCAGCATATAAATAGAAAAATGCTGGTTTATCATTAATAGTATCAATAATAGGGTAAACGTTAATTATTTTACCAAGACGGTATTTAAAGACATAATATTCATTGTCTAACAATACTTGAGAAATTGCTGGATAAAGACCAGGACCATAAAAAGAATGAACTGCAGCAGGGCTTTGAATTAGTCTATATCCTATACTGTCTCTGCACTCAAATACGACATCAGTAAAACCATCATCATGGGAAACGTCATTTGCGTAAAACGAAGCACCTCCGCATTTAGATGGTGGTGGTGGTGGGCTATCAACTCTTACATAACCATCGTAAATAAAATTAGAGGTATCACTATTGAAACTGTAATAATATACATAGTAAGCCGTATCAGAACCTGAAGTAAACCTATGAGACATTGCTATTTTTGAGCCACTTGCTTGTGGATCCATATCAGCACTTATTGTTCTTGGGAAATTAGGAATACCGTTTGAGTAGATTGTAAAGCTATTCCAAGTTCCACCTGGTGTTAAACCCTGTTTTGTTGCTAATCTGTAAAGCATAGTTTTTCCGTGGACAAATACGAACTCGTATCTCATAGGTAATCCTTCTGCATGACCTTTAGCAAATACAACTCTATTAATAGGTGCTCTATTAGCATCAGCAGCAAGTATAGGTTGATTGTTTATTATTGGAGTTGTACTTGCGCGGAGATAATACCAGTATCCTACACCTCCGTCCGCTCCACCTGATAGTGCAAGCATTGTATCACCTTTAACAGCTATATCGACTGAAGTTATGTAATTGGTAGCGTGCGTAAATGTCCAGCATGTAAAGATAGTCCACAGTGTATAGTTAGCTGGATCTGAATAGTTAATACAATAACCACTTTGTTGAGTATTGTTATTTCTATACGAAGTTATTATATGAAATCTACCTGTTTTTGAATCTCTATCAATTGCTATTTCTGTAGCTCTATAACCACTTGAGTATGCGCTAACATAAACATCGTTAGGAAGCCATAGAGTACCAGAGCCACCACGGTTATCTGGATTTTTGGGAACATGCTGATACATAAGAATTGCTTTTGGATACTTTCTTGAAAATTCCTCTAGTATTCTTATAGCTTCATCTCTATTTCCACTATTGAATAACTCATTTGCCCTTTCTACCATATACCTTCCATCACTTCCAACCTGATTAGTATATGGGTCTTGAACATATAGGGTAACTCCTATGATTTTATGTCCCATACTTTCTATGTTGAATATATCCTTTTGGACGTTTAGCATGTGGTTGGGGTCATTTACTGAAGGTTGGTGAGTGTGAATTTCCCTTTCCGCTTGGGCTGGACTTATCGTCAATAGGAGAGCCCATACTCCTATTGACATTACTCTAAGCACATTCATTTTTAACCTCCTTCTGAATGAAATTTTATAATACGAATATTTAAAATATGCAATGGTTTTTATAGTTAAGACAATAAATTTTAAGACTGATTTTAAAATTTATATTAACCTTTATAATTTTCAAAATGGCTAAAACAAGGTTTTCAAAATATAGAAAAAATAGCTTATCACCTCTTAAAAAATACATGGTTTACAAAAGTTTATGTCAGAATAAAAGTATAAGGCATATTTCAAAAGAATTTAAATGCTCAGTAAGTACTATTTTACACATTAAAAAAAAGGCTAAAAATAGTATAGTTCCATACTTAGAAGTTGATGAATTAGGATACTTGATTTATAAAGTAAAAGAGCAAAATCCATTTTTTACAATAAACCAAATAAAAACTTACCTAAAGGAAAAATATAATCTAAATATAGCTGCTTCAACGATTTCAAATAAATTACAAAACTACAATCTTTATAAAGTTAAGACTATGTCAGGAGAACTTTTTGAACTATTTAAAATTCTTATAGAAGAAAACAAATTAGCTGAAGCAAGTGAAATTTTGAAATATCATAAGTTAGATAGTAAAAACTACTATTTACTTGAAAAAATACCTGATAACTATTTACCTACCTATGCTTTTGTATATAAAATTATCTATCTTATTCAAGTTCAAAAGCTAACAATTGAAGAACAGATAATCTATTTACAAAAGATTGAAGAAACTATGAAAACTAATAAAAATACTCTCAATTACTTCTACTTACTATTTTTAAAGATTTTCATCCTGAAAATACATGGAAAGTTTCAAGAAATCTTAAAAATATACGATGAGCATAAGTCTCAAATAGAAAAATTGCCATTTCAACTTAAATATGAATTTATTTTAAATTTAGCTAATGTATTTATAGTATTAGAACCAAAATTGGCAAAAAGTTTAACTTTTAAGATGATTAAAAAGAAAAACATTGATAAAGAGGGAGTTTTTAGATTACTTGTAGGTTTAGGTTATATAAAAACTGCTAAGAGTATAAAGGATGATGCAATCTTAGATATGATTTCAGGTAAATATAATATTTTCATTTCAAAGGCAAAAAGCTTAATAGAAAATACTAAGTTCGTTCAATCAAGATTATTATACAAGTGTTTAAATTGTAATTCTATGTTGCTTTTAAAAGGGGATTTTGTGAATTTCCATACGAGATTGAATGAAATTGAAAAAGAAATAGAAAACTATAAATTCTATTTACCTGAATTTAAAACTATATTAATGTTGAAGTATTCTATTGAAGGTAAGTATGACAAAGTTAGAGATTTATTGAATGAAGGCTCAAAGTTTTCAAATACACTAAAGGCAATATATAATAAAGACTATACACTTCTATCAAGTTATAGAAAGCAGGAGTTAGTTTTGAAATACCTCTTAATGGGAAATATAAAGAAAGCTGTTGAAGTTGCGAATAAATATGGTTTGATTTATAATTTACATGTTTATGCACTACTTTTAAATAAATCCTTAAAGCACATACGAAAATATAGAGAATTCAAAAATATTGTTAGATTACTTAGAATTAAGAGATATTACAGGGTAAGGGTTTATGTTCTTTCAAGAAAAGAAACAGTTTATGTTAATAACACTCAAATCAGAAGTTCAAGGAGAGCTAATAGAGCTTATATGTTGTTGTTCTATTTGCTCAATGAGAAAGGTAGAAAAGTTAGTTTTAAGGAGTTGGAGCAAAAAGGCTTTAGAAATATTAAGTCTTTTGTTTATAGAATAAATCACGAAGTAGGTTTTAGATTAATATCCATTGGAAATCAAAGTGTTGTCTTAAATAAGGATGTATTCTTTGATTTAAATGAATTTTTTAAACTAATAAAACTTGGTGATAAGAGAAAAGCCTATAAATTGTTAAGGTTTGAGCCTTTTGTAAAACTATCCTCTGTCTTTCCATTTGCCAGTGAAATAAGGTATTTGATATATTATAGAAGAAACTTTGACTTTTAGAGCACCAAAATTCCAATATTTATTTCTTCTTCATTGCAGATTGCTGAGTTGTAGTTATTAGAAATGAGATATCTTCCATCTTTTAATTTCAATTTTACGGGGATTTTTGAATAAACACGAGGGCAGTTGTGATCTAAATTTAAAAATAGTTTAGAAACTTCCTTATATAGTTTTTTTGGACTTTTTAAATAACGTGGACTGTCTATTAAAAAACTATATTCTGAATTTTCATCTAAAATAAATGGGAATTTAAAGTTTGAAAACTTTTCTTTTATCTTTTCGCTTTTAAAGACTAAATTTATTCGCTTGTTCTTAAGAAAATCTTTTAAACAGTCTTTAGAAATTTCAACTTTTTCAAAATCAAACTCTTTCCTTACAAGTTCCAAACCATATTTAATTAGTTCTCTATTTAGGTATTTCAAAAGGAATTCTATCATAAATTTACTATCACTATGTTTTATATTCGTTTCGGGTTGAGTTTTTATGGTAATTAAATCTGATTTATTGTAAAACTCACCATTATCTAAAAACACTGATTTTTCTCTTAATTCAACAATTCTTCCATATACCGATTTATTTTTTAATTTTACAAGTTCTCCCACATAAAATAGAGGTTCTTTATAACTTACATTTGAAATAATTAAGGATAAAAATTCATTTTCAAAAACTTCAAATTTTATCATTCTATCCTTGATTAAGTTAATATATCTTAAAAAGCTTTTCCACTCAATAGACCAATTTTTGTTTTTTCTTTTTTTATTTAATAACTTCTTTCCTATTGGGTTAATCTCTACTATTGGAAGAAAGTAATAGTAAATATTTAAACCTTCTAAAAGTCCCAAAAAGAACTTAACTAAAATTTCTCCTTTTGGCACAAGCACGCTTTTTAATCTATAACTTTTACTAATGTCAAGTTCATCTATGGTTATAAATTCAAAGTTTTCTAAAGGTATTACTAAGGTGTCATTTTTTAACTCACTTAGAAATTTATAAAATTCGTAAATGCTTTTTATGTTGCTTGTATATAAAAATATAGGTATAGGGTAGTGTAGTTTTATCTCAAATACATCTATCATGGAATTACTATTGTCCCAGTTTTTTCATAAAAACCATCAAGTGCTTTATCAAGTGATGTAATTATTGCTTTTCTTTTTGTAGCTTTTACAAAATTCATTGCTGCTAAAACTTTAGGTCCCATACTACCCTCAGGAAAATGACCTTCATAGTAATATTTTTCTAATTGATTTACATTTATTACATCTAACGCTTTTTGATTTTCCTTATTATAATTTAAATATACCTTTTCCACTTCTGTTAAAATCATAAATAAATCTGCATTAATTTCTATTGCAAGTAGCGAACTTGCTAAATCCTTATCTATGACAGCTTCAACACCTCTAATATACTTATCGTGCTCTAAAACTACAGGAATACCTCCCCCACCAAGTGCGACTACTACAAAACCATTTTCAATTAGATTTAAAATGGCATCTTTATTTAAAATTTCCTTAGGCTTTGGTGAAGGAACTACAACTCTATAACCTCTATTGCTATCTTTTTTGAACTTCCAACCATATTTTAAGGAATATTCCTTCATTTCGTTTTCATCAAAAAACCTTCCAATAAATTTCGTAGGTTCTAAAAAAGCTTCATCATTTGGGTCAATTCTTACAAGTGTAACTAAGGTTGCAACTTTTTTAGTTGTTTCATTTCTAATGTGCTTTTCCAATAAGTATCCTATCCATCCTTGAGTTTGTGCATTTAGGTAATCTAAGCTCATAGTAAATACCTTACCAATTGTAAAAACATTTCTAAAAAATTCCTCTCCTACTTGTGGTCCATTACCATGTGTAATTACAATTTCGTTATTTTCAATAATCTTTGAAATACTTTTTATAGCAAGATGTGAATTTATGTCATGAGTTTCTGTATTAAATGGTTCATTTTTTCTTACAAGGGCATTTCCTCCAAGTGCTATTACTACTCTCATTTTTTCTTTTTCTCTACAATTCTATATTTATAGAATTTTATTCTCCATTCGTATACACCTTGATTTACATTCTTAGTTAGTCTCATTACTAAGTCTTCAAAATTCCCTCTATCAAAATACCATCTAAAATAAACTCGCATAGTGTCTCCTTCTCGCTTAATAGCATAAACCTCATGACTATCGGGCTTACCCCATTCACTAAACTGCTTTTCCCAATATTCTCTAAAATCTTTCTCACTAACGTAATTTCTTGAGATTCTATCTATTAAGCCATAAGCCTTTTTATAGTCTCCCTTTTCAAGAGCACTTAGATAGTTTTCTACAACTTTCTCAGGTGGATCTCCAACACGACAACTTATCAAAAAAAATAAAACTATAAAAATTCTCCTTATCATTCTTAATCACCTCTTATAATTTGAGCACAAGCAATATAATCATCCTCTTGAAGTTCAATTAACTTCATGCCACTTGCCTGTCTTGAATATTCGTTCAATTCTGAAACATCTATTCTCAATATGATTCCTTTATTGGTAATTATTATCAAGTTTTCGTAATTTTCAAAGCTACTAAGAACTGAAACCAATTTCCCAAACTTTTCTTTAGTTTTTAAAATATATACACCTTTTGCACCTCTTTTTAAAACAGGTATGTCTTCTTCCTTCACTTTTTTACCATATCCCTTATTAGTAATAGTAATAACCTTAGAATTTTTCAATATAGTACAAGCAGCTATAACGTTTTCCCCCCTTGTTCCTATTGCACCTGAACCTTTTCTACTTTGAATAGGTATTTCATTCTGCTTTATTCTTACTACTTTTCCATCTTCTTTTGCAATAAGTATATCTTCCTCACCTAAAGTTAATAAACAACTTACAATTTCGTCTCCTTCTTTTAATTTCATAATTGGCACACCCATTCTTCCCTTAAGAACTTCACTTATTTCTATTCTTTTTACCCTTGATTGCTTAGTTATAATAACAATATACTTTGAGTCTTCATTTGGTAATATTTCAACTACTCTTTCATCTTTGGGCAAATTAAAAAGACTATTTATGGATTTTCCTTTACTTGAAAGGCTCATCTCAGGTATTTTATATGCTTTCGTCCAAAAAGCTCTTGCTTTATTTGTTATAAACAATAATTGCGAGTGAGTATTACAAATTGAGACCTTATAAGGGACATCTCCTTGATAAGTTGTTATACCTGTTTTTCCTTTTGTTCCTCTTTTTTGGTTTCTAAAGCTTTTTAGAGGCATTCTCTTGATATACCCGTCCTTTGTAATGAGAACTAAAATGTCCTCTCTTTGAATTAAATTTTCAATATCTAAACTAATTTTGTCTTCCTCGCTATCAATTATTTCTGTTTTTCTAATATCTTTGAATCTTTCTTTTATATTTAAAAGTTCTAATTTCATTAACTTTAAAAGCTCCTCCCTTTGATATAATATCTTCTCATAATTTTTCACATCATTTTCAAGTTTTCTATATTCTTCAAGTAGCTTATCTGTTTCAAGTTTTGTTAAGCTTTGCAGTTTTATGTCAAGTATTGCACTTGCTTGTTCAGTAGTAAGTTTATATTTAGTAATTAAAAATTCCCTTGCACTATCAACATCTTCGCTCTTTCTAATAGTTTCAATAATATCATCTAAGTTTTCAAGAGCTAATATAAAACCTTCTATTATATGCATTCTTTGTTTTGCTTTGTTTAATCTAAATTGAGTTCTTCTTCTAATTATTTCCTCTCTGTAGTCTATGAAAACTTGTAGTAATTCCTTTAAATTGAAAGTTCTTGGTTGATTATTTAATATTGCTATCATATTTATACTAAGTGTATCTTGAAGTTTTGTATGTTTCATTAATTGATTTAGAACTACTTGTGGTTCATAACCCTTTTTCACTTCAATTACTATTCTTAAACCTTCCCTATCACTCTCATCCCTAATATCAGATATGCCCTCTATTGTCCCTTCCCTTGCAAGTTGAGCTATCTTACTAATTAGCTCCGCCTTATTTACAAGATATGGTATTTCTTTAATAATAATGTCTTTATCTTGTATTTCATAGTTTGCTCTTATAGTAATTTTACCTTTACCTGTCTTATATGCTTGATATATCTGCTCTCTTCCAACTATTGTACCACCTGTTGGAAAATCAGGTCCTTTTATATATTTTAATAGTTCCTCTATGGTAATGTTTGGATTATCTATTAGAGCTATTGTCCCATCAATAATTTCTGATAAGTTGTGAGGAGGAATGCTTGTTCCCATACCAACTGCAATACCTACTGCACCATTTACTAATAGATTAGGAAATCCTGCTGGAAGTAAAACAGGCTCTCTGTATCTTCCATCAAAATTATCTACAAAATCTACTACGTTTTCTTCTATATTGTTTAGTAGTTCAAGGGCTATTTTCTCAAGTCTTACCTCGGTATAACGATATGCTGCAGGTGGATCTCCGTCTATTGAACCAAAATTGCCTTGACCTTCAATTAGTGGATATCGCATATGAAAATCTTGTGCAAGTCTAACTAATGCTTCATAAACTGCTTGATCACCATGAGGATGGTACTTACCTATTACTTCTCCGACTACTGTTGCGGATTTTCTAAATGGTTTATTTGGAAGCAAGTTCATATCATACATTGCATACAATATTCTTCTTTGAACTGGTTTCAATCCATCTCTTGCATCAGGTATAGCTCTGCTTATAATTACACTAAGTGCGTATTTTAAATAGCTTTCTTTTAATTCAGTTTCAAATTCTGAATTTACAATTTTACTCATAAGCTTGATAATTTTAAAGTTTCTCTACTATTTATCCTTTGAAATATTTCAATAGCTAATCTATCTAAAACCATAATCCCTTTTATATTAGGCTTTATTCTATTTCCATATATGTTAAAGAATTCAGTTAAATCCGAGACTATACTAATATCTTGCAATTCTAATCCTTCATCAAGTCTTAGTGAAAGGTATATTTTCTCTAACAATATTTGCTCATCATTCAAAAACTCATATTCTCTATACTTTTTATAGTCTTCCAAGTAAAGACCTAAATTTTCTACATTTTTATACCTTATATTTGGCTTTATAAAGGAAGCAGCGGAGGGACCGACACCAATATAGCTTTCTCTTTTCCAATAAATTAAATTATGCTTACATTGAAAACCTTTTTTTGCATAGTTTGAGATTTCATATCTATAAAATCCATGCTCATATAATATCTCCTCCTTCATCTTAAACATTTCCTCAATAGTATCTTCATCTTTTAGTTTTATATTCAACTTTTTAAATGGCGTTCCATCTTCAATAGTAAGTAAATATGTAGAAATATGAGTTATTGGAAAGTTTACTATTTCGTATAGAGTTTTTCTGAATTTACCAACATCTTGAAAATATCCACCAAATATTATATCTACATTTACGTTTTCAAAACCAAGTCTTTCAATTAAGTCTATCTTTTTAAATACATCCCTTTTTCTATGTAATCTTCCCATAAATTTAAGTTCATAGTCATCCAGACTTTGAATGCCAAGACTCAATCTATTTATTCCATAATCTTTAAAAATTACTAAGTTATCTAAATTTACAAGCTCTGGATTTAACTCTATTGTCCATTCGTAATTTTCATAAAGCTTTATATTTTTAACTATAACTTCAAAAAGTTCAATTAGTTTATTCCTATCTAAAATATTCGGAGTTCCACCACCTATGAATATAGTATTGTAATAGCAACTGTTTTCATGAATTTCCATACTTAAAACCCTTAAAAAGTTATCAATTTCAAAACTACTTTTAGGTATTATCTTATAAAAGTCGCAATATAAACATTTCACTTTGCAAAATGGAATATGAATATAAAACCCTTTCATTTTATAAATTTTAAAGTATTTTCTATGCTTTAAAATTTTCAATTATGAGTAAGTGGAAGCAATATCAAATTAAAAAGCAACAAAAGTTAAAGCTAAAAAAGAAAAGTTATAAGGTAGAAAGTAAAGTAGCAGAACTTTTGCTTGCAGGGGAGGTAGAAAAAGCATTAGAATTAACTAAAAATTTCATATTAAAATATCCAACGAATATAAGAGGGTGGGCATATAAAAGAGGAGTAGAATTATGGATAAAGCATATTGAACCAAGAATAAATAAATATCCAATAGATATTAGGGCTTCTGTTTTAAAAGTATTAAGAGAAGAATGGAAAAGAGATCCAAGAGTTAAACCTGAAATTGTTTTATCAAAAATAGATGCTGTCATACCTTCGTAATTATCTAATTGAAAACAATTTAGAAGCAATTCTTATAACCAACTTATCAAATATTAGATATTTAACTGGATTTAAAGGTTCAAATGCACAAGTTCTTATTACTTTAGAAAAAAATTACTTCTTAACGGATTTTAGATATAAAACTTATGCAAATGAAAAAATAGACAAACAAGAATTTGAAATTGTAATTTACGACCAGTATTATGATATCCTGAAAGAAATTCTAAAAGATATAAAAAACTTGGCTATTGAAGAAAACTATACTACATTAAATGCATATAGTCAACTGAAAAAAAACTTACCTCAACTAAGTCTTATTTCAGTTAGTAATGTTGTAGAAAAATTAAGGGCTATAAAGACTAACGAAGAAATTGAAAAGATTAAAAAAGCTTGCAGTATTGCAAAAGAATTATTTGAGATTATTTTAAATTTTATAAAACCTGAAGTAATGAGAGAAAGGGATATAGCAATAGAGATGGAATACATAGCAAGGAAGTATTTAAATGCTGAAGATATGGCTTTTGAAACAATAGTTTTAAGTAAAGAAAGAAGTGCTATGCCACATGGTAGAGCATCAAATAGAACTATTTTAAATAATGCACCTCTTTTAATTGATTTTGGTATAGTTTATGATGGTTATTGCTGTGATATTACAAGAACTATATGGATAGGAAATAGAGTTGATCATGATTTTATAAATACTTATGATATTGTAAAAAATGCTATATTTTTAGCTGAAGATGTTGCAAAAGTTGGAATGAAAAATGTAGATTTAGACAAGGTTGTGAGAGAATTTTTAAAATCGTATGGTTATGACAATAAATATTTTGGTCATGCATTAGGTCATTCAATTGGTATTGAAGTCCACGAATTTCCTGTATTTAGTCAAAAAGCGGAAGAATACGTTTTGCAAGGAAATGAAGTATTTACAATCGAACCGGGAGTTTATATTGAAAATAAGTTTGGTATTAGGATAGAGGATAGTGTAGTGTTAAATAAGGAAAATAATAAAATTTCTGTGCTATCAGATATAACAAAGGAATTAATAAAACTATAGGAGGTGAAAGTATGTTTGGAAACTTAAAGCAAATTATGGAAGCAAAAGCAAAAATAGAAAAAGTGCAGAAAGAATTAAAGAACATAAGAATAACTGAAGAAGCTATGGATGGAAAGTTAAAAGTTGTAGTAAATGGTATAGCTGAAGTAATAGAAATAAAGATAAGTGAGGAAATATTTAAAAGCTCTGATATAAAAAAAATTGAAAGGACATTAACTAATTTAATAAATACTGCTCAGAAGAAAGCCCAGAATGAATCCACAAAGAAAATGCAAGAACTTTTAAAAGATTTACCACCTGAAATAAGAAGACAACTTGGCATATGAAATTTCCAAAAGGATTTTTAAGGTTAATAGAAGTTTTAAAAAAGCTTCCCGGTATTGGTGAAAAAACTGCAGAAAAGAGTGCTTTTGTAATAGTAAAAAATGGTAGAATTTTAGATGAACTAATCACTGCACTAAACGAAATTAAAAAACTGAAGTTATGCTCTAAGTGTAATACCATTAGTGAAAGAGAAGTATGTGAAGTTTGTTCAGATTTACAAAGAGAAAAAATTATTATGGTAGTTGAAAGTCCATACGATATGTATCATATAGAAAAGCTTGGAGTATATAATGGTAAATATCATGTAATAGGTGGTCTAATTTCTCCATTAGAAGGTATAGAGCCAAAGGACTTATTTATAGACAACTTAAAAAATAGGATATTAGAGGAGGACATTAAAGAGGTTATAATAGCTTTAAGTTCAAGTATAGAAGGAGATGCAACAGGTTATTATATCTATGAAAAGATTAAGGATACAAATATAAATATTACTCAAATAGCAAGAGGCATACCGACTGGTTATGAAATTACTTATACTGATAATATTACTCTACAAAAAGCTATAATTTTAAGACAACCATTTATCACAAATTAACATTTAAAAACTTCAGTCAGTAGATAAACAACTGCCACTAAGTGATAAGTTGGCAAAATATAGAAATGTTTGATTATCAGAAGTTCTTATGAATTTTTCAATTTCCCTATACGCACTGTCCTTCATTTGATATAGAGTAAAGCATGAGATATATCTAACTGTAAATAAGCTATCTACTAAGTGAGGTATAATTTGGGGAATTGAGGGATAGTATTTTAATTTCCCTAAAGCTTGTATAGTTCTAAATCTGACCATTTCATATTCACTATCAATATAGCTAAGTAAATACTTTCCATATTCCTTGTTTTCTGAATTTCCAATAGCTCTAATAATTGAGCTTAATATATGTGGTCTATCGTCATATCTAATTAGTATTTGAATTAGTATATCTCCCAATTCTTTTACTTTCCACTCATTTATTAAATATAGGACATCTTTAACCTTTAGTGTATCTTTTGAAAGAAGAGAAATCTTTAAATATGGAATAGTTCTACTGTAGTTATCTTGAAAAATATCCCTTATCGCTCTAAGCGAAAATCTATCTCTCCTCCCGAGTTTGTTATTGAATAACCATGCTACTACTTGAGGACATTTTTTTAAACTATCTCTTGCTATGTCTACTTTTTTAACGTTTTCTCCTGCCCTCCATAGACTTGCTGTTTTCCATAATCTTTCCATTAAACTATCAGTACAAGATATTAATAAAATTGTCATAATTTTGGAAATTAATTAGCTTTTCTACTTTAGTCTACTTTCCATAATCTCATCCGCAATAATGGCAGGACTTTTATTTGTCCTATTGACTATTTCAAAAATTTCCTCTAAATTCTTTATTACATTTTCTTTAGTTTTCTCAATCGCTATTTCCTTTGCCTCCTCCATACTCCTTTGTTTTCCTATTCTTAGCTCGTATTCATAATATACTAGTGTTAAGCCACCTAAGTTTATTGCATAATCGGGAGCATAAATTATACTTCTATCTTGAAGTTTTTGAGCAACTTCATAATTTTCAATTTGGTTATTTGCAGCACCTACGATTGCCTTATATCTAATTTTATCTACGTTTGAACTATTTATAACTTTTCCAAGTGCATTGGGAGAAAATATATCAAATTCTCTATCAAATATTTCATCAGGTGGGATATATTCTAAATTATTATACTTATTTAATGCATTTTCAATAGCTTTTGGACTTACATCTGAAATGTAAATTCTATATCCTTCATTATATAGATGTTCTAATAGATTACTTCCAACTTTACCAAGTCCTTGAAGTAAAATACTTACTTTATTTTTTGGTTTACCTAATAGTTTCTCTGTTATCCAATTTATTGCTGTAAATACTCCTATTGCAGTTACAGGTGATGGATCTCCAAGTCCTCCTAAGCTTTCAGATAGTCCTACTACATGCTTAGTTCTTTCACTTACAATTTTCATATCTTCAACTGTAGTTCCTATATCTTCCGCCGTAATATAAATACCTTTAAGCTTCTCTACAAAATCTCCAAAACTTTCAAATAAGCTTCTTCTTACATCAGGTTTGAGTTCATAAAATTCAGATACTATAACTGCTTTTCCCCCTCCAAGAGGTAAATTTCCTGCAACCGCTTTATAAGTCATACCTCTTGATAACCTTAAAACGTCTTCAAGAGCAAGAGCAAACTTTGCCTTATGGTTATCGTAATGATAAAATCTGCATCCACCAAGTGCTGGTCCTCTCTTTGTGCTATGTATGGAGATTATTCCAATAAAACCCCCGTATAATTCCTTAATGTATACCTTAGACCATCCATGTATATCAAGTTCTTTTATATCTGACATAACTTTATCCTCCTTTTTTAATTTTTTCTACAGGTATTGAAACTCTCACAACACCTCTAAATTCACCAACTTTATAACCATGGGCTTTGTCATTTGGATATATCTTGTTTATCTTTTTTAGTATATTTTCATTCATACTATTTCTATCGCCATGGCACATTATGCATACTCCATCAACTTTTAGTGGTTTATAGTATCTATAAACTTCAGTTTTCCCTTCCTTTACTTTTTGAATGTAATAGTTAGGCATAGGATTGGACTTTTCAAATATACTTAAAACTTCTTCTTCGTATTTATCAGGTTTATTTAGTTGATTTCTATATTTAAATGTAGTTCTTTTTAGTTTGTATCCTGTTTTATTTTCTATTGACTTCGTTATAGATTGTGCCTTTTTAGAGCAAACTTCTATTGCATTTTCAGGATTTTTAGAAAGAGCATTAAGAAGCTCTTTTCTTAGACTATCAATTAAGAACATTGCAGTTTTTTCTCCTATATCTATAATCTGCTGTTTTTCATAGTCTGAAATCTCACTAAAAAGAAAAAGTGTTAAGATTTTCATACTTTCACCTCCATTTTAAGAATTTCCTCTAATTTCTCTTCCCTAAAGGAAATATTAAAGACCTCCTGAAAACCAAGTATTAATAGTTCTTCTAATAGTTTTCTGTTGTCTATTGAAGTTTCCTTATATACACTTGTTATACCTTTGTCCATTATACCACATGGGACTATTAAATTAAAATGTTCCATTATTGGATTTAAGTATAGTGCAAAGCCATGAAATGAGACCCAATCCTTAATTGCAACCCCTATTGCACATATCTTATTTTGGTTTACCCATACACCTCTATGTTTTTCTATGGTTTTTGCATTTATGTTTATCTTTTTTAGAGCGGTAATAATAGCTGTTTCTATTTTTCCTACAAAGTCCCTTACTTTATCTAGACCGTCAATTTTGAAAAATACATATCCTATAATTTGACCCGGTCCATGATAGGTAATATCACCACCTCTTTCAACGTAGTAAATATTTATTCCTATTTTTTTTAAGTAATCTTCTGGAACTAATAAATTTTCTATTTTTCCGCTTCTTCCAAGTGTTATTACAGGTTCATGCTCCAATAGCCATAATGTATCTGGTAAAACATCACTTTTCCTTAAATTGTGAATAATTTTTTGAATTTCAAGAGCTTTTTTATATTCTATCAAATTGCTTCTGATAACTATTGCATCCAATTTCTAAAATTTTAAAGCTAAATAATAGCTAATTCTTTTCCTATTTTCTCAAATGTTTCAAGTGCGAAATCTAAGTCTTCTTTTTTATGAATTGCAGATAACATAACTCTTAATCTCGCAGTTCCTTTTGGTACAGTAGGATATACAATTGCTTGAACGAATATGTTATTTTCAAATAATTTCTTTGAAAATTCTTGTGCTTTTTTCTCTTCTCCTACTATTACTGGTGTAATAGGTGTTTTTGTGCTTCCTATATTAAAACCCATATTTACTAATTGATTTTGAAAGTAATTTTTGTTTTCCCATAGTTTTTTAACTCTTTCGTCAGAACTTTCCATAATTTCAAGTGCTCCTAAATTCGCAGCAGTATCGGCGACAGTAAGAGCACTAGAAAATAGGAAAGGTCTTGCTCTTTGCTTTAAATATTCAATTAGAAATCTACTTCCCGCTACGAAACCTCCAACAACACCAAATGCTTTAGATAATGTTCCCACTTCAATATCTACTTTGCCATGTGCGTCAAAATGGTCTACTATACCCCTTCCATTTCTTCCAAGCACACCTTCCCCATGGGCATCATCAATCATCAATATTGCTCCATATCTATTTGAAATATCAATTAGTTCATTCAATGGTGCAATATCTCCATCCATAGAAAATACCCCATCACTTACAATAAGTTTTCTTCTTTTATTTGAATACTTCTTAATTTTATCCTCTAAATCATTCATATCTAAATGTCTATATCTTACAATCTCTGCCTTACTTAGTCTACAACCATCAATTATTGATGCATGATTTAGTTCATCTGAAAATATAACATCTTCACTTGATACAATAGCAGGTATCACTGCAAGATTTGCCATAAATCCACTTTGTAATAAAATTACATCTTCAACATGTTTAAACTTTGCTAATTTTCTTTCTAATTCTACGTGTAAACTCATCGTCCCTGATATCGTCCTTACTGCCGCAGGACTAATTCCATAGATTTTGATATATTCTATAACTTTTTCAACTAATTTTTTTTCAGATGCAAATCCAAGATAATTATTTGAAGTTAAATTTAAACACTTCTTATTATCTACTATAAACCATGAAGAAACTTCACTTTCTATGGTTCTAATATTAACATAGAGTCCTTCATTTTTTAATTTCTCTAACTCTTCAACTATAAATCCAAGTTTCATTCTTCACCTACTTTATATCTTACAAATCTTAAAATATTTACGCTTAAATTTAAACTACTTTCAACTTCTTTCTTATATTCAAGCACACTTTTAGTATTGTCTTTTATAAACTGCTGATTTAATAGGACTTTTTCTGAAAGGAATGCCTTTATTTTACCCTCTACAATTTTATCAATTACTTTTTCTGGCTTTCCTTCTTTTATAGCTTGTTCTCTATAAATTTCCTTCTCCCTTTCTAAAATGTCTTTTGGCATATCTTCTTCTGAAATGCTTATGGCTGACATAGCAGCAATTTGCATAGCTATATCTCTTGAAAATTGATATAGTTTCTCGTCATGTGGTTCTATTTCTACCATACTCGCAAGCATTGAACCGGGATGAACGTATATTTCTATAAATCCATTTTTACTCTCAAAAATAGAAAATCTTCTTAGAATTATGTTTTCTCCAACTTTGCTAATAAGTAGTTTAATTGCATCTTCAATTGTATCTCCTGTGTCTAATTTTATTAGCTTCGCTTCATCTATAGTTTTTGGTCTATATGTTTTTATTGCATTTAGAATTTCATTTAATAATTTCTTAAAATCATCCGTTGCAGATACGAAGTCAGTTTCACAATTTAACTCTACTAAGATTCCAAGCTTCCTATCTTCTGATAGATAAGATGCTACTAAACCCTGTCTCGCTTCCTTTGTAAGCTTTTTTTCACTTTTTGCTATGCCCATTTTTCTTAAAATTTCTACAGCCTTTTCTATATCTCCGTCTGCCTCTATAAGTGCCTTTTTGCAATCCATCAAACCTGCGCCTGTCCTTTCTCTTAGTTCTTTTAATAATTCAGGCTTTATATCTGCCATGTTAAACCTGCCTGTTTTCCTCTTTTTATAGTTTCAACTACTAATGAAGTTATTAATGATACACTCTTTATTGCATCGTCGTTTGCAGGTATAGGATAAGTAATGAGTTCAGGGTCTGCATTTGTATCACATATAGCAATTGTTGGAATTTTTAATACATTAGCTTCGTGGACTGCAAGCTTTTCATTTACAGGATCAATTATATATATTGCACTCGGTAAATCCTCCATACTTCTTACACCTCCAAATTTTTTTAATAATTTATCGTATTCTTTTTGTAGTTCAACTATTTCCTTTTTTACATATACACTCTTGCCTTTGTTGTATTCTTCAAATATGCCTTCAAGCTCTTTAATTCTTATTAATCTTTGCTTTGTAGTTTCAAAGTTAGTAAGAAGACCACCAGGCCACCTCTCAACTACATAAAATACACCTGCTTCATTAGCAAAATTTACTATAGTATCTCTTAGATTCTTTTTAGTGCAAACAAAAAGTATATTTCCATTTTTTGATGCAATATCGTATATAAATCTTAGTGCATTTTCTAAGAGTAAAATAGTTTTTCTGAGATCCAGAATGTGATAACCATTTATTTCCCTAAAGATATATTTTGCCATTTTAGGATTCCACTTGCTTTTTTTATGACCAAAATGTGCTCCTGCTTCTAAAAGTTGTTCTATCTTAACGTTTGGTATATTGCCAAGACCTTCTTCTTTTACTTCTTGCATATTTCATCCTCTCCTTTTCTCTTGGATCTCTTCTTAATAAGCCAGCTTTTTTAAGAACTTTTCTGTATTTTTCAGGTTCTAAAACTGCCAATGCTCTTGCAATACCATGACTTATCGCACCTGCCTGACCAGATATACCTCCACCTTCTACCTTCACTACTACATCATATAATCCTATACTATTTGTAAGTTCTAATGGTTTTAAGACTAATTTTTGATATTCATCACTTTTGAAGTATTCATTTAATCGCTTGCCATTTATGTATATTTTGCCATTTCCCCAACTTTTAAGTCTTACGCGGGCAGTTGAACTTTTCCTAGAACCTGTAGTAAATATTATTTTTTTATAGTCATTTTTAAATTTCTTTAGCATTATTCTTTCACCTGTATCTAAAAATAGTATCTTATCCCCTGTATAAAGCTGCTTCTCTTTATAGACATTCATATTTTATAATCCTCCTTTATTTCAAGAATTTTAGGCTCTTGAGCTCTATGTATATGCTCTGGACCTATGAAAATTCTTAATCTTTTTAATCTTCTTTTTCTTGTCCTATTTTTAGGGAGCATTCCTTTTACTGCAATATAGATAAGCCTTCTTGGATCTTTTTTATATAACTCGTATGCACTATATTCCTTTAAACCACCAATATAACCAGAATGCCATCTATATATTTTATTTTGCCATTTTTTTCCGCTAAGAACCACTTTTTCCGCATTTATTACAATTACATAATCTCCCATATCTTCAGATGGTGTATATTCCTTCTTATGTTTTCCAGTTAAAATTTTTGCAATAGTACTTGCCAATCTTCCAAGAACCTTACCTTGGGCATCTACTATCCACCACTTTCTTTTGCTTCCATCTATATTATTAAAAAATGTGGTCTTCATTTTAATTCTCCTTCTATCTGAAAAATCTCCATAAGTTTTTTATATAACTTTTGTTTTGGCATAGCACCAACAACTTTACCTACAAGTTTTCCATCCTTAAAGCATAGCAATGTAGGTATGGAAAATATATTAAATCTCTGCGCAATTTCAGGATAGTCATCTACATTTAATTTATATACCTTTATATCTAAGTCTTTTTCTGCTTCATTTAATATCGGTTCTATAGCTTTACAAGGCATGCACCACTGTGCCCAGAAGTCAACTACTATATTACCCTTTTCACTTATAGCGCTATCAAATTCCTTCTCATTTAGATGCTTGCTCATTTTTCTCTTCCTTCTTTTGAGGAAAATTTATTAGCTTTAATAGCGAAAGTTCAGCTCCATCACCTCTTCTATATCCATATTTTACAATTGTAGTAAAACCACTTTTTATATTTTTATAAAGTGGTGCGATATCATCAAATATTTTCTTTACAAGTTTTCTGTCATTGAAAAATCTATTTACTAATCTTCTACTATGGAGAGTATTTTCAGTTGCTCTTGCAAGAATCCTATCTACTATAGACTTGCAAGCTTTTGCTTTTGTGGTTGTTGTAATTATATATCCTTTTTCAAATATACTTCTTGCTAAGTTTCTTAATAATGCTTTTCGATGTTCTCTCTCCCTTGATAGTTTTTTTATTTTATTTAAATGCCTCATATTTAACCCCTTGCTTTACTAGAAAATTTTAAAGATAAAGCATATACCTTATTTCTTAAGTCTTCAAAATCTCGTTGGGGTAATCCTGCTTCATTAAACCAATCACCTACTTCTTCTTCCGCATATGTTATAAGTTCTCCAATAGTTTCTATTTTTTTAGATTTTAATAACTCTATTACTTTTGGAGATAGAGGTAAGTCAGTAATAGGTTTAGATTTTACTAACTCTATTCTCTTATTAAATTCCTCTATAGAAGTATATTCAAATTCTTCTTGCTTTCTTAACTCGTTCTTTAGTAGTGAAATATGTTTCTCTAAGATTTCAAGAGCTTTTTTATATATGTTCAGTGGATTTACCGTCCCATTTGTCCATATTTCTAAAGTAAGCTTATCTTTGTCCATGTATGCTTCGTATCTCATCTTTTCAACTGACCAGTTTACTTTTTCAATTGGTGAGAAATTACCATCTACGAATATTGTTCCAAAACTAAACAAATCTTTGTAATTTTCAGGGTACTCTTCTTTTGGTACAAAACCAATACCTTTATCTATATATATGTCAATATTTAAATTCCTTTCTGTTGTAACAGTTGCTATAAACTGGTCTCTATTTACAATATCTATACCTGAATATGTTTTAATTGCGTCAGCTCTTATTTCACCTGGACCTTGAAAGTTAATACTTACCCTTGCAGGAAATGTAATTAAATTCTCATCAATTTTAAATCTTACTTTCTTTAGATTCAATAAAATATATGGGACATCTTCTAAAACTCCATCAATTGATGAAAATTCATGAACGACACCTTCAATGTAAACTCCAACAACAGCATATCCCTCAATTGAAGAAAGAAGAATTCTTCTTAGAGCATTTCCAATTGTAATACCGTATCCCTTTTCAAGATATGGAATTACTATTTTTATATAGTCATTACTAATTTCGTCTACATAAAAACCTTTTGGATATAAAAAATTCACAAAACTCATAATTACCTCCTATTTAGAATATAACTCTACTATAAGTCTTTCATTTATAGGATGCGATACATCTATTCTTTGAGGCTCTCTTATAACTTTTCCTAACATATTGTTATGGTCCACTTCTAACCAATCTGGTTTTATCATTTGTTTTGAAAATTCTATTGCTGATTTTAATTCATAGTTGTCTTTTAAACTTTCGTCAATCATAATAATATCCCCTGCTTTTACTAAATATGAAGGAATATCTACTTTTCTACCATTTACTAAAACATGACCATGTCTAACAAACTGTCTTGCTTGAGCTCTTGATTTTGCAAAACCCATCCTATATACTATATTATCTAATCTTTTTTCAAGTAAAATTAGAAGGTTTTCACCTGTATTACCTGGCATTTTCCTTGCTATTTCAAAAAATCTCCTAAATTGCCCCTCTAATACTCCATATATTCTCTTTACTTTTTGTTTTTCCCTAAGCTGAATACCATAGATTGTTAATTTTGTTCCCTTTTTCTTTGGACCGTGAATACCCGGAGAATAAGGTCTTCTTTCAAAAGCACATTTTTTAGTTAAACACCTTGGACCTTTCAAAAACAACTTTTCTCCCTCTCTTCTACAGAGTTTACATCTGGGACCAGTATATCTTGCCATTATACCCTCCTTCTTTTAGGTGGTTTGCAGCCATTGTGAGGTATAGGAGTAGTATCCTTTATAGAATGAACTTTTAAACCTGCACTTACTAATGCTCTGATTGCAGTTTCTCTTCCTGCACCAGGACCTGAAACTCTTACCTCTACAATTTCAATACCTAATTGTTTTGCTGCTTTTGCAGCCGCCTCTGCAGCCTTGCTTGCTGCAAAAGGCGTCCCTTTTCTTGTTCCTTTAAATCCAACGCTACCTCCGCTTGCCCAAGAAATAGTGTTTCCTTCTAAGTCTGTTATGGTAATAATAGTATTATTAAATGTGGATTGTATATATGCTATACCATAGGGTCCAAATTTCTTCTTTTGCTTATTAGGCATTAGTATTAACCTCCTTTTTTCTTTCTCTTGAATATATTACCTCTTGGACCTTTTCTCGTTCTTGCATTGTGTCTTGTTCTTTGACCCCTTACAGGTAGTCCCTTTAAGTGTCTAATACCTCTATAACACTTAATATCCATTAGTCTTTTTATATTTCTCTGAATTTCAGCTTTTAAAGCACCTTCTACTCTTAAGTTCTCAACTATATTCTTAAGTTTAGATACTTCTTCTTCTGTTAAATCCTTTACTCTCTTATTAGGATCTATGTCCGTTTGAGCTAATATTTTCATCGCTAAGGGAATACCTATACCATATATCCTTTCAAGACCTATAAAAACAGGCTTATTTTTAGGTAAGTCTACTCCTGCTATACGAGCCATAGTTTTACCCCTGTCTCTGATTATGTTTTGAATTTTCACAAATAATCATTACTTTACCTCTTCTTCTTATTATTTTGCACTTATCACATCTTTTTTTTATAGAAGCTCTTACTTTCATAAGTGCCGATAATTTTAAAGCACACTAATAGCGACTTTCAAAGCTTTTCTTTCTTTCATTAGGAAAAATGCTTTTTCTATGTCCGATAGTTCAACTTCAGTAGTAATAATATTTTCTAATATCATATGATTTCTTCTTAAATATTCGTAGGCTTTTTTAGTGGAAGTAGGTTTGTGGTGAAATGATGTGATAATATCAATTTCGTTGTAGTGAAAATAACTTTGTTCAAATGTTAAAAATTTCTCGCTTTCCATACCTGAGAATAATAGAATTTTGGAGCCCCTTCTTGGATTTTTTAGAATTTCATTAACTAAATCAAAGCTTGCAGTTGTATCTATTACTATACTATAATCAAAGTCTTTGTATTCTTTCATAAATGACTTTTCAATTTGCTCATATAGTAATTTATCCTTAATTAATTTTAGTCTATCCTTGCTCCTTGAGTGTATTTTTACATTATGGTTTTCTGATAAAGCTAAGAAGAACATAATAGCAATAGAACCGCTTCCGAGTATCAAGATATTTTCATTACCTTTTAAGTTTAATTTTTCAATTCCATTAAATACACAGGAAAGAGGCTCAATTATTGGAGCGACTTTAAAGCTAATTTCTTTTGGTTTTATAAATACATTTTTATTGACTATTTCTTTTGGAATTTTGAGATATTCCGCATATGCTCCAAATAAAAACTTTAAACTTATACATAAATTTTCCCTGCTTTCTTTACAGTATTTACAATTTCCACAATATGCACTATTTAAACCAAAAACTTCATCTCCTACTTTAAATTTTTCGCTTCTACTTTCAACAACTATACCGCTATATTCATGTCCAAATGGTCCATCCTTAATTATATGATGACCTCTTAAATATGTCTTTAAGTCAGTACCATCAGTTAGTGCATATTTTACCTTTATTAGTATATCCCCATCTTCTAATTTCGGAATTTCTACATCCTTTATAACTATTTTACCATTTACTAAATATACACACCGCACTATTTATTTTCTAATTCCTTTTGCAAGAATATACTTTTGTCAAGCTTGGAAAAGAAATTTTGGTAATAGTTTGCATCGTCTAAGTTCTTAACACGAACTAACTTACCTTCATTGTCATAAACTTTATATTGAAATACCGCTCTTACTTTATAACCATCTGAATATTCACTAAAACTTACTGTGGTTTCCAAAATCTTACTTTTTTCATATGTTGTGTTTGATGGACTACTTGTGCTACCTGAGCCACTATCCTTTCTATCTTCATCTTTGTCTTTATCTTTTGAAAGTAGTAGAATTAGTCCAACTGTAAGTATAACTAAAGCTCCTATTAGTAATACTCCTGCCCAGTTAGTTTTTGAATCTTCTTCTATTTTTTCTTTAGCATCCATAGCTCTTTCAGCTGTTATAATTCCTAATTCTAAATCACTATTTTTTATAACGAAGCCTTCATCAAGTAAAACATTTAATATAGCTTTTGAGATGGTTTTCTTATCATTTACTTGAAAGTATCTTGTTTGATATTCCCTTATTTCTAACTGAGTTCTTGGTCTTTGTTCGGTTGTTGCACACGCATTGAAAAAAAGCAGTGTAATAAAGATATTAAATAACCTTCTCATAGCTTAGAACTTTGAGTAATGATAGCTAAAACTCTCTACTTTATTATCACTCATAGTAATAATTAGTGTTAGTGTCTTTTGAGTTTGCTTTACTCTTTTTCTTTCGCTAAAGAAGCCTAAGATTAATATTGTTCCATATTGAGCATCAGTTTTTGTTTCTATCTCAGCAGAAATTCTATCATAAACCCATACTTCCCTACCTTTGCTATCATATGTAAGAATGTTAGGTGAGCCAAGAGCTTGGACAACTTCAGAGGATGTCATACCCACTTTTATCTCTTTCCTTATAGTTGCAGGTGTTAGCTCTTTTTCGTTCTCATTAGTATAAGTTGTTTGTGTGCTAAAAATTGCACATCCAGAAATAAATATCAAAAGTATATAAAACATGGTCCAAAAATTTTAAAGCCAAAACTAACTTTAAAATTTAAATTATGCATAGGATTTTTCTATTTTTTGTATTTTTTCTTGCTTGCTCAAGACAGTCATCTGACAATTGTCAAAGTGTAAGTTTTGAATACTTTGTGTCGACCGACCCAATTGACTCATCTTATAGTAAAAGGGCAAAGAATGTAGTTGTAAAAGTAATAGATGCTAAAGACAATATATTTTCCGATACAACTGATACACTTGGAAGATTTAATATAGTAGGTAATATATGTTTTCCTTATCAGGCAAGGATTGAGAAAATAGATGGTTCTTCATACTTACAGATGAATGTATCAGTGAGTAATGCTAATGGTTGTAGAGCTTGTCATTATCCCGGTGGTCAAGCAGGAAGATATTTATATATACAATAAATGCTAATTTTTTTTATTAGTCAAACCTATACTCTTCTTAATGCAAAATCAAAAATTTCATTTTTTCTTAATGCTACACTTCATCAAGTAAACGGTATAGCAAATAGTATAGATTCAAAAATTCAATACGATAGTATTTATATTTCAGGTTATGTAAGAGTGGTTTCAAAGTCATTAAAAACAGGAAATGGTATTAGGGATGCTCAAATGTATAGGTCAATAAAAGCGGATAAATATGAGTATATTGAATTTTTCCCAGATAGTTTAGTAAAAAATGCAATTTTTGGAAAATTGAAAATCTCAGGTATAGAAAGATATATATCTGTCCCAATAAATATGAAATTTGAAAATAACTTCACATTTGTTAGTGGTGAGTTTAAGATTTTACTTTCGGACTTTCAAATAACTCGTCCAAAGTTTGGATTTATAGAGGTTTCTGATACTGTAAATATTAGTTTTGACCTTGTTTATCAAAAGGAACAATAGGTACAAATAAAACAGCTTCTTTTTTTATAACCTTGTAAATATATTGCAATTGTTTATTACCAACAGGTAAAACTAATATACCATCAATAGTTAACTGCTCTAACAATGCCGTCGGAATACTTTCAAAATATGCGGAAGCTATTATTTTTTCATACGGTGAAAATTCTGCTAAACCATAATTTCCGTCTCTTACAAGTAGTTTATAGTTCTTATAACCTAATAGTTTTAACTTTTTGTCCGTTTCTTCTATGAACTCACTAAATATATCAATAGAATAAACAAAATGAGAAATTTCACATAAAATAGCTGTTAAATAACCGCTTCCTGTACCAATTTCAAGGATAGTATCTGTAGGTTTAATTTCAAGTAGTTCAAGCATCTTTGCTATTAAGCTTGGCTGAGAAGATGTTTGATTTAATTTCAGGTGAACCGCCTTATCTTCAAATGGTTCATTTTCAACAAAAAGATTTCTTGGAATTTTTTCAAAGGCATTAATTATTTTCTCATCTTTTATTACTTTCCTTATATTTCCTATGATTTTATAGTTATTTTCTTGCCAATCTTTTATAATACTCTCTATGATATCCTCCTTAGAGAAAGCTCATTTATAAGTTTTACTTTCTTTGGATTTTCTTCTTTTAGTTTAATTTCAACATTTTTATAGTTATATCCCAAAGCGCTTAGTTCCTTTCTTATTTCATCTAATTTCAATTTTGCTTCACTATATGAATTGGCATCACTAAACGTAAAAATAATACTTTCTTTTTCTTCTTCTATTTGAGCGGTAAGAAATATATCAATTTGAGATTTCTTATGATTTATAACATGGTTATATAGCTTATCTTTAATGGTTTCTTTTTTCTTTTCTTCTTCCCTTTTAGTTTTCCTATACACTAAATTATAATCTTGAAGTATTTGTAATAGCTGAACAGTTCTTGGTATATAGCACATTTTAGATATAAAAAACACTAACCATATTTTTGGTGTTATAGAGTATTTTACTACTTTTTCCATTTCAAGTGCGGTATTTAGAAGTTGCATTAGGTCTTCCTTTGTATAGTCTTTAGAAGGATTATTGATAATTTCCTTGAACTTTTCAAATAGAAAAGTATTAAACTCCCTAATAAAATCTAATATAGACAGGTTCTTTTGTAAAATTTCATTCGTTATATCTATTGCTCTATTTACATTTCCTGAAAGAATACTACTTAGTAAGTCTTCCATTAGTTCTGATTCTACTGAACCTAAAATATTAATAACATCCTTATGAGTAATCTTTCCATCAATAAACATAGTCATCTGTTCAAGTATAGATATAGCATCTCTTAGACTACTATCACTCCTTCTTGCAATTTCCTCAATTGCTCTATCTTCAATATCTATATTTTCCTTCTTTACTATGTAATTTAATCTTTGAATAATTTCAAATATGGGAATTGGTCTAAAGTCGTATCTTTGGAGTCTTGATAGGACAGTTGGAGGTATTTTTTGTGGGTCAGTTGTAGCGAATATAAATACTACATGTTTTGGTGGTTCTTCAAGTGTTTTTAATAGTGCATTGAAGGCTTCTATTGTTAGCATGTGCACTTCGTCTACTATGTATACTTTATATCTTCCTCTTATTGGCAGGTTCTTTATGTTTTCTCTAATATTCCTTACTTCATCTATACCTCTATTACTTGCACCATCTATTTCTATAACATCTACATGTCTTGAATTTTCTATGTCTATACAGGATTTACATATTCCGCAAGGATTATCTGTTATTTTGCTCGAACTTTCGCAATTAAGTGCTTTAGACAATATTCTTGCAGTTGTAGTTTTTCCGACTCCTTTTGGACCTGCAAATAGATATGCCTGAGAAATTTTTCCTTCTTTAAGTGCTTTTCTTAAAGCTTTTACAATGTGCTCTTGTCCAATATGTTCATCAAATGTTTTAGGTCTATACTTTACAGCTAAACTCACATTAAAATTTTAAAGTTATACAATTTTTTAAGTTTTCTAACTCTTTTTTACTCGCTACAAATTTTCGCCCTTGGAAGGTCTTTAGACTAATTATTAATTTTTAAAAAGCAATTTCCAAATCTTCATCAAAAACTTTAAAAATCACTTTAAACTCAATAGGAAGGTTAAATTTTTCCTTAGTAATTTAAAATTTAAAAGTGGTGCTTGGTATAGACCTTTCGGTAAAGAGATACTCTTATTTAGCATACTTTGATAACAAGACAATAAGGTTGAAATCTCTGTTTCATGATGAAGAAATTATTAATTTTTCGAAAAACTTTAGTATAGTCCTAATAGATGCTCCTCTTTCACTTCCAAGAAAAAACAAACACTTTAGGGATATTGATATTTACTTAAAGAAAAGGAGAATAAATGTTCTGCCTATAACTTTTAAACATATGAAAGAACTTGCACTGAGAGGAATTAGCATTAAGAATATTTTAGAAATGCATGGTATTTTGGTTTTTGAAACATTTCCATCTGCTTTTAATGGGCATTTTTTTGAATTTATAAATGGTCTTGGTTATAGTTTAGAGAAACAAAATTTAATCAAGGATGAGAAAGATGCTATAATTTGCCTTTTAGCTGGAAAACTTTATTTAGAAAATAAAGCCGGAATTATTGTAGGTACTGAAGGAAAAATAGTTATTATTTAGTAAACTTTAAAATTTTAAGCTCTTGAAATTAGTTGGTATATTTCCATATTTATACAAGCTTGAAAATCCTCAAAATTGTTCTGCAATTGTAAGGACAGCAGATGCTGTTGGTATAGAAAAAGTTTATATAACTGAAGATAAACCGTTTGTGATAAATGAAAAAATTAGCAAAGGTTCACATAAATGGGTAAGGATTGAAATTGTAGAGGAACCTATGGAATTTCTCTTAGATATGAAAAAACAAGAATATAAAATTGTCGCCACGAGTTTGTCCGAAAATGCGATAAACTATAGGAACTATAACTACAATCAAAAAACTATAATTATCTTTGGGAACGAAAGTAAAGGTATAGATAAGGAAATTCTTGACTTGTCTGATGTTCTTATTAAAATACCTCAATATGGAAAAGTACAAAGTTTGAACGTTTCTGTTGCATTTGGAATAATATTTTATTGGGTTGACTATGTAAGGAGAGGATAATATGAAAGTGGGTTTTGTTGGTTTAGGAAATCTTGGAAAAGCTATAGTAGATAGGATGATTTCTCAAGGTATAAATCTTTATGTATATAATAGAGCAGTTGAAAAAGCAAAAAATTACAATCACTTTTTAGACCCAAACGAACTATTTTATAATTCAGATGTTATATTTATCATAATAAGAGACTCTAAAGCAGTGGAAGAACTTCTTTTCAAGAGGATTGAACCTCAAAATATTGAAAATAAAATAATTGTAGATATGACTACAAATAGTTATAGTTTTGTAAAAAAGTTTTATCAGAAAGTAAGGGAGCTAAATGGATACTACTTTGAAGCACCATTGCTTGGTAGTATTCCCGCTGCAAATACAGGAAGTCTTGTAATGTTAATTTCAGGTGATAAGTCCAGACTAAAGCTTATAGAGCACATTATAGAAACATTTACAAAGAAATTTTACTATTTTGATAACATAGGTGAGCCTACAAAACTTAAACTATTAAATAACTTTGCTCTTGCAGGGATATTACAGTCTATTATGGAAACTATAACTATAGGTGAGAATATGGGAATAAGAAAGGACTTAATTTTGGAAATTCTTTCAAACGGTGCAGGAAGAAGTTATTTTTTAGAAGTGAAAAAGGAAAAAATTTTAAATGAGGACTTTTCACCGCAATTCTCTATTGAATTATTACACAAAGACTTAAATTATTTTTTTGAACTAATAAATGACTTTCATCTATATTCTCATATATTAGAACCAACTAATAAAATACTTGAGAGAGCAGTAAATTTAAACCATGGTAGTCTTGACATAAGCGGAGTTTATCTTGTTTTAAAGAAGAATATATTTAACGATGAAAGGTTTATAAAAGGTTTAGAATTACTAAGAACTGGCGATTATTTTGAAGCACACGAAGTTTTGGAAGACTTATGGCGCGAAATGCCAGTTGAAAACAAGTATAGAAATTTCATTAAAGGGATAATACAAATATGTGCAGGATACTATAAGCACATTGAGCAAAGAAATCCAAATGGTGCAAGGAACATATTTATAAATGCTAAAAATTATCTCTCTAAATATTTAGAGGAAAATCAAGTTATTGATGTTAAAAAAGTTATAGCAAATATTGAAAAAATTATTGGAATGATAGATAAAAACGAAGATATAAGTTCATTTAAAATTATAGAATAATTTTTGTGCTTTAAAATTTTCACACTTTGAAACAAAAAGTTTTAGTAATAGGTCAAAGTGATTATAAACCCGGGTTTTCACTTGTAGGTGTAGATTATATCACTCTGAGTGAGCCATCTGAAGTTAGAAAATTATTAAGAAAGATTTATGAAGAAAAAAACTATGGTCTTGTAATTATAGAAGACGATTATGAAAAGTATTTTGATCATAGAACAAAATTGATAGTATATGAAAGCACTAACCCTTTGTTTTTTCTGCTTAGCTTTGATACTAAGCACAAGGTTTCAGTAGAGGAGCAAATAAGTGAGGTTATAAGAATGTCGCTTGGAGTTCAATTAAAGATTAAGTCATGAGAATAGTTGATATTATAAGAAAAAAGAGAGATGGAGAAAAGCTTGGCAAAAAAGAAATAGAATTTTTTATAGAAGGAATACTGAATGGAGAAATTTTGGACTATCAAGCTTCAGCACTTCTTATGGCAATATACTATAGAGGTATGGATAGTATGGAAACTGCATACTTAACTGAGGCTATGATGAAAAGCGGGGAAGTATTAGATTGGAAATTTCTAAAGAAACCTACTGTGGACAAACACTCAACGGGAGGTGTAGGAGATAAAGTATCTATAGCGCTTGCACCACTTGTAGCATCTACTAATTTAGTAGCTGTTCCAATGATATCAGGTAGAGCACTTGGTCATACAGGAGGGACATTGGATAAGTTAGAATCAATTAAAGGTTATAGAACGGACTTATCAATTAAGGAATTTAAAACTATAGTTGAAAAAGTTGGTTGTTCAATTATAGGTCAAACTGAAAATCTTGTCCCTGCAGACAAGAAACTATATGCTATTAGAGATACTTCTGCAACGATTGAGAGCATTCCTTTAATTGCTTCAAGTATTATGAGCAAGAAACTTGCAGAAGGTGTAGATGCAATAGTTCTTGATGTAAAGACAGGTTCAGGTGCATTTATGCAAAGGTATAGAGATGCAAAAGAGTTAGCTATGCTACTTGTAGAAATAGGGAGAAAAATGAATAAAAGGGTAATAGCATTAATTACAAATATGGATGAACCATTAGGAAAAGCAATAGGTAATGCAATAGAAGTAAAAGAGGCAATAGAAGTTTTAAAAGGTAGTGGACCACCTGATGTTACAGAGCTTACATTAAAACTTGGTGCGTATATGCTATATATAGTAGATGTAGTAAAAAGTGTAGATGAAGGATATAAGAAGCTGAAGGAAAATCTGTATAATCGTGAAGGTCTAAGAAGATTAAGAAGTATGATAGAATTGCATGGAGGTGATTGGAATTACGTAAATTCTGAAGAATTTACAAGAACCAAATATAGATACTATATAAGAGCACATACATCTGGTTATATATCTCAATTTGATACTTATGCAATTGGTTTAGCTGCACAAATACTTGGAGCAGGAAGAAGTAAGATGGATGATGTAATAGACCATAAAGCGGGCATTATTCTTCATAAAAAAGTTGGTGATAGGATTGAAGAAAATGATGTAATATTTGAAGTTATGGCAAGTGATGAAAAAAATATGAACCATGCAATTGAAATACTTGAGACTTCATATAAAACCGTGAAAAGAAGAATTCAACCTCAACCCCTAATATATGAAGTTATTGAATGATAGTAGTATTATAGAAATTGCAAAGAAAGTTATTGATATAGAATTAGAAACTATAATTAACCTAAAGGAAAGTTTGAATAGTTCATTTGTAAAGGCTATAGAAATTTTAGGTAGTTGCAAAGGTAAGGTAATTTTAATCGGTATAGGAAAATCTGGTCATGTTGCAAGGAAAATCTCTTCAACCTTATCAAGTACAGGAACGCCTTCTATCTTTTTACATCCGTCAGAGGCAGTTCATGGTGATTTAGGAATGATTGATAGAAATGATGTTATAATAATTCTTTCAAATAGCGGAGAAACCGATGAAATTATAAATATCATCCCATATATTAAATTTTTAAAAGTTCCTATAATTTGTATAACAGGAAATCCTGAGTCAACTATAGCAAAAAACAGTGATGTTGCGATAGATATAAAAGTTAAAAGAGAAGCATGTCCATTTAACTTATCCCCAACCTCTTCAACAACTGCACAAATGATACTTGGTGATGCAATAGCTGTAGTTCTAATGGAAATGAAAGGTTTTTCAAAGGAGCAATTTGCAAAACTACATCCTGGTGGCATAATAGGGAAAAGATTAAAAAAAGTTTATGAGATAATGCATAAAGGTGAAAAAATACCTATTGTACGTGAGGATATGAGTATAAGGGATGCTATTATAGAAATTACAAGTAAGGGTTTTGGGGCAACCGCAGTATTAGATAGAGATGGAAAACTTGTAGGTATTATAACAGATGGAGATTTAAGAAGATACGTGGAGAGAAGAGGTGATTTAAATAATGGTAGTGTAAAACTTGCAATGACAACATCACCAAAAACTATAAGTTATAAAGATAGTGTAGCTGATGCCTTGAATTTGATGGAAAAGTATAAAATTACAGTCCTTTTAGTTTTGGATGATAATGATAAACTCGTTGGAATAGTTCATTTACATGATATACTAAGAGCAGGTATATTCTAAAGAAAGGGGGGAACCCCCCTAATATACGATAATTTTGCTCATCATATTCTGATGCCCAAGTCCACAGTATTCATGACAAACTACTCTGTATTCTCCAGGTTTATCAAACTTTACCCTGTAATAAGTAATAGCTCCGGGAATAGCCATTAGATTTACGTTAGTATTTTCAATTTGCATTCCATGTGTAACATCCGGACTTGTTAAGTATATGTCCACTATGGAATTCTTAGGTATTTTTACTTCCATAGGGAAGAAACTAAATTGTCTTGCGATATATCTAATCTCATATCTATTTTCAGAAATTTTAATTACTGTGTCTTTATCAAAGGGCTTTACATTAGTTATGCAAGTTGGTAAGTCTATACCCCTTACGTATGCACCATATAAAATTAGTGCGAAAAATAGCAAAAGTAAGATACTTGATAAACTCAATGCAAGTTTTTCAGCGTTCATAGTTTCTTACCTCCTTTTTAATTGGTAAATTCCTTATTTCTTCATGCCTTATTTGTGCCCCATAAAAGCTTGTAATGCCCAAAGACAAGATATTTATTATTAGTAAAATTAAAACTAACCATCTAAGCTTTTTTGTAATAAGTGAAAATGCTGAGAGTAAACCAAGAACAATTGAAAGGTATAAAGAAATTTTACCAAAACTCTCGTGAATTTCTATGTGTTCTTTATCCAATTTGTTTTTAAGTAATTCCTCCGCACCCTCTCCTGAAAGATATACAAAAATAGTAATTACTGAAAGTACAATTATGAACCATAAGGAAACAAAGTTAAATTCTTCATTCTTTCTATATAAACCGTGAAGAAAAATAAATAGAACTATTATAAATCCAACCGTTGGAAAATGATTTAGAATTAGATGAAGGTGAATTGCATTCATAATTTTTCTTCCACTATTATTTCCCCATTCTTAATTTTAGATGTATAAGCTTTGCCTTCAAAACCTTCAAGAAAACCTTCAATGGCTCCTATAATTGGTCTTATGGCAACCTCAAATTTATCATGTGCTTTAAGTAAAAAGCTATCAATTATCTTAATACTAAAGCCATTTTCTAATTTTAAGACTTTTACCTTTGCTACACCAGACTCTCTTAAAAATGTTTCCAAAATTTCAGTTGTTTCAAAATTAGTTTGCTTTAGCCAATTTCTAAAAATTTCACCTGCTCTTTTACCTGCTCTTTTAGAACCTGCTTGTAATATCCCTGACAAAGCTCCTGCAAATTTTAGAGTTTCTTTATATGCTTCAAAAATTAGTTCTTTAGGTAGGACTAATCCTTCTTCTTTTAAAAACTCTTTTATTTTTTCCTCCATGTTATTCTACCTCCAATATGCCTTTCATTGTTTCTTCTATTTTAGGTTTTAAAATCTTATATTCCATAAATACTGAACCCACTTTAGTAGATGGAGTTATTATAAATCCAAGGTATATATTTTTGATTGAACCTATGAAAAGTGCAATCTTATCTCCTTGAACGTATACAAGTTCAAATTTTGCATCAGATAGTTCTTTTAAAAGATTTTCTAACATACTAGTTGCACTTGCAAGAAGACCAGAGACAACTATAGGGTCTTGAAGAATAGTAGAAAATGAGTAAGCTATCGGAAAACCATATTCGTCAACTAAAATAATTCCAAGTAAACCGGGTATAAACCTTTCCGCCTCGCTTCTAATTTTAGAAATTACTCCTTCCATACGATATTCCCCTAAAAGAGAATAACTGGGACTATGGTTCCTCTCATAATCCTCAGCGTTGTAGAACTATATAACAGTCTTTCTATTAGATTTAAGCTTTTTTTCCTTGACATCATAATAAGGTCAATTTCGTTATTGTTAGCATACTCTAAAATACCCTTACTTGCACTTTCAGATACGATTATACTTAGGGAGTGTTCTACTTCCTTTAAAAATGGTTCGTAGTCTTTTATGTTCTGCCTTACTTTTGCCTCTTGTAATTCTCTTTCTTCTAAGGCGACTGGATACGGACTTTCAATAACATTCAGTAAATGAAGTTTTGCATCTGTATTTTTAGAGAGTTTGATACCAAAACTTAGGGGATCAAGCGAATAGGATTTTTCATTTAAAGTAATTAAGATATTTTTAAACGCATCCTTTGCCTTATAGGCTCCTATAAGTAGTGGAATTTCAGATATTTTTTTCAATGAAAGAGTATTAGAACCTATGAAATTTACATCAGAAACATCGTAGCTTGACCTTCCAACTGCAATCATGCCTGCATCTATTTCCTTTGCTAATCTCAATATCTCAATAGGTATAGCTTCTTTAGCAATTTGCACGTGAATTTTTGAACTTATCCCTTTGCTATTAAGAAACTCACTTATTTTCTTTTCCTTTTCACTCTTTTCTACATCTGGCGTAGATAAGCCTAAAACTTCTGAAGAAATAAAGTATACAACGTGAAATTCTGCATCCATAGCTCTTGAGATGGTATAGGATGTTATTAAGGCGCTTTCACTCTGTTTTGTGAAATCGAATGCACAGAGTATTGACCTCATGCTTTACCCCCTATTTAGCATTACTATGTAAACTAAAAGCCACACTACAGCATAAAAAACAAGCATTAGCACCATAAATGCAATTGAACCTTTTGGGAAGAATTTCTCTTCCATGCTAAAAACCTCCCTTTAAGCTTATTTCAAAAGAAAACTCATTTTCCACTCCATGACCTTTGTAAAACACACTTTTATGTGCATTTAGGTTTATATTCAGTTTATTTACAGAAAATCCATAACTTAAACCAAGGCTTATTTCATCTGAACTTAATGCCTCCTGATATACATAATTTAAAATTGGTCCAAGCTCAAAATTCTCAAAAACGTAGTAAAAACCAAGAATACCCCTTGCTTTATCTAACTGCATATGATCTCTTTTTAAAGCCCTTGAATAAATTGCTTCACCATAGCTTATAATTTTATTCATAATAAATGCATATCCTGTTCCAAAACTAATGTATTCACTTATCCTTAAGTTTTCATTATTTAAGGAATAAAAACCAATAGGAAATTTGTATGAAACTAATATAGATAGAGTGCTTCTTGTTTTGGAGTATTTTGAATATACAGGAAAATACCTAAAACCCATGTCTATACCATAAAGTGTGTTTATATTATCTATAGAGGAATGATGAGTACTCCTTGATAAAGTAAAAGGAAGCACTGAAATAAGAGAGAATTTACTAAAGTTTCTTACAAATGTCAAATTAAAAGTATGAGCGTTTAGTTTTACGTCTGCACTTGAACCAAAAGAGTAGTTATAATTTATGAAAAATTCATAGTTTTTAAAGCTTGTAGTGGAAAGTGATGTTGGCACATTTAAGGCTCCTACGCAAGCAGGACAGTGAGAAACAAGAAAAAATATCATTTTAGCCTCCTGTTGATCTAAATACGTCATAATATACGAATGTGTATGCAATAACTATGAGAATTAGAGCAATAGCTATCCACAGTTTAAACTCGTGTAAAACTTTATTATCTGTTTTTTCAAGTGCCTCACTATCCATTATTTCTAATTTCTCTTCTCTCTCCTTTTTAGAAAATACTGTAGCAAAGAATACAATAAAGTACAGAACCATAGAAATGAACATAATAACACCACCTATAACTGATATGTGATTCCATATCATCCAATCTGGATTATATAAAGGACTATCAGGATTTGAATAGGTTAAACCCATGTGTGTTCTTCTTGGGATACCCAATATACCACCACCCATCATACCGAAGCCAAAAATTATTGAACCTATTAGCCAAAGATATGGGGATAGTAAGTTTAATGTTTTAAACTTTACTTCCTTTCCTGTAATTTCAGAAATTAAATATAGTGTTATTCCAATAATTCCAAGAAATACAAGACCTCCAACTGTAAGGTGAAAGTGGCCCGGTACATAAGATGTATTATGAACTACAAGATTAACATTGTATGAAGCATTGACTATACCTGTTATACCTCCAATTATAAATACGAATAAACCACTTATGAAGTATGCAAAGAGCCACTTTTCCTTATCGAAGTATGGTAATTTAAATAGCCACCCGAAAAGACCGTTGCTTCCATTTTTTCTTCCAGCATATTCAAGCGTTGCTGAAACAGTAAATGCGGTAATAAATGAAGGAATTGCTACGGCGAATGTTAAGAAACCTTGAATTAGTTTCCAAGATGTACCTATACCTGGATCAGCATATTGATGATGAACTCCAACAGGTATTGAAAATATTATAAATAGAACAAAAGAAATTCTTGCGAATGTATCCGAAAATAGCTTTGAATTTATAATTTTAGGTAGCATTGCATATAAGGCCACGTATATAGGTAATAACCAAAAATATACAAGTGCATGACCAAACATCCAAAATAGTGTTCTTGCAAGTAGATTATTTATTTCCTCTACAAGACCTAACGATTTTGGAAGTAGCATAAATAGAATTTCAATTGCAACAGGTATAGTGCAAAGAAACCAAATTAAGAAAGTGGTTAAGATTCCGTATACTGCAAGTGGTGTTTCTTTATTCTCCTTTTTATAAGCTAAATATGTGGGTATCCAATTGAAAAAAGCTATCCAAGAGCCCACTACTAATAAAACTGCACCTATATAAAATGCAGGTGGTGCAACAAGTGGAGGATAGAAAGTATATAACACGTCTGTTTTTTGAATAAGTATAGCATATGCAACTAAGAGTGTTCCTATTAACATTGTCCAAAATGAAAGCCATGCAACTTTTAAATTTATCTCTCTTTTTAGGAAGTATACTATTATCGCATTTCCAAAAGCCACTGCAAAAAATGTAGTAAGAGCAATCGCATTTACTACACCATGTAAAGTCAAACCTTGATAGTAGTTTATTCCGAGAAATTCCATTGATTTTATAATTCCAGCTCTATAGAGAACTTGCATTAGACCATGGTAAATTCCGAGCACCAAAAGAATAATTGGTATAGTTAACTCCCAAAAGAGAAGGTTTTTTAAGCTCCTTGCAATTTTCATTTTTCAACCTCCTGTTTAAACAACGAAAAAAATTTTAAAGCTAAATTTTATTTACTACTAAAAGAGTAAGAAATATTTAAGTTGTTTTTATAGTTTCTCTTATAATTTCAACAATTTCGTTTAAAACCGTTGGTTCATTTACAAGTTTTTCAAATTTTGTTTTTTTCTCTATTTTTATTTCAGTTGGATGATTTATATATTTTAACATTCCAATACTTTCTAAGTATTCATCTACCCCACTTTTTATACCTTGAAAAATACTATATGCTTTTGTTCCAAGCAATGCACTTTCTCTATTCATAGTTCCACCCCCTGAAATTACAAAATCAGACCAATATAAAAGCCTTGGTCCATTTAGTGCTTTATTTGGTATAAAAATATTTTCATTTAATAATTTTGATATACCAAGCTTATAAATATCGTTCTTTTCTCTTGGTATTAGAATTACTTTTGAAAATTTTGAAACATATTTTAAAACCTCATAGAACAAGTTATTATTTTTATAGTATAAAGAAGAAATTGCAGGAGGCCGAACTACACATACGGGCAAGTCCCTACTTATACCAAGTTCTAAAATGTAGTCTTTACTATCGTAAAAATTCCAGAGATAAACTTCTTCCTTTAAACCACTATAAAATCTTACATTTTTAGCACCATAAATTTTTAAATATTCTCTTTTAAAATATTTTGGGACAACTACCTTATCAGAAAGTCTAAATGCAATATGGTTTGCTATTTGTCCTTCAAAATCCATAAATGTAATGCTTTTAATTTTTAGTATTTTTGATGCTAATATTTGATGGTAAGAATTATGTGATATTGACAAGGAAATATTCCCTTTATCTTTTATATAACTCCTTAGTTCAAAAGCTCTTTTAAATAGTCCCAAAATTTTTCTAAATTTATTTTTTCCATCGTGTTTTCCAATTATCGTTGAATTTATCCCAAAACTCCTAAGAAGCTCAATAGTATGACTAAAGTCCCTTGAAGTTATAACAATTTCATACTCATTGCTTAAAATGTCTATGATGGGCTTGAAAAATAGCACGTGAGGACTATTTGAAATATCAAACCATAACTTATATTTCAAACTTCCTTCTTTCATCTAATATAATTTTCTTAATTGTATCAACAGCCTGATTTATATTTACTTCATAAACTGCGGTTTTATCTCTTCTTTGAACCTCTATCTTTCCTTCGTTGAACTTTTTACCTACAATTATTTTAAATGGGATACCAATAAGGTCCGCGTCATTAAATTTTACACCTGCTGAAATGTCCTTTCTATCGTCTAATAAAATATCTACTTCATTTCTTAACTTTTCATATATTTCAGATGCAAAATTATTTCCTAAAATATCAATAATAACAGCTTCAAATGGCGCTATACTAATAGGCCAGATAATGCCATTTTCGTCATTATATATTTCTATTGCACCTGACATGATTCTTCCAAGACCTATACCATAACTTCCCATAATAATGGGCTTTAAGGAACCATCCTTATCCTGAAAGTATGCGCCCATACTAATTGAGTATCTTGTCCCAAGCTTAAATATATGCCCTATTTCAATTGCTCTTTTAATACTTATCTCTTTTCCACACTCGGGACATAAGTCTTTTTCTTTTACTTTTCTTATATCGTAGTATCTATCAAAATTGATTTTATAACCGATATAATGATAATCTTTTTCATTTGCACCGATGATTCCATCGTCCATATGCTTTATGGATTCATCACTAATAATTTCAATGTTTAAATTATGTGGACCGATAAAGCCGGGATATGAACCAAGACTTAAAATATCCTCATCAGTTGCATATTGAAAATTCCCTATTATCTTTCTAAGTTTTTCCTCATTTACCTCATAATCTCCTCTAATAAGCACTAAATAAGGTTTATTATTTACGTAGTATACTAAGCTCTTTATTATATGCTCCTTGCCAATTTTCAAAAATTCTGCCAACTCTTCAACAGTAGTTTTATCAGGTGTATAGACTTTTTTAAATTCGTCATATTTTGAGATTGCATAGTTAGGGACTTTTGAAATTGCTACTTCTAAGTTTGCACTATATCCGCAATTTTCACATATAGCTACTTCATCTTCACCTGCATCCGATATTATTGCAAATTCTTCCGATAAACTTCCTCCCATTAGTCCGCTTGAAGCTCTAAGATGCACAAATTTAAGACCACATCTCTTGAAAATTCTTATATATGCTTGTTTATGCAATTCATAACTTCTATCTAAACCTTCCCAACTTTCATCAAGCGAATAAGAATCCTTCATTAAAAATTCTCTTACCCTAAGTAAACCTCCCCTTGGTCTAAGTTCATCTCTAAATTTAGTTTGAACCTGATACCAAATCTGGGGTAGGTCTTTATATGAATGAATATGCTTTCTTGCTATTTCTGTAATGATTTCTTCATGTGTTGGTGATAAGGCATATTCCCTATTTTTTCTATCCTTTACTCTAAGCATATCATCTCCATATTCTTCCCACCTTCCACTCTCTTTCCATATTTGCGAAGGTGTTAATGAGGGCATGAAAAGTTCTTGCGCTCCTATTCTATCCATTTCTTCTTTAATAATTCTATATATCTTGCTAATTACTTTCCAGCCAACTGGTAAAAATATAAATATACCCGAAGACAACTGTTTTATAAAACCACCTCTAACTAATAGTTTATGACTAATATTTTCAGCGTCCTGTGGCTCTTCTCTCAGTGTAGGAATAAATGCATTACTATATCTCATAAAAGAAAATTTTAAAGGAAATTTAGTAAATAGTCTTAGGTTTAAAATCTAATCTATAAACACCTATGAACTTCTTAGATAGTCCAATTAAATACATTTCCTCCTTTACCTTAAGTATCCTTATAAAATCTTCAACTTCTTGATCTTGATAATGTAATATTTCTTCTCCTGTTGTATAATCTAAAACTTTAATAACTCCAACCTTTTCACCTTCCCTCATTGAATAACCTACCGCAATTATCTTTTTATTCTCTATTAGTACATCTTTAAAACTCTCATCAAGTAGGTATATACCTAAAACTCTTGGATTATATATCCATATGTCCTCTCCTGAAATGTCTTTTAGATTTATATAAAATGTTCTTTGTGATGAACCATATAGTAAAATCGTTCTATCTTTTGGATTAATTATAGCATTTGAAAGTATTATTTTAACTGATATTTTATTATACCATCGCAAGCTTTTATTTTCAAAAAAGTATAAATAGAAGTTTCTTTTTGAAAATCCGGCAATTAAACTATATATGCTATCCTTTTTACCAAAGTATGGTATAAAACCCTCAAAGTTTCTTATGGTCAAAGTATCTAAGTTAGATATAGAAATAAGTCTAACCCTTTTTGAAACTGTATCAGCGTCAGAAATGAAATCTCCTATGAGGTTATTTAAAGATATAACTGAAAGATTTTTAAAATTTGTATCAAAAATGTAAGTTTGAGTGTTATTACTTAGAGCTATGTTATTTTTATAACAATTTATGCTTGAGAAGGAAGATTTTATAGAATTAATCACTTTATTGTTCTTGTAGCTAAAATTTATGACTTGGTTATCAGTTAAAATAAATAGCGAATTACCCAACTTACAAGCACTTATAAACCTTGAATTTAGTCTATAGCTATAAATTTTTCTGTTATTATTATATGCCTCAACTTTATTTCCTACAAAGTAAATATAGTTATTTTCAGTAAAAGAAAAAAATGGATAAAAGTCCAATTTGAAAATTAAACTAAGTTCCATTATCAAGCTAAATTTTAAAGTTTTAAAAAGAATAATTGAAATTTATGGAGCTTTTTAGACCCTTAAATGGTGGTTCGTATCTACAAATACCAGAGGAGCATACAATATCACCTGAAAACTCACCATATCCTATAGAAATAATCATATTTTTCGTATTATCGTATTTTAACTCAAAAAAATAGTCAAATTTATTACTATTGAAAAACCTACGATAATTTACGGCAATATTTAGAAATTCATATATATAACCAACAGAAATAAATGGTTGAGCTTCATTCTTTCTATTTCTGTATTCAATTGCTCCCATAAGACTTTTTATTTTTAAATCTAAGCTTAAAACGTAATCGTCCAAATTTTGGTTTATAGAAAATACTCTATAAGCTCTGATTTTTGAAAATTCGTTATAGAAACTAATATTGTAGTAATTAAGTAAATTTTTACTCCATTTAATATCGTATGTTCTTGAAATTTCTGCTAAAAAATTTTTATAGGCATAACTTAAGGATAAGCCTGTTTCATTTCTCGCAGATGAAGAAAGTAGTCCATAGCTATTTATAGTGGCAGGTAAATTAAAACTTTCATATATTTTATCATAATAGCAATACTCAAGCTTTATTCCAAAAAATGAAATTGAAGAAAATAATCCATATCCCTCATTGTTTGAAAATGTAAATATGTCATATCCATTTCTATACGCAATTTCTACATAAAAATTAGAAAAATCCAAGTAAGAAGAGGTCAAAAAACCGTAATCTTGGTTCTTATAATATAGTCCATTTACTCCAAAAAACCTATATTGAAAGTATGAGCCTAAAATATAGGTCGTATCATTATCAGAAGAATAGTATAACCATTTTCTTTTAATACCTCCATAAATTGAAATTTTATTAAACTCAAGCACAATACCCCTTAAATAACTTTCCAATATGGCTTTTTCGTCATATGACAAAAATAACGATAGCCCTCTTCCAAAAGAGATGGTATTATCCCCTATAGTTAATAGTTTATATTTTAAGTATGCTCTGAAAATATTGAAGTTGTAGTTTTGTCCATAAATAATGGATGGACTTCGATAGTCCCTTAGTTCTACATAACCTTGAATGTCCTTAAAATTAAGGTTGGTGTTTAAACTAAAAAAATTTCTAATACTATCGGAGAACCAAAAGTTATTACCTATGGATATGAAAAAAATCATTTAACTGCTTTTCTTATTAGTTCTAAAAGATTTGGATGATAACCAGTAATTTTCTTTTTTACTTTTAAGTTCTTATCTAAAATGACAACTGTAGGAAGCCCTACAATACCATACTTGGATGCAATTTTTTTCCCCTCATCAATACTTATTATAAAGTTCCAATTTCTACTTTTTGCAATTTGTTTAATTTTTTCAACATCTCTCTTGGTATCAAGGCTTATTGCAACAACCTTAAATAAGCTGTCATTATAAAATTCTTTATTTAATTTATCAAGCTCTTCATCACAGTGGGCGCACCAAGTCGCCCAAAAATCTAAAATAATATAACTATTAAAATCCGCAAGATTATAACTTTTGCCATAAATATCTGTTATTGAAAAGCCAATAAAAAATATCATGGGACAATAACCCTTCCGTTTATAGTCTTATATAAGTTTTTACCTTCAATGGAAACTTTCATTTCAATAATAACATTTTCACTTGTAGTAGGTATAAAACCAAAATAAAAGGCACTGTCAGCGGTTTCATAGTTTGGTAGTATACTATCCTCTAAGGTGGTTGTATTTCTGCAAACACCTCTAAAGCAAAGTATTGGGGTCCAAGTTTTAGGAACACCTGAAATGTCAATTAGTATTCTTTGAACTTGATTAGTATTATTTTTTAATTTTAAATAGAACTTACCTGTTTCATTTTGGTTCACATTAAGAATTGAGTCGTTTTGAAGATAATAAGTCAAAATTTCATTAGGTAATTTTCCTTGCCATAGTGAAATTACCTTTTTGTTTTCATCTCTTATGACAAAGAGTATATACAAGTTGTTTTTATTCCAGCTTTCATTTATTGTAAAGTTTGCACTTAAACCAGTAGATGCACTTCTTAAGGCAAAGTGAGAATATGGTTTTGAGCTTCCTTGCGGAAGTTTCACGTCGTATTCAGTTATATATATATTTGCCCTATGATTTGGTGATAAACTTTTATCAAGAGTAATATTTACATTTGCACTATTTCCAAAATGTTCCACATTTCCATTGGCTTTATATTGATATTCTATCTTTGAAAACTCCCTCATTTTATTCAACCATCTTTGTTTATAGTCTTCCCTTTGAGTATCATCATATCCTATATCCTTAAAGCCTCCTGAGATTATAGTAATTGGAACACCTGAGCTAAGGTCCAAATTATAGTAATTTACCATGCTATCTGAGTATGGAATATATATTGGGTCATTTGGATACGGGACATTTACATGATACCTTACAACAAAGACTTTATCACTATAAACTCTCTGAAATGAGTCAACTATCTCGTTTGCACCATTGCACGGAAAACACTTATAGTTAGTAAATTGTTCTACAAGAATGGGATTAATCAAAGTAGTATCTTCACTAACTTCTTTCTTTTTACAAGCGAAAATTAAGACTAATAATATAAGAATTTTCCTTCCCATGTTTTACTCCCGATTTCAGCTTTATAAATATATAGCCCTCTTTTAAGCTTTGGAATAAACTCAATTTTACCCTTTAGATTAAAACTCCTATCTATTAATAGTTTACCTGAAACATCATATATTTTTAAATTTGCTAAATTATTACCTATAAGTATGAAACTATTACCCTTTAAATAAAAATTACTATCTTTTTTATCTTCGGAAACATTTACATTTACGAACTTATACACATCAACTGCCCATACGCTCTTATCGTCATCTCTTTGGATAAATACTACAGCCACCATCTTATCTACATTTACACTATCAATATTATCAGGTGGTGCTTTATCAGGTCTAAATGTAAATGTATAAGTTTTGTATATATTCTGGTTTGTAGACGGTGAAAAGTTATCCTCAATTAAATGCCTAAATGTCATGGGATGAAATTGTGTTCCATTTGCAGCACTGTAGTAAATACTATCTTCAAGTATTGCTATTCTTATTTTATAGTTTCCACTTTCCATTTCACCTACTTGGTTTATATGAAAAGCTATTTGACCATTTCCACTCAAGCTTACATAACTATTTGTATTATCAAACGCAAATAGTATGGGAGTTTTTCTATAGTTCATTTCACTATTTACTAAGTTCATCCATTGAGTATAACTGGATGATGCATTTACTGTACCATTTATCCAAGCCCATGGTACTGCATTTACACTATAGTAATTGGTCCTTTGCTGGTTTTGAGAAGTATTATAGACATACATTGGATCGGAACTTGAAGGCCACCAGGTATGATAAACCACTATTCCCACATTATATAGATAGGTTTGGTATATCTGGTGCATGTAGTTGTCTGCAGGACCACAGGGACCACATGAGGTGTTAGTAAATCTCTCAAATAGTGGTTTTTGTGAAGTTATGTAAGTATATGCGTTCATTCTTATTGTATCATTACTTCTGTCTTGGTCATTTTGAAGTTCCGTTATAACTTCAAGTTTATAGATTTTATTGTTTAAACCTGTAAATTGAGGGAATGAAACATTACTATACTCAAAGGAATTAAGTGAGTTAACATATTTAATTTCATTATATACTATATTATTATTGAAGTCCCTTATTATAAGTCTTACTGGAATATTCGTTAGATTATTTACACCATAATTCATTATTTGCACATTTGGAAGTATAATATTAGAACCTACAAATGGTTTTGGATTTAGAATCTTAACAGGTTTTACATCATAATGATATGGCACAAAAACTCTAACATCGTCTATGAACCAGTCATCTCTATCTTTACCCTGATATTGAAATGCTATATATACAGTAGAATTTCCCACAAAGGAGGAAATATCAACCATTACAGGATCACCTGAAAAACCTGTTATTGAATGATTTGCAGGTGTCATTTCTCTTACTATTACGAAAGAATTAGTATCAGTTTGAGAAGTTGTAGAGATTCTTATCCTATGTACTCCTCCATAACTGAACCACCAATTCTCATCTTCATAAAATATTAAAAATGCTTTTGTATAATTTGATAGATTAATAGCAGGTGTTATAAGCCATTCGTTTTTTGTATTGGCAGAAGGCTGATAGCTTACATATGCAGAATAGTTACCACTTCTCTTTTTTGAAGTAGTTCTTTGCCATCCATCGCTATTTGAAGTTCCAAGATCTAGTTTTACCCATCCAGTTGGAGGAAAACTTCCCCCTTCAAAACTTTCAGAAAATATTATATTAGATAATAAAATGTAAATCATAACTAAAATTTTACAGCATAAACTTTAAAATTTTGAAAATGCATAAAAATTTGTTTGCAAACAAAGTTTTTAGTGGAAAATACTTATTAAAGGAAGAGATTGCGGTAAGTCCAATATTTCATGTATATAAGGCTGTACATCAGTTTTTACATAAAGACGTAATAGTTAAAATATTAAGAATTGACCTAATAAGAGACCAAAAGGATGTTCAAATATTAAAGGAGATTGCAGGTGAGATTTTGGAACAAATAAGGCATATCACAGCTCTTGAAAGTCATCCCAATATAAATTGGATTTTAGATATTGATAAGGAAATGGAAGGTAAGATATTTTACTTTGTAGTGGATTATTTAGAGGAGGATTTAAGGAGCTTAGTTAAGAAAAAGGGAAAGTTATCTTTGGAAGATGCACTTCGTATTACAGAGGACATATTAAATGCATTGGTTTATGCTCACGGTCATGGTATTGCACATAAAAATTTAAAACCTGAAAATATTAGATTTAAAGATGGGAATGTTGTTATAACTGATTTTGGACTTGGGCATATTGCTCAAAAGGCTATAAGAAGATTGAAGTTATCAGGTTTCCTTAGTGCTCCTGTGTATATTTCTCCAAGAGTCCTAAGGGGTTTAGATATTACTCCATATGAGGCGGATTTATATAGTGTTGGAGCTTTGTTATACTACATGCTTACAGGAAAGCCACCATATGATGAAGAGGATATTGCAAGGACACATGCGGAGAAACTTTCAAATAAATTAGAGCTTCCGAGATATATAAATCAAAACATACCAGAAAAAGTTGAAAGGTTTATTCTCAAAGCCTTAGAAATGGAGGATGAGACATTTAATAGCGCAAGTGAAATGCTTGAAGAGTTATATTTAGCATTTTCGGAAGTTCAAAATTTTCTGCCTTATATTATAACAGAAATAAGAAATGGTAAAAGGATAAAAAGGGAAGTATACATAAATGAAACATTTGATGCAAAGATTACTGAAATTCAAGTCCCTATATTTATTGCTTCAGGAAGTGAAGGAGAAATTAACATAAAATTTAATAATCTTTGCGATTATGTCATAGATATAACTGTAAATCCCCAAGTTAAATTTGATGGAGGATATAAGTCTAATAAGAGAGAGTTTGTTCTTAAGCTTACCACACCGAAAGACTACTATGGTACTATAAACATAAAAGTTCAAGTAAAGGACAAGCTTTCAAATCACTTAATAAAACAACCTATAGAAATACCGATACTTGTGTTGCCGACGGAGGATATTGAGAAGGAAGTAACATTCAATGCTTAATGGAGTTTTTAAAAATTTATTTTTCTATCTTTCAAAAAATAGAAATTTTGAAAAGTTCATAGTAAGTTCAAGAATCACAAAACCACTTGTAAACAGGTTCATAGCAGGTTATAACTTGGAGGACGCACTAAAGGTTTTGGAAAATTTAAATCAAAGAGGTATAAGAATTACTATTGATTACTTGGGAGAAAGTGTAATAGACAAACAAGAAGTAGAAAATACTTTCTTGGAATATAAAAATATACTCTCATATATAAGTGGGAATAATTCTATATCAGTTAAGCTAACAAGTATTGGTCTTGATATTGACAAAAATTTAACTTATGACTATTTAAGACAACTTGTAGAAGTTTCTAATTTTATTGAAATTGACATGGAAAGTTCAAATTACGTAGATGCAACAATTGAAATTTACAAAAAAATTAAAACTGATTATCCTACCAAGAAAATAGCCCTTGCAATACAATCTTATTTAAAAAGAAGTATTGAGGATGTTAATGAGCTTATAAAATACAATCCCATTATTAGATTAGTAAAAGGTGCATACAAAGAACCAAGGGAAATAGCGTATGAAAGTAAAAAGGAGGTAGATAGAAAATTTATTGAAATTGCGGAAATTTTGCTAAAGAATACTCAATATACTTTAATTGCTACTCATGATGAGAAAATAATAAATCATGTTAAAAATTTGAATATAGATAAAACTAAGTTTGAATTTCAGATGTTATATGGAATAAAATTTGAGCTCCTCTTAAGACTAAAAGATGAAGGATATAATTGTGGAATTTATCTTCCATATGGTAGTCAATGGTATCCATACTTTATGAGAAGACTTGCTGAAAGACCTGCAAATGTAATATTTTTACTTAAAAACCTTTTTAGAAAATGAAAAGACTGATAATTCTATTTGTTTTATCGTGTAATTATAATCAAGATGTAGTAGATGCGGACTATATTCTAAAAAATAAAGATAATCCAAACATTATCTTAATAGATGTGAGGAGTAATCAAGAGTTTGAAAAAGGACATATACCCGGCACGAAATATAACATTCCAATGGATAGACTAAGAGAAGAGTTTGTAAGAGGTAATATAAAAATAAATAAGGAAGATACAATTGTTGTATATTGTCAAAAAGGTATTCTATCTTCAAAAGCATATGAGATTTTAAAAGCATTAGGTTATAATGTAAAGCACTATAAGGGAAGCTTACAGGATTGGAAAGATAAGAATTTGCCAATAGATATTTACTAAAACACTTTAAAATTTTCAAACTATGAAATTCTTTGTAGATAGTGCAAATATTGATGAAATAAAGAAGTTAAATGAATGGGGTATAATTAGTGGTGTTACAACTAATCCTTCATTACTTTCTAAAGAGAAAGGTAAACCTTATGAAGTATTAAAACAAATATGTGAAATTGTGAAAGGTCCTGTTTCCGCTGAAGTAACCTCACTTGAATTTAATGAAATGATAGAAGAAGCTCAAAGACTTGCTGATATACATCCAAACATAGTAGTAAAAATTCCATTTACAGAAGACGGTATAAAGGCTATTAAGTATCTTTCTGAAAAAGGCATTTTAGTAAATACTACACTGATTTTTAATCCTATTCAAGCATTGGTTGCCGCAAGAGTGGGTTCAAGATATGTGTCCCCGTTTGTTGGAAGACTTGATGATATAGGTCATGATGGTCTTTCTATTGTTAAAGAGATAGTAGAGATATTTACTATACATGATATTGAAACTGAGGTAATTGCAGCAAGTATTAGAAATCCAAGACATGTTTTGCTTTCAGCACTATACGGAGCACATATAGCAACTATTCCACCAAATGTTTTTCATCAAATGATAAAACATCCTTTAACTGACATTGGTATTGAAAAGTTCTTAGAAGACTGGAAAAAGAAGGAACAATAGATGTTATTTATATTTCTATTTTCTGATACCTTAAAACTAATTGATAAAGTTATTGCTGTTGTAAATGATGAACCTATATTTTATTCAGAATTAGAAGAGCTTTATAGGGCGACTACACTTACTGAAAACGACTCTATAAAAAGGGCAATTTTGGAAAATCTTATTAAACAAAGGGTGATTTTAGCACTTGCAAAAATTGATACAACCTTAAATATATCAGAAGATGAATTTCAAAACTTCTCAAAGACTTACATAAATAATATTTATTTTCAGTATGGTAGAATTGAGGTTTTTAGAAAGATACAGGATGAGGGAATAAATCCAAATGATACAACTGCATTAAGGAGAATACTGAGAGATTTTAATATACCTGATAGCCTAATTAACTTTTCTGACCCTGAACTTGCAAACAAAGTATTTTTGATAATTGGAAGGAATGTATTTGAACAAGAGCTAAAAAATAGCAAAATGACAATAACTGAATTTATTGAAAGCCAAAGAAGTTTTATAAGCAAGCAGATTTTAATCCAGAAGTATATTTCAAAGTATATATCTCCATATATTAGTGTAACTGAAAACGAGATAAGGGAGTTTTATCAAACGCATAAAGACTCGTTTCCAAGACAGCCCAATATTTATTATTTACAACAAATTATTATTCCAGTTCAAGTTTCATTTGAGCAAGAAGAAAAGGCATATGATAAAATTAAAAGTATATACAAAAGACTTCAGAAAGGTGAAAATTTTAATAAACTTGCAAAAACACTATCTGATGATAGTATAGTTCAAATTGGATGGGTAAAGAGAGACTATTTAAGTCAGTTCTTAAGTCAAGATATTATAATTGAACTTTTTTCACAACCTAAAAATTCTTATACAAGACCAATAAGAACTCCACTGGGATATAATATATTCAAAATTGAAGATAGAATTGCTGACTCTATTAAAATTAGTCATATTTTAGTAAAAGTAAGGCCTTCAAGTAAGGATATTGAAAATGCAAGGGAAAAAGTAATTTCCATATTAGAAGGTGCAAAGAGCGACTTTGAGAAAATAGCGAGGGAATATTCAGTAGCACCATTGGACATTGGTTATATCCCAGAAGATGCACTTCCAAACGATTTTAAACCCTATTTTAAAGACGCGAAGCAAAATTCCATAATAGGACCAATATATAAAGATGGATTTTATGCAATTTTAAGAGTAAAGGAGTTTATACCTGAGAAAATTACCACTTACGATGAAGTAAGAGAGCAAATCAAGTTATTATTAACTAATAAGAAAATAGAGGAAAAAATTTCAGAAATCTACGAAAAGCACAAAAAAGATATGTATATAAAGATTTATCAGTAATTACTTTTTTGCAACGAATTGGACTCTATAATTTTTCTCACTTGCTTTTCTGAACGATAGATGCTCAAAAACAATAATATCTCTAAAGTTTAAAGATTTTAGAAGTTGAATAATACTGTCAATATGAAAACCTACTTCAAGAATCTCAAAGTTATGTTTTTTATATAACCTGTTTTTTAGTTTTTGAAATATAGTAATTTTAAGAATACAGCTATTTGGGGATATATACGAACCTTCCCAAATAACAAAAATATTACTCCTTTCTTCTACTCTTATAAGATTATTCCAGTAAGACTTAAATGCATATATAGTATTAAGGTCAAAAGTGAAAATTCCATCTATTTTTAAAACTCTATAGATTTCAGAAAATACTTCTTTCATCTCATTTAAGTCTTTTACATTATTTAAACTATCGAAAATGGAAATAACAATATCAAAACTTTCACTTTTAAAAGGTATCTTATAAAAGCTTGCATTTACGATGTTTTTTAAACCTTTTTTCTTTGCAATTTTTAGCATATTTATAGCTATATCAAGTCCAAAAATATTATAGTTCTTTTCCTTTAGAATTTTGCTAATATTTCCTGTCCCACATCCAAGGTCCAAAACTTTTCCTTTTTTTTTAATAATTTCATCTATGTAGTATGCCCATTCCTTATAGTCCATATCTTGCATGAGAATATCGTAGAACTTTGCTATTTTATTGAAGAAATCCTTCGCTCTTAAGTATTTCATAAAATTCTTCCTCATTAATAATTTTTACTCTATATTCTTTTGCTTTTTCCAATTTAGAACCAGGATTTTTACCCACGATTAAATAGTCAGTTTTTTTACTTATACTATTTGAAGGAATTGCTCCTATAGTTTCAAGAAGTTTTAAAGCCTCTTCCCTTTTAAATTGCGAAAGTTCTCCTGTAATTACAACTTTTTTATTATAAAAGAAACTTGAAGTTTTCTTCTTTTCTTCCCCATTTACAACTTTTAGTCCACTCTTTAATATCTTTTCAACAATTCCTCTATTTTCCATTATAAACTTTAATACATTGTTTGCAATTTCATCACCAATTCCAGAAATGCTGATTAGTTCATCAAACTTACAATTTAGAAAGTTCTCTATTGTTTTAAACTTATTTGCAAGTGCTTTTGCGTTTGCTTTTCCAATAGATGGTATGCCTAAAAGCATTATGAATTTTTCAAGACTAATACCCGCCTTTACTTTTTGAATTTCATTATACAATTTCCTGCTTGAAACTTCTGCAAAATTTGGCAATTTTAAGATATCATGATATTCAAGATAAAATATATCCGCAATATCCTTTACTAATTTTAGTTCTACTAACTTTTGCGCAGTAGATTTTCCAAGTCCTTCAATTTCAAGAATTTTGCCAATATACTCTATATGATTTGCAAGTCTTTCAGGACAAGAAAGATTAATACACTTGTAATATGCCCCGTCCTTTATTACTTCTGAATTACAAGCTGGACAGTACTTTGGAGCTTGGACTTCTTTCTCATTGTTTGACCTTCTTTCCTTTATTACACTTGTAATCTCAGGGATAACATCCCCTGCTCTCCTTACATATACATAGTCTCCTATTTTAATATCAAGTTTACTAATTATATCAAAGTTATGGAGTGAAACTCTTGATACTGTTACTCCTCCTATTTCAACAGGTTCAAGTATTGCAACTGGTGTAATTATGCCCATTCTTCCTACTTGATACATTATATCTATTATTCTACTTGTCCTTTCAAGTGCAGGAAATTTGGCGGCAATTGACCATCTTGGAGACCTAATAGTAGAACCAAGACTTCTTTGAATTTCAAACTCATTTACCTTTATTACAATTCCATCTAACTCAAACAGAAAGCTATCTCGCTTTGATTGAATCTCTCTGTAAAAATCAATTATTTCTTGCTCATCTTTACAAACTTTAAATGGATGTGAAACTTTAAAGCCTAATTTAGATAACATATTTAATAATTCGTATTGAGTGCTTATTTCTATGCCTTCGTAATAACCTACACCCCATGCAATGAATGTTAGTTTTCTCTTTGCGGTAATATTTGGGTCAAGTTGTCTTAAAGAACCTGCAGCGGCGTTTCTTGGATTTGCAAAAGTTCTTCCTTCAATGCTTAGCAATTCTTCATTCAATTTTTTAAAGTCTTCCTTAGAGATTAGAACCTCGCCTCTTACATCTATTCTTTTTATATTTTCTTCAAAAAGCTTTAATGGAATAGTTTTTATAGTTTTTGCATTATTCGTAACATCTTCACCTTTAATACCATCACCTCTTGTAATTGCATATTTTAAAATTCCACCTATATACACAAGCTCTAACGAAGTCCCATCAAACTTTGGTTCTAATATAAATCTAATATCTTTATATTCCTTCTTTATCTTCCTTACCCACTCTATAATTTCTTCCTCATTATTTGCATTTTCTAAAGATAGCATTTTTTCTACATGATAAGCTTCTTTAAATTCCTTTGAAGGTTCAAAGCCTACTCTTTGACTTGGTGAGTCAGGTCTAATAATATTAGGATATTTCCTTTCTATGTCTATTAGCTCTAATTTTAATTTGTCGTATTCTTCATCCGAAATTATAGGATTATCTAATACATAGTAGTAATGGTCGCACTTATTTAGAAAATCAACAAGTTCATTGTATCTTTTTATTACCTCCTCCATTACGAAAATTGAATATATTCAGATTTTGTTAAAATACCCTTATATAGAAAGTTTACTTGCCTTAATGCAATATTATAATCAAATTCATTTATTGCGGATATACAATCAATTGGAACTATTACATTAAACCATCTTAAAGCGGCACTTCCTGCAGTATGCAATACGCATATGTTTGCTACAGTCCCAACAATAACTAAATTTTTTATATTGTAAATTCTTAAATAGTGCTCTAAATTTGTTCCATAAAATGCATCGTATCTTAATTTTCTAATAATGATATCTTCGGCTCTTGGCTTCAGTTCAGGAATAATTTCCCATCCCCATGAACCTTCAATGGCATGCTTTGGCCAAATATTAAACTCTAAATCATCTTCCTGATGCGTATCTTGTGTGTAGAATATCTTTACATTTTTCTTCCTTGCCTTTTCTAATAGTTTAGATATAGGTTCTATAGTCTTTCTGCTTTCTATTACAAATAAACTACCCTTTTCATCACAAAAGTCATTTTGCATATCAACTACTATAATAGCACTACTTCCTGCATCCAAACTCACATTTTCTGAAAGTTCTATTGATACAGACATGTAAAAATTTTAAAGTTAATTTTTGTTTCCCTTAATAAGTTTTACTTTATATCCTTTCATTTGAGCATTTAACTCCGGAATTTCTTTCGAAAATAGTTCATCAGGAAATCTCTCAAAATCAGAAACTCTATTTAATACATAAATTTTTCTCGGACCAATAATATGATAATTATCAATTACAAGCAGAGGATAACATCCATACATTGAGTTTCCATAAAGTAATGTTAAATCAAACAGCATAGCATCTTTAAAAGTCTTGCTATACTTTACTACACAATAAACGTCAAAATTTAAATTGAAGTTATAGCTTATGTATGAAAGCAAGTAAATTATATGAATATCGTGTAATTTTTGATTAGAAATAGACTTTGCTATATCCTGTATCTTAAGGGTATCACTTAGTTTAGCATATGTTTTCTGATTTTGGTTTAGTTTATATATAGAATCTCTGATTTCAATAAGGGTAGGTATAGACGGTTTTTTATATGTTCTTGTGAAATTTTTTATAAAAAGATTTACAATACTATCATTTTTTTCAATTAAAAAGAAGTTTTTACTATTTTGATACATTGCATTTTCTAATTCAATAGTAAGACTAAAAGCCAAATTCATCATGCATGCCTATGGCAATGTTTTCCGATATACTTGAGCCATCGTTTAATATAATTACAAGATCCCAAATACCCTTTTTATTTACATCTATAGAACCTTCGTAAATTCCATAGTTTTTATATTCAAATTTTGCGACTATTCTACTTTCATCGCTACTATTCGTAGGTGGCATATATAAAAAAACCTCTTTTATAATATTTTCTTTAGGTTCTACAACTATTTGAAATTTATTGTTTCCTACTTTTATATTTCCTGTTTCTGTGAGAATAGAAACTTTAATTTCTCCTTTTTGAATTACTTTAAAATTCTTGTATTTTGGGATGCAAGAAAAGGTTAAAATTAAGAAAACAAGGCTTTTTATCACTTTCTTTCTTTTCTAAACATATGCTCAAGTCTCTTTATTACAAGTTTTGCCGACCTCTCAGGAAATCCAACTTTTTTCAAGTTTTCAATCATATCCCTTACTATACCCTTAGTTTCAGGAAGTGGCATATCTACGTCTATTGAACCTCCCACAAGTTTAATTTTCTCTTTAAAGAATACTCTCTTAATCGCTTCATATAGCTCAGGAAGTTCGTCCTTTAGTTCAAATGTTTTTCCTCTTATTACTGAACTTGCTATTACACTTGCAATTCTTTCATATAATTCTTTTCTTCTTTCAAATGTAGATATTTGGTTTAGTGATGAGTCTACAACTTGTAATATATTTTCATCAGGTTCTCTTTCTTCATTTGTTGCAGGATCAACTATTTTCTTTTTCTTAACGTATGCTTCTAAGTTCTTTAGATAGTTTTGAAAGTAGCTTTTAACTTCCTCTTCTATTGAAGTTCCAAGAAAAGCCTCCATTACGTAGTTTGAAAGTTGTTCATCTACATAACTTATTACTGCATCGTATGCTTGCTTATTTTCAGGATTATTTTTATATTTAGGAGAATTTACAAACTCATTTTTTATTCCCTCCATCACATCAACAACTGATAAGCCTTCTGGATATTTTACCATTAGGGTTGAAAGCAATTCAGCACTTTTTCTCGGTGAAAGTCCTGAAAACCCCCATTCTTCTTGTATAGCTTTTTTCCTTATTTTAAGTGCCTCTTCTGAATTGTTTTCCTGATCCATTAGTTCTATTAACTTTTTAAGTGTATTTAAATCTTCTGCATATTTTACTAATCTTGTTGCTACTGTGTAGTATGCAAGTGTAATATACACGAGTGGGTCAACTGGTATAGAAGGATGAACCAATTTTCTTAAGATTTTTATTTCCGACCTGTAGTCTAAATTATATGGAACTTTTACTATATATAGTCTATCTCTAAATGCTTCAGTATCAGGTCTTGAAGCAAATTTTTCATATTCCGGTTGATTAGTATGTCCGACTATTATTAAATCAAGATACATAGCAGGTAAGTTCTTTAAAACTATCATTTTATCTTGACTTGCAGTAAGTAATATATTTAGATGTTCAGTTTTTGCCTTTAACATCTCTACAAATTCCACTATTCCTCTATTTCCTATTTGTAAAACTCCCGTATAACTCCAAACTCTTGGATCAGTTTCTTCCTTATAATATGCAAGTTTTGCAAGTGAAATATTGCCAATTAATACTGAGTCATCTGCGGTATTAGGGTCCATAGGTGCGTAAGTTGAAATGCCTATACCTTTTGTCCTTGAAAAGCTTATATATTGAATTTCAAGTTCTTCCCATTCAATTTCTTGTAATTTCTTTTGACATACAGGACAAGGTAATAGTTCATCACCTACATTTATCCCATACTTTCTTAGTTCTTGTCTTTTACTATATGGTATTGCATATAGAGGATTGTCATGAACAGGACAATCCTTAATTGCAGGAATAGGATTCTTTCGCGTCCATTCTTCAAGTATAACTTTGAACATATTTACTATTGTGGATTTTGCAGAACCAGGAGGACCTATCAGTAGCAATATTCTTTTAGCTATATCTTGACCTTGTGCAGCAGCATGAAAGTATTGCATTATTCTATCAAGAATATAGTCAATGCCAAAAATCTCACTTTCAAATGCTTTGTATTTTAGATAACCTTCGGGTCTTTTCTCAACTCCTTTTGATACTATGGCATTATATAATATTTCATGTGCAAAAATAATTACTTTTTCCCCACTCTCTAACTTCTTTAAAAGGTCCCTGTACCAGGAACCAAGTTTCACGTCGGTCATTTTTTCCATCCCTCCACTCAGTTTTAAATTTTAAGGCAAAGGTAAGATATTATCAAGAGGGGGGTAGATAGTGTAAAAGTAAAGAATTACTTTAAAATTTGAATACACTATTTATGGCTAAAGTTTTAAAAGTTAAGTATGGAAGCTTTATAATAGTTAGTACTATAACTACAGATATAATTAAAGAAGCTTGTAGTATTCACAAGACGAATCCTCCTGCCTCCGCAGCGCTTGGGAGAGCATTGACAGGACTTGTTTTACTGTCAAATGCATTTAGCTATACCAATGTCAGAAGATTAGTAATGCAATTTATAACAAGTGGTGAAATTTCAGAAATTACTACTGAGACAGATATGAAGCAGAACTATAGGGCTTTCATAAGAAATCCCAATCCAAACTATGAAATTAAAGATAAAAAGTTGCCAGTTAGTGATGTAGTAGGTGGTGGTTTAATCTATTTTTATAGGTATTTTGAAAATGAGATATATCAAAGTATTTCAGAAATAGTGAGTGGTGAAATTGCAGAGGATATAGCTTATTTTCTATATAGTTCTGAACAATTACCGTGTGCGGTATCACTTGGAGTATTAGTGGATGTAGACGGTTCTATAAAAAACTCAGGAGGTATTCTTCTATATGCAAGACCGGGGACAAGTGAGAGTGAATTGTTGGATATTGAGAAAAGAATAAAAAGTATAGGGCCTATTACGAAACTAATAGAGGAAGAAAGTGATGAATATGATTTAATTTCAAATATTACAAAAAGTTGGAATTTTATCAACCAAACTTATGCATACTATAAATGCTGGTGTAATGAAAGTAGTATAAAAGATGCGATTTCGTTTATTCCAAAAGAAGAAATGCTTAAGGAATTTGAACTAAATAATAAAATTGAGGTTGTATGTAGGTATTGCAGAAAGAGCTATATATTTAATAAATTTCAGATAGTGCAGATTTATGAAAATCTTTCCTCATGAAAGTTTTTGATTTGCATCAGGACTTACTTTACTATATTATTGACAATCCTAATAACGTAAGTATTCTGAATGAATATAAGAACTTAAATATAGATAAATTCGTATTTGCTATATTCCCTTTTAGGGGTTTTTATAAAATATTGGACGTGGAAGAGCCACTAATTTATACATTAAGAGGTATTGAAATTGCATATGAAATAGAAAAAGAGTTCAATTTGAAAATTATTAAAGGTATAGAGGAGTTTGATGAAGGAAATATAATATTAGCAGTTGAGGGACTTTATTTTGTAAGAAGTACTTATGAAGTTAGGATAATGAATAGACTTGGAATAAAAGTTTTAGGGCTTGTTTGGAATAAGGATAATTTAATTTGTCCTCATTGGAATAGTAAAAATGACTATGGATTAACTGATTTAGGCTATGATGTAGTCAAAACAGCTATTAGTTTAAATATGACTATTGACCTTTCGCATGCAAGCGATAGAACTTTCTTCAATGTAATAGAAAACTTTAAACAAAATATCTTCGTATCGCATACTGGTATAAGAGAAATTTCTAATATAAAAAGAAATGTTAGTGAAGATATGATTTATGAAATTTCAAAGATAAATGGTATCGTTGGTATAGCGTTTGCGGATATATTTCTCTCAAAAGCAACACTGACAGACATAGCAAAGTATGTTTCGAAACTCATTGAAAAATACCCAAATACCTTATGTATAGGAAGTGATTTTTATGGAATTTCACAAGAGCATAAGATAGAAAATTTAAGTAAGCCAAATGATTTAAAAAATCTATACTTAGAGCTAAAAAAATATTTACCTGATGAATATGTAAACAATTTCTTCTACAATAACGCATATAGCTTTTTTAAAAGAGCATTAAAATTTAGTGATGTTAAAGATTAATATAAAGACTTATCAGAAATATCAAATTGTTGATATTACGGACATAGTTTCATCTTCTATAAAAACATTAGAAAAAAAGGATGGAATTTTAATACTATATGTTCCACATACTACTGCGGGAATAACTATAAATGAGAATTATGACCCTTCTGTTAAAGAAGATATTTTGGACTTTCTAAATAAGCTTGTTCCAAGAAATGGGAATTATAAACACTTGGAGGGGAACGCGGATGCTCATATAAAATCAAGTTTAATAGGTTCAAGCATAATGCTTATATTAGAGAATGGAGAAATAAAGCTTGGAAGGTGGCAAGGGATTTTATTTTGTGAATTTGATGGACCAAGACAAAGAGAAGTATGGATTAAAGTGGTTTAAAAACCATCAAAACCAATGCCAATATCACCAACTTTCCAAGTAGAATTATTTTTACATTTAGAAACTGTTGGATAACTATCATTACCTTCTTTATCTATAAATATACCAAGTCCAAGAAATTCTCTTTGCTTATCTAACTTTTGACTTGCACCGCAACTTAGGTTAAATTCAGTAAAATTGTAAATATCATTACCATGAGAATCAATAAATATACCAAGACCGTTTGCTATACTATTTCCAATACCGCCTGAAACATAGTAAATATCATCTCCAAGTTTATCGTAAAAAAAACCCGTTCCAAAATCATGTGCACTTCCAATAGAAGGTCCAGCTCTAAATATATATATATCATTTCCTTCTAAATCAAAAAAACCACCTATACCAATATGAATGCCTGAACCAATACCATATTGAACTCCAATATACCTATCATTACCCTTTAAATCTATAAATATTCCCGTTGAATACCAGTATGCACTGCCTAAACAATATGTCCCACAGCTGTAAAGGTCATTTCCATCATAATCTACAAAAACAGAAATACCACCAGCTATATCTTCTCTCATGCCTATGGAGAAACCAAGACCTAAGCCAAAATATTCGTTTTTCCAAAGTGGCTTATGTTCAAAATATCTACCAAGATAATAACTATCATTTCCACTTTCATCCTTAAATACACTAATTCCCCATATACTACTAAAACCCAAAGATGAGTTTACAGCCCTATAAATATCATCCCCCGTTTTATCTAAAAATACTGAAATTCCATAATAGCTTGCAGAAATTGAAAACTTGCCACTATCGTAGTAGTCATTTCCACTATTATCCTCAAAATAACTAAGTCCTAAAATTGAAGAAGAAAGACAAAATCCTAAACATTTGTAAATATCATCACCTCCATCTTCATAGAAAAATACTAAGCCATACTCGGTATGAACAGAAAAACTATCGAAGTTATAAATATCGTTTCCCTCAAGGTCAAAAAATGCACAAATTCTAATATTACTATTGCATATTTTACTATATTTTTGACTTCCTCTTGTATTTATATATATAAAATCGCTGTCTGAAGGCAAAAGGCTATCAGTAATTATAACTTTTCCAAACTGCGTTTCATATACCAAATTTATACTTTTTCCCTTTAATACCTTTATTACGTCTCTTAGCTCAAGAAATGTATTTAATAGTGTCAAATGTGCATAAAAAAAATCCCTAAAATTTATTTTTTTTAAATAACTTACGACACTGTCTTTCGATATATTAGAACTATCTTCCATTATATTCTCTTTTGCAAATTTTAACAAAGTTTCAATCTCATCTAAGGTTATGTTTGAGTGTTCCATGTAAAAAGAATATATTTCTGCAGTTTTTAAAATTTTTTGAAGATGATATTTAATATTCATTTCAAATTCATTAAAGAGCGTATCATTCAAATCAAATACAATGGAATAAGGTCCGATTAGCTTAATGTCATAATACTCATTTATAATAGTTTCAAGAGTTATGATAGGAATATTGCTTAATATTTTATAACCAAACGTATCAATTTTAAAGGGACTTTTTAGGAAATTTAAAAAGCCAAGGGGTTTTAAATTGGTTTCAACAGAAATATCTTTAAAATATCCTAAGTCAGAAAAATTTAATCCATAATGACTTAATGCTCTTGAAAAATAGTAATAGTCAGAAATACTTAGTAAAAAGGGACCAATGGTCCCTATAGCGAACCCCACTTAGCCTTCAGCAAAGTTTTATAACAATAAAGTATTAGTAAATTTAAAATCTTTAAAACAAAATTATTCTTGGTTTATCATCTTTTTTAACAGAGGAAAATCTGTGTTCCACATTTTGTGATAGAACTTTCGTTATTGCTCGTACCAAATTTATATCAACCAAAGTATTCGAAAAATGGAAAGGACGGGCAGTAAAAGATTTTCCTACATCACCTTCAGGATCATAGGTTTCAGGTTTTATAAAACGAGTAGGAGCAAAGAGAAGATTTATAGTATAATCAATTTCATATGTAGAAGAGTCATCATTTGAGACTTTTTTTTCAAGTGATAACTTTCTTATGTAAACTTCTTTTTCCTCAGACTTAACCTGAAACATAGCATAACCCCCAAGTTTTTATAGTGAATTCCATTTAGCCTTAAAGCTTTCTTTATCCATTCTATAGTAGTCTGCATTTTTCTCTATGAAGTGTTTCCATTCTTCCGGAACGTCATTTTCTTGGTATATTGCACTTACTGGGCATACTGAAGCACAAGCTCCACACTCTATACAGGTATTTGGGTCTATATATAGCTGTGTAGTTTCATCCCAATTTTCATCTCTTCTTGGATGGATAGCGTCTACTGGACAAACTTGGACACACTCTCCACTCTTCGTTCCTATGCAGGGTTGTGTTATTACGTATGCCATAGTAATAAAATTTTAAAGCACTAAAGTATAGTTATGCTATTATTATTCTTACATCTTATCTACATATAGCCACCAGCTATTTCTATCTATATTAGCATTTTCTGAAATTCTTGATACTCCATAGTTTTTAAAATAGTCCTTATTTTTTGCAATAAAATTTAGAAGCGGATTTACTATTTCAATTAAATTAAGTTCTCTTGCTCTTTCTACGAGTTTATTAACTCTTAACAAATGATGGAAACATTCCTCATCGTCTACAAATCTGTGATTTTCTAAAAACACACTTTCCCAAAACTTGATTTCCTCATTTACATCACTTTTAAGTTTCTCAATTTTCGCACTTGTATCCTTATTTCTAATAATATAGATGATAATTTCAGAAACGAAGAGAATATTATAAAATATCATTGCTACAAAGCCAAGTCCTATATTCTTTGTAATAAGAAATATACCCAAAATCATAGCAAAGTGCACAAAAACTATCAGTATTGAAGGAAGAACTATATCATTTTTTACTCTCATTAAATAAATAGAATAAATTCCTAAAACCGAACCTATAATAACAGACAATATACCAAATACCACCTATACTAAATTTTAAATCTCCAACCAATATATAGCTCTCTAACTCTTGGATTTTCTATTAATTCCTTAGATGTTCCCTCAATCAAAATCTCTCCATCGTATATAATATAAGCCCTATCGGTAATTTCAAGTGTTTCCCTTACGTTATGGTCTGTAATTAAAATACCAATTCCAATATTCTTTAACTGAATTATGATATCTTGTATTTCTTCTCTTGTTTTTGGGTCAATTCCTGTAAAAGGTTCATCTAATAGTAAGAACTTCGGGTCTAATGCAAGTGCTCTTGCTATTTCAACTCTTCTTCTTTCACCACCCGAAAGCTGGTAACCCTTATTATCTTTTACTTTTAAAACATTCAACATTTCTAAAAGCTTTTTGGTCTTTTCTATTCTTTCTATTTTTTTCATTTTCTTCATTTCAAGGACGCTATATACATTATCCCATACTTTAAGATTTCTAAAAATAGATGCTTCTTGTGGTAAATAACCTATACCAAGTCTTGCTCTTTTGTACATTGGAAGTCTCGTAATTTCTTTATCGTCGAGAAATACCTTCCCTTTGTTTGGTTTTATTGCTCCCATAATCATATAGAATGTTGTTGTTTTTCCTGCACCATTTGGTCCAAGAAGTGCTACTACTTCACCTGTACAAACTTCAATATTAATACCTTTTACTACTGTTCTCTTTCCATATTTTTTAACGAGTCCTTGTGCTTTTAGTATATCCAAAGAGAAAAATTTTAAAGTCTTTTATTTTCATAGGGACAAAGTTCATATATAGGACAAATGCTACACTTTGGTTTATATGAACATATTGCTTGTCCAAATGCTACAAGATATAAATTTATATCTCTCCATAGACGCTTTGGCACTACTTTATATAACTCTTTTTCGGTTTGGTTAGGATTTTTTGTATTTACCCATTTTAATCTATTTGATATTCTATGGACATGTGTATCAACAGCTATAACATCTTTCTTATATACATGCGATAGAAATACATTTGCAACTTTTCTTCCTACACCCGGTAATTTTATTAGCTTGTCAAAATTAGAGGGTATTTTGTTTTTGTATTCTTCTATGATAATTCTACAAGTGTCTTTTATATACTTCGCTTTTCTTTTGTAAAATGAAACAGATTTTAAAGTATTTTCTAATTCCTTATCAGGAATTTTTAAAATTTCTTTTGGACTGTTTGCAATTTGAAATAGTTTTTCGGACACCTTGGAAGTTATACTATCTTTTGTTTGAGTTGAAATAATTGCCATAATTAGGCTTTTAAATGGTTCAAAGTTATGTACTTTTATCATTTGTTTTACCGTTGCTACATTTTCATCCCAATTTTTATATTCCTTTTTTAAAATACTTAATATTTTTTCAATGTTTTTACCTTGGCTTGATTGTCCCATCTTCAAAAATATTAGGATAGGTATCTTTGAAATCTAATTCTGATAGTTGTTTTATAATTTTTATTGCACTGTTCGTATTATCTTCTTTTAATATTCCTAACCCCTCAAGCTTAAAAGGATATATTTTACCTTCTAAAAATTTACCGTGTTTATCTACTTTTACTTCAAGTATTGCAGTTATGGACTGAGGACCAGATAAGTTAAACCATCCATAAGTCAAAAAGTTCCCAAGTGAATATGCAATTAGTCTATCTTTGTAAATTTCCATTCCTCTTAAAACATGCGGACCATGACCAATAACTAAGTCAGCACCTTCATCAATTACCGCTCTTGAAAATACTCTTAAATTCCCTCTTTTTTCACCGTAGAAATATTCAGTTTCATATGGAACTCTTTGTCTTGATGAACCTTCCGCACCACCGTGAAAAGAAACAATTAAAATATCTACCTTATCTCTATTTTCTCTTACAACTTTTCTTGCACCTTCAATATCATTTATGTTTAAAGATATAGGATTATGATTAAAGCATAAAAACCCTATTTTTAAGTCTTTTACTTTCATAACTTTCATTTCCTTTCCTATACCACAATAATTAATACCCAAACTATCAAGTAATCTTTGAGTATGTCTTACCCCTTCCATTCCAAAATCCATAATATGATTATTTGCAAGACTTAATATGTTAAATCCTGCTTCTTTTAAATATATTGCATATCTTGAAGGCATTCTAAATGCAAAGCATCTTAAAGCTCTTGCACTTTCATCTGAACACTTAACAGAAGAACCACTATCATAAAACGGACCCTCAAGATTTCCAAAAACTATATCTCCCTTTGAAAATATACTATATGCGGGTTTAAGTAAGTCCTTTCCATCATTTGGTGGCATTCTTGATGCATTTGGATATGGTGAGCCAAGCATAATATCACCAACTGCCATTATTTTAATCTCTTCAAGATTAATTATAAAAAGCAACATATTCAACTTTCTAAACTTCTAAAGAAATCATCTTTATTTATTCTTAGTGGAATTGGAGACTTATAAGTCTCAATTCCAAAAATCTCAATTTCATCTAAATTGCACTTTTTGTAAAGTTTTTCTATATCGCCATTTTCAAGCTTATATTCTAGTCCATAATTATCAAATATACCTATAACCTTTTCAAAAATTTTCTTATCTTTTAGTATATTTTGACTTGATAGGAATTTTAAAATTAAATAAATGCTTTTTGTCAATGCTCTTTGATAGTCTAAGTGTAATGTTTCTTGTATTAAGTAAGCTATTGTATTTCCGAATTCTAATGGTCTAAGCTGAGACCAACCATAAGGATCTAAATAAGATACGTTTAGCTTATGAAGAGCACATTTTCTTACGAGACTGTCAATTGTAGGTAAGTACTTTAATTTTATCTTATTTGCCTCTCTTTCAAGAAAATCTAATATGCTTTCATCAAAAAGAAGTCCATATCTAACCGCATCGCTTAATGAATATAAAAATTTAGTATCGTCATAGCTTAATATGAAAACAGGGTCAATTAGAATGAATCTTGGATAGTAAATTGTCCCAAGTATATTTTTATTTCCTATATAGTGTAGCGAATTTCTCCCACCAATACTTGCATCTATTTGAGATATAAATGTTGTTGGAATTGAAACAAATGGAAAACCTCTTCTAAATGTTGATGCTGAAAATCCTACCAAGTCAAGACAACTTCCCCCACCCATACCAACAATTGCGGTATTCTTTCTTATCTTTAAATTTATAATTTCATGCCATATCTTCTTAACAAATTCTAATTCTTTTATTTCTTCTTTTTCAGGAATAAAAAATACATATGGTTCAAAACTTGACTTTTTTATTACATCAAATACCCACTTAAAGTTTATAAGAAAGTGTCTTTTATAAGTAATAAATAGTGCATTAATAAATCCTTCATAATCAAGTATTTCTTCTATATAATGAAAGGAATTGATACCACTATATACTTTATCATTATTGCTAAAAATAAGGTCATATTCACCTTTAAGGCTTCTAACTATCATTAGTGCGATTTCTTTGTCCGAAAAGCCTTCTGTAGGAACTTTAATTAGAAGTTCACTTGCTAATTCTATTTCCTTTTCATAATCCTCGTATGGATGTATTCTAAGTATTGTATGTGGTTCTTGACTTTTTTCAAGTTCTCTTTCAAGCGATTGTCTGGAGTAGCTTAAATATATAGGTATTATCCCATTATTTTTAAGTTTTTCTATAATTTCCGGTTTTGGTATTATATCAGAGGAAATAAATATTTCACCTGCAAATATATTGCCAAGCATTAACCTTTCCTGTTCTTCTTCAAATTCCTTTAGTTTGTTTTCTTGTATAACTTCAATTATTGTCTTGTGAAGTTTTCTTTCAACTTCTTCTTGTAAATCTATAATTTTCCAATCAAGCCAGTTTTTTAAATATTCAGATATAGATTTTCTATGTGAACCCGGAAGCCCAATAATATAAATACCTCTTATCATCTAATAGTTTCCGAGAATTAAGTCTATTGCTAATTTCCTAACTCTTTCTATAGAACTTTCTGCCTTTTTCTTAAATAAATCTATCTCTTCTATTCCCTTTCTCTTTATCTCTTCTGACTTTTTTTGAATTTCATTAAGTGCTTTTTCTACTATTAAACTTGCTTCAAGTTGTGCATCTTTATGAGCTTCCTCTATTATATTTTGTGCTTCCAAGTGTGCCCTATTTATAATTTCCTGTGCTTTTTTATTTGCGTCTTCTATAATCTTACTTGCTTTTTCAGTTTCTATTTTTATAACCTCTTGAAGTAATAATTTCTCTTCAAATTTATGATTAGTTGATTTTGCCATGTTTTTATATCTTTAAGCTCTCAAAGTTTTTTTCTACAGCTTTCCAGTCAAGATTTTGAAAGAATGCATCTAAATACTTTGCCCTTGCAGTTCCATAGTCTATAAAATATGCATGTTCAAATACATCTATACCTAAAATAGGTGTAGAGTTCCAAATTGGAAAAGTATTTTGCTCATCACCTATAGCTATAAATAGCCTTTTAAAGTTATGGTCATATGAAACCCATGCCCATCCTCTTGCTGCCATTGCAGTAGCTCTCAATTCTTTTAAAAATCTTTCATAATTACCAAAGTCTTTTTCAATTTGTTCAAGAAGTTTTCCTTCTGGTTTTCCGCCTTTTCCTCCTAAGTGTTCAAAATATAGCTCGTGATTTTTTATTCCACCAATGGCTCTTGTAATATCTACCTTTATACTTCTGATTGTAGAATAAGTAGGGTTTGCCTTTGTATAATCATCATCACTAAGATTTTCTAAGAGTTTCATAGCTTCATTGTATTTTGAAACATACCCTTCGTATAGTTTTATATGTTCGTCCATAGTCTTTTGAGATATACCATCCATGTTCCAAAGTTGAGGTCTTATTTCCTTATAGTTCTTAGCTTTATATTCTGTAAATGGCATCTTCTTACCTCCTTTTTTTGCTTCTAAAGTATTTACTTTTATTAAGGTTAAAAGACTACTTATAGCTATAATCTTTAAAAATTCTCTTCTTTTCAAGTCTAAAATTTTAAAGTTTAAAATTTTATTACTTGCTAATAATCATTTTAGGTCAGTTTATAGGGAAAATTGAAGTTCAAGGGTTAAAATATCGTTCAAAAAGTAGCTTTCTTTACAATTTGCTCTTAAAGGAAAATATGCCATTTCAAGAACCATTCTTTAGAAACTATTTATATGACGTATATGAAAAGGGTTTCTTGGATAGTTTTGAAGTATATGGTAAGTTTAAAAAGGATACACTTGATTTAATATTTAAAGTTTCAGACTATCCTACAATAAATGGCTTTAAGTGGGAAATTAAGAAAGTTTCAAAAGAATTTGAAGATTCAATATCATTTTATAAAGGTCTTCCAGCAAGTAATTACAATAAATATAAAATTTCTAAGTTAATAGAAAAATTTTACATTACTAAGGGTTATGTGAATCCAAAGATAGAAATCAGAGAAAAATTTATAGATAATTCAAAAGTAGAATTAATAATCTCTGGTAATGTAGGACAAAAGTATAGAATATCAAAGATTGAATTTTACGGAAATAGAAGTTTTTCTGATAGGCTCTTGAAGAATTTACTATCAAATAAGGAGGTTAATTTTATTAGAAAGATATTAAGGGGAGGCTATTTCTCGCAGGAAAAATTTGATAAAGACTTAATAACATTAGAAGATTTTTATAAAAATAGTGGTTTTGCTGACTTTAAAGTGGATTCATTTAAGTTTGAATATGAAGAAAAGTTTGTAAAAATAAAAATTTTCCTAAATGAAGGTAAAAAATACTATTTTGGTAGTATTAATTTTGAAGGAAACAGTAAGTTTAAAAATAGTCAATTAGAAAATGCGATAACTATTAAAAAGCCACTAAACTTCTTTAATTCAATTAGATATAGATTAGGTTATGGTATTTGGTATAATTCTAAATTATATTCAAGGGCAAAAGTTTTAGAAAGCTCAAATAATATAAGTAGTTTATATGCTGATAGCGGGTATATATATGCACAAGTTGAACCTATTGAAGAAAAAAACGATAGTACAATTAATGTGAAGTTTAAGATTAAGGAAAATTGGAAAGTGAAAGTTAGACTTGTAAATATATATGGAAATACTAAAACTTGGGATGAAATTATTAGAAGAGAAATTTATATATTTCCTGGAGACTACTTTAATAGAAGCTTGCTCTTACTTTCTTATAGAAATCTCTACTATTTAAACTACTTTTCAAATATAGGAGTAAACTTTAAGCCAGTTTTAGAAGATTCTAGTCTTGTAGATTTAGAGATAAAAGTTGAGGAAAAGCCTACAGGTCAAATTGGAGCAGGTGCAAGTTATAGTCAGCTTGATGGACTATTTTTTAATGTAAATTTACAGCAGCCAAATTTTCTTGGAAGAGGCTGGACTATTGGTTTTTTAGCGGAGTATGGAGCAAGAAGACAAAACTTTCAAATTTCGTTTACTGAACCTTGGTTCGGAGGAAAACCTATTCTTGTGGGTATAAATATTTATAGTCTAAATAGATATCTTTTTACTTTTAATCAAAGAAATACAGGGATTTCCATAAGTTATGGTAGAAGACTTTGGAATTTATTTTCAAGAATAAAATTTGACTATACATTTGAGTACATTTCTGTTTATGATATAAGTCCACTATATGAAGGAAGTCAATTTTATGATTTTTGGACAAAAAATCCAAGGGTTCTATCAAGCTCACTAACTACAACCTTTAGCTATGATACAAGAGACAGAGTGTTTAATTCTTCAAAGGGATATTCATTTAGTTTTCCTTGGACTATTACAGGTGGTCCAATTGGTGGAAATTTGCATTATATAAAATTTATTCCCGAACTAATTATACTAATTCCCAATTACAAAGATAAGTTAGTATCATTTCTTAGAGTAAACTGGGGTTCAATATTTTCAATATTGGCAAAGCAGGATCTTCCACCATATGAATATTTTGCACTTGGAGACGTAGGACCATTGGGCTTAAGGGGTTATGATTTTAGGTCAATCGGGACAAGGGTGGGTGCAAGCGTTCTTGGAGGAAAGCACTTTTTTAGGTTTACATTTGAGGAAAGAATTAGACCTGCTGACCAATTTTATATCTCATTATTTTACGAAACAGGAAATAGCTGGTGGGCAATTAAAACTATAGACTTTAGAAACCTTTATGATGCAATTGGTATAGGTTTTAGAATAGAGGTTCCGATAGTAGGAATTATGGGATTTGATTTTGCATATAGTTTAAAGTACAAAGAATTTAAAACTCACTTTAATTTAGGTCCATACTACTAATGATTATTGCCATTGATGGTCCAGCAGGTTCGGGAAAAAGTTCTATTGCAAAAAAACTAAGTGAGATTCTAAATATAAAGTATGTAGAAACCGGGGCTTTATACAGAGCGATTGCATACTATATAATCCAGAATAAGATGCAAAACTATAATAATTTTGAATTTTTAAAAAATCTAAAGATAGAACAAAAATTTATAAATAAAACTGCAAGAACATTCTTGAATGGAGAAGATATAACTGATAATATTAAGGATGAAAAAGTAGGAAATCTTGCATCTGAAATTTCTAAATTTAAGCAAGTTAGAGATTTTTTAATTGACATTCAACGTGAACTTTCAAAAGATGGAGCAATAGTAGAGGGAAGGGATATTGGGACAGTTGTTTTGAAAGATGCAGATTATAAGTTCTACATAACCGCAAAATTAGAAGAAAGGGCAATGAGAAGATATAAGCAGTTAAATAAAAGTAATGTATCATATGAGGATATTCTGGAAATTCTAAAAAATAGAGATATTTCAGATTTAAATAGAGAAATATCACCGCTTAGACCTTCACGTGATGCATTTATAATAGACACAACTAATTTAAGGGAGGATGAAGTTATTGAAGAAATACTTGATATTATTAGAAAGAACTTATGTATAGGAACTGTTATTTCAAGAGAGGGTCAAAAATTAAGTGTAATCTCAAAAGGCAAGGTCTTTAGGGCTATTCCAAGAGGAAAATTATTAAAATCTGAAAGAAAAATATATGTAGGAGATATAGTTGTTGGGAAAAGAGAAGGTGAGTTTTTTGTAATTGAAAAAATAAAAGAAAGGACAAATTTATTACCAAGACCACCTATTGCAAATGTATCTAAGTGTATTTTAATGTTTACAATACGAGAACCTGAAATTGTTCAAATTCAGTTAGATAAAATTCTTTGTGCGTGTGAATTTTTAAATATTCCAAGTATAATAGTTTTCAATAAAGTAGATATTACACCAAATGAAGAATTAGAAAGATATGTAAGTATTTATAAAGATGCTGGGTATGAAGTGATTACGGTTAGTGTAAAAGAAAATATGAACTTGGATATACTTTTAAATAGAATAAGGGGGGACTTGGTAGTGTTAGCTGGACCGAGTGGTGTAGGTAAGAGTTCACTAATTAAAGCTTTAGCTAACGTAGATATAAGAATAGGTGAAGTTAGCAAAAGGTTAAAAAGAGGAACCCAAACTACTACTGAAGTAAAACTATATTCTATTGATAATGAAACATTTATAGCAGATACTCCGGGATTTTCAAAGATAGAACTAAATGAAATCATGAAAAAGGAGGATGTTAGAAATTGCTTTAGGGAGTTTAGTAAATACAAGTGTGCATTTAGAGATTGTTTTCATATCAAGGAAGAGGGATGCTCAATAGTAGAAGCGGTTTCCATGGGGAAAATAAACAAAGAGAGATATGAAAATTATTTAAAAATAATTACAAAATTCCTATAATGGTAGTAAAGAAAATAGTTAGTCATTTACCACCTCGTCATTTAGATGACTTCTTAGCAATTTCTATTTTAAAGTATTTATATCCAGATGCAACTATAGAATATATTTATCCTCAAAATGTTCCATCAGAATATCTAAACGACAGTGGAATTATACTCATAGATGTTGGGAATTCTTATGACCCTAATTTAAATAATTTTGACCATCATCAAGACTTAAACATAAATTCCAGTATTATTTTAGTGTTAAAAAAATTTTTTCCAGAAATTAACATCAATAATAGTGCACTTCATGCAATAGATATTATAGATAGGTTTGGTTTTCCAAGGGCAGAATCTGAAGGTTTAGTAAAAAAGGATAGTTTACTCGTAAAGAGAATAAAGACTATATTGAGAATTGAACCAAATGAAGAAATTGGAAGGATTATATTGAATTTACTATCACAAGATTTGGATTATTCTAAATTTGTGGAAAGATTATATGAGGAATTAATGGCAAAGGGTTTAACCCAGAAAGCACAAGAGGAAATAGAAGAAGAAGAAAAGATATATGAGGAAAAGCTTAAAAATATAGAATATTTAAACTTAGACTATAAAGGAAAAACTTTGAAAATCACAATTAGTAATCAAAGTCTTTCAACATTTCACTCAAGATTTTTTGAAGAAAAAGAAGATATAGATATACTTATAGAAAGAAATAGCATGAATGAGGAAAACACTTCAATCATAGTAAATTCAAACTCGAAGAATATGCAAGTTGCCATGGACTTCGCTGATGATGTCTTAGCTAAAAATTTTACTCTTATATTTAGGCATAAGACAGGAAGTATAAGAGTAATTAGTGAAGATATACAAATTTTTAAAAATTATATTAGGAATAACTTTAAACTTTAAGTACTATGAAAGTTGTGCAAAAGGAGGATATAAGACAAGAGGTTATTAGTTTAAAAGAAAAAGGTTTTGACTATCTTTCATTTATTACCGCGGTGGATAAAAATGAAAATTTTGAAGTTATATATCTCTTTAGAAACTTAAATGAAAATACTGAAGAGTTTATAAAATGCATAGTTTCAAAAGACAATCCCAAAATACCTACAATTAGTGATATATTCTATGGAGCAAATTGGCAAGAGAGAGAAGTTTATGACCTGTTTGGAATAGTATTTCAAGACCACCCAGACCTAAGAAGAATACTACTTCCTGAAGATTACGAAGGTCATCCATTAAGAAAGGACTTTCCAATGCACATGGAGTATGAACCCTATAGGAGTGGAGACTGGTTGGTGAACCACGAGGAAAAACCACCTGCAAGAAGAAAATGAAAGACTATAAAATAGGAGATACTTATGAAATTGAAGTTATAACTGATGAAAGTATGCAAGCGAAATTCGAAGGAAAACTTATTCATAATTTATATTCAACGTGGAGTTTAGTATATCATGCAGAGCTTGCATCAAGAAGACTGCTTGAAAAGTACTTAAAAGAAAATGAGGAAGGTATAGGCTATAGCATTTTTGTTAAACACTTAGCACCCACAAAAATCGGAAAGAAAGTAAAAATTATAGCAATTTTAAGAAGCGTTGAAGGAAATAAATTTATATGTGATATAGAAGGATATAATGAAGATGGGAAAAAAATAGCTGAAGGCTATCAAATTCAAGTTTTCATGGATAAAGAGGAACTAAAAAGAAAATTAGAACTATGAAAATAGGAATAATTGGAGGAAGTGGTCTTTATAAAATAGAAAACATTGAGATTATTGAAGAAATCAATTTAATTACTCCATATGGAAGTCCATCTGATAGTTATCTACATGCAAGATATAAAAATTTTGAAATATACTTCCTGCCAAGACATGGAAGAAAACACTCATTTTTACCACATGAAGTTAACTATAAAGCTAATATATATGGATTTAAATTATTAGATATTGAAAGAATTATTGGTATTTCCGCAGTTGGTGGAATAACCAAAAAACCCGGAGACTTAGTTTTAACATCAGATTTTATTGATTTAAGTGGAAGAATAAATACATTCTATAATGATAAAGTTGTTCATATAGATGTTTCTGAACCATTTTGTCCAATATTAAGGGAAGCGATTTTAGAAAGTTCTAAGAATTTAAATATTGAGATTTACGAATTTGGAGTTTACGCGCAAATGCAAGGTCCAAGGCTTGAAACACCAGCTGAAATAAGAATGCTAAAAATTCTTGGTGCTGATGTAGTTGGTATGACATTAGTAAGTGAAGCAATTTTAAGTAGAGAATTAGAAATATGTTATGCGGGTATAAATGTAGTTACTAACTATGCAGCAGGTATTAAGGAGAAAAAATTAACAACTACTGAAGTAATTGAGAATATGAATAGAAACTTGGAAAAAGTAAAAAAAATATTATTTAATGCAATTGAAAAAATTCCAACTCAAAGAAACTGTCCATGTAGTGTAGCACTTAAAGAAACAGGGATGTAACTATAGACTTTTTAGAAATTCATCTAAAGTTCTATTAAATTCATCCTTACAATCTATATTACTTATATGCTTGCAATTTTTAAGAATTACAAGTTTTGAGTTTTTTATTTTTTCGTTCATAAGTTTTGCATCTTCTATAGTAGAAATTTCATCCTTTTCTGATGCTATAATGAGTGTGGGAATATCAATTTTATCCAATAAATCTACATTATCGCTTCTATTAGATAGTGCCAATTGAATAGATATTAGATTTTCTGCCTTTGCCTCATTTATCATATCTCTAATAAATTTTTCGTTTTCTAAGTTTCTATTTTCTAAAAACTTTGCTATATATTCATCTGCTAAAAATGAAGTACCTTCATTCTTTATTCTTTCAATAATTTTATGTCTTTTCTCTCTCATTTCAGCACTATCAGAAGTTGCTTTGGTATTACAAAGAACAATAGCTTCAGCAATTTGTTTGTAATGCCTAAATATCTCAAATATTACATAACCACCCATACTCAAACCAACGAATATTGCTTTTTCTATACTACTTTCTTTACAAAAAGAGTAAACAAAGTCAGAAATATCCTTTAAGGTATTAATACTTAAATTCTGATAATCAACTGCATAACAATTATATGTTTTAAATTTACTAACTTGATACTTCCACATTTTAGAATTTAATGGAAATGCATGTAGGAATACGATATTCTTCATCTTTAGAACTTAATATTAGATTTCATTACTTTATTGTCCCTTTTATAAAGTATCGTTGTTCTTTGTGATTTTTTAAACTTTGAGAGTGCATATGTTAATTCATATATATTCTTAGTTTCATATTTTCCTATTTTTAAAATAATATCTCCTTGAGTTAAACCTATATTTTGTGCAGGTGTATTCTTTAAAACACCTGAAATTCTTACTCCTTCTCCTTCATAAGTATAATCTGGAATAATACCAAGCCTAACGCCTCTTGAAATTCTTGCAGGTTTTTCCTCTTCAACTTTATTAAAGGTTAAAGTTTCAGTCTTCAATATTTCATCTATTACATCAATAGCATAAAGTAAAATCTGTTTTTGTCCCTCATAATTTATAAGTTCCGCATCATCAGTTGTCCTATGATATTCTTGATGGACATTTGTAAAGAAGTGTAAAACAGGTATTTTAGCATTGTAAAATGCATTTTGGTCGCTAAAACCTATACCACTATTGGAAAGTTTTAATTTAAAGAGTTTATTTCTTCTATTTAATATATCTTCAATTTCAACAGCAGTTTTTGAGCCTATAATTAAAAGTGAACTATCTTTTAATCTGCCAATCATATCAAAATTTATATAAATTTTTGTATTTTCAAGTGGAAATATTGGATTTTTAATATAGTATTCTGAACCAATTGTCCCAACTTCTTCACAGTCCCAAAATGCAAATACTATATTATCGCTAACATCCCTGTTTTTATAGTAATTGGCAAGCTCTAATACCCCTGCAACACCACTTGCATTGTCGTCCGCACCGTTATGAATATCATATATAGTATCTAAACTACTTACATCTCCATATCCAAGATGGTCATAATGTGCACCAACTATTATATATTTTAAACTTTTTCCCTTTTTAACGGCAAATATATTCTCTCCCTTTACTTTCTCTCTTGAAACTTTTAGATATACAAAGAAATTCTTATTTTTTAAACTATCCTTATATTCTTTTGGAAGCTGTAAGGCGACTATTCCTAAGTTCTTATCAAAGTAGCTTTTTGAAATAGGATGGGATAGTAAAAATATTACACCTTTTTTGTTTTTATTTTTTTCTTCAATAGTCTTATGAATTAAACCTATATTATCAAAGCTATCACCATCAATAATGGAAAATTCTTCAGATTTTACATATCCACTACTCGTAAAATATAGTGGTTTTATTGGAATTCTTAAATTTGTTTGAAAACTATCTATTTTAATTTTCCCCTCTACTTCAAATTCCTGTTTAATTACTTCATAACCATATCTTTTTAGATGAAATTCAATGTAGTCTCTTGCCTTCTGATTATAACCACAAAGCCTTCCTTCTAAGTAATCGTTTGATAGAAAATATACATGTTTTTTTATGTTTTCCTCTAAAAGAAGAAATATAAAGCTAATCATATACTACATCCGATAGTATTATGTAATTTAAAGGATTTTTTGGAGTTCCATTGACTATTATTTCGTAATGTAAGTGTGAGCCAGTAGAACGACCAGTTGAGCCCACTTTACCTATAATTTCACTTCTTTTTACTTTTTGTCCTACACTTACAAGTATTCTTGAAAGATGAGCATACCTTGTTATAATACCATTTCCATGTGAAATATCAATACAAAGTCCATAACCTTCCTTATATCCAGCAAAAATCACAGTTCCATCCGCACTTGCATACACAGGTGTTCCAATTGGTGCAGATATATCAATACCTTCATGCATTTTCCACTCACCTGTAAATGGGTCATTTCTATATCCAAAATTTGAAACTATTATACCTCTTGCTGGAAGAATACTTGGTATTCTTGAAAGCTCATCTCTCTTTTTAATTAGAATACTTTCAACTTCCTTAATATTTTTCATCTCAAGTTCTAATAGTCTTTTTATATTATTTATTTCAAACTTTAAATTACTTATGCTATCGTTGGTTTGAATATATCCGCCTATACCAAAGTACTTTATATCCTGTGGTATAGGATTTATGCCTGCTATAATTCTAAAGTTGTTGGATAGTTCAAAAATGTCCTTTAGTTTATTTTTTACTATATTTATTTCTTCTTCTATTTGAGATATGTATTTTCTTAGGCTTTGATTTTGCCTTTTTAAAGTTATATTTTCTAAGTAGAGAAATGCAAATTTAAATGAAGTAAAAATCGTAAAAACTAATAAAAATATTAAGATTGAAAAGAAACCAAACATTATACTAATTGAGAGTGTTGTAAGTTTTAGGACTACTGACTTTGAGTTTTTTAAATTGTGAATTTTTATGAGTAGTTTTAAGTCCTTACCTTTCATACAGCGACCTCCTGTTAGGATTTCCGAAAATTATAAAGTATTGAGTTTTAACTAACAAGAAGATTTAGAAAATACTTTAAAATTTAGCACTATTATTTTAAAAGATTGAAAGTTAGACTATTTTCAAAGAATATAAAAATTTGCTCCTATTTTGATTTAACTAATTCTTTTTTAAGGTTTTATGAAATAAAATCACAAAGTATTGATGAAATAGTGTTTGTTAAAGGTTATAACGGAATTTCAAGATTTCATGAGGATAGGAAAGTAGTATATGTTAACTATAAAGAAAATGCATATCAAAACCTGATTTATTTTTTGAGAAATGCTTATGCTATAAATTCTACTGAAAACTTAATTTTACATGCATCTGCTATATCAAAGGATAATAAAAATGCTATTGTATTTATAGGACCTCCTTCAAGTGGAAAAACTACAATTTTAAGAAAGTCATTGGATTTTGGTTATTCTTATATTGCTGAGGATTTATTATTTATAAAAGATGAATTTTGCTACCTTTCACCAGCTTTTAAGATTATGGATATTTCAAAAATTGCATATAGTGCAAGGATTGAGAAGATGTTCTATATTAACTTTAAATATGGTTCAAAACTTGTGCTTTTTGAGATGGATATTGAAGATAAAAAAAGGGCTATATTTGAAAGTTTATACAATACGAGGGCATTAGTCTATAATTTTGAGACTTTTAAGAAGTTATTAGAAATTCCCTTGTATTATACCATGTATTCAAATTGCGAGGATTTATTAAGATTATTTTAAAATTTTCGTAGTGGATGTTGTTATAGTAGGTTCTGGTATTTCGGGATTATTCTGTGCTTATAAATTGTCAAAATTTACAAAGAATATACTTGTAATTAGTAAAGGAAGCATAAATTTAAGTAATTCGTATTGGGCACAGGGTGGTATTGCAGTTGCTATTGGCAGTAAAGATAGTTTGGAATTTCACTATAGAGATACAATTAAGGCAGGAGATGGTCTTTGTGATGAAGAAAGAGTTAAAAAGTTTGTTCATGTTGGGAAGGAAGTGGTATTAGAACTAATAAATGAGGGTGCTCCATTTGATAGGGATAATGATGAAATTGGCTTATCTATAGAAGGTGGACATAGTGTCGCAAGAATAATTCATTCTGGAGGTATTCAAACAGGAAAGAATTTAACAAATTACCTTATTCAAAGTTTAAAAGAGGTAAACTTTTTGGAAAATACAAAGCTTTTAGGTCTAATAGTAAAGAATAATAGGGTATATGGAGTTATACTGCAAAGAGATAATGAAATTTTTAGAATATATTCAAAATTTGTGGTTTTGGCAACAGGTGGAGCGTCCGGACTTTATTTAAGAACAACTAATCCTTACACTGCAACAGGAGATGCAATGTTTATAGCATATAAAAGTGGATTGACTTTAGAAAACTTAGAGTTTATACAATTTCATCCTACAGTATTCTTTGCACCAGATAATTCAAGAATTTTAATAAGTGAAGCAATAAGGGGCGATGGTGCAATATTATTGAATGAAAAAGGTGAAAGATTTATAGATGAGAAAGAGACAAGAGATAAAGTCTCGAGAGCTATTGTTTTACAAAATAAGGTTTATTTGTATGCAGGAAACATTGATAAAGGACTAATATTAGAAAAATACAGTTATTTATATAACCTATTGAAATTTTACGGATATGACTTGACAAAAGATAAAATTCCAATAAAACCATCCGCACACTATTTCATAGGTGGCATAAAGTCTAATTTGGATGGGACTACTGAAATAAAGAATTTATATACTATTGGTGAAGTAAGCTCTACAAGGATTCATGGTGCAAATAGACTTGCAAGTAATTCTTTACTTGAGTGTTTGGTAATGGCAAAATTATGTGCTATGGATATTTCAAAAAAGTTAAAAAGAGTAAAACTAAGGGAAATTTACTATAATGAAAATATTGAAAGTTATGTTGTATCACACGAGGAAAGAGAACTTTTGGATAGATATTGTTTCATAATAAGGGATGGAGATAATTTAAAAAGAGCCCTAAAGAAAATAAAGAATGAAAACCTTATAAAATATATATTTGAATTTGCCTTAAGAAGAGAGGAAAGTAGGGGAGTTCACTATAGAATAGATTTTCCTAATAAAGATGATAAGTTTTTATGTTATTTTCAAGTAAAACGTGGAGAAATTACTTTAGAAAAAAAGAAGACCTAATTATGCTACTAGGAAGACTTTGAAGTGGAAAGTAGTAATCTCCTACGAAGTAGTAGTTTCCCCTTTTTCTACCATTATATAGAGAAAATATTAAGTTTTTATAACTAATCGGAAGACCACCTACATATCCTTTATATCTACTTGTATATTTTTCAAAGGCACTTTTATCTGCTATGGAAACAAGCTTAAATTTTATTTTCAATACATCTTTCACAATTTCAAGTATTTTATCTATTTCTTTATCTTCGTAGAATTTTTTATAATGCCCAGAAATGGTAATTGTTCCATTTTGAAATATGGAAATGAACGGACTGTGGATTGTTCTAAAGTTATCCTTTATAAGAAAGTAAAAATTACTTAGCTTTTCTGCTTCTTCAATTTCAAGATAAATGACAATAGCATTAAATAACTCTTCATTTGGAACTTTCATAATTTCTTTATCTAAAATGCGATTTACTTGCCAAGGGTCTAAATTAAATATAATCTTATCTGCGTAGTATTCTCCATTATTCGTAATAATTTTGTTTTCAATAACTTTCAATACTTTGGTATTTTTTAAAACCTCACCGTTTTCCATAAGCTTCTTTTCAATTTGACTAATTAAATCATAATATCCATTTTTAAATATTGCCCATACACTTTTATAGTAATCTATACTAAGTTCGTAAAAAATTCTAAATACAGGGGTTTTTCTCTGAAGTGATATGAGTAATATATCGTCAAATTCTTTATCATTTACTAAATTAAAAAAGTGTCCAAGGTATTTTATAATACTAAAAAAGTTTTCATATAGCTTATTAAAAATACCTTTGGATTTTAGTTCTGAAATCTTATTGTAAATCTTACCATTTTCAATAATATCAAAGGCCTTATTGTGCTCCAAAAAGTCTAGCTTTAATCCAACACTTTCAAAAAATTTTTTGCTATATTCATTCTTTCCCATAAAAGCTATTGTGGTTGCTCCCACATTGAAAATTTTACCATTTCTAATAAAATATCCACCACAGCCTCCAAGTTTATCAGTTGCTTCAAATATCACAAAGTCCCTTAATCTTAAACCACTTGTCAATCCACCAAAACCACCACCAATTATAGCATATTTGTATTTTTTTAACATATTTCAATTTTTTCGTATAGTATTTCCTTCCACAATTCTGTAATACTTTCTAAGTATTTTCTTGATAGTCTTTCCACATTTTCTCTTATTGTGCTTATTTTATTATTTTTTGTCCTTAATTTTATATTTAAGATCTGAGGTTGTGTAATTGGTTTTCCTATTTGACTTACAATATAAACATATGCTTCAATTACCTCATCAAAACTATTAACTATTTCATTTGCTAATCTGTTTGCGGTTATATTATATAGTTTTCCTACGTGGCTTATGGGGTTTTTACCTGCAGGTGCTTCTAATGACATAGGTCTATATGGTGTAATTAATCCATTTATTCTATTTCCTCTTCCAACTTGTCCATCATCTCCCGCCTCCGCACTTGTCCCAGTTGTAGTAATATAGACTACTCCACTTTCAAAATTGTCAGCAGTATTTATGAAAACCTCTATTTCATCACCAAAGTTATATAAAATAATATCTTTTATTAATTTTTTCTTTTCTATATAGTCATCTATGTTTTCTACATACTTGTCTATGAAGGCAAGTGCAATTGTAATTTTTATATGGTTTTTGAGCCTTACTCCCATTACCTTAATATCCTCTCCAATAAATGGATGATTTTCTCTAAGACTATATAATAACCTTTCTATGCCATATACAATACTTTCAAGTTTTGAAAATGGAGCATACCCTACACCAAATGATGTGTCGTTAGCTTCAGGAACTTCGCTATTTCTCCTATTAAAAACCTCAATTAGATCAATACTTCCCGGTCTTAATTTATATTCCAATTTAATATGGTTTTCAGGATCAAGAACCTTGAAGTTATTTTTTATGAAACTTTTTACACTCTTTTCATATATTTCTCTTATTGGTATTTCTTTTCCGCTCACTTCTAAAATTGCTCTACCAACTACTTTTATTTCTATAGGCTCTAATAGTTCTCCGCCTCCAAACTTAGGAACTGCTCTACCTCCTATTAGAACTGCTTTATCTACATTATGATGATAAATCTTGCCAAAATTTTCATAATAATACCTTGAAAGCTCTATACTAAGATTTTCAGCAATATTATCGCACATAGTATCTGGATGTCCTATACCTTTCCTTTCTACAATCTCTACTTCTTGCTCACCAATATAAGGAAAGTCCAAAGTTTCTACTTTGATCACTTTTTTGTTCCTCCTCGTAAATCTTCAAAATTAACTTTTGGTACTTCTTTTTCTGCTTCTGGTGTTTCAAGATATTGTGCCTCTGAAAAACCAAAGAATTTTGTTAACATATTGTTTGGAAAAGTTTTAATAAAAGTATTGTATTCTCTTACAAGTTCATTATATCTTCTTCTTTCAACTGAAATTCTATTTTCTGTCCCTGCTAACTCATCCATAAGCTTTAAAAAACTTTCAGATGACCTAAGTTGCGGATAATTTTCCACTATCACTAAAAGTCTAGATAGTAATCCTTCTAATTCATTGGCTGCCTTTATTTTATCATCTGGTGTAATAGCAGAACCATATTTAGTTCTTGCTTCTGCTATTTTTAAAAATACTTCTTGCTCTTGTATAGCTACTCCTTTTACACTTTGAATAAGATTAGGTATTAGGTCGTATCTTCTTTTTAATACAACATCTATTTGAGAAAACTGATTTTTAATTGCTTCTCTTTTACTAATAGCACCATTGTAAAATGATATAACTGGAAATATCAAAATAAAAAGTAAAAGAAGAAAAAATCCTAAAAGTATTAAAAATCCTCTCATAATTTTTCAAAGTTTAAAGCAGTTATAGCGACTATTTACTTTAAAATTTATTTAATGAAACAATTGAATTTGTTATTTCTATGTTTTTTTACTTTTTATGCTTGTAGAGAGGAAAGTGATAAAATTGATGAAATTAAAGAAATAAAGGAGCTATACCTAATGGAGTATAAGACAAGGTACGTCATGGATATAGCTTTTCCAAAGCTTATAGGTGAGAATAGATTTTTAGTTGAGCTAATAGCATATGTAAGGTTTTGTGTAAATCTTGAGGATTTAAAATACAAAATTGAAGGTAAAAAAGTTATATTTTCAGAATTACCAAAAGCTAAAGTATGTAATTATGATGTTCAACTTGCTAACTATGACGAAGATGTTTTATTTTATAGTCTTAGTGCACAAAAAAACAGAAGGGAAGTGGAAAAGATAGCTCAAGATAGTTTAAGGGCTTATTTATCATTAATGGAAACAGATTCTCAAATTCAGTCCGAACTGAGAGATAGGTTAAAAGAATTTCTCTCCGCTTTTGTTTCAAATTTTAAGAAGGAGGCGGTTTTTGAAAAATAAATTAAAAAATCTAAATATAATACATGTATCAATATTGGCATTTGTAATATTAATTCTACTTTATTCAGAATTTAAGAACCAAGTAAAAGTGCAAAATATAGATGTAGTAATTTCATCTGCTAAAAAAATTCAAAAAATAGGCTCACTATCCATACCATATCAAAAAATAGTAAAGAACAAGAAGGAAAACTTTTGTAGTATAACGCTTGTTATAAAAGGTATAGTTATAGCTTATTTAGACTTAGAAAATGTTAAAAAAGACAACATAAAGATTAAGGAGGATACAGTATATATAACAGTTCCAGATGTTCATTTTGATGTTTCAATTGAGTCGCATAGAGTTTTTAAAGAAAATACTCTTTTTTGTGATAGAATTGCACTTATAAACGAGAGCTTGCAAAAAGGAAAAATTGCTATATTGGAAGACTTAGAAAAAGACAACTTTAAGAAAATTGCCGTTGATAATGCAAGAAGAATTCTAAAGGAATTAATAAAAAGCTTTGGATTTAAAGAAGTGATATTTTTGGTAGATACTACTAAAATTCTATAAGCCTTAAAATTATGATTATGAAACTAAAGGATAAGGTTGTTTATATTGCAGGTGGTAGCGGGAAAGTAGGAAGAGGTATTATAAAAGTCTTTTTAGATGAGGGAGCAAAAGTTATTACTTCATCAAGATTTAAGGAAAAGTTAGATAAGCTAAGAGAAGATTTTGAAAACTTGTTTCTTATTCATGGAAATATAGGAGATGAATTGGATGCCATAAGGATAAGGGATGAGATATTAAAGAGCTTTAATAGAATTGATGTAGTAATAGCTTCAATCGGAAGTTGGTGGGAAGGAGCTAGAATTATAGATTTGGATTTAAAAACATACGAAAATGTAATGTTTGATAGATTAACTACTCATTTCATTTGTGCAAAAACATTTTTAAAATACATGGTAGAGAGAAATGAGGGTATATATGTTCTCATTGGTGGGTTCCATGCAAATGTACCGTTAAAAAACGCAGGTTTAATTTCTATTGCAGGTGCAGGTGAGATTATGCTAACAAAGGTATTATCTGAGGAGTTAAAGGAGTATAAAATTAGAATAAATGAAGTTTTGCTTCCTACAGTTGGAAAAGATATAAGTGCTGAAGATGTAGGAAAGTTTTTAGCATACTTATGTTCAGATGAAGCATATATGGTGAAAGGACAGGTTATAAGTCTTTATGGACATTGAAGTATTGAAAGAAAAGCAAAATGAGTTAAGAAGAAAAGTTATATTAAAGCCTTTGGATACAGAAATTAAATATATTGCGGGATGTGATAGTGCATTTAGGGGAGAATTGATAAACTCTGTATTTGTTATTTTAGAATATAAAACTCTAAGAGTTGTAGAGATTAAGAATTTAGTTTCACATACAGATTTTCCGTATATTCCAGGATTTTTAGCTTTTAGAGAAGCACCTAATTTATTAAATGTTTATAAAACTCTAAGTATAAAACCTGATTTAATTATGGTAGATGGACATGGTATTAGTCATCCAAGAGGTTTAGGTATAGCAAGTCATCTTGGTGTTCTATTGAATATACCAACTATTGGTGTCGCAAAGAGTTTACTTGTAGGAAAATATAAAAAGCCCTGTATGAAGAAAGGATGTTCGGAAATAGTGTATTTTAATGGAAAAGTTGTTGCATATGCATTGAGAAGTAAGGATGATACACAGGAAATCTTTGTGTCTCCGGGTCATCTTATTGATTTAAATAGTGCTTTAAGTGTTGTACTTAATACCTTAAGAGGTTATAGATTGCCAGAGCCTATAAGACTTGCGGATTACTATTCAAGGAAATTTTTATGATACCTGTTTCAGAGATATTCTATTCAATTCAAGGTGAAGGTAAAACTGCTGGAGTTCCTGCACTTTTTTTAAGACTTGCAGGTTGCGACGTTAAATGTATTTGGTGCGATACTAAGGAAATTTGGATGAGAGGAAAGCCATTAAATAGAGAATTAATTATTAAGTCAATTAGAGAAAGGTCTAATAAAGATATTCATCTTGTAATTACAGGTGGAGAACCATTAATATATAATGACTTCATAAATGAGCTTGTATATGAAGTTGTGGATAGCTTTAGAATGATAGAAATAGAAACATCAGCTACAAGAAAGCCTTATGGTCTTATTTCATACGAGAATAAGGTATTTTTTAATACATCACCAAAATTAAAAAATAGTTTAGTAAATGAAGAGTTGAGAGTAAATCCTGATGCAATAGAATTTTTTTTAAATAGTAAAAGGGCTATTTTTAAATTCGTAATAAAAAATGAAAAAGATGTAATTGAAATGATAGAAACATACAAAGAACCATTTAATATACCAAATGAACTAATCTACTTGATGCCGCTTTCAACTAGTAGGGAAGAATTTATAGAAAGGAGTTTGATAGTAGTTGAACTTTGTAAAAAGTATAAGTTTAACTTTTCTCCGAGACTACAACTTATTATATGGGATAGGACTACAGGAGTATGATTGAGTTTATAGAGCATACTGCAGATATTGGAATAAAGGTATCTGCAAGAAGTATTGAGGAATTGTTTAAATTATCAGCATATGGTATGTTTAAAATTATCTGCGAAAATATAGAAGATGTAGAAAATAAGGAAGTTATAGAAGGAAAAGTGGTTTCTGAAGATATGAATGAAATGCTATATTTATTCTTAGAAAACCTTTTAGTTGAATTTGATAAAAGTGCAATTATATTCAAAGATTTTGAAGTTAATATTAAGGATAACACACTAAATTACAGAGCATATGGAGAATACTATAATGCAAAGAAACACAGGATAGGTATAGGTATTAAAAGCCCGACCTATCATAGGATGAAAATATGGTCTGAAAATGGAAATTTTTATGCAATAGTAATATTTGATATTTAAATTTCTGACTAAAGTGGTAGGAAATTTGTTTTAACTTTAAAATTTTTAAAAAAGAGGTAAAAAAATGAAAACTGCAAGAATATATGAATATGGAAAAGATTTAGTTATTGAAGATGTGGAAGAACCTAAGCTTGATGAAAATGGTGTGATTGTAAAGATAGAAGGAGCGGGTTTTTGTCATTCAGATTTGCACATAATTGATGGAGAGATAAAGATACTACCTAAATTACCTATGACACTTGGTCATGAGAATGCTGGTATTGTTTATAAAGTCGGTAAGAACGTAAAAGACTTAAAAGAAGGAGATAAAGTAGTTGTATATGGTGGATGGGGTTGCGGATATTGCGATTTTTGTATAAAGGGAGAAGAAAATCTGTGTATCAGACCTAATTGGGTGGGGATTTTAAATGACGGTGGATATGCAGAATATCTATATGTTCCTCATGAAAGGTATTTAGTAAGAATAGACAAATTGGAGCCTAAAATTGCTTGTATATATGCGGATGCAGGTTTAACACCATATAGAGCATATAAGAAAATAAGGCATCTTTTAGATGGTGAGAGCTATGTTTTAATAATAGGTTGTGGAGGACTTGGGCAGTTTGGTGTAAAGATTATTAAGGCACTAACACCTTCTAAGGTTATAGCGGTAGATATTAACGACGAAAAATTAAATAAAGCGAAAGAATATGGAGCGGATATTATTATAAATTCAAATAAAGAAAATCCACTTACGAAAATAATGGAGATAACTAATAACTTAGGCGTTGATGCAAGTTTAGATTTTGTGGGGAGTAATGAAACATTAAATCTCTCAGTAGTTAGCACGAAAGTAGGTGGTAAGGTCGTTCAGATTGGGCTTGCAGGCGGTAGTGCAAACCTGAAAATCTTAGAGAATATAAGATTTGAGGTTAGCTTTGAATTTAGTCTATGGGGAAATATAAAAGAACTAAGAGAGTTATTAAGTCTTGCAGAAAATAATATTATTACACCTATAGATGTAGAATTTTATAAGCTTGAGGATATAAATAGGTTGATTGAGAACTTAAAAGAAAATAAAATAAGGGGAAGAGCTATAGTCATACCTTAAGTTATTCTCTCGAGCCTTACTAAATCTAGTAAAAATGTTTTAGTTCCATGTTCATTAAATATAATTTTGATTTTATTGTCCTTTATCTCTAATACTTTGCCTAAACCAAATTTCTGATGCTTTACTAAATCTCCAATTCTGTATTTGAACATGTTTTCAGTGTAATTATTTAAATATATCTTTCCATCCTTATATCCTATTTCTTCCAAAAATCTTGATGTTTTTAGTTCTTGCCTATTTTTCAAAAATCTCATTCTTGAATAAGATAAATATAGTTCTTCCTTTGCTCTCGTAATAGATACATAAAATAGCCTTCTTTCCTCTTCTAATAATCCTTCATCTATACTTAATCTGTGCGGCAGTATATCCTCTTCAAGACCAATTACAAACACGACTGGAAATTCTAAGCCCTTTGCAGAATGTATTGTCATAACTGAAACTGAGTTTTCTTTATTTTTATTTTCACTTTCCATTTTAATGGATATATCCTGGACGAATTCTTCAAGGTTTTCATAGATATCTAACGAATTTATGAATTCCTCTATATTTTCTATTCTTTCTCTTAAAGTATTAGTCCTCTCATTTTTCTGTATATAATCAATGTAATTAGTTTCTAATATTATTCTTTTTGCAAGTTCCTTTACATTTAGTTCTTTTGAATAGTTTAATAGGTTTTCGAAAGTTCTTAAAAATTGTTCAATGCTTTCCCTTGTCTTTTTCCTATTTATTCTTTCCTTTGCTAAGTTCAATGCTTCATAGTATGAACAATTTAGCTCATTTGCTACTTGCTTAATAGTTTCTAATGTTTTCTCACTTATACCTTTTGGTGGTGAATTTATAGCTCTCTCAAAAGATACGTTATCGTTAGGATTATAGATTAATCTTAAGTACGCTATTAAGTCCTTTATTTCTCTTCTTTCATAAAACTTTTGACCGTCTACAACATTATACGGTATTCTATATTTATTGAAAGTTTCTTCAAGAGATTTAGATATTGCATTTATTCTAAATAGTATTGCAAAGTCGGAATATGGTCTTTTTGAATTTAAAATGATTTTTGCAATTTTCTCTGATTCTTCTATTTCATCTTCATTTATTAGAATTTTTGGATCTTCGCCATCTACATTATTTGTCCATAGAACTTTATCCCTTCTTTCCCTGTTGTTCTTTATAACCATATTTGCTAATTTTAATATCTTCTTCGTTGAGCGATAGTTTTGTTCAAGATAAATAACTTTTGCATTTGGGAAGTCCTTTTCAAAATTGAGTATTATTCTAAAGTCCGCACCTCTAAATGAATATATACTTTGGTCTTCATCTCCTACGACGAATATATTATCGTGATATGTTAGTAGTTCTCTTAGAATGATATATTGAATGTGATTTGTATCTTGATATTCATCTACATGAATATATTTAAATTTCTTTGCATAGTAATCTCTTATTTCAGGATATTTGCTAAATAGTTTTATTGTGTTTAACATCAAGTCTTCAAAGTCCATAGCATTGTTTTTCCTTAGTTTTTCTTGATATGCTTCGTATATCTTCATATGAATGTTATCAATCTTTTCAATACGCATACTTTTATAGTCCATAATTCTATCAATTACTTCTCCTGCTCTCAATTCTTCTTTTTCTAAATTTAAATCTTTTATAATACTTCTAACTATTCTAAATTGGTCATCTCGGTCATATATTACGAAATTTAATGGATAGTTGATTAAGTTTGCATGTTTTTTTAATATTCTAAGACACATTGCATGGAAAGTGTGAATCCATATGTCTTTTGATAATTTTCCAAGAATTTTCCAGATTCTCTCTTTCATTTCATTTGCTGCTTTATTTGTGAAAGTCAATGCTAGAATATTTTCACTGTCTGCAAGTTCTGTTTTTAGAATATAAGCTACTCTGTATGTGAGAACTTTTGTTTTTCCACTTCCTGCCCCCGCTAAAACTAAGACAGGTCCTTCAGTAATTAGCACTGCTTCTTTTTGTTTATCATTTAGCTCATCTAAAAACTTCGCTATATTCATTATTGAAACCTCCTGCTTATATATTACTTTTTTCTTCTCTTTCTCTTAAGATTCTCCTTAATGGTTTTCCTATTAAGCTTTTTGGAATTTCATTTGTAAATTCTATTTCACTCGGGACTTCATAAGGTGCTAAATTCTCTCTTAAATATTTTAAAATTTCATCTTTAGTTAAATCTTCTCCTTCTTTTATAACTATATATGCTTTTACTACCTCATCTGCTATCTCAGGTTTCTTTATTCCAATAACTGCAGCTTCTTTTACTTTCGGATGTTTATATATTACTTCCTCTACATTTCTTGGATATACATTAAATCCACGGACTATTATCATATCTTTCTTTCTATCTACAATATAAAAATAACCATCTTCATCCATTTTTGCAATATCTCCAGTGTAAAGCCAACCATCCTTTATGGTTTCTTTTGTTTCTTCTTCATTTCTCCAATAGCCTTTCATTACCTGCGGTCCTTTTATTATTAGCTCACCTTCCTTTCCGGGGGGTAATTCTTCTCCAGTTTTTAAATCTACTACTTTAGCATCTGTACTTGGTAGTGGAAGACCTATTGAGCCATCCCTATTTTCTCCATATATAGGATTTGCGTGTGTAACTGGTGATGCCTCTGAGAGACCATAGCCTTCAATAAGTTTCGCACCTGTAAGCTTTTCAAATTGTTGCTTTACCTGAACTGGTAAAGGTGCTGCACCTGAAAGACAGAATTTTATGCTACTTAGATTATGTTTTTTAATGTCTTTGTAGTTATTAATAACGTTGTACATTACAGGAACTCCCGGAAAATTAGTTATTTTATGTTTTTCAATGGCTTTAATAATTTCTTTAAGTTCAAACTTTGGTATAAGAACTAAACTTCCCCCAACCGATATTGTGTAGTTCATGGCAACTGTCATGGAGTATACGTGAAATAGTGGAATAACTGTTAAAGTTCTCTCGTCTGTATGGTCTACGTTAGTTGTCCAAGCAAGTAATTGCTTAACATTAGAGAATAAGTTATAGTGAGTTAGCATTGCACCCTTTGGTCTTCCTGTCGTCCCACCTGTATATTGTAAAACCGCTACGTCATCTTTCGGGCTTATTTCAACATTAATTGTTTTCGGACTTGTAGATAGCAGTTTTGAAAATAATTCAAAATCCTTTGGTATAGGGGGTATTTTTGAAAAGATATTTTTTATAGAAATAAGTATATTTAAGGGAAAGTTTAAAAATTCACTTACTCTTGCAACTATAAAAATTTTCGTAGGAACTTTTTCTTTTATTTCCAAAATTTTTTCTAAAAATAAATCCAATGTAATAAGTGCTTTTGATTCGCTGTCCTTTAGTATAAATTCAATTTCACTTTTGGAGTATAGTGGATTTACTTGAACTACTATACCACCAAGTTTTAAAGTTGCAAAATAAGATATTATGTAGTGTGGTGTATTTGGTAGCATTAGAGCGATTCTATCACCTTTTCTTATACCAAGTTCATAAAGTGCGGTTTTAAAAGTTTCTACCTTTTCAAGAAGCTCATTATACGAGATATCCCAATTGTAGAAATTTATTGCGGTTTTATTAGGATATTTTGTAGCACTATCATCTAGTATTTTGTATAGAGGGACTTCTTCAATTTCAATATGGTGCGGTACATTTTCCTCATATTTTTTATACCAAGGCTTAGAATTTTCTGACATAGTTATAATTATAAAGTTCAAAAGTTCACACTTTAAAATTTTTAAGCTATGTATATAGTGGTGCTATGTACTATACCAAAGGGTAAAGCTTATGAAATTGCAAGAAAAGTTATAGAACAAAGACTTGGTGCATGTGTTAATATTGTAGATAATATTAAGTCTATTTATTGGTGGAAAGGAAATATTGAGGAAGATAGTGAAGAACTTATAATTATAAAGACGAAAAGGGAAGTATTAGAAAAATTAACAAATTTTATAAAATCCATTCATCCTTATACTGTTCCTGAAATTATTGCACTTGAGATAATTGGAGGAAATATTGACTATCTCAATTGGATAGAGGAAAATGTTAAATGAGGGAGATTTAATTGTCCTTCTAAGTGAGGATAGTAAAAAGTATCTTATTGAGTATAAAATAGGAAGTAAATTCGTCTTTCATTTGGGAATAGTAGAATTAAATCAAGATCTAAACTATGGTGATATTTTGACTACAAGTAAAGGATATAGAGTATTCGTCCTTGAGCCATCTAATGCGGAAATTATGATGAATGTTAAAAGAAAAACAAATATTATTTATCCGAGAGAAGCAGGATATATTATAACTCATACTAATCTAAAAAACGGAAGTAGAGTAATTGAAACTGGGACTGGTTCAGGTGCAATGACCATTATGCTCTCTAGGGTAGTTGGAGAAAGTGGTAAAGTATATACATTTGAAAGAAGAAAGGAGCATTATGAACAAGCATTAGAGAATATAAAAAAAGTGAAGTTAAAAAATGTAGAGTTTTATTTATTAGATCCTGCAATTGAAGGATATCCTGTTAATAATGTGGATTGTGCTGTTATAGATGTGCCTGAGCCTTGGACACTTGTGAGCCCAGCATATAAAGCATTAAAAAGCGGGGGATTTTGGGCGTCCATATCACCTACTATAGAGCAAGTTATTCAAACTGTTGAAGAACTAAAAAATCAAAATTTTTTAGATATTAGAACTATTGAGCTATTAGAAAGGGAAATATTAGTAAGAAAAGGAAAGACAAGACCAAAAGAAACCATGATAGGACATATCGGTTATATTACTATTGCAAGAAAGATATAGTATTTTATTGCTTTATAGGGACTTTTTCAACTATTTCGCTCAAAATTGTTTCAACTTTTATATTATCCGCCTCCGCAAGAAAATTTAGAATAATTCTATGCCTTAGGACTTCAAAGAAAATATACTTTACGTCCTCGGTTGTAGCAAATTCTCTATTTTCTAAAAACGCATTTGATTTTGCTCCAATTATAAGAAACTGACTTGCTCTTGGACCTGCGCCAAATTGAACGTACTTTTTTACTATATCAAATTTACTCTCGGATGGTCTTGTCTGCCTTACTAATGTAATAGCATACTTAACTACATGGTCTCCTACAGGAACTTCCCTTACTTTCCTTTGTATATTTAAAATATCATCTCTATTTAATACTTTCTCAACTTCATATTCCCTGTCAATTGTAGTTCTTTTTACTATTTCTATTTCGTTTTCAAATGTTGGATAGTCTAAGACTATTTCCATCATGAATCTATCTACTTGGGCTTCCGCAAGTGGATAAGTCCCCTCTTGTTCAATTGGATTTTGTGTAGCAAGAACAAAAAATGGTTCTTCTAATTCATAAGTCTTTCCAAGTACAGTTACTTTTTTTTCTTGCATTGCTTCAAGTAAAGCTGATTGTGTTTTTGGTGGTGTTCTGTTTATTTCGTCCGCTAAAATTACATTTGCAAATATTGGACCTTTTACGAATTGAAAATATCTTCCATTTGGTCCTTCTTGAATAATTTCTGTCCCAAGTATATCTGAAGGCATTAAGTCAGGTGTAAATTGTATTCTACTAAATTTTAAGTCAAGCACTTGAGATAAAGTTTTAACCATTAAAGTTTTTGCAAGTCCGGGAACACCTACAAGCAAAACGTGTCCTCTTGAAAATATAGAAATCAAAATCTTATGTATAATGTCCTCATATCCTACTATTATCTTTGAAATTTCATTTTTTAGCTTTTTAATCTTTTCAGTCATAATATCCTATTTCAAGATGCTTCACTATACTTTGAAGAAAACTAACGTACTTTTTACTATCAAAAATCTCATATGGCATAACAACTCCATGTTTTTTATCCCTTAATAAGTCTAATTCATCAATAATACTAAGAGCGCAGACTACTGCACTATAACCCGTCATTTTTTGCATAGCCGTATAATTTTCATCATATAAACAAATACCATTTATTTCACTCACACTATTATTTGAAATTCCTACAACTTTCAAAAATACAATATCCTGACTTATATTAGGTACTACATTGTTTAAGATATCAATAGTGATCTCTTTTAACTTTCTATTTTGGATATACTTGCTTTCATCAAGAAAACCTAAATTATATAGAACTTTGATTGTTTCATAATGTCCTCCATATCTTATAGTTCTATATTCCAAGTCCTTTATTTTATAGTCAAATGGCATTAGTGAAATACCATCCGAAGTAGGTATTGCTTCTAAATCAGAAACATAATAGTAGTTTTTCTCAAATTCAACCTTTTGAAAATCCTTTATTTTTTCATAAGTTTTTTTATCCCTAAATTTAATCTTTAAGTCTCTTTCTATTTCAGATAATAGACCATTTTTAAACTTTACCTTTCCGTCTTCTAATGAAACAACAACATCAGTATATTCTTGAATTAAACCTTCAATTGACCAAGTCGAGCCATATCTTAAAATACCCCCAACACTTGAATCCAATGGTAATCCACCAGTATAAAGATAAACCCTATCATATCCTTTTTCTATAAACTCAACTCCTAATATGTTTATGGTTCCGGGTGCAAGACCTGTCTCAGGAACTATTAAAATTCTTTTTTCTCTTGCAATGCTATCTAAACTTCTTTGTTTAATTGTTGTCCAAGCATTTTGACCTAAGTCTACGTAGTTAGAATTAACTTCAATTGCAATTTGTGTATAGAATAAATTATTTACAAAAGTTGTTGCATTTATAATAATGTCTGGTTTTAGTCTTTTTAATGCAAAAACTACATTTTCATCTAATGTTCTAAGTAGTTTTACTTGTCCATGCTTGGATATAACTTCTCTTTCCCTATCCTTATTTATATCATATGCAAAAATTTCTAAATTCTTTGAAATTTCAAAAATTTGTTCTAAAATAGAAAAACCCATTTTACCCAAACCCAAAATTACCGCTTTCTTCATAAGTTCAAAATTTTAAGGCTAATGCTTTAAAAAACATTCATAACAAAAGTTTTCCTTATCTTTTGAGACAACTTCCTTTAAATATTCAATCGGTAAATATCTAATGCTATCTACATTTAGAAAGTTTCTAAGTTCCTCTAAATTCATTCTATTTGCTATTAGCTCTTCTTTTGTAGGCATATCTATTCCGTATAAACATGGACTTACAATAGGTGGTGATGCAATTCTTAAGTGTATTTCCAATGCCCCATTTTCTCTAAGAAGTTTTATAATTTCCTTAGAGGTATTGCCTCTTACTATGGAGTCGTCAATAAGTGCAATTTTTTTGTTTTCTATTATTTCCTTAATTGGAAATAGTTTATTTCTTACCGTTTCCCTTCTTGATATATTGTCAGGCTGTATAAAACTTCTTCCTGAGTAGTGATTTCTTATTAAGCCAAGTTCAAGCGGCTTATTTAAAGTTTGTGAGTATCCAATAGCACTTGCAAGTCCCGAATCAGGGACGGGAACCACTATATCAACTTCTCTATCTTCTAAAAGTGCTAATTTTTTCCCGCACTCTTTTCTAAATCTATATACTTGATAGTTGAATATTTTACTGTCAGGTCTTGAAAAGTAAATAAGCTCAAATATACAAAATCTATATTTTTCAGCTTTTGAAAATTCTTCCCTTTTTATCTCATTATTCCAAATAGTATATACTTCTGAAGGTTTAATTTCAACTATCTCCTTAATAAATTCAAACTGAGTTAAAGCACTATCTTCAGAAGAAAATATAAAAAATTCGTCGCTAATACCTAAAAATAGTGGTCTATATCCAAATCTATCCCTAAATGCAATAATTTTATCTCCCTCAAGAATAATCATAGAATATGCATATGGAATTTTTTCTAAAACCTTTGCCATATCCCCTTTATACTTTACATAAAAATGTAAAAAAACTTCTGTATCAGAATTGGTAGAAAATATAGCTCCTTCTTCCTCAAGTTCTTTTCTAAGTTTTTCAAAATTAGGTATATTTCCATTATGTGCGATAGCAAGCCATTTATTTTTATAGTAAAAAGTTATAGGCTGTGTATTTCTTATACTTGCTTTAGAACCTGAAGTGGAATATCTTGTATGAGCTATTGCGATTTTACCATCTAAGTTATTTATATTAGAAAATACTTGGTTTGTTAATCCTATTGCTTTATGAACAAAAAGGTCGTTATTATTTAATAATATGCATATACCTGCAGATTCTTGACCTCTATGCTGTAGCGAAAGAATAGCTTTTTTAGTAATCTCTAAAATACTATGATTGTTCTCTTTTCTCTTATATACCCCTACTATCCCGCACATTTTTTAAATGTTCCTCATATATCTTTTCTAAATCCCAATCTTCCATTTCTTCTTCAAGTTTAAAAATATACTCATCTTTTCCAAAATAACTATATTTAACAAAGAACTTAAATGTAATTGGCATTTTTTCTCTAAAGATGATAGCAATTTCTCTTGCATATAACCTTATTTCATGCTGGGCATTTGTATCTGCTCTCAAACTAATAAAGTTCATTAAACTTCTTGCGTTTACTGACCAGTAAAATTGAGTATAAGTAGAAAGTGGCAAAACTATCCTTGCCATTTCTTTTGCAACACTATGTTTTAAAAGTTTTTCATAAAATTCCTTAATTTTTTCGTAGATTTCTATTAATTCCTTAATTAAATAGTCAGACTCTTGGACTATTTTATCAATACTTGCTTGCTTATTTGTTTCTGACTGCTTTCTAAAATATTCAGGAATGTAAAATTCGTCCTTATATTCTACATATCTTAATGAAATCTCATTGAAACTACCAATTCTATGCCTAAACCATTGTCTTGCAACAAAAATAGGACATTTTATGTGAAATTTAAATACTGAGTGCTCAAAAGGCGTTTCATGTTTATTTTTTAGTAAATACTCAATGAGCTTTATATCCTTTTTTGCACCTTTACTTTCTTGACCAATTGATACTCTTGCACTTTGAACAACCGAAAAATCGCCTCCCATAAAATCCACAAGTCTTACAAAACCACTATTTAGAACCTTTCTCATTTTTACTTAGGATATTTGATATAATGTTTAAAAGTTCAAGTGGGAATATGATTTTTGTTGAGGGAGAACTTGCGATAGTTTCAAAAGTCTTTAAATACTCTAAAGAAAGAGTATTAACATCTATTTCTTTTGCAGATTCATATATTTTAGCTAAAGCTAATGCATAACCTTCCGCTTTTAAAATTTGTGCTTGTTTTTCACCTTCCGCTCTTAATATCTGAGATTGTTTCTCACCTTCTGCTTTTAGTATTTCAGACTGTTTTATACCTTCTGCTTCTGTAATCATAGCTCTTCTATTTCTTTCTGCTGCCATTTGCTTTGTCATTGCTTCCTGTATTTCCTTTGGGGTAGTTATTTCTCTTATTTCAACTGCAGTAATTTTAACTCCCCATCTTTGTGTAACTTCATCTATTCTCAATTGAAGTTTTTGATTTATCTCCTCTCTTTTAGATAAAACGTCATCTAATATTATATCACCAATTATTGCCCTTAAAGTGGTAGTAGCAAGACCTTGTGTAGCAATAAATAAATTTTCCACACTTATTACCGCGGTAACGGGCTCAACTACTCTCAGATATATTAAAAAATCAACTTTTATAAGAGCATTATCTTTTGTAATGCAGGATTGTTCTGCAATTTCAAAAACTCTTTCTCTTAAATCTACTTTAATTGGATAGTCAATTATAGGAAATACCAAGACAAGACCTGGACCTTTTGCATCAGGTAGTGCTCTTCCAAGCCTTAGAATAACAATTCTCTCATATTCAGGAACTATTTTGATGGATGCTAATAAAAAGATAATAAAGAAGATAATTAAAACAATTAAGAGCCAAGTCATTTCAAAATTTTAAAGTGTATTCTATTTAAAGTTATATATCAAGGTTCCAACATTTTCTCCCTTGATAATTTTTTCTATTGCATCTTTTTGACTTATATTAAAAACTATGACAGGTAATTTGTTTTCTCTACATAGGGCTATTGCCGCTGCATCCATTACTTTTAAATCATTAGAGAGAAAATAGCTATAGTCTAAGTATTCATATTTTTGAGCATCTGTATGTTTTTTTGGGTCTTTAGTATATACACCATCAACTTTTGTTCCCTTTAAAAGTGCATCCGCCTTTATTTCTATTGCCCTAAGAGCACCTGCGGTATCTGTTGAAAAAAATGGACTTCCTGTTCCACCTGCAAAGATTACTATTCTTCCTTTTTCTAAATGCCTTATTGCTCTTCTTCTTATATATGGTTCTGCAACACTTTTAATTTCAATTGATGTCATTACTCTTGTTTCAAGCCCTTTATTTTCCAAAATGCTTTGAAGTGCAAGTGCATTTAGAACTGTTGCAAGCATTCCCATATAGTCAGCAGTAGTTTTATCTATACCATATAAATGTGCATCATTTCCCCTAATAATATTTCCTCCACCTACCACAATAGATATATCAATATCGTATCTCTTTTTCAAGTTTAATACTTCATCACTAATGAAATCTAAAAACTCCTTTGAAAATCCATATTTTTCATCACCTATAAGCTCTCCGCTTAATTTTAGTAATATTCTCTTATATTTTATCATCTTAAAATTTTAAAGTATTAGCTTTAAAATTTCAAAACTTCAAAGGAGGTAAATAATGAAAGTAACCATAAGTGTTATAAAAGCAGATGTGGGTGGTTATGTAGGGCATTCTTCTGTTCATCCAAAGCTCATAGAAGCTTGTGAGGAAAAACTTCAAGCTGAAAAAGAAAAGGGAAATATAATTGACTATTTCGTTGCAAGGGCTGGAGATGATATAAATCTTATAATGACGCATACTTTCGGAGTGGATAATCCTGAAATTCATAAAATTGCTTGGGAAGCATTCAAAGATGCAACTAAGGTTGCAAAGGAATTAAAGCTATATGGTGCAGGACAAGATTTACTTTCAGATGCTTTTAGTGGCAATGTAAAGGGGATGGGTCCTGGTGTGGCTGAAATGGAAATACAGGAAAGGCCATCTGAACCAATAATAGTTTTCATGGCTGACAAGACATCACCGAGTGCTTGGAATATTCCACTATACGAAATGTTTGCAAATCCAATGAATACATCTGGGCTTGTAATTGACCCGTCTATGCATGAAGGATTTGAGTTTGAAGTATTGGACGTAAAAGAGGGAGATTCCTATAGAATACCAACACCAGAAGGCTTATATGACTTGCTTGCCCTTATTGGTAGTATTTCAAGATATGTAATTACTAAAGTAATTAGAAAAAAAGATGGTGAAATAGCTGCTGTAGCATCATCTCAAAAACTATCACTCATAGCAGGAAAGTATGTAGGAAAAGATGATCCTGTAATGGTAGTTAGAGCACAAAGTGGTTTTCCTGCAGTAGGAGAAATATTAGAGCCTTTTGCAAAACCATTTCTTGTAGAGGGTTGGATGCGTGGTTCTCATGTAGGACCATTAATGCCTGTTGCGATGCATCAAAGTAATGTTTCAAGATTTGATGGACCACCAAGAGTAGTAGCACTTGGATTTCAACTATCTAATGGAAAACTCATAGGTCCAAGAGACTTATTTGATGACCCTGCATTTGATGAACCAAGAAGAATAGCGTATGAAATTGCTAATTTAATGAGAAGACAAGGAATATTTGAACCATCAAGATTACCTGAGGAAGAATTAGAATATACTACTTTACCTATGATAATATCAAAGCTAAAAGGCAAAGAAGTAAAAAAAGTTGAACATTCAGATGTAGATTGAAAGTTCCAAGTCATGTCGCAATAATAATGGATGGTAATGGTCGGTGGGCGGAGGAGAGGGGATTTGCAAGGGCAGTAGGTCATAAAGTAGGTGCAGAATCTGTAAGGGAAATAATAAGAGCTTGTATAGAAATTGGTATAGAACACTTAACGCTATATTCATTCTCAATGGAAAATTGGCAAAGACCGAGGGAAGAAATAAATTACTTAATGCAACTATTGGAATTTTTATTAAAAACTGAAATTGGAGAGCTTAATAGAAATGGTGTTTCTATAAAAGTAATAGGTAGAGTTGAAAAATTACCAAAAAGCGTAAAAATGGAAGTTTTCAATGCTATAGAAAAAACGAAGAATAATAAAAAACTAAAATTATATTTAGCACTTTCATATGGTGGAAGACAAGAGATAGTAGACGCGGTAAATAAAATAATAAGAGAAAAAAAGAAAAAGATAAATGAAATTTCATTTAGAAAGTATCTATATGAACCAGAAATGCCTGACCCTGATTTGCTCATTAGAACAGCTGGAGAACAAAGGATATCTAACTTCTTGCTATGGCAGATTAGCTATACTGAGCTATACTTTACAAACGTGCTATGGCCCGATTTTAGGAAAGAAGAGTTTTTAAAAACAATTGAAGACTACTCAAGAAGGAAAAGAAAATTTGGAAGAGTAATATAGAACTTGCCTTAAAATTTTATACCTTGAATAGGTTTAATTACGAGATAGAGTGGTATCCAAGTGATGAAGTAATAAAAAATAGTAATTTATATAAAATCTTAAGTGAGGAGAATTTAAGTTATGACGACTTTATAAGAAAGTCCGCATATGACTATGAATGGTTTTGGAGAAAGTTCTTTGAAGATATAAATTTTGTGTGGGAAAAGGAATTTGAAAAAGTTATTGATATATCAAAGTCAAGAGAGTTTCCAAGTTTTTTCGTAGGCGGAAAACTAAACATTTCCAAAAATTGTCTTGACTATAATGACTTAAAAAAAATTGCCCTAATATCGGAAAGCGAGAGTGGAACAGTTAGAATATATACTTATGAGGAACTATTAAAGGAAGTAAATAAACTATCTAATGCACTATTAGAACTTGGCATAAAGGAAGGTGATAGAGTTGCAATATACTTGCCATTTATTCCTGAGGTAGCAATTAGTATACTTTCAATTTCAAGGATAGGTGCAATAGCTGTCCCTCTATTTTCTGGATTTAGCGAAGAGCCAATTAAGACAAGAATAAATATTTCTAATGCAAAAGCAGTAATAACTGCGGATGGATTTAGAAGAAGAAACAAAATAGTATATATGAAAGACATACTTGATAAGGCACTTTTGGATTGTCCCTCTGTAGAAAAAGTTATAATTTATAAAAACCTTAATACTAATATTAGTTTACAAAAGGGAAGAGATTACTATTGGGATGAAATATGTAAAGTTGAAACATTTCAAGCAAAAGCTTTTGATAGTGAAACACCTTTAATGATTATATATACATCAGGAACGACAGGAAGACCAAAAGGAGCATTACATGTTCATGGTGGATTTCCAATAAAGTCCGCACAAGACATGTTTCACGTATTTGACATAAAACAAAACGATATTATAACTTGGATTACTGATATTGGTTGGATGATGGGACCTTGGTTAATATTCGGTTCTCTAATAAATCGTGCAACGATGTTTATGTACGATGGGGCTATTGATTTTCCAGATGAGAATAGAATCTTTGAACTTGTAGATAAACATAAAATTAGTATTTTAGGTATTTCTCCAACTATTATAAGAAGTATTATGTCAAAAAGTAGTCCAAAGAACTATAGTTTAAAAAGCTTAAGAATTATTGGTTCAACTGGTGAGCCTTGGAATATAGAACCTTGGAGATGGACTTTAAAAAACATAGGAAAAAACAAAGTTCCTATTATAAACTACTCAGGTGGGACTGAAATATCTGGAGGTATACTGTGTTGCGTAATAATAAGGGGTATAAAACCTATGAGTTTTAATAGTGTAAATCCTGGTATAGATGCGGACATTTTTGATGAAAATGGAATATCAGTTAAAAATGAAATTGGATACTTAGTAGTAAAGAATTTAAATCCAGGAATGACAAGGGGATTTTATATGGAAAATGATAGATATATTGAAACATATTGGTCTAAATATAAGGATGTTTGGTATCATGGAGATTTGGCATATGTTGATGAAGATGGATTTTATTATATTCTTGGTAGAGCGGATGATACGTTAAAAATTGCAGGAAAAAGAATAGGTCCTGCAGAAATTGAAAGTATTATAAGTGAGTATAAATTAGTAAAGGAAAGTGCTGTAATTGGTATTCCAGATGAGATAAAGGGTCAAGTCCCAGTTGCGTTTGTAGTTCTAAGAGAAAATTCGGGAGATGTAGAGAATATAAAGAAAGAAATAATGCAATTAGTAATAGAAAAGATAGGAAAGGCTTTTGCACTAAAGGAAGTATATTTTGTATCTGATTTGCCAAAAACAAGAAATGCAAAAATCATGAGAAGGGTTATAAAGAGTATATATTTAAATGAACCGCTTGGAGATATATCTTCACTTGTAAATCCAGAGTGTTTAGAAGAAATTAAAAGCATTATTTCTTAACCTTAAAATTTGTATATGATGAAAGCTTATATTTTTATTAGACTTACATCCTTCTTTAGGGAAGATATGAAAAAAGCAGTGGAATCTATTAGTTCTATAAGTGGTATAGTTTTTGCGGATGCAGTTTTTGGTGATATAGATATCATTGCTAAAGCGGAGTTTCAGTCATTTGAAGAAATAAAAAGAATAATAGAAGAAGTTTATGCAACAGGTATGGTAAGAGATACAGATACAAGAATTGTATATCCTACATGAAAGATGAAGTTCTTGAAATATATGAAAAAACAGGTGCAATTAAAAAAGGTCATTTTTTACTATCATCAGGTCTTCATTCAGATATTTACTTTCAAAGTGCCTTAGTTTTACAGTATCCAAACTATGCAGAATTTCTATGTAAAAAACTTGCAAACTTTTTTAAAGACTATAAAGTTAGTGTGGTCGTAGGACCTGCTTTAGGGGCTATTTTAGTTGCTTATGAAACTGCAAGATTTTTAAATGCAAGAGCAGTATTTACAGAAAGAGAAGTTGGTATTATGAAACTTAGGAGGGGTTTTGCAATAGAAAAAGGTGAAAACGTATTAATAGTTGAGGACGTGATTACTACAGGTCTATCTACTAAGGAAGTAATTGAAGTTGTAAGAAGTTATGATGGTAATATAGTAGGTATTGGTTGTTTAGTTGATAGAAGTGAAAACTTAAGTTTTGATTATCCTCTTTATAGTTTATTGAAAATAAACGTTAAAACCTATAATCCATATAACTGCGAGCTTTGTAAGCAAAATATTCCAATTGAAAAACCCGGAAGTAGATAAATTTTACTAACTTTAAAATTTTCAGTATGTTAGCTCCTGAACAAATAATAGAAAGAGCGAAAAAATGGGAAATTGTATTTGATATGTATGATAATAAGAAGGAAGTTAAAATAAAGATAGAAAAGAAAGTAAAGGGAGGATATGTTGTAAATATTGTAGATTTGGATATAAAAGGTTTTTTAAAAACCAAAAAGCACTTTAATGAAAATGATGAAACATACGGTATTATTACAAGTGCAAACTACATAAATAAGCACATTGAACTTAAACTATCTGATTCACTTATGGATAAGCAGAAGATTCTTAAAATACTAAGAAAAGCAAAGAATACCAATAGGTCAATAAAGTCAAGAATAGTTAATGTCCATAATGGCGGATTTGAGATATCAATTTTAGGTCAAAAAGGTTTTATACCACCTTCCCATATACCAAAGAAAATTTCTAAAAATCTCTACTCATATATCGGGAAAGAGGTAGAGGTCTATATTTTAAGAATTAATCCTGAGAATATATTAGCCTCATTAAGAAACTTAGAGCAATAGATTATTCTGAATATTCTATTGCAAAATTTTCAGTTTCCCAAAGAATTACTTTTTCCACATTAGGATATCTCTTTTTTATTTGATTAAAGAAAAATTTTGCAAGATTCTCACATGTTGGATTGAAATTATATACTTTATTTAAAAATTTCCTATCTGGAACTATAGATTTTATATACTCTTCAACTTCAAGAAAATCATATGTTATCTCTTCTTCATTTAAGCTTTCTGATTTTATATGAACTTCAAGAACATAGTTATGACCGTGTATTTCCTCAGGCTTTCCCTTATAACTTCTTAAAAAATGAGCACTTGAAAATTTTACTTTTGCTATAAGTTTATACATAAAACTATTCAAAACTTTCTAAATCATTGTAGTATAAAAGTTTATGTTCAAATAGTCTTAAAATCATACCCAATGGGAATATACTAAAATCTGTTTTAAATTTTCTTGTCCATATTTCAATTTCCGCATTTTTCACTTTACTTCTTGCATAGTTTATTGCATCAAGTATTCCACCTATTGTATCAACTAATCCTATGCTTTTTGCATCCTTTCCAATCCAAACACGACCTTTTGCTATTTTCTTTAAAGAATCTATGGGAATTTTTCTACCCTCTGAAACTACACTTAAAAATTTATCATATCCTATTTTTACTTCTTCCCTTAGAGCACTTAGTTCAAAACTATCTAAAACCCTGCCACTAAATGCATCCGAGTGTTTAAATATTTTGAAAGTATCAACATTTATTTGAGATTTTTTCTTTAGAAATCCATCGGTTGCTAAATATACTCCAAATATACCAATAGAACCTGTAATAGTAAGATTATCAGCGAATATTTTATCCGCATATGCACTAATATAGTATCCACCGCTTCCTGCAACCCTTGACATAGAAACAATAACTAACTTATTTTTACTAAGTTTTTTTATTTCATTAGCAATCAAGTCGCTTACAAAAGCACTACCACCAGGGCTATTTATTCTTATAACAACAGCCTTTACTGACTTATCTTTATTTAATCTTTCAAGCAATTTAACTACGCCTAATCCAATAGAAGTAGTTCTGCCAAATACAAAATATAGGTCTTGGTCAACTATTGGTCCTTCTAAGAAAACAAGTGCAATTTTATCTCTAAACTGATTTTTCCAATTAAATGATATATAATTTTCCAACTTTGAAATCTTATATTTTTCAAATAGTTCATTCTCATATGCTATAGTATCTATTAACTTTAATTTCATGGCACTTTCACTATTTACGAAAATTCCATAGTTAAATAGGCTATCTAAATTAACTTTTCTAAACTCTAAAATATCCTCCTTTATTTTTTCATAGGTTGCACTTAATATTCTTTTTCTTTGTTCTCTATCGTATTCACTTGCATCATTTCTAATATATTGTTCTACCGCACTTTTATACTCCTCAAAATACACAACCTGTGGCACTATACCAAGTGAATCAAAAAGTTCCTTAAAATATCTTTTCTTGTTATAAAGTCCTATAAAGCTGATATAACCATTTGGATTCATAACTATTTTCTTACAAGCAGTTGCTAAATAGTAAGTCTTATAGTCGTAAAAGTCAGCATAACATATGACTTCCTTCTTTGATGACTTTAGAATATTTCTTAATTCCTCAATCTGAGAAAGGCTTAGGTTTGACTTGGAAAGATTAAGAATAATTCTATTTATCTCATCTTTCCTTAATTTACTCTTTATAGAAGAAATAAATTCGTAAAAGTTCGCACTATTACTTGAAAGGAGCATATTTGGACTAACTTTATCCTCAATATAGCTATAAACATCTACTCTTATATCTTTTTTACTTTTTAAAAGACTTCTAAACTTCCTAAATGGAATTTCAAAAACAACGTTGCTATCACTACTTGCACCAATTAGTAAAGAATTAAAAGCAAAATTTAGACCAAAGTTATAATTTTTCCTATTAAAGTCATAACCAACATAAGCTAAAATGCCATTGTAATTTACACCAATTGAAGTATTATTAAGATAAAATGTATCTCTATAAAAAGCATCCAATGAAACCTCTAAGAAACTTTTTAAAAATGGTCTTAATGTAATTGAGTAATTATCATTATAGTAGCCAAATGAAATAAAACTAAATGGTCTGTATAAAAGTGAAGGTTTTAATTTTCTCTCTAAGTCATTATAGTCCATACCTAAATAAAGTCCTCTATATTTGGTTGATATTGCAAAAGTGGTCGAGTTATTACTTTTAAAAATACCAATTCCATTGAAATTTAAACCATAAAAGTAAGAACTATCTCTTAGGTCATAGCTAAACAATATTGAGGAGTAATATGCAGATAATCCAGCAGGATTTTTAAATATGCTTTGTGTTCCACCAACAGCTGATACACTTCTTGAGAAAAAATAATTTAACACTATTTCAATCATGTGAAAATTTTAAAGTGAATAGCAGCTGTAAAATTTATTTACCTATGGAAAAAATAAGAGATACAATAGTGAAACATTACAAGGATGAAATAATTTCACTTTATCTTTATGGAAGTCGTGCTGTTGGGGATGAAGTTGAGGGAATTTCGGACTATAACTTTTTTCTTGTGCTAAAGAATTATAAACCTTCAAAAGCACTATCAATAAATTACCCTCCATTTATATTTACGATAGAAGAAATATATAAATCTTTAGACACGTTCCCTATAGAACTGCTTGATATAAAGGAAAGAGGAAGACTACTATTTGGAAATGATGTTTTAAGGGAAATAAGCATAAACGATGGAAATTTAAAAATGCAAATTGAAAGAGAGCTAAAGGAAAAACTTATAAATTTTAGAAGAGTGTTAAATTCTTTTAACGAAAATATTCCAATTTTCATATACCATACCTATAAATCTTTAACATCAATTTTAAGAGCAATTTTGCACATTGAAAATCTAAATAAGCCGTTAAGAAGAAGTTTGATATATTACGAAATTTCAAAATTTCTTAAAATAAACTACAATTTGTTTTTGAAATTAGAAGAAAGGAACTTTTCAAATTTAGACGAAATAGTAGAAAATTTTTATAACTTTTTAGATATGCTCTGCAATAAATATTCTTAGAATTCTTTCAGAAACTTCACTATCCCATAATTCAATATCTTTTCCAGTCTTAAATGTATTGTTCATTATCTTTTCAAAATAGTAAAGTAATTTTTCCCTATCTCTTCCTACTAATACATTCGTTCCTTTTTCAATTGTAATTGGTCTTTCAGTGTTTTCTCTTAAAGTTAAACAAGGTATTTTTAAATAGGTAGTTTCTTCTTGAATACCACCAGAATCTGTCATAACAAATAGTGAAAATTTCATCAAACTAACAAAGTCCAAATATCTCATAGGCTTTACTAATTTTATATTAGCTAAATCCAAATCCTTTATTTTGTTATATGTTCTTGGGTGAGCAGGAAATATAATCTTTATATGTCTTGAAATTTCTTTAATGTTTTCTATTATTGAATTTAAAGTATCTAAGTTATCAACATTTGAAGGTCTATGAAGTGTCAATATTGCATAGCTTTTTTCTTCTAAATTAAAAATCTCAGATAGTTTATTAAATCTACTATTTACTTTATCTAACACACTTATTAAGCTCTCTATCATGGTATTTCCTACTAAGTGTATAGAATTTAGTCTTATTCCTTCGTTTATAAGATTTTGAACTCCAGATGGTTCACTAACGAAGTGTAAGTGTGATATTCTATCAGTTAGTATTCTATTTATTTCTTCAGGCATAGCTAAGTCAAAGCTTCTTAATCCGGACTCTATATGTGCTATTTTTATATTTTTCTTTATTGCAGTTAAACTACCTGCTATTGTGGAATTAACGTCTCCAAATACAAATATCCAATCTGGTTTATCTTTATCAAATAGTTCATCTAATTTTATCATAATTTTTGCAGTTTGCTTTGCATGACTATCTGAGCCTACGTTTAAATAATAGTTAATAAATGGTATTTCAAAGTCCTCAAAAAATGCTTTATCTAATTCATAGTCATAATGTTGTCCTGTGTGAACAATTTTTATTTGAAATTTACTATAGTTTATAAATTTTCTATATACTGGAGCTAATTTTACAAAGTTAGGTCTTGCACCTACTATGAAAAAAATTTTCACTTCTTCTTTTTATGTCTCATCTTTTTTCTTCTCTTCTTGAATTTATGCCTCTTTATTTTTTTTAATTTTCTTTTTCTTCCACAAGGCATATTTTACCTCCTATTTTATTTTTAGATACTTAGAAGGTTTAAATTTTACTACATATCTTTCAGGGATGATAACCTCCTCTCCTGTTTTAATAACTCTGCCTTTCTTAGGCTTTCTCTTTACTATCCTGAAACTTCCAAATCCCCTTATTTCTATCTCTTCTTTACTTAGTAATACTGCCTTCATCTCTTCAAAAAGTGCATCTACTATGATAGATACATCTTTTTGAGGTATCCCTGTTCTTGCAGATATTCTCCTTACAAGTTCTAATCTACGCATAGTGCAAATTTTAAAGTCTTACTTGTAGTTTGAAAATATATACTTATAAATTAAATAGCTTCTCATTACTCTTCTATAGTAATTTCTCGTTTCTCTGTATGGAATTAGTTCAAAAAACAAATCGCTATCTGAATAATCTAAATTGTTCAACCACCTCTTCACTGCATTAGGACCGGCATTATACGCACATATTGTTAGATTTATGTCATAATTGAACTCTCTTAAAAATTCCTTAAAATGCATAGCACCAACGAGTAAATTTATCTTTACATCAAATGGCTTATATGGTAAGTCTAATTTCTTTGTCCAATTTTTAAAGTCATCTGGCATAACTTGTGCTATACCCATAGCACCTGCTATAGAAACCGCATTAGTTTGAAATCTACTCTCTTCCCTTACAATAGCATAAAGAAGTTCTATTTCAACTCCACTTTTATTACTTGCATTTAAAAATTCCTCATAGTACGGTGTAGGATATGCCAAAAGTAGAATATTCTTTGGGACAATTTCATCTATTGAGATTTCCGCAAGTTCTATTGCTAAATCATAAGAACCAATTTTATTTAACATATATGCTAAATATATTCTATTCTCACGATTAATATACTTCCAAAATTCATTTCTAAATCCAAGTATTTCTAAAATTATGGGCTTTTGATATAATTCAAATTTACTCTCATCGTAGTAAAAGCTATCTACTACTTTTGGATACATATTGCTATATATACTATAATAACCATTTGGATGAGATTTTTGAATTTTCTTTAAATATTCATCATTTCTTGTAAGCTTATATAGCCAATAGTATGCTCTTGATAATTCAAAGTTATCGTTTGTAATCTTTAGTATTTTTTCTAAGTTTGAAATTGCATTTATGTAGTCTTTCTTTGCATAGTAAACCATTGCTTTTCTAAATTGAACTTCTGGAATACTTGTATCTTTAAGTGTTTTAAAAAATATATCGTATTTCTTTGAAGAAATTGAAATATAGCTTGCATGTCTTACCGCTACTTCAGGATTATATTCATATAAACTATCCAAAAAAGTAAATGCTAATGTTGTATCACCTATTTCGATAAGATTTAAGGCACATTCAAAAAAGTAGTCTGATTTTTTATAGTTTGTAGTTCTATAGTTTCTGCATATTTCACTTGCTTCTTTAAATCTATATAGCTTTGATAGTGCATCTATATAGAAATAAAGTGAAGACTCAGGTTTTATACTTTCTACTAAGTCCGCATATTTTTCACTATAATATAATATCTGTGCCTTTATAGGTTGTGGAAATTTTTCTACATGCTCTGCTAAGACTTTTGATTTTGGAAAATTCATACCAAGTTCAAGTAGTATACTTCTATCTTTTAGTACTGAATATAGAATTTCATAACTTCTCATATTGAGATAGCTTTTGTAATTTAGATAGATTTTTCTAAGACTATCTTTTAGTTCTTTCTTACTTAAATCTAAAAGTAGTTCATTAATAATTGCACTAATATATTGTTTCTTTGCACCTAACGATATGAGCTTTTGAATATCATATTTTTTAAAATCTCTTTGATACAGAATTTCAAAAACCCATTCTATATCAGGATATTTTTTTCTAAATTCATTTAGAATTTCTAAACTTGGTTTTTCTTTATAAACTAATGCCTTTTCAATATCAGATGGAAGTAGAAATAGAAATATCATTCATTTTCCTGATACTTCATATCAGTTATGCCATGAACGAATCCACCTTCATCTACAACTAATATCTTACAATGAATTTCTCCTTCAATTTTACCTGAACTTTGAACCTCTATTCTATTTTTTACAAATACTTTCCCCTCAATTTTACCACTAACTATAAGTTCATTAGCCCATACATCACCAATAATATGCCCCTCTTTTCCAACTATTAAAATACTGTTTGTTTTTACATTACCTTCTACATTACCATCTATAAGTATTCCTCCCTCAACTAAGATATCTCCCTTAAATGAACCCTTACTTCCAAGAATAGTATCTACATTATTATTATTATTATCTTTTTTCTTAAACATTCTTTAAAACCTCTATACCTGGCATTTCCTCACCTGAAATGAATTCTAATGTTGCACCACCACCTGTTGAAACATGACTGAAGTCTTCATCTTTTAAGTTTGCCATATGAATAGCACTAACTGTATCACCTCCTCCAATAACAGTAATTGTTCCATCTTTTGTTAGTTTTGATAAATATTTTGCTATTTCAATAGTTCCATTGCTAAATTCTTTTTCCTCAAACTTTCCAAGTGGTCCATTCCAAAATATCATTTTTGCATTACTAAGTTCTTTCTTAAATAGTTCTATAGTTCTGCTTCCAATATCCATTCCTAAATAGTTTTCCTCAATATTTTCAACTTCCTTTATAACAGAATTTTTTACTACATGGTCTATTGGTAATATAACTTTATTTTGATATTTTTCCAAAAATTCTTTTGCAAATTCAAAACTTTCACTATCAACTAAAGAATTCCCAATAGGCACATTTTTAACCTTTAAAAATGTATATGCCATTGCACCACCAATTAGCATTTTGTCAGAAACTTTTATGAGATTTTCTAAAACTTTAATTTTGTCTATAACTTTTGCACCTCCAATAATACTATAAAATGGTTTAGTAGGATTTTCCTTTACTTTATACAAATAATCTATCTCATTTTTCATTAAAATTCCTGCAAGTCTTATGTTATACTTTAGTGCAAGACCATATACAGATGCGTGTTTTCTATGGCTTGTTCCAAACGCATCATTTACATAAATTTCTCCTAATTTATATAGTTCATCTATCAAGGTTGTATCGTTTTTCTCTTCTCCTTCTGAAAATCTTAGATTCTCAAGGACTAAGACATCACCACTTTTTAATTTTAAAACCTCATTTTGAACCTTTTTTAAATAGTCAATGTAATTACTCTCATAGATTTCAATAAATTTTACTTCTTTATTTAATAGATTGGATAAGTGTTTTGCAACGGGTTTTAGTGAATAGTTTAAATTTATACCTTTTGGTCTAGATAGATGAGATGCTAAGATTAATATGCAGCCTAAATCTAAAAGATATCTAATTGTAGCCAAACTTTTTATAATTCTATAGTCATCTACTACTATATCGTTTTCTATTGGGACATTAAAGTCTACTCTAAGGAATATCCTTTTACCCTTTAATAAATTCTTGTCTATGTCCAAAATTGAAAGAACTTTCATTTTTATTTAAAAGGGGGAAAATCCCCCTATTGAGATATAATCTTACCTACTTTACCATCTAATACGTATACGTAAACTCCCTTAGAAAGCTTTCCTACATTGATTACTGTTGTTCCTTTTGTTAGTTCTATGTTTCTTACTATTTGTCCATTTAGATTGTAAATTTCTATTCTTGAGTTCTTATCAAGTGGCCTGTTAAGTTCTAACTTACCATCTTTTACTATCTCAGTCTTAAATAGTCTTGCGTCATTTGGTAAAACAACCTCTTCATAACCCGCTGCTTTCTTTTGAACTACTATACCAAGTATCCATGAGTGGTTAAGACCGTATGTTGTTAATTGGTCCCAAGCACCACCAGCAATATTATCTGCTCTTATCCAACAAGAGTAGTTTTGTATACAGGTTGAAGTATTATCTATCCCGAATGGGAAAACACCGCTTATATTCCAATTTCTTCCAGCATAGAATGGAAGTAGTGATTGTTCCACTTTAATTGGATTTGGAAGTCCTACAAACCATAGCCTTGCGCCAGCAGTTCCACTTGGAAGTGTAGTATCTTTTCCAATAATTTCCATGTTTACATCTGGTTTTCCTGTTCCATCATCCATCCAAAGGCTAATTCTTGTAGTTCCACCAGGGCAGGTTGATGGTTGAAATGTTGAGCAATGATAAAAGAATACCTTAGTTATATAGTAGCTATCTATTGAAACTACGAAGGGCCATATTGCTATACTATCATATCTAACAGCTTCATGGGAATTGCCAAGATTTCCTGGAGAACCTATTGCATCACCTGCAGTCAAACTTGGAGGATAATTTAAAATAGAGTCAGCCTTTGAAGTATGAGGTGTATATGTGGTATTGAAAGTATCATTTGCTACGAAGTTATCACTTATTCCATGCCATGCTCTTATTGTATTATTTCCTGCATTGAAGGAAATATTTGTAAATTGTACCGAATCAGTTTGGTTTGAGTTTAGACTACTAATAGTTAGTGGGCCAAAGTCATTGGCATTAACTCTTAAATATACAGGTATATTGTTTTGTGGATTAGTTCCTGTGTTTGTTACTTTTACCCAAATATTACCAGCATAGTTTATGCTTGTACCAGGTGGATAAAAGAAGTAGCCTCCACTTGTTAGTTGAACATTTACTCCAATTGTTGCCAAGTCATTAGCTAGCTGATAGTCTCCCTCAACTACTACGTTATCCACACCAGCGCCCCATTCCCAACCACCTGCATCTGTATATACAAATTCTAACTGTATGGTATCGTTATTACCTGTAATATATGAAGTTATATCTCTTAAAAATGTTTTATCTAAGGAGTCAGCTGTACCTATCAAATTAAGTATTCTTACAGTTTGAGGCGGATTATTCCCTGACCAATATACTAAATTTACATAGAAAGTTTCAACTGGTGGAAGAAGGTATGCATCAAAACTATAGTTAAATCTTACTCTATAAGCATTTGCACCTCCTTGAACGTAGATTTTAGGTGTTCTTAGAATTTCAGTTGTAGCAGGACTATTCTGTCCAACACCATCATCATCATAGCAAGCGTATTTAGAATTGAAAGAAACAAGACCTGCGCATGTTCCAGGGGGAGATGTTTCCCAACTAACTCCATCATTATTTCCATCTACTCTTGTCCAACCTGATGGAAGAGCTGGTGGTGTTACACTTTCGAAGTTCTCTTGGAATATCGGCATCCAAGTTTGGATAGTTGGATTATCCTTTGAGTTTGAGACAACTGTAGCATTTTCACTCGCTCTTTTTTGAGCTTTCTCTACACTTTCACTTGACTTTTGCCATACATGGGCTATGATCAACAGTTCCATAGCTCAAACTCCTTGATAAGTTTAAAGCACAATTTAATACGACTTTATTTTTTCAATTAGTTCTGGTAGAAATATATTTATATCTGCTACTATACCATAGTCAGCGACCTTAAATATTGGTGCTTCACTGTCTTTATTTATTGCAATAATGTATTTAGATGTGCGCATACCTGCTAAGTGTTGAATAGCTCCTGAGATACCAATAGCAAAGTATAATAAAGGAGATACTGTTTTTCCTGTTTGACCAACTTGATGCGAATGATCTATCCAACCAGCATCTACTACAGCTTGACTTGCCCCAAGTGCCACCTTCAATCCTGTCTTTTCATTTAAAACCTTAATTAGTTCTTTTAATAAACTATGATAATTTTCAGCACTTCCAAGACCTCTACCACCAGATACTACAATATCCGCTTCAGTTACATCTATTTCTTTTGTCTCCTTTGCCTTTACTTCAATCAGCTCAATATCATCTTTAATGTTTTCCAATTTTATTTTTATAATTTCAGAATTGTACATGGGTTTTGCTAAATTATAACTTTTCGGTTTAATACCTATGATTTTAATTCCATCGTAGCTTATCTTAAATGACCCTATTATTTTATTTGAATATATAGACTTAATGAAATAACCATTTTCATAACCTTCAACATCCTCAAAAAATATAGCGTTCGTTATACCTGCTAAGTAACTTAGCACTTCTATTGCACTTGACGTTGAACCAAAAAATACATACTCTATTTTTTCACTTTCTATAACTTTTTGTATTTCTTTTGCAATAATTTTTGGAATAAATCTATCAACTTCTAAAACATAAAGTTTTTGCACGAATTTATTTCCACTTTCTGAATTTACTATAAAACCATATATTTCCTTACAGAAATTTTTTGAAAATTCAATAGCTGATAAACTTGCTTCCTTTATTGAGTTTTCAGCTTCAAGATATACAAGTGCTTTCATAATATCTTTATCTCCTCTTTTAGCACTTTTATAAGTTCATCAGCATTATTTAAAAATTTTACTCCTTTTCTTTGTGGTGGAAGTCTTAGAGTATTTCTTATGATGTGCTCTTCTATCTTTATTTCTAATTCTGATAATTCAATAATATTTATTGGTTTCTTTTTTGAAAGCATTATACCTTTTAAGCTTGCTAATCTAATTTCATAAGGTGCTTTATCATGGCTTAAAATGCAAGGAGTTTTTATTTTTAACTTTTCTTTTCCCATACTTGTTTCTCTTTCTACTATAGCGTGGTTATCAACTATCTCTGCAGTTGTTATACTTGTAATGAAGTTTATGTTTAAATATCCTGCCAAGTATCCACATATTGAATGGAAATTGGTATCAATGTCAACTTTTGGTAAAAAAATAATGTCAAATGGTCCATATTTTTCTATAAATTTTATATATATTTTTGACAATGCAAGAGGTGATAGTTTTTCGTAATTTTCGTATTTAATTAAATAGCTAATATCAAAGCCAAGTGCTAATGCATTTCTTAGTAGTTCGGTTGAGTTTTCAGGACCTATTGTCAAAACAACAAGTTCTATGGAACTATCTTTATCTTTTATTCTTAATGATGTTTCCATTGCATATTCTCCATATGGATCAATTACATAGTTTAGATTTTCTTTATCTATATCCGAATTATCTTTACTCAATTTGATTTCCGCATATGTATCAGGGACTCTTTTAAAAATATTGAGAATACGCATATTTAAAATTTTAAAGTATTAGCATTGCGTCTCCATATGAGAAAAGCCTATATTCTACTTCTTGTGCAATTTCGTAGGCTCTTTTTAGTTTTTCAAAACTTCCTATAAATGCACTAACTAATATTAAGGGTGTTGACTTCGGTGGGTGAAAGTTTGTAATTAATCCATGTATTACCTTAAATTTATATGGTGGATGGATAAATAAGTTCGTCCATCCTTTTGTTGGATTTTCGTCAAAGTTCCAATACTCCAATGCTCTTGTAGTTGTTGTGCCTACTGCTATTATTCTTTTTGAGGTTTTTATTATTTTGGCAGTTTCATCAGGTATCTCATAAAACTCCTTATCCATGGTATGTTTTCTAATATCTTTTTCAGTTATTGGTTTAAATGTCCCAATACCTACATGTAATGTTATATAGCAAACATTTACTCCTTTTTCTTGAATTTGCTCTATTAGTTCTTTTGTAAAGTGAAGTCCTGCTGTAGGTGCAGCAACTGAACCTTCATCTTTTGCATAAACGGTTTGATAAAATACTTCATCCTCTTTTGTAGGCTTTCTATTAATATAATGTGGAAGTGGAATAATTCCGTATTTTTCAAAAACATTCATAAAATTTTCTAAAAAGAATATTCTTTTTCCTCTTAGTTCTTCTTTTACCAAAATCTCATATTCCTTAACTTTTATAGTTTTTCCCTTCTTTAGTTTTCTTAAAGGCTTTCCTATGCCCTCAAATTCATTCTCATTTATAGTTCTTGTGTAAAATATTTCAACTTCTTGTCCATTTAGTTCTCCAATGATTCTTGCTTTAATTACTTTACTATTGTTCAATACAAGGCAGTCATCTTTATTAAGATAATCTACAATATCTCTAAATATTCTGTGTTCTATTTTACCACTTTCTCTATGAATTACCATAAGCCTTGCTTTATCTCTTTCTTTTAATGGTTCTTGTGCTATTAGTTTCTTATTTACTTTGTAGTCGTAATAGTCTAAGTTATAAATCTCTTCCATTTTCAAGTATAACTCTTGCTTTTTCTAAGTCCTGAATAGTATCTATAGAAATTCCATCGTAATTAACCAAAATACATCTAATTTTTAGTCCATTTTCAATAGCTCTAAGTTGCTCTAAACCTTCGGTTTCCTCAAGCTTTGAAGCAGATAAATTTACAAAACTAAATAGACTATCCCTTTTATATCCATAAATCCCAATATGCTTGTAGTATACTGCATTACCACTTCTATTATATGGTATAGCACTTCTGGAAAAATATATTGCAAAAAAGTTTTTATCAAAAACTACTTTTACAATGTTAGGATTATTTACCTCTTTTTCATCTCTTATCTTTGCTACAGGTGTAATAATATGTGCTTCTTTATCAACGTGTAGTTTTTCAAATATACTGTCTATTATTTTTGGTTCTATAAATGGTTCGTCCGCTTGAAGATTTACAATGTAATAATGCTCGCTTAGTTTATACAAAACCTCACTGATTCTATCAGTTCCACTTTTGTGTTCGTTAGAAGTTAAAAAGCATCTATATCCTAATTTCTCTACATGCTCATAAACTCTAATATCCTCTGTAGCAACTACGATGTCATGTGCTAATTTTGATTTTGATGCTTTTTCTAATACCCATTCTAAAATAGTTTTTCCTTTTAGTTCTAATAAAACTTTACCTTTTAATCTTTGCGAATTATACCTCGCAGGAATTACTATAATATTTTTCAACTATACGACTCTCAAAACCCTTAGATTATCTAAAAATACTCCTATATCTTCCTTTATTAATGAAATGTTCTTGCCTGAGAGTTTTGATAGTTCGCTTGCTATTTGATTTATGCTTGCCCCTTCTTTTATTCTACCAAGGACATATAAGCCCGTTTCATTTACTGAAAGGATTGAGCCATCTGAAAATACTACCTTATATTCATTACCTGATTTTTCTACGAACTTTATAGACTTTGTAGTATAGGTTTTAGAGAAGGCTTTTCCTCTAAAGAGAAAACCCAATAACCCAGCGATAACAGCCAATTTTAAAAATGTCCTTCTCGTCATACCGAAAATTATAAAGGATGAAAAAAAATTTTTCAAGTTAATATGTTTTACTAATTATATACTCAATTAAATCAACTACTCTTCTTGAATAGCCCCATTCATTATCGTACCATCCAAAAACTTTTACAAAATTATCATCTACGACTTGAGTTAATCCCCCATCTACTATTACACTTCTTTCATCACCTATAAAATCTGAAGAAACTAAAGGTTCTTCGGTATATCCAATATATTTATTTTGGGCAGATTTAAAAGCTTGGTTTATTTCTTCTTTTGTTACTTTCTTCTTTAAAATAACCGCAAAGTCCACTATGGAAACTGTTGGTGTTGGAACTCTTAATGATATTGCATCTATTTTGCCTTCAAGTTCTGGATAGATTTTAAATATGGTATTTGCTGCACCTGTTGAAGTAGGGATGATATTTAAACCTGCAGCTCTTGCTCTTCTTAGGTCCTTATGAGCTAAATCTAATACTCTTTGATCGTTTGTATAACTATGAACTGTTGTCATTAAACCTTTTTCAATAGTGAAGTTTTCGTGTAGTACTTTTACCATGAGTGCAAATGCATTAGTTGTGCAAGATGCGTTTGATATAATATGATGCTTTTGTGGATCATATTGATGTTCGTTTGCACCAAGAACTATAGTAATATCTTCTTTTTTACCGGGTGCGGTAATTATTACTTTTTTTACTGAACCTCTTAGATGTTTTATGGCGTTTTCTTTATCAGTAAATTTACCTGATGCTTCAACTACTATTTCTATATTGTGCTCTTGCCAAGGTATATCACTCGGATTTTGAAAGCTATATACCTTTATTCTTTTTCCATCCACTATTAATTCATTGCCTTCATAGTTTATATCAGCTTTATAAATACCATATATGGAATCGTATTTTAGAAGATGAGCCAAAGTCTTAGCATCAGTTATATCGTTTATAGCAACTATCTCAAGGTTCTTACTACTTTGTGCTATCTTGAAAACTTCCCTTCCTATCCTTCCAAAACCATTTATACCTACTTTTATCATATTCTTTACCTCCTATAGTTAAAAACTAAATTTTACTAAATACCTAATTCCTTTCTTTGCTGTTTCATAAGTTCAAATTGCTTCTGCATCATATCCATCATTTCAGTGAGTTGTTTTCCTGAAGTAGTTATAGTTTTTCCAAAAGCCTTTAAAAATAAAAATATAAATCCAAGAGCAACCTGCACATCTTTGTCATTAAGCATTTTTATTATACCCATAGGACCTAATTTGGGCGGTTCTCTAAATACTTCAGGTTTAAGCTCTTCGGAAAGATGTTTAGATAAATTATTACCCATAACCGAAACTATTGTGGGTTCTATCATTTCAAGTATATGTAGTAAATAAGCTATATTAGCCCATATTTTAAGTATTCTTGGATCGGTTAGGTAGGTTATTGCATCGGTAGATATTTCGCTTATACCCTCCAAGAGGTCTAAAGTTCCATTTTTGTCTAACTTATCTGCTAACTCTATAATCCTGTCCAAAACTTCTTTTTTTCTTTCCTCTACCATAGTTAAACTCCTATTTAGATAGATAATTTGCAAACCACATAAATTCAAATAGCATCTTTATAAGTTTAACTTCCTTACCACGAGCTAAAACACCACAACTTGGAGGACCAGATAGATCTAAGTACATTTTAGAAAATTCACACATAGGAAATAGTGCGTCATCTCCAAAATCCATAATACACATAGCAACTGGTGAAAAGCTATCTCCTACATAAGTTCCCTTTATTTCAGCTGCTATCTGCGTTGATACAAATTCTGCCTGAAAATGAGCTACTACACCTGCAGGCGGTAGATTTATTGCAGGATTAACTACATCGCCTATTATAAATACATTAGGAAAGTTTTTAGACCTAAACGTAGATGGATCCACTATAGGAAGACCTTTTGGACTACTTAGTTCACTTTTTGCTACTACAGAGTTTGGCTTATGAGGAGGTGTCATTATTAATAAGTCATAGTTTAGCTCTCTTCCATCTTTTGAAATTACTTTTTTATTTTCCTTATCTATTCTTACAGGTTCGAAGTTTCCAACAAATTTTATTCCTTTATTAGATAGAATCTCTGAAATGACCGAGCTTATTGCAGGTCCCATATTTGACATAGGTCCGGGTGTAATGTGGAAAACCGTAATTTCTGATTTATTTCTTACACCCCTTATTCTAAGAAAGAAGTCAACTTGCCCTGCAATTTCGTATGGAGCAGGAGGACAACGATAGTATGCACCAGCTATACCAATTACAATATTCCCCCCTTTAAAGTTCTTTATAGCTTCTCTTAGTCTTAGTGAGCCTTCAAGCGACCAAGAATGATGAGCTTCTTCACTAAAGTTTGGAATTTCATCTTCTTTTACTTCTGCTCCAAGCGAAACGATACAAAAATCGTATTCATACTCCGAGTTTTTCGTAATAACTTTATTCTTTGAAGGCTGGATTTCTACTATTTCATCATTAATAAAATTCACATTTTTCTTCGAAAGAAGTGAGAGTGGTCTTCTGATATCATCTGGTTCTTTATAGCCAAGGGCTACCCAAGGATAACTTGCCATAAATTCATGATAAGGATTTTTATCTATTACGGTAATTTCAGCTTTGCCATTTAAAATCTTGCTTATTTTGTTTGCTGACACCAGTCCACCAACACCACCACCTAAAATCAATATTCTTGTTTTCACTTTTAACCCCCTTCATTTAAAGGCATCAAAATTTTAAAGCTGGAGTAAAATATAGGACTTTAAAATTTTAGTACTCATGAGTGAAGTATACGATATAAAAAAATTAAGAAATATTGGGTTTGCAGCACATATTGATGCAGGAAAGACTACAACAACAGAAAGAGTATTATTTTATACAGGAAGAATTCATAAAATCGGAGAAGTGGACGAGGGAACTACTACAACCGATTGGATGGTTCAGGAAAAGGAGAGGGGAATAACTATTACTTCTGCGGCGGTAACTACATATTGGAAAGGTCATAGAATAAACATTATTGATACACCAGGACATGTGGATTTTACTATTGAAGTGGAAAGAAGTTTAAGAGTATTGGATGGACTAATTGTAATATTTTCAGCAGTAGAAGGAGTAGAGCCACAAAGTGAAACCGTATGGCATCAAGCAGATAAATACTTAGTCCCAAGAATAGCATTCATAAATAAACTTGATAGAATAGGTGCAGATCCATTTAGTGTCTTAGAGCAAATGCGAAATAGGTTAACTATAAAAACTATTTTTATTCAATATCCAATAGGTTTAGAAAATGACTTTGTAGGAGTTGTAGATTTAATAGAAAAAAAGGCATATATTTGGGATATTGATGAAGTTGGACAGCAATATAGAATAGAAGACATTGAGTTTAACGATGAGCATATTAAGTTTTATGAGGATATAGTATTTAATCTTGCAGAAATAGATGAAAATATTTTAAATGAATATGAAAAGAACTTTTTTGTAAAGCCTGATTTATTGAAAAGTGCATTAAGAAAAGCGGTATTGGAATTAAAATTAGTACCAGTTTTAATGGGTTCAGCATTAAAAAACAAGGCAATTCAACCTTTAATAGATGCAATAATAGATTACTTGCCTTCACCTTTGGACTTATCATCAATTGAAGGTATAGATATTTTAAAAAATCAAACAGTATTTTTAAATTCTTCTGAAAATGAAAGTTTCTGTGGTCTTGTATTTAAAGTTCAAGTAGACCCAGAAAGTTTACAAGAGCTATTTTATACAAGAATATACTCAGGCACAATTAGAGTAAACCAAAAGATTTTAAATGTAAATACAAGACAAGAGCAAAGAATTACAAGGATATATCTAATGCATTCAAATAGAAAAAATACGATAAATGAGGCAAGAGCTGGTGAGATAGTAGCACTTGTTGGACTAAAGAACACACTAACAGGTCATACATTAAGTGACATTTCAAGACCAATTAAGTTAAAAGGATTGGATTATCCTGAGCCCGTAGTTTCTATTGCGATAGAACCAAAGTCAAATAAAGACTTAGAAAAACTTGAAGAAATACTAAAGCTTATGCTTGATGAAGACCCGAGTTTAAAACTAAAGAAAGACCAAGAAACAGGACAAATTGTACTCTCAGGTATGGGAGAGCTACATTTAGAAATAGTAGTAGATAGATTAAATAGAGATTTTAAAATTCCAGTTAGAGCAGGAAAACCTCAAGTTACATATAGAGAAACCATAACTAATGAAGTAGAAATTATATCGGAAGAAGAAAGAGAGATTGCGGGCAATAAGCACTATGGAAAAGTAAAGATTAGAATACTACCGATGGAAAGAGGAACAGGAAATGAATATATAATAAAACCTATTTTAAATAACGATGAATTTATAAAAGCAATAGAAAGTGCAATATTAGAAGCATTTGGATATGGTCCTATTGCGGGCTATCCTATAGTAGACGTAAAGGTAGAAATCGAAGAAATTTACATAAATAACTATACTACAGCTCTTGGTCTTAGACTTGCAGTATTAAAAGGAATAAGAGATGGATTTAGAAAAGCTAATGGAATTTTACTTGAGCCTGTTGTTCAATTAGAAATACTAATTCCTTCCGAATTTGTGGGAAATATTACATCTGACTTATCAAGTAGGGGGGGTCATTTAAAAAGCATAGAACAATATTCACCTATTTTGCAAAAGATAATAGCAACTATTCCATTAAGAAAGATATTTGGATATGCAACTCAATTGAGGTCGCTTAGTCAAGGAAGAGCAAGTTTTTGGATGAAACTTTCTCACTTTGAACCTGTAGAGGAAGGCATAGTCATAATATGAAGCTTGATCATATTGCCATTGCAGTAAATGATTTTGAAAAAGCTTTAGAGTTTTATAAATCTTTATTAAATGTGGAGCCCGAAATAGAAAAAGATGAAAAAAGAGGCATTATTGTTGGAATTTTTAAATTAGAAAATGTAAGAATTGAGGTAATGGCTCCAATTAGTGAAAATTCAGAAATAAGTAATTTTATACAAAAAAGAGGAGGAGGAATACATCACTTCGCCCTAAAGGTTAAAAATATAGAAAAATACAAAGAGAAGTTTAAGTGCATAACTGATATTCAAGAAGGAATAACTGCAAAAAAAGTTTTATTTTTAGACCCTAAGGAATATTTTAAAACACTTATAGAACTAACTGAAGATTAGATGAATTTTTTAAATCCTATTTTTCTATATATTCTACCACTTGCCTTATTTCCTGTAGTCTTGCATATGATTTTTAATATTGTTAGAAAACAAAAGGTTTTCCCAAATATACTCATTTTAAAAAATATAAAAGAACAAGAGAGGGGATTGAAAAAGTTTTCTGATATTATTCTAATGCTTTTAAGAGTTTTAATTATAGTAATTATAGTTCTTCTACTTTCAAGACCTTTTCTTAGTTCTTCAAAGATGCCATCTCTTATAGTTTTTGATGTATCAGCTAGTATGAAGCCATTTAAGGAAAAAATTATTGAAATTTCAAATAACTATCTAAATGTTAAAAAAGTATATATTTCTGACAGGATTTATGAAAATATGCCAAGTAGCTTCAATTCTTATTTAAAACCTGAAGTATTAGAAAAATTCAATGGAGATACTATTTTAGTTATTAGTGATTTTCAAAAAAGCAACTACTTAAGTTTAGGTAGTTATGGAAAATTTAAAATTGGAGAAGTTTCTAAAAATAGAGCGATATTACAAGCAGTCCAAAAATCAGAAACACTAATTATTAAATTAAAAGGAGAGGGGACTATTGAAATTTACGAAGATAGAAACTTACTATATATAGTAAATACGAAAGATAGTATTTTAAAAATTGCTAACTTGAAAGTAAAACAAGGTTTTCTAAAATTAGTTTTTCTTCCACTTGATAGTCTTGAATACGATAATTATTACTATACCTTTTTTGAGCCACATAGAATCTTAAAAGTTAGAATTTTTTCAGATAATGTAAATTACAAACTTATAAATACTTTTTTAAAAACTATATTCAATCCAATTGAAGGTGATGAAATTTTCATAATTGCTGAAAAGAACTTTCCAATTAGTAGCATCTTAGGACAAAATTCAAAGGCTATAGTTTTTTACGACAATTTAAACATTCCATATGAAATAAAAACTAACTACATATTTAATGGAGTTATAATTGATAGCATAATGCTATTTTCAAATAGTCCCGTATATAAGAAAGATAATATATTTCTCATTGGCATGAAGCCAAACGTCATATTTTTAAATCCAAAACTTACTATATGGTTCGAAAATTTCCTCAATGAAATAGTTGGGAAATATAAAGTAATATACGCAAGTGTAGGTGATAGAATAGATTTGGAAAAAGAAACTATCATAAGAACTCCAAGTAATATAAAACTCATTTCAAGTAGTATAAACATAACTGAATTAGGATTTTATACATCCGATGAAGAAAAAATAGTTATAGTGTCTAATGTGAATAGGGTTGAAAGTGTAAATCAGTATTTAAGTGTTAAAAGTCAAAATCTTCCAAGGATAAATGAAATTTCAAGTATTGTATCTTTTATATTATTAACTATCTTTTTAGTAGAAACTTTATATGCACAGGGCTCAAAACTTAGAAAATAGTTTATCTATAATCTTAGTAAACTACTATACCTCCGATTTAATTAGAAAAATCATAGAAAAGCTTAAAAACGAAAATATCGACGTTGTGGTTTGGAATAATTCTTCTTTGGAAAAATTGGACTATGAAAACATAAAGGTAATAAATAGCAATATAAATATTGGATTTGGACCTGCGGTAAATAGAGCAATAAAATATACAAGAAATGAATTTGTACTCATTTTAAATCCGGACTGCAATTTTGAGTTAGATGCGATATATAAGATGTACGAATATTTGAAAAATAATGAAGATGTATTTGCGGTAAGTCCTAAAATACTTACAAGTAGTAATAAAGTATGGCCATCTGCAAGAAAATTAAGTAATCCATTTTTACTATTTTTTGGAAGAAGGTCAGTTTTAAGATTTTTTAATTTAAGTAATGAATTTTTATATTTAAACAGAAATGAGAAAGTAATTGAGGTTGAAGCTTTAGTGGGGACATTTTTAATGTTTAGGAAAAGTGTATTTTTAGAGCTTGGGGGATTTGATGAGAGGTTCTTTTTCTATGCGGAGGACTTAGACCTTAGTATTAGAGCAAGGAAAAGAGGATATAAACTAATACTACTAAATGATATTTTTGTTTTTCATAGTGTTGGAATTACCAGAAAAATTAAAAACTACTTTGCTGAATATAAAAGGGCAAAATCACTCATATTTTTCCTTATAAAAAACTATCCAATTTTTAAATTTCTTTCAATCTTCCTATTGCCTATTCTTAGTATATATTTGATTTTTCTACTGTTAAGGGAAATTCTTGGAATATATATTAGTGATCCATTTTGGAAATAATATATACTTTTCCAAGATAAGGAGCAATTAGTGAGTCTATTACATTTGAAGTTTTTACATGACTTACAATATATTTACAATCTATTGAAAACTTCCATAGACTATATTGGTTTTCTCTAGAGTGTATATTAATAAATCCAACTTTTTCCTTTAGATAGAACCATAACTCTGAAGTTAATTGATAGTTAGTCGCGCAAATTTTACTATTTCCTGTTTTTTTTCTTACTTTTATTGCAAACTCTTTCCAATTTCTAAATTGACTTGTTGGGTCATTATTTATATTTATTATTGGATAAATAGTATGCAGCCTCACAAGAAAGATTAAAATGGTATTTAAAGTAGCAAGTTTATAGAACAATTTTTTTATTTTTTCATTTTGAACTATATAGTTATATGATAGAATAAAGAGTGGGACTAAAAGAGAACTTGTCCAATTTGCCTCGATCTTGTTTCTAAAACTAAAAACTAAGAAAAACAAAAATATACCAATTAGGTTATATTTTAAAACTTTTTCAAAATCATCTTTTGGCTTATATAAAAAACCCGAAATTATGGTAATAAATCCTACAATTGGTCCATAAACCAAAAATTGACCTATAATATAGTCAAATACATTGTAAAGGTTAAAATCTATACCTTGTCTATAAAGTAGCTGATACTTAATTGTAATGAAATTATTTTGAAATAGCCAGATAATGTGAGGCATATAGAAAATTAATGACAATAAAAATACCATATAAAATGACTTTCTTAGAAACAGCTTTGGTAAAGCAAAAAGTGTAAATAGAATAATTAAAATACCATGGTACTTTGAATATAGCATTAAGCTTATTGAGATTGAAAGCAAAAATATAGAACTAAAATTCTCTTTCTCTATATATCTTTTTAAAAAGTAGAAATAAACCGAAGAGAAGAAAACCAAAAAAGTATCGGGAACAGCAATAAAACCACCTGCATTTAATAGTAAATTGGAAAATATTAAAAGAAAGAACAAAATGAAATTTTTAACATTTGAAATTCTATAAACAAAGTATATTGTCAAGCTACTTAATAAAAGTGTAGCAAATCTTACTCCAAATTCACTTTTAAATATGGTATGGCCAATTTTTATTAAAAGTGCTACCATTGGAGGGTGGTCAAAATAGCCAAAACTCAAGTAGTTTGACCATACCCAATAGTATGCCTCATCAGGAGCTAATTTTAAAAAATAAGCTAATATAGAATTCACTATTAACCAAAAGAGTATAATAAAAATCATTTAATCCCTAATCAAAAACCTTAGAATTCTCTCAAGAAACTTTTCAAATTCACTCATATTACTTGTATTTTGAAACTTTCCAAATTCATACTCAAGTATTTCCTTGTCAATTTTTCCTTTTAATGCTCTATATATCTCTGCCTGAAAGTACTTTCTTACTAAGTTTACTCTTCCTTCCTTTTCTAGTCTTCTAACACTAACTTCTACTTTAGTTTCTTTAATAATTCCAAATTTTGCAAGTTTTGAAGCTCTCCTTACAAAATCGTGGTCCTCTGCTAAATAAAGTGTTTCATCAAAACCCCCGATTCTTCTAAAGAGCCTTCTTGTGCTCATTATGCAAAATCCAGGGGCGAGGGGATATAACTTCCTTGTTCTTCTAACTAATATATTTGCAATCTTAAATAGAATTTTATCTATTTTCAACTTAGAAATAGGCTCAAAACTAAATGTTGCTACTTCATAGTAATGATAATCAAAGTCTTGTATTGCTTTGCTTAAAAAATCCTTTGGAAGAATAACATCCGCATCGAGGAATATTAAATATTCGCCTCTTGATACTTTTGTACCGTTGTTTCTGCCAACTGCGGGTTTTCCACCCTTTACTACTATAGCACCGTAATCATTTGCTATGCTTACAGTATTATCTATAGAGCCTGCATCAGCAACTATAATTTCGTAGTTTTTATAAGTTTGTTCAGAAATAGACTTAAGTAATTTAGGTAAATACTTTTCTTCATTTAAAGTAGGTATAATAATTGATACAAGACCTTCATTCACAATCTATAAACTTTTTCACTATATTTTCTAAACGCGTTTTTTGTATCAAAAATCAAATTTGAGTTCTTGTATATAAAATCGTAGTCAAATACGCTATGATCAGTAATCAATACTACAATGTCGCTTTCCTTTATAGTTTCAGATGTGAGTTCTACTCTTTCAATTTCAAGCTCACCTATATTAATTTTTTCTACGTATGGATCAAAATAGTAAACTATTGCACCTTTGTCTGCAAGCATGGAAATTATGTCAATAGCAGGTGATTCCCTAATATCGCTTACATCTTTCTTATATGTGACACCTAAGATTAGTATTCTACTTCCCTTTATGCTTCTTTCGTATTCATTTAAAATATCACTAATTCTCTGGACTACGTATCTTGGCATATTGGTATTTATCTCACTTGCAACCTCTATAAGTCTTGCATTGTAGTTTAGTGTTTTCATTTTCCAGGAGAGGTATATTGGGTCTATTGGAATACAATGACCTCCTATTCCCGGTCCTGGATAAAATTTCATAAAACCAAAAGGTTTAGACCCCGCACTCTCTATTACTTCCCATACATCTATATTCAAAATATTACACATTATAGCAAGCTCATTAACAAGTGCAATATTTACAGCTCTAAATGTGTTTTCAAGTAATTTAGCCATTTCCGCAACTTTTGATGAGGAAACAAGAACCACTTCATCTACTATCTTTGAATAAATATTCTTTACAATAATTCCAGATATTTCATCTACACCACCTACAACCTTCGGAGTATTTTTTATTTTATAAACCTTATCACCAGGATTTATCCTTTCAGGAGAGAATGCCAAGAAAAAGTCTTCTCCACACTTTAGTCCTGTCTCTTCAAGTTTTGATTTTATTATTTCATCAGTTGTCCCAGGATAAGTTGTGCTTTCAAGAATTACAATATGCCCTTTTTTAAGATGGTTCTTTATATTTTCTACTGCATCAAGAATATAGCTAAGGTCTGGGTCTTTTGTCTTTGAAAGTGGTGTAGGAACCGCAATTATAATTACATCTACCTCTTTTATAACTTCATAACTATCAAAAACTTTAAATTTACCGCTTTTTATTGCATCTTTAATTTCCTCATTAGAAACATCCAATACATATGAAATACCATTATTTAATTTTTCTACTTTTTCTTTGTCTACATCTATACCATAAATTTCAAAACCATTTTTATAAAACTCCAATGCAAGTGGAAGTCCTACATATCCAAGACCTAAGATAGATATTTTTAATTCTTTAGCTTCAAGTTTTTTTAGTATTTCTTTTTCCATGATGGTTCATAATTTTAAAGTAAAGCTTTAAAATTTCTGAAATTTTGAAAGTTTTAATAACAGGTGCGAGTGGTTTTTTGGGTTCGTTTCTTTGTGAAAGGTTTTTATCTGAAGAATATGAGGTTATTGGGATAGATAACTTTATAACTTCGCATATTAAGAATGTAAGTCATTTATTAGAGAATAAGAATTTTAAGTTTATTGAGTTAGATGTTTGCGATTTAGATATTAACATTTTAAGAGATACCAAAGTTGATATTATTTTACATTTTGCTTCTCCTGCAAGCCCTGTAGATTATTATAAATACAAGATTGAAACGATGTTGGTTAACTCAGTTGGGACAAAAAGATTACTTGACATTGCACTTAAGTACAATAGTAGGTTTGTTTTAGCGTCTACAAGTGAAATTTATGGTGATCCATTAGTCCATCCTCAAAATGAAAACTATTGGGGGAATGTAAATCCAATAGGACCAAGAAGTGTATACGATGAAGCAAAAAGGTTTGCTGAAGCTTTATCTATGGCATACTATAGAACATATAACTTAGATATTAGAATTATAAGAATCTTTAACACATATGGTCCAAGAATGAGGATAAATGACGGTAGGGTAGTTTCAAATTTCATAGTTCAAGCTTTAAAAGGACAAAGATTAACAGTTTATGGGGATGGAAATCAAACAAGAAGTTTTTGTTATGTAGATGATTTAATAGAAGGTATATATAGATTTTCTACTTACGAAAATTTGAAGGGAGAGGTGATAAATCTTGGAAATCCAATAGAATTTAAAGTAATAGAACTTGCAAATTTAGTTATGGAATTTATTCCAAGTGCAAGGGGTGTTGAATTTCTTCCACCACTTGAAGATGATCCAAGACAAAGAAGACCTGATATTTCAAAAGCAAAATTATTACTAAACTGGGAACCTAAAATTTCAATAAAAGAAGGTTTAAAATTAACTATAAACTATTTTAAAAAGGAGTTAGAGTTATGAAGGAAAAATTGAAACTAACACCAATTATGGAGGACTATCTAAAGAATATTTACTATGAAATAGAAGAAAAGGGCAAGTGTAGCATAGTAGAGCTTTCTAAGAGGATGAATATTAAACCTTCGTCTGTTAGTGAAATGATAGATAGATTAGTTCAGAGGTCATTAGTTAGGCATGAAAAATATGCGGATATAGAATTAACTGAGCTAGGTAGAAAGGTTGCTCTTGAAGTTATTAGACATCATAGACTTATTGAGCTATATCTATTAAAGAGTTTAGGATATGACTATGAAAAACTGCATCAAGAAGCAGAAAATTTAGAGCACCACATTTCAAAGGAGTTAGCAGATGCTATATATGAATTTCTTGGAAAGCCTCGCTTTGACCCTCATGGACATCCAATACCTGATGACAAAGGAAGGCTACCACAAAGAGAATGTCTTTTACTTTCAGAAATAAAGGAAGATGAAGAATTTGTAATTCTTGAAATACCTGATAGTAATTTTCAATTAACAAAATTTTTACATGATATAAATATTATTCCTCAAAAGACTGGAAAAGTTGTAGAAAAAAGTGAAATTGCAGGTTATGTAAAATTATTAATAGAAAACAATGAAGTTATATTAGGAGTTGATGTTTCAAAGCTTATAAAGGTAAGAAAACTATGAAGTGTTTCATAGTTGTTTTGAAAGATGCGATTGAAATTATAAACTTTAGGAAAAGATTTAATTTGGACTGCGAGATATGCGAGATAAATAATAACAACAAGATAAGTAGGTATTTTGTTTATGAGTCGAGTTTTTCAAAATTTGAATTTTCAGATGTAAATAAAGTAGTGAAAGAAAATAAACTTTCCGGAATTATTGTTCTAAGTAATGGTTCTAACTTAGAAAAATTAGTAAGAATTGCAAGAACATATAATTACGAAGTTTTTATAATCAAGAAAGATAAGTTAATTATACCAAATAACGAGATAGCCTTTGAAGTTAAAATAAAGAATTTAGATGAAGCTTTATATCATATTGTATCTTTTTAATGAGCTTCTAATAATCTTTTCTAACATTTCACTATAGTCCATATTTTTCCATTCACTCATAATTTTTAATTTTCCATCCCAGGACCAGCCTGGATTCGGATTTACTTCTAATAGTTTTGGGGTGCCGTCTGCTGAGAACCTAATATCAAATCTCGCATAGTCTCTTAAATCTAATCTATGATATAGTTTTAATAGCATGTCATATAGTTTTTCTTCTACTTCCTTGTCTAATTCCGCAGGCACATATTTTATTTTCTTATAATAAATTGAGTTAAAATCCCATTTTGCTTCATAACCACATATTGGAGGTAAATCATCAGGAAGTTCAGAATAGTCAATTTTTAAAATAGGTAGTATTTCAAAGTCATAGGGCAAATTACCAATAATACCTATACTTATTTCATCACCTGTTAAAAACTCTTCAACTAAAATAGGTGTTGTTGGCATTTCCTTTCTCAATCTATTTAAAGCCTCAGTAAATTCTATGGAATTATAGACAACAGAATCTTTATATATGCCTTCACTTCCATCTCCGAAATTCGGTTTTAGTATAACAGGAAAATTTGTAGGTATATTATAAGTTGTATCTTCAGGCATAATAAGATACTCATTAGGTGTAGGTATACCAAGAGAATTAGCAATGGCTTTCACAAGAGATTTATCATAACATACTGCTAATGTATGGGGTGGTGAGCCTGTATATGGTATGTTTAAAACCTCAAGAAGTGCAGGAATATGTAATTCCATCTTGGCATTATTGTTATATCCATCATCGCAAAGGTTGAAAACCAAGTCAGTTTTTAAATTTCCAAAATCATAAAATAAACTTTTGTGATTCTCTATATAACTAAATTTGTATCCTTCTAATTTTTGAAGAGCTATTTTTAACTGTCTAATTGCTTCAATCTCATATTCATTGTCCATTTTTAAGTTCGTATCACCTAATAGTACGCATATATTAAAAACTTTAACTTTTGGGCTAATCTTTATATTTTCCTTAGGTGCTATTGCGGTTAGGACTATTCTATTTTCCATCATACCTAAGTCCATATTTCTTTTAGACTGTAAAATAAGATTTGTATGAAACGAAATATTCTTAAAACCTGCACTTTTTAGTATCTCTTCAATTTCAAGCTGAGAATACAATCTTTCTGAATATATCTGGTCTACTACAACACCCTTTTGAGCATGAATAACAATTTCTCTTGAAATTAGTAATCTTTTATCATGTGATAGTTGTCTTTCCCTTAAAACTACGTATTTATCATCAATCCATTCCCAAGTATATGGCTTATAATGGTTTCTAACATAATCCCCATCTGCTATATCAAGTAGTAAAGTCCCATATGGTTTTAAAACTTTATATACTTCTCTTAGGACTTTATAGTCATCTGATGCATTTGAAAAATATCCAAAGCTATTTCCAAGTATCATTACGTAATCAAAGGTATTATCTTTATAGGGCAAATTTCTTGCATCTCCTTTTCTGAATTTAATTTTTAGACCTTCTTTTTTTGCTTTTTGCTTTGCCTTATTTATTAAATATTCTGAAAGGTCAATACCTTCTATTTCCCTATATCCTCTCTTATAAAATTCAATAGTATGCCTTCCTTGACCACATGCTAAATCGAGTATTCTATCATCTTTTTTAAGTTTTAATATTTCAAGAAAAATATCTACTTCTTTTTCTGTTAGTTCATCATCCATTACTACATCCGCATCGGTTTTTAGATATATAGAATCGAATATATACTTCCACCACTCAGGGCTTACGAAGTCTTCAAGTGATTCTATCCTTCCCTTGAACTTTCTAAATTTCTTTTCCTTTGTAAACTCTCTCATTTGCACTGGTCATAATTTTATAGCTTATTTACCGAAAATCACAAAAAGCAGAAGAATGATTATAATAATTTGAACTATAAGGATTAACCTTAATCGCAGAAAAATATTATCTAATTTTGTATTTAATTGATCATAAATTTCTCTTTGTTGAACGATTAAGTTTTCTACTTCCTTATGTTTCATCTGTTCATTCATTAGCTGAGTAATAAGTGGTGCTATTGACAAGATAAGTTTAGGCAAAAATTTCAAAAACCCAAACATAATTATAATTTTAAGGTTAAAGAACCAAAACTTATGACTTTAAAATTTATAGAATGCAAGAGTTAAATATTGATATTTGTGCATTAGATGTAATACAAAGCATTCAAACTACTAAAACTCCTCTAATGATTGTAATAATTTCTGAGGGTAATAAAGTGGATAAAGTTGCAAAAATTTTCGTTCACAATAAAAGAATATACCATGCGGAATATGAAAATTATTATGGAGTTGAAGCTTTAAAGAGAATAATTAGTCTTCCAGTTAAAAGAGCATATATTATAAAAATGGATAAGCTTATAGAAGAAAGGACACTTAATTTAAAAGTAGATGAGGCACTGCTTAAGGCGACATTTCAAAATCAAAAACTTCCATCTTTTACAACATTTATAAATGCAGATGGTATAGTTAATGAAATTAAAAAAATAGGTTCTGTAATAGCAATTATATACTATTTTGAAGATAAGAAATCTGAGATTTTTACTATTGAATATATTGATCCTAACTTTATTGAGAAGAGAGTTGAAATAGTATCACGTGTTTCAGAGCATATAAGAAAGTTTGGTAGACTAATTGAAAATGGAGAAATTTTTGTCCTTGAAAGGGAAATAGTTTATTTTTTTTATAAAACTATAAGTGCATACTTAGTTGTGATGGGTAAAAGCGATATTCAAATTGATCTTTTGAGAGTGGTTGTAAAGAAGATAATATAACTTTACATCTTTGTTGGTGCATCAACTCCTAATAGTTCTAATCCTTTGTTTATAATTTTTCTAATGGCTTCTAATATTATAATTCTTGAGATAGTTGAGTTTTTGTCTTCTATATCAATAACTCTATGTTTTTGATAGTATTTGTGAAAAGCCTCTACAACTTCTAACAGATAATACACTAATAAATGTGGCTCTAAGCCGTAAAATGCCTTTTTTAAATTATCTTCAAAGTAAGTAGATAGAACTAATAAGTGCCTTTCATTTTCAAAGTTATAGTTTTCAAGATATTTTCTATTAAAATCAATACTTATTCCTACAGTTTTTGCATGTTCTTTAATGCTTTCAATTCTTGCATGTGCATATTGAACATAAAAAACAGGATTTTCTGATGATAACTTTTTTGCTAAGTTAATATCAAAATCGAGATGTGCTGATGGACTTCTTAGTAAAAAGAAAAACCTTGAAGCGTCAATTCCTACTTCCTCAATAAGTTCATTCATTTCATATATTTGTCCTTTTCTTTTACTCATATCAAGTTTTTTACCTTCTTGAATTAGATTAGTTTGTTGTATAATAAGAACTTGAATATTTTCAAAATTCAACATTTTTAGTGCGGATTTTAGTCTTGGGACATATCCATAGTGGTCTGGTCCAAGTAAATTTATTATATATCCATTTCCTATCCTTTCAATTTTATAATAGTGATATGCAATATCCCAGAAGAAATAAGTAGGCTCTCCATTTGAGCGAATTAGAACCCTATCCTTATCATCCCCATATATTGTAGTTTTTAAAACTAATGCTTTTCCTCCATAGTTTTTGACGTAGTATTCTCTATTTAAAAGTTTCTCTAACTCCTTTTCCTCAAGTTTATACTTATTTTTTTCCATATCTTCTAAATATAAGTGGTCCTTCAATTTTTCAAGGACAATTTTAGGATATTTTGAATTTCTAATAAAGCTCTCCTTTACTACATTATCATATTCTACTCTATAAATTCTTAGAGTTTCTAACTGCCAAGACAAAATATATTTTGCACATATTTTACCAATTTCATATGCGATTTTTCTTATTTTGTCAAGGTCCCCTTCTTTTCCAGAATATTGACTAATTTTATCCATAACTTCTTCCTTTATAAGTTGTGATATTTCTATTAGATAGCTACCTTTATATACGCTTTCACTCATATCTAAGATTTTTCCATCAATTTCTAAAATCTCTATTTTTTCCATTTCTACATTATTTAAGATAGAAATTATTCCATTTTTCAATACAAATTTTATACCCAATCTCCAAAGAATAGAATATCCTAAGTTCTCGATTTGACTTCCCTCATCATTAACATAGTATTCACTTAAGACTTCATTTCCAAGAAACCTACCTATTCTAACTAAACTATCTCCAATAGCTCCTGCCCTTGCATTTACTATATTTAATGGTCCTGTTGGATTAGCAGATACAAATTCTATTAAAAATCTTTGCTTTTTTTCTATCTTGCTAATAAAATCCTCTTCAATTATTCTCATTACAAAATCAATGAAAAATTTTTTACTGAAAAATACATTTATAAAGCCATTTATGTTCTCAACTTTTTCAAATGCATCATTATTTTTTATTTCATTTACTATTTCATTTGCAATTACTATTGGATTTTTTCTTATTTCTTTTGATAGCTTAAATGCTATATTTGAAGTAGCATCTGCATATTTAAAGTTATTAGGTTTTAAAAATTCAATTTCTCCAAAACTTGTTTTTATACTAAACACGCAAAATTTTAAAGTTTGGCTTTAAAATTTATAAGTTATGAATTTATTTTATGAGTTAAAAAGTTTACTTCTATCTAAGCCGTTTATCTCAGCTTCAGATATAAATGAACTTGATAACTTCGCAAAGTTATTAAACAAGATGATTATAGATTATAATTATGAACTTAATCATGAAGATTATTTTCTTTTAGGTGTTAAATATTATTTTGCTAAGGATTATACTACAGCTCTTATACTTTCGGAAAAAGTTATAGAATTAAAACCTGATTTTGCAAGGGGATATAATCTTAAAGCTCTGATATATAGACAGCTAAAGAGGTACGACCAAGCTTTGGAACTAATTAACAAGGCAATTGAATTAAATCCGAATTTTAGCGTTTTTTGGGATAACAAAGCAAATATCTTGTCTGATATAGGTTTTTATAATGAAGCACTTGAACATGAAGATAAGGCAATTTCTCTTGATCCAAATAACATATTTGCACTTACAAACAAAGCTATAATTTTAAGAAAAATGAATATGATTGAAGATGCATTAAAACACTTGGAAAAGGTTTTGAGTATAAAAAGCAATTATCAGCCTGCTTTACATGAAAAAGCTCTTTCCTTAATAGAATTAAGAAGATTTGAAGAAGCCATTGATGTTTTAAATAGAATTATAGAGATGAATAAAAATGATGCTGTTGCTTACTATAATAGAGCTTGTGCATATAGTTTAAAGAATGAAAAAGTTAGGGCTATAATAGACTTGAAAATAGCATTTGGGCTTGACCCAGAGCTAAAGGAACTTGCTAAGGACGATAAGGACTTGGACAATATAAGAGACTTAAATGAATTTAAAGAATTAGTGAATTGATAAGGATTATATGTATTGGTAAAACCGAACCGATTGAAATAAAAAAATTAAAAGACTACTATTTAAATTTAATAAGAAGATACACAAAAATTGAGTTTATAGAACTGAAAGAAACTTCATCACAGTATAAGGAGCATGTTATAAAAGAGCAATGTAGGAAAATCCTGAGTGCTATTAGATATAAACCAGTTTTGCTTGATGTGTTTGGAAGGGAGCTGTCAAGCGTTCAATTTTCTATATTTTTAAAAGAAAATGTGAAAATGGGCATAGATTTTATAATTGGCGGTGTATGGGGTGTTTGTGATGAAATAAAAAAATTTAATAGTATCAGCCTTTCAAGGATGACTTTTAATCACAATATTATTAGAATAATGCTTCTTGAACAAATATATAGAGCTTTTGAGCCTAAGTATAGCAAGTAGAGTTTAAAATTTAAATATGAAAGTAAGCGGTTTTACGTTTTTAAGAAATGCAGTCAAGAATAACTATCCATTTATAGCTTCAATTAATTCAATACTTCCTATAGTTGATGAGTTTATAGTTGTAGTATGCGACTCAGAGGACAATACATTGGAATTAGTAAAATCAATAAATTCTAATAAGTTAAAAGTTATTTCTGCCCCTTTTGTTTCAAATGAGGATTGGACATATGCAAGATATACTAATTTAGCATATTTTCTGTGTAGAGGAGACTGGTGTTTTTATATACAAGCGGATGAGGTTTTTCCTGAGTGGGAACTGGATAAAATTTACCGTTGTATGGAGAAATTTTTAAAAGTTAAAGAAGTTGAGGGAATACTATTAAATTATAGACATTTTTATGGAAGTTTTAGATACATTCGTATAGATAGGGGATGGTATTACAAGGAGGTAAGAATAATTAGAAATAATCTAAATATTGTTTCATATAAAGATGCACAAGGTTTTAGATTGGTTGAAGGTTCTAACTTTAGGAAACTAATGGTTGTAGATAGTGATACATATATTCATCACTATGGTTTTGTTTTTAAAAAATTAGGTGATAGAATATACAAAGAATGTAAAAAAGAGTGGCTAAGAGAATACACTGGTAAACATCCAAGTGTTTTAGGTAAATATATAGAAGATTTTGAAGATAATTTTGATATAAATAAGTGTAATTTAGAACCGAATTTTGAGAACCTTATTAAATTATCCAAAGAATTTTTTGATAAACTATTAGGTAAAAGGTTTTTTGAATATAAACCTTACAAACTTATGAAACCTTAGCTCTTACTTCACAACAATTTTTTCGTGTGCATTTTTGTATTTAAGAATATAAACTCCAGACTTTAGGCTTATTCTATAATTTCCAGACTTATAACTAAATAGTTTAGTCCCATTTATGCTTAATATTTCAAAGTCATAATTAGAAGAAATTTCAAGTAATTTATTAGAAATTTTAATATAAGGTTTATCTTTTTGCTCGTCAATACTTATCTGAGTAACACAATCATGAGTAATAGCATCTACACTTGTGACAGATAAAACACTTACGACTGGATGCCAGCAATCAATTGCTGCAACGTTATTTACTCTAAAGGTTGCTGAGGTAGAATTTGCTGGTATCCAGCTTGTTGCATTACCACCAAAAGCATCCCACAAAGAACCATTTTCGCAAGGACCATTACCTGGGACAGTAGTTCCATTTATTGTGTTAGTTATTACATTGTTGTTAAGATAAACATACTCATTCGCAAATTCTCCAAAATTCTGTCCATTTCCAACCAAAACCAAGTATCTTGCATCCAATACTGGATTGCTTGCTGTGAAGTTAGTATGAGTCCAAGAATAGTCTGAAAACAAACACGCGGTGATAGGTGTTTCAACATCTCCTGTGTAGATAGTTATAGTTCTTACAGGCTCACTATTCCTGCACCAAACTACAACAAGTGTTGCACCTTCTGGACCATCTGAAGAAGGTTCGCACTGTAAAGCGGTAAAACCACTTAAATTATATGTTCCATTACCTGCGATGAATGGAGTAACATCCCTGTAAAATAGTGCATTTCTTTGAGTTCCCCAACAGGCTGTGCAGTCTTCTGCTATCTTTATACCACTTATAGGATTTCCATTGAAATTTCCACTTGAAGCATTGTCGTTGTCTTCTTCTACCCAGAATAGAAATGCTTTTACTATACTTGCATTAGCAGGAATACCGCTTATAGTTATAGTTCCACTACCTGCATTGCTTGACAAGCTCGTAGAGCCATAAACAAAATTTCCTCTCAGGACTACTCTATAAAACTCAGTAAATGGTGTAAAGTTTATACTTGCATCATTTGATTTAGAGCAGGTTTGATTATTTACCATACCCATTGAGTTTACATCCACTATGGTCAAAAGTAGCATAATTTTACCTCCTACTTTACAAAAAGCTTTATAGTTTCGTCATTTACTTTTAATATATAAACACCACTTTTAACAAAAATCTTTCCTTCTTTAATTCTAACATCTCTAATTTTGTATCCATTGATGCTATATATAGAAACATTTAACTCTTTTTCAGATGAAACTCCTATATATCCTTTTCCACTATAAATTCTATAGTTGCAGCTTTTATATTCTCTATCGCTTATTGGTTGAACTTGACAATCTGGCGTTTGTGTAATTGAAAAATTGTACTCTGATAAACTTAGATTGTTTATTGCTTGTGTATAATCTGATAATGTTATATCTGGAGACCAGTCTGAAAGGCTAAAATCACTCATACAATCAATTGAATCAAGAATAACTACGAAACCGTTATGGTTATCAACATGCGTTCCAAGATGACCTGTAACTAATATTTTATTTAGATTAACTGGTGCTATTCCTTTAGCTTGGTTATGTATTTGATTTGTAGGAGCACCAGCCCAATATCTTGCCCATATTACACTTCCATCATTTTTATTGATTTTCATAGCAATAGGATAGTCAGTCTGACCAATCCTTGTAGTCCCACTTACTAAATAATGACCATCTAAATCAGGTTCTATATCATAAAATCTTAAGTCATTATTCGCTGTGTATCTCCTTGAATATAATATATCCCCATTAGGTAATATTCTTGTTAAGTATGCCGCAAAGTCTGGTTCATAAAACCCTATTAAGGCATAATTTCCATCACTATCCTTAATTAACTTATAAGCTCTATAATTATTTGAAAAACCCATAATGAGTGTAGCTGTTGAACCATCTAAGCTTATTCTATATATCACAGGTTGCCAAAAACCACACCACCAACCTATACCCATAACTACATAACCATTTGCTTCTGGAATTATTGTATAATTGTCATTTCTAGAACATCCAAAATTAGTTTCTATTGCCCATATTGTATTTCCATTTAAATCAGTTTTAATAATTGCTCCTATATTTGAAGCATCGTATCCCATGACAGCTACTAACAAGCTATTTCCATCATATGCAAGACCGTGTGCTATTCCTTTGTTTGAAAGATATCTTGCCCATACGAAGTTTTTAGTTTTTAAATTAAATAAACCATAAAAAGAGCAGTTAGTGTTTTGACCACAACCACCATGACCTCCTGCAACTGCAATTAGTGTATCGTTTATTTTTAGTATGTCAGAAATGCCAAGTTGGAGTGAAGGATTGGAATTAAATGCGCTATACTACTCAACGGTTATCCCTTGCTTTACTTTTACACCCATTAGCATCGGTCTTAGACCATTATTGTAATGAAAAGAACCGAGAACGTATATACTATCATTTATTCTCTCAATAGGTGTATTATGACAAGTTAGACATCCTGTTGAATTATATTGAAACCATATCAGCTTGTTTATTTGTGATATGAGAATCAACTTCCAGATTTACCTGACTGGATAATATCGCCATAAAAATCCCGTAGTAGACCATATTGGCTCCTTTATCTAAATCTGATTTTTCTCTTGCTTTCGCATTTATACTATTAAATAAGTCAAACCAATCGTTTTTAAAGTATATGCGAGAATTTAATCCTGTTCTGAGTTCTGCAAAAAATCTCGTAGATGATATGTAATCCTTAGTATTTTTGCTTTGGTTTTTGGCTCTAAAGTATAGACTATCTATTTTTAAGAAACTCATATATCACACATGCACCCATAAATAGATAGCTAATGACTAAAACTATGGAACTAATATATTTTAGATAAACGAAGAATGTGGGGCCGAGTGTTAGTAGCCATGGATTTATAACAAGAAAAAGTGAAGATATAAAAGATGCAAGGATTACAATAATTTTCATGTTTTCACTTAATTTTGAAAAAGAAAAGAAAAATGCAAGAATAAATGCTATTACAGGTGATATAAACGAATGAAAATGTGAAACTTCTGATAACTCCAAGGGTGTTTTTTGAAATTTTAGTAAAGTCTCATTTCCTTTATAGTAATTAATGAAATCTTGAGGTGTAAATGAACCTTCAAGTTTAAAGTGTAATATAAGATGTGCGAAAATGAAGCCCAAAATTACAAATATATAAAAGCAAATGAATGCTAATTTAATAGTAAATGGAAATTCACTTAATTTTATATTTAACATAGTTTTCATATAAAAACAATGTTCTCTTAATTGCGTAAGTTATGGAATTTACAGATATAGTAGCACCTGCTATATTTTTTATTTCCTTCTTCGGTCTTAAGCTATCATTTATTGATTTATCCTCAAATTGTATAAGAAAATTCTTATTTTTAATCTCTCCACCATAACTTTCTCTATAAACTAAGATTTCTACAAAATCAACTTTTCCATTTTTCTTTAAAGTAACCATGTATGTAATTGGAAGATGTTTTCCTATAATATCATCAATAAGTGCAACTTTATCACAGCCAAAGTAGAAAATTAAGGTATCTCTCAATGGTAAGGGCATTTTTCTATTTTTTAATTCTTGCTTTATATTTTTATCTAAAGTAAGTATAAAGCTATCTATTTTACATTCTTTAAATGCAAGCTTTATCGCTTCTTCTTTTTTTAAAAATACTTGAGCTAAAAGGAAAAATAGCATCCTAAAATATAATACTAAATATCATTCTTGCTTCAAGTTTTTCATGCTCATCAAGAACATTTGTAATTTGAGGAGTAAATGTAAGAGTTATCCAAAACTTAGGATTGGAATAGTGAAATACAGGTCCTAAGAAAAATGCATTATGTTCAGCTTGGTTAAATGAAGAAGGAAGCAGTTTATCTTTCCATTCGCTGTGCGTCCATGCTTCTATACCCAATGCAAAGTTAGAAAATTTATAAGCTATACCTATTGGTATCATAAGTATTGCTTCTTTTTCTAAGTCGAGCTTACCATTTTCATTATATTCATTTTCAAGTTTCTGTTCAAATATAATATTAAGAGTTGTTAAGACTTTCTCTGAAAGCAGGTATTTACTAAGTAGTAGTTTTTCTTCAAACTCATATTCATACATTCTATACTTTAACTCTCCATATAAACCGAAACCTAATATCTGTCTTGGATTAGATAATCTATGAACAATTGCTACGTCCACTCCTTTGAATTTTGAGCTTTGATGAGTTATAACCTGACCGTCTTCATAGTATTGATAAAAAAGCGATGAGTAATTTAAATATAGAGCAACGTGTGTTTTTGGAGTTATAGCATACTCAAATTCAGTTCTCATATCCCAAAGGTTATATATACCTTTTTCTTTTCCTGATTTTAATGTAACCCATTGCTCAACTTCAAAGAGACCTTGAGGAAGATAGTCTGTATCGTAAGAATATGTGAATAACCTTTCATGTGCATATAGCTTAGATACTAAAATTATAGAAGTTATCGCTATAAGTTTTTTCATGTTTTTACCTCCTTTAATTTCTTACTAAAAGAGTAAGAAATTTTTAGGTCTAATTTTTTGCAAGTGATTTTCAGTTTATACTTTAAAATTTTGAACTTTTTGGGCGGTTAGCTCAGTGGTAGAGCGTTCGGCTGATAACCGAAAGGTCGGAGGTTCGATCCCTCCACCGCCCATTTACCACAAAGTCGTGGTAGTCAAGAGAACAAAGTTGTTCTAAATATTAGAAATTTCTCAAAAAGGAGGTTTATAATATGGAAGTAAAAGATATTTTAGATTTTATAAAAAAAGAAGATATAAAAGTTGTTGATTTAAGGTTTGTAGATATACTTGGAAGGTGGCATCATATATCTGTCCCTTCAAAGTCATTTAGTGAAAGGGACTTCGTAGAAGGTATAGGATTTGACGGCTCTTCTATAAGGATGTGGCAGGAAATATACGAGTCAGATATGCTTCTTATACCTGATCCAAAAAGTGCAAAAGTTGATCCATTTATGCAACCTAAAACTCTTGTTCTTCTCTGTGATGTATATGACCCTGTAAGGAGAACCCCATATGAACTTGACCCAAGAGCAGTTTCAAAAAAAACTATAGAATATTTAAAAAAGACCGATATTGCCGATACTGTATATATAGGACCTGAAATTGAGTTTTTTATATTCGATAAGGCTATATTTGAAGTGAATACGAACAAAAGCTTTTATGAAATTGACTCTGTTGAAGCAAGATGGAATACAGGAAAAGAAGAAGCACTTGGTTATACTATAAGACATAAAGAGGGATATTTACCTGTTCCTCCAAGTGATACATTACATCAGATTAGAGCGGAAGCGAGCTTAATTTTGGAAAGTTTAGGTATTGAGGTGGAGGCTTTTCATCATGAAGTTGCAACAGGAGGTCAGGGTGAGATAGATATTAAGTATAGTGATTTACTTACTATGGCGGATAATGTAATGTGGTATAAATATGTTCTTAGGAATGTTGCCAGAAAATACAATAAGACTGTAACATTTATGCCAAAGCCGATATACGAAGATAATGGTTCAGGTATGCATGTGCATATTTCTCTTTGGAAAAATGGAGAAAATTTGTTTTATGGAGATGAATATACAAATCTTTCAACATTAGCTTTAGGTTTTATAGCAGGAATACTAAATAATGCAAATACTATATTAGCATTTACTAATCCTACTATGAACTCATTTAAGAGGCTTGTGCCAGGTTATGAAGCTCCAATATATCTTGCATATTCACAAAGAAATAGAAGTGCTTCTATTAGAGTACCAGTTTATTCAGATAACCCAAAGTCAAAAAGGGTAGAAGTAAGATTTCCTGATCCATCTTCAAATCCTTATTTAGCATTTTCTTCAATACTTATTGCAGGTCTTGATGGAATAATAAATAACCTAAAGCCTCCTGAACCTATAGACAAAAATATATATGCACTATCAGAAGAGGAAAGAGAGAAAATACCACAGCTATGTAAATCACTTGAAGAAGCCCTTGAAAATCTTAGTAAAAATAGGGAACTACTTACAAAGTCAGGAGCATTCACTAATCAGCTAATTGAAAAGTTCATTAGATATAAATACGAAAATGAAGTAGAGGAGTATAGATTAAGAATTACTCCATTAGATTATTACCTTTATTACGATGTATAGGATATACTTTAAAATTTTAAACTAATTTTTGGGGCCGTAGCTCAGTTGGGAGAGCGCTTGGTTTGCACCCAAGAGGTCGCCGGTTCGAATCCGGTCGGCTCCATATTAAAAATTGGAAAATCTCAAAATTATATCAGGAAATGCATCAAAACAATTGCTAAAAGAAATATGTGATTATTTAAAAATAACATCTACACCCTCCATTGTAGATAGGTTTTCAGATGGAGAGATAATGGTAAAAATACTTGAGAGCATTAGAGGTTATGATGTATTTGTAGTCCAGTCTACTAATCCCCCGTCTGATAATCTAATGGAATTATTACTTATACTTGATGCAGTAAAGAGAGCATCTGCAAATAGAATTACTGCGGTAATACCATATTTTGGATATTCAAGACAAGATAGGAAGGATACGCCGAGGGTTCCAATTAGTGCAAGACTTGTTAGTGATTTAATTCAAATAGCAGGAGCAGGTAGAGTATTAACTATTGATTTACATGCTGAGCAGATACAGGGATTTTTTAATATTCCCGTTGATAATTTGTATGCCATACCTGTATTTAAAGATTATTTATTAAAGCAATATTCATATATAGATGCAGATAGCTTCGTGATTGTTTCACCTGATGCAGGAGGAGCAAGAAGAGCAAGATTATTTGCTAACAAACTTGGTGATTTACCAATTGCACTAATAGATAAAAGGAGACCTTTTCCAAATCAAGCTGAAATTATGAACGTAATAGGAGATGTATATAATAAAATTGCTATAGTAGTAGATGATATAATAGATACAGGCAGGACTATTTCTATAGCATCAAAAGCTTTATCTGATAGAGGTGCAAAGGAAGTTATCGTATTTGCAACTCATGGTATATTTTCATCAAATGCGAAGGAAATATTGGAAAATTCACCAATAAAGGAAATAGTTATTACTAATACTATTGAAGGAAATGAAGATAGAATACCAAGAAATGCCAGAAAAATAAGTATAGCTCCACTTATTTCAGAAGCAATATTAAGAATATACAGTTCTGAGTCAGTTAGCAGTCTCTTTATTTAAACTGGTAAAATTATTCAATACAGAAGTTTTCATCTCATGATTTATATAGAGCTATGGTTCTTCAAACTCATTGAAAAAATACATGAAGCATTGAAATATCAATGTCTTTTAAAAATAGACTAAGAATTCTTGAAAATATAGAATAATGGTGGAAAATTTGGGTTTATTGTAGTGCATTAGATATCTTTTTTCCTTTTTTCATCTACAAGCTCACGAAAGTACTTCAAACCTTTCAAGCAAAAACAGAACTTTCCATAGTATTTATCTGAAACGAGTCTCTAAAATCAGAGGTTTAAGTCCTGTAAAAACTACAATTTTGAAAATAGCAGAAATTGATATAAAGTATATAAATTTCACCTTATCTTTAAAGTCGCAAGTGCTAAAATGCTAAATATAGTGGAAATTATTAAAAACCTTGAAACAATTTTTGGCTCTTCCCAACCTAATTCTTCAAAGTGATGATGTAAAGGAGATCTTTTAAAAATTCTCCTTCCTTCTCCATATTTTTTCTTAGTCCATTTAAAATATCCAACTTGTAAAATTACAGATAAGGTTTCAATTACAAATAGACCTCCTGCAATTGCAAGCAAAATTTCTTGTTTTGTTAAAATGGCAAAAATACCGAATGCCCCACCTAACATTTGAGAACCTGTATCACCCATAAATATTTCCGCAGGATAAGTATTATACCATAAAAATCCAAGTAAAGAACCTACGATACTTGATATTATTATAGTTAGCTCGCCTGTTTCAGGTATATGTAAAATATTTAAGTATTTAGAAATTATAGCATGGCTTGTAATATACGCAATTATTAAAAATGTAATAAGTGGAGGAATTGAAGATGAACCTGCGAGTCCATCAAGCCCGTCAGTTAAATTTAGTGCATTGGTGGTTCCTACAAATACAAAGAATATAAAAACAGGATAAAAAAATGAAAAATCTATCATGATATTTTTAAAGAACAAAATTTGAGTTTTCGTTGCAATTTCAGATGGATAATATAGTATCACGAAAATAAATATTATAATAGAAAGTATAGATTGAAGTATGAACTTCGGAAGTTTTTTTAGTCCGTCAACTTTTCCCTTAGAAGTCATCTTCTTATAATCATCGTAAAAACCCATAATTGCCATATAGGTTATAACAAATAGTGATATCCATACGAGTGGATTGTCATATCTAACAAGTAATAGCGAACTAACTATAATACCAATTAACATTACTATGCCACCAGCAGTAGGAGTCCCCTCCTTTTTTTTATGTCTAATAGGTACATCTTCCTTTATTCTCTCTCTAAGATTTTTAAATTTTCTAATAAAATACGGCATAAGAAAAACAACTATAAAAAATGATACTATACCTGCTAAAAAAGCTCTAAAAGTAATATATTTAAAAAGGTTAAATAAAATAAAATCCTCTGAAAATGGCACTAATATATGATATAGCATTACTTTCCTGCAAGCTGTCTAAAAACCACCATAATTGAATAAGATATATGTATCCAGCTTCTATTTAAAATAGCATAAAATAGTCCGAAAATGATAAATACTATGGATAATTCAAAGTGAAAACTCTTAAGAGGGAATGTAATGAGAAATGCAAATAATATTAAAAGTGCTTCAAAGAAGTTAAAGCTATTATTTACAACTACCATTACCGCAAAGAATGATAGTGCTAATGTAAGGAATACCTCTACTGCTTGATTGTGGTTTAAGGAGAAAACTGAAATGTTTCCTGCTCCAAATGAAAATGCTATCGGTATTGCTGCTATTAATAGTGTAAGCTGGTTTACTTCTGATGATATTAGTGTGCCAATTGCCCAAGAGGCAAAACCCCTTAGTGCAAAAATTAATACTATTACAAGCTCAGGACTTTCGCTTGCAAAAGGGGCAACCCACTGAATTAAGAAAAATTCATCTATTCCTAAGTCTTTTCCTAATTTAATAAGACCTTCTGCAAAAGGTTTTGCGGAAAATAGTATACCTATACCTGCGTAAATAAACATTGAAACGTAAGTAAATACTCTTTGAAATTTCGGTAAGTTTGCAATTACTTTTTGAACTCCGTCTTCAAAATCAGGTTCTATATGAACCTGCCTTCCTGCTAAATATCCATATGCTAAGAATATAAGAATTAGAATTATAGCATCAGCTATAGTAATTGAAGATTTTAAGTAAAGAAAAAAACCATAGAAAGTTGCAATAATTAAGAATATTTTTTCAAGGTGAATATCTAAGTATACTTTAAGTGTTTTTTCTGTTCTTAGTCTTGAAAGAACGAATGCAATTAAAACCACTGGCCAGAATGCTCCAACAAGTAGTCTATTAGCACCTGTCATATTAGCAAGTGCATAATGTGCATATTGTGGGTCTTTTCCTCCTTGATATGCAAGGTATATATCCACCGCATACTCAGGTAAGATAGCTATTAAAGCAAGAAATACAGTTGCAAAACTTCTGGGAACATCCTTCTGAGCAACTTCTGAAGCTATAGATAGAATAAATCCTGCTGATACTATGGATATACCGGAAAGTAATGTCATTAAGTAGTTATTTACTTCAATATGAAAAAGTTTTATAGCTATAGGAGGTATAATCCCCAATATAAAAAGTATGAAAAATGGAAAATTCATAAGTTTTGAAATTTTAAACTCTTAAAAGGGGGAGTATCCCCCTATATTACAAATTTTCCTAAGTTTTGATTTAGTTTGTAGATATAAACGCCCTTTGGTAAATTTAAATGTAGTTTGCTTTCTCCTTTACCTGTTCTCTCTAAAATCTTCTTTCCTGAAACGTCATAAACTATAAACTTCCAATCACCTTTAATGTATATTTCCATATTTTTACCTCTAATTAGAAAATCTTTTCCTTCTTTTAACTCATTACTACTTACAGGGGTAATGCAATTGTGGCTTAGTATTGTCCACATCATATCCAAGTCAAGAGGACTTTGCCTATAGATATAAACCCACATAGTGCCAAACCACCAAGGTGCATTTTGAACATAGCTTGTTCTAAATGTAGTTCCATTTATCTGCCACCAATTTTGCCAAAGCCCTCCATTAGAATATGCTGGGGGAGGAGGAATGGCAATAGTATCCGCAACAAGATTTCCACAAACCTCAGGACCCCTTTGAGTTAAATCCCAGTTATATCTTAAAACTGCTACTCTAAATGTATTATTATAGCCTGCATCATTGCACAATGAATTATCTATACTTTGACATCTATGATAAAAAGCCACATGAAAGAAGTTTGCGGTATTGGATGCAGCACCTGGACAAAACTGCCATCTTGCATCCGTGTGAACCGTAGGAGTTCTACTATCAACAGTTGTGTAATCTATATTTTGGACAGCCGACCAGGTACCAGGTGGAATTCCTGAAGCTCTAATATATCTAATATCTCCATCAGTACTACTATATTGACTTTCAAATACAAGGAAATGAGTAGTATTAGTCGTAGTTAATCTTCTTGCGACAGCGAGCCATGGTTGGTTTATAGGATAACTGTAGTTTGCTAAAACATTTGTTTCTGTCCACGTATTTCCCCAACCTTGATTAATATCAGTATACAAGTGTGTAATTCTATGGTCAGTTGTAGAGTTTCTCCAACCGTAAACCGCCTGTATAGTATTATCTCCTCCATTTGATGAAGCGCAAACAGAAGAACCGCTTCTTGGATCATTAGTTGTTTCAAGCATTATTTGATTATTCGCATATGCTGAACCTGTTCTTGCAGGTCCATCGTAAATCTGAGACCAAGAAGAACCACAAGTAGTGGATCTGTATATCCTTACACCACCTCCTTTATTCATACCAATATAGAACCAGTTATCATCGGCACTACAAGTGCAAGAACCACTTAATGGCTGTCCTTCACATCCACTTCTTCCCCAGTTAAACTCAGCATTTACGTATGGTGTTAAAGTAGAAACTGTTGAGATATCTACCCAAGTATTATAAACTACAGTTCCATTAGCACGAAATGTTATCTGTCCTATATCATAATCTGGATAATAGTAATCGCTTGTATATGCAACTACGAATAGTCTTCTATATGGGTCAGCTCCTATTGCAACCTCACCAACATTATATGGATTATTTGAAGGAGGGACAATACAAAGTAAGGGATTCCAAGTTTGACCTGCATTTACTGACCTTGAAATTAAAATGCATTCTCCAGTAAAATTCGTTAAACACCAATTATTACATGGTCTTACACTCAGTCCAGCAATCAGTGTATCTTCTCTACCGACTTGAACGATAGTAGGGTTATACTCATTTGCTACTGAGTTTGCAATTGCAAATGTATTCCAGTTTGCACCATCTGTAAGTATGCGAAAACTATCTTTTGGGAAGCTCTTGTTTTGTATTTCAGGGTGTGGTTCTACAGTAGTAGCAGGTGGGACGTTCTTTACCTTTTTTGAATTTTCTAAATCTACATATGCACTAAGTAATCTTTCGCCATCTTCTATTAGTGTGACCATTTCTGCATATGCCCAAGCGTCATTTTGATTTTTCCATTTGTTATAATAATGATATATCCTTTCCATGTGAATATGTTGCTCTGGACAAGACAGTCCTTTTATGGAATATCTCTCGCATACCGCATGTTTTTCCTTTTTCCATAGCTCATTATAGAAACTATCAAGTCTTGATATTCTATTTAGTAGGAATATTTCATCAACCCTAAGTTTTCCATTTCTTATGGAGTTAGCTATTTCTTCTTTTTCAGGTGTCCAGCCGAAGAATGGGGCAACTTTGTAAGCATGGTCAATCTTAGGTATATAGTAGTTAGAATTAGAAGTTATCTCTTCCAAATTATTTATTTTACCAGCTTTTGTGTTAGTTTCTACAATCAAAATAACAAGCATAACTATAAAGTATACTTTTGGTAATTGTCCAAGAAGTCTTTTTTAAATTCATTAAAATAACCTCCTAAGATTGCTTTTCTTATCTTTTCAAAGAATTTAATAAAAAAATACACAGAATGATAACTTGCCAATATACCTGCACTAACTTCTCCTATTGAAAATAAATGTCTAATATACGCTCTAGAGTAGTTTTTACAAACTTTACATTCGCAATTTAAATCAATTGGTCTTTCGTCGTATTTATATTTAGCATTTTCTAATCTAATTATTCCTTCACTTGTAAAAACACTTCCTCTTCTTGCATTTCTTGTAGGTATCACACAATCAAAAAGGTCAATACCATAACTAATATACTCTAAAATTTCCTCAGGTTTTCCAATACCCATTACATATCTTGGTTTGTCTTTTGGAAGTTTTGGACCAAATTCTCTTACTACCCAGTCTCTTTCTTCTCTTGGTTCACCAAGGGCAAGTCCTCCAACTGCATATCCATCGAAATTTAAATCTAATAGCTCTAAAAAGCTCCTTTCTCTTAAATCTCTATAAAAGCCTCCTTGAATAATTGCAAAAATAGAGGACTTTGGCTTTAACTCATCATAATATTCTTTTGAAATTTTTGCCCAACTTGTGGTTAGTTTTACACTTATTAGATTTTCTTCATAAGTAGATGGATAGTTTGTAGGATAGTCCAAAACCATCATTATATCTGAATTTAATTTTACTTGAATATCAATAACTTTTTTAGGATTAAGTTCAACTATTGAACCATCTAAGTGCGACTTGAAAATAAACCCTTCTTCACTTACTTTTCTTAGTTTTGATAAAGAAAAAGCCTGAAAGCCTCCAGAATCAGTTAAAATTGAATTATGAAAATTTATAAACTTATGCAGTCCTCCAAGACTACTTATTACTTCTTCTCCTGGTCTAAGATGTAAATGATAAGTATTGCAAACAATAATTTGTGTTTGCATTTCTTTTAAATCTAAGGTTGTTAAGGACTTTATAGTCCCCGTTGTCACTACAGGCATAAAATTAGGAAGTTCTACAATTGAGGTTTTTGTTTGCATAATTGAATATCTTGCAAAAGTTTCGCTATCTTCCTTTATTACATTGAATTTTAATGCCATAGTAAAATTTTAATGTCTATTTAAACTTTTGAATAACAAGTATTAGTGTGCTTTAAACTTTTAAACAACAGGAGGTTAAAAAATGAAAATGTTCATTTCATTAATATCTATTATGCTGCTTTTTTCAGTAGCACAAGCAAGTAAATTTGAAATAGGCGCAAGCTTTGGATATGGCTCAACTACACAACGGTATGATTCTACTGGTAAAGCTCAAGATATACAAGGAACAAGTTCAGTTTTAAACTTGGGGCTAAGTGGTAAATACTATGTTTTTTCACCTGATATAGGTCCAAAGGTGTATCTTGGAGGTAAATTCAAACTATCTCAACACCAGTTTTCACCTAAGCAAGGGGAATCCTCAAGTAGTGGTTTTGCTCCTCAGTATATTGCTATTTTAGTAGGTGCAAATTATCTTTTTGTAAGTGGAAAACTCGGGTTTCAATTAGATCTTGGACCAAAACCAGATCAGAACAAAAGAGAAAACTCAGATAGGCAAAATGCTATTCTTATTGGATTGGGTGCAAATGTGCCTTTTATGGCAGGTTTAGGTGATTTTCATGCAAATTTTGATTATGCATTTACACTTGAGAAAACAGAAGATAATGTAACTTATGATATGGGTGATAATATTATTCTAACTTTTGGTGGTGGTTATAAGTTTGCACTTTCCGAGGTAGTTTCAATAAGATTTGGACTAGATATTATTTATAGAATTATTACCGCTGAAAAGATGAAGGTTGGTAATGCTACTGTTGAAGGAGAAGGTGGAAACAATCTTTCAATTATGCCATATTTCAATTATAAAACTGGACCACTTGGTCTTTGGTTAAAACTTGGATATTCTGATGAATATGGGTATTATGGAATTTCCATTATGGGAAAAAATTCTTTTGTAAGTAGACTTGGAGTTAGTGCAGGCTTAAAATTTTCTTACTAAGGGGCGTCTGCCCCTTTTTAGTATTTTCTTTCTACAGGTTTCCAATATAAAATTTTTACAGGTTTATAGTCGAGTTTAGGTTTGTCTTCCTTTTGGTCATAAGTTGCAATAGTATGCTTTAGCCAATTTTCATCATCTCTTTTTGGAAAATCCCTTCTATAGTGTGCACCTCTACTTTCTTCTCTTAATAGTGCACCTTCTACTACAACTTCAGCTAAATCTAACATATTCTTTAGTTCAATTGCATTCATTAATTCAGTGTTGTATATTAAGTCTTTGTCCAATATTTTTATATCCTTCCATCTTCTTTTTAGTTCTCTTATCTTATCTAATGCCTTTTCAAGACCTATTTTATCTCTATAAACTCCTACATACTTATCCATGGTTTCCCATAGTTCTTTTCTGATTTCATATTGATTTTCATTTCCATTCTTATTTAAAATTTCCTCTATTTCCTTTTGTGCATTTTCTACTTTTTCAGTAGGAAGTTCCTTTAGCTCTTTTTCCATTACAAACTTACTTGCATCGTTTCCTGCAAAATAGCCCCATGCCAAGCATTCGGCAGTTGCATTTGAACCAAGTCTGTTTGCACCATGAACCGAAACACAAGCACACTCACCAATTGCCCATATTCCCTCATAAATAGTTCTACCTTCCAAGTCAGTATCTATTCCTCCCATCATATAATGTGCAACAGGTCTAATTGGAATAGGCTCTTTTATGGGATCAACTCCTATTAATCTCATAGAAAGCTCTCTTACTAACGGTAGTCTTGTTAATATTTTTTCTTTTCCTAAGTGTCTAATATCTAATAAAACATAGTCCAAGTTATTTGGACCTTTAAATCCTCTTCCTTCCTCTATTTCACTCATAATAGCCCTTGAAGTAATATCCCTTGGAGCAAGTTCCATAAACTTTTCCGCATATCTTTTCATAAATCTTTCGCCTTTATTGTTAATCAAATATCCACCTTCACCTCTTGCTCCCTCAGTAAGTAATATACCACTTGGAACTATACCCGTTGGATGAAACTGCATAAATTCCATATCCTTAATAGGAATACCTATTCTATAAGCCATTGCAACACCATCACCTGTCCCAGAAAACGCCATAGTTGTAAATCCATACATCCTAATTGCAGAACCTGTTGCAATTATTAAAGCCTTTGCTCTTAGTACATATGTTTCTCCTTCTGGTAAAAATATACCAACTATTGCTCTAAAAGTTTTATCTTCTCCTACTATAATATGAGTTGTAAAAAATTCGTCGTATCTCGTAAATCTGTCGGTATATTTTTGTAATGAATCGTATAATGTTTGCATTGCAAAGAAACCTGTTTTGTCTCCTGCATATGCGGTTCTTGGAAATGTTTGTCCTCCAAAATATCTTGTTGCTATTTTTCCATCTGGTCTTCTACTCCATGGCATACCAAGTCTATCTAATAATAGTATTTCATAAGGCATTCTATTTACATATTTCCATACTGCATCTTGGTCAGCTAAAAAGTCTGAACCTTTAATTAAATCCCATGCATGTAGTTCAAGACTGTCGCCTTCATCTTGTCTAATAGCACCTGCAGTTCCTCCTTCTGCAGAAACTGAGTGTGAGCGCATGAGCTGGACCTTGGAAACTATTGCTAAATCAATCTTTCCTTTTCCTTCAATAGCTATTTGTAAAGCAGCTCTTAAACCCGCTAAACCGCTTCCAAGAATAATTATATCATGCTCTCTTATTTTCATAGCATAAATTTTAAAGTTCTTTCGTTTTCTGAAATTATTTCAAAATATACATCAATTGAATTTTGAAACTCAAATTCCTTGGGACACCATTCAATTAGAACTATTGACTTTTTTTTCAAAATTTCACTAAAATCAAAATTAACAACTTCTTTAAAACTAAGTCTATAAAAGTCCATATGGTAAATGAAAATATCTTGGTATTTATACTCAATTACTATAACAAAGCTTGGACTTCTTATGTGCTTTATATTAAAAAACTTCAAAAATCCCCTTGCAAAAGTAGTCTTTCCACTTCCTAAGTCCCCAAATAGTCTAATTACTATAGGTAAATTGTTAAGATTAATACTTCGTGCAAGCTGAAAACCTAAATTTTCTGTTTCCTCTTCACTTTTTGAAATATAAATCATGGATAGATTTTTGCATTTATACTACTTAAAATGTCAAATTTCTTTTGACTATATATCTTTCTTGAATTAGTTAAAAAACTATTTGATACGAACTCTAAAACTTCTATCGGCAGTTTTCTATCTATTTTTTTATACTTATCTAAAATCTCATCTATAGTATGGGTATAAGTCTGTGCTGTTTTAAATTCCTCACTCTCAAGTAAAAATATGAGAAATTCTAAGTTATTTATTGGACCAAGATATTTAACACTTTTTAAGGTATGTATTAGTCTTTTTCTTGCTATTTCCCTCGTTTCTCCGTAGGATATAAATTTTGCTATCATTGGGTCGTAAAATGGAGTAATTTCATTATTAGTTTCGTATCCGTAGTCTATCCTTACAAATGGAATTATTGGATATTCAATATATTCAATTTTTCCTGTTTGTGGAAAGAAATTGCTTAGTGGGTCTTCTGCATATAGTCTTGCTTCAATCGAATGACCTCTAAATTCAATTTTTTCATTTTTTAGCTCTTTACCTTGTGCAACTTCTATTTGAAGTCTTATTAGGTCATATTTAGTTATCATTTCACTTACAGGGTGTTCTACCTGTATTCTTGAATTTACTTCAAGAAAATAAAACTTTCCATCTGAATATAAAAATTCTACTGTCCCGGCATTTGTATAGTTTGCATACTTAACTATTTTTCTTGCATATTCATATAGTTCATTTCTTTCATCTTCATTTAATGCAGGGCTTAATGCTTCTTCTATAATTTTTTGATGTCTTCTTTGAAGTGAACACTCCCTTTCTCCAAATATAAATACATTTCCATAATTATCCGCAATTACTTGGACCTCAATGTGTCTTGCAGGATATATGAACTTTTCAACTATAATTCTATCATCCTTGAAACTACTTAAAGCCTCTCTTTTTGCTGATAGAATTATTTCGTCTATATTTTCTAAACTTTCAATTTTTTTCATACCTTTTCCTCCACCACCTGCGGAAGCTTTTAATAATACAGGAAGTCCAATATTCTTTATATAATTCTTTATTTCTTCAATATTAGTTAATGCGGTTGAACTTTGTGCAATCGGTATGCCAATTTCTCTTGCAATACTCTTTGCATTAGATTTATCTCCAAGAAGTTTTATGGCATTATAGTTTGGTCCGATAAATTTTATACCATTTTCTTCAATTATTTTAGAAAACTCTGCATTTTCAGATAAAAATCCATATCCCGGGTGAATTGCATTTACATTGTATTTTTTTGCAATATCTAAAATCAACTCCATATTCAAGTAGTTTAATGGTTCTCCTATGTTCTCGCTATAGTCTGCATATTTTACATATGGCAAGTCTTTGTCTACTTCTGAATAAATAACAACACTCTCTATTTCTAATAGTTTTAAGGTTCTAATAATTCTTAAAGCAATTTCTCCTCTATTTGCTATCAGTACTCTTTTAAAATTCACCTATTCTATATTTGCTCTGGGTCTTGTTGGTTTTAGTGTTTCAGGTTTTTGTTGAGATTGTGTTCTTTGTTGAGTTTTTAGTGGTTCTAATTTTTCGACTTTTTGAAGTTTGTATACAGTATCTTCAATAATTATATAATAATCGTCGTTATATTTATAAAGTGCATAATCACCTACCCATTCTCCATCTCTTTTTAGCTTGATGACATCAGTCTCTTCAATTTTATAACCCTTTTGTTTTGCTAATATTTCAGTTGCAATAAGTGATAGAATATCTGGGTTTTGTGCGACATAGTCGTTCACATCTGATGGTAGAGATATATTTACATTTTCCCCTATTGCAAGTAATGCTATATCCTTTTTTGATAATCCTGAAATAATTTCATATAGTTTTTCTTTCATAACCACAATTTTAAAGCATAATTTTATAAACCATTTTCTAATCTATAAGCTAATATCTGAGGCAAGTCGCAATTTAAAATTTTTTTTATGGTTTTTTTCACGTCATAATCAACTCTATGAATTTCAAATGTTAGCTCATCTAAATTCAGAATACCAAAGCTTGCCCTATAGTCTCCATCTCTTGGCTGTCCTACACTTCCGGGATTTAAAAAATACATTGCGTCTCTTTCCAATTTATACTTTACTCCCTCTTTTGGGACAATATGTTCAATATTTGAAAAAACCTTTTTAAATATTGCGGGTATATGCGTATGACCGATTAGTGTAATAAAGCTGTCAGTATATTCAAAGTAAATCTTCGCTTCATCTATACTTAGTATATATGTCCAGTCAAGCATGAACTTTGGACATGCATGAACTATATAAATATCTTTAAAGTTCTCTTCAAGTTTTAAAGAAGAAATAAATAATTTGTTTTCGTCTGTTAACACGTCTAAAGTCCATAGTATTGAACTTCTTGCAACTACAGCAAAGTGTTTAATAATGCTCCTATCCACTACAGCATAATCATGATTTCCCATTACTATAATATCGAATTCTCTTTTTGCTATTTCTACTACTTCATTCGGATTAGGTCCATAGTCTATTAAATCACCAAGACAGATAATTTTATCCACTTTTCTTTTATAAACCTCATTTAGAACACTTTCGAAAGCTTCTAAGTTGCCATGAATATCAGATAAAATTGCTATTTTCATTATTCATTCTCTGGAAGCGAAACCTCTGTTCTAATAAAGAAGTCTTTTCTTAAGGGATGACCTTGAAAACTTTCCCACATAAGAATTCTTTCTAAATTAGGATGATTTTTAAAAATTATACCAAACATATCATATACTTCTCTTTCTAACCAATTTGCACCTCTATAAATTGAAGTTATACTATCAATTTCCTCATTTTCATTTATACTTGTTTTTACTCTAATCATAAAGTTTTCATCTAAATTTCTCAGATGATAAACTATCTCAAATCTTTCTTGTTTTTTATCTAACCAGTCTATGGCTGTTAAATCTACAAGCATGTTAAAGTTAAACTCGTCATGTAGTGTTTTAATCACACTCAGCAAACTTTCCTTTTTTATAACTAAAATATGCATGTCTATATTTTCTTTATATTCTAAAATATGTTCTTTCAGTCTTTCTTTTATTTTTTCAATCATATCTTTTAAATTTTAAAGTTTTGATTAATCCTGTAAAATTTTATTATGTCAATTCTTATAGATAGAAATACAAGAGTTCTTGTCCAAGGAATTACGGGTAGGGATGGTTCATTTCATACAAAGCTAATGCTTGAGTATGGGACAAATATAGTTGCAGGTGTTACGCCCGGAAAAGGTGGGACTGATGTATATGGTATTCCTGTATTTGATAGTGTAAAGGATGCGGTAAAAAAGACTTCTCCTAATTGCTCTATAATCTTTGTCCCACCTCAGTTTGCAGTAGATGCTATTTACGAATCTGCAGATAATAATATTCCTCTTATAGTTGTAATAACAGAAGGCATTCCTATTCATGACATGATAAAAGTTAAGAACTACTTGGACAAAAAGCATATTAGATTAATAGGACCAAACTGCCCTGGAGTTATTACCCCTGATGAAAGTAAAGTTGGTATAATGCCAGGACATATTTTTAAAAGAGGAAATATTGGTGTCGTTTCAAGAAGTGGCACTTTAACGTATGAAATAGTCTATCAGCTTACATTAAATGGTCTTGGTCAATCTACAGCAGTTGGAATAGGCGGAGATCCAATAATAGGCTCAAAATTTATAGATATCTTGGAGTTATTTAATAAAGACGATAAAACGGAAGCTGTTGTTTTAATTGGTGAGATTGGGGGAACTGATGAACAAGATGCAGCAGAATATATTAAGACTAACTTTAATAAGCCTGTTGTAGCATTTATAGCAGGAAGAACTGCACCGGCAGAAAAAAGAATGGGTCATGCAGGAGCTATAATTGCAGGTAGCGAAGGAACGGCACAAGAGAAAATAATTGCATTTGAAAAGGCTGGTGTCAAAGTAGCAAGTCTTCCTGAAGAAGTTCCAAAGATTTTAAAAGAAATATTAAAATGAAACTTTACGATACTTATACTTCATCTATTAGAGAATTTAAGCCAATAGATGGAAATAATGTAAAAGTTTATGTATGTGGTATGACTGTTCAAGATAGCCCCCATGCTGGTCATTTAAGAACATTTACAAGTTTTGACATTTTGAGAAGATATTTAGAATATAAGGGTTATAAAGTAAGTTTTGTTCAAAACTTTACAGATATTGACGATAAAATAATAAATAAGTCAAAGGAGTTAGGAATTGATTGGAGAAAAATTGCGTATAAGTATGAACAAGAATATATTCAATATGCTAAATTGATGAACTTTAAGGAACCTGATTTTTATCCAAAAGCAACATTACACATTCAAGAAATTATAGAAATTATTCAGAGTTTAATAAATAAAGGATTTGCATATGTATCTAATGGTAATGTGTGGTTTGATGTTTCAAAGTTTGAAAGCTATGGTAAGTTATCTAAGAAAACTATTGAAGAATTAATTTCAGGATATAGGATTGAACCTGACTCATCTAAAAAAAACCCTTATGACTTTGCACTATGGAAAGCTTACAAGGAAAATGAGCCTTATTGGTATGCTCCATTTGGAAGAGGGAGACCTGGTTGGCATATTGAGTGCTCCGCTATGGTAATTACTCATCTTGGAGAAACAGTTGATATTCATGGGGGGGCTGAAGACTTAATTTTTCCTCATCATGAAAATGAAATTGCACAAAGTGAAACATATACTAACAAAAAATTTTCTAATTTTTGGATACATACTGGTTTTCTAAATATAAAAGGTGAGAAAATGTCTAAGTCTACAGGTATTTTTCTTAGTGCAAAGGATTTATTAGAAAACTACGAACCGAATGTTGTTAGATTATTTTATATAAAGGCACACTATAGAACTCCTTTGGATTTTTCAGAGGAACTATTAAACGACGCAAAAAATAGTTGGAATAGAGTAAAGAATTTTCTTTTAGAATATTCACAGGATGGAAAAATTTTAACTGATATTCTATATAAATTTGAAGAAGCCATGGATGATAATCTAAATACTCCAAAAGCTATATCAGTAATATTTGATGCTATTAATCTTGCATATAAAAATAGAGAAATTGCAATTGATGTTTCTTGGACCATTAGATTTCTACTAAGTATTTTAGGCTTTGATATAAATTTTCAAAGAACTTCTAATAGACTAAATGAAATTATGGATATTATTATTGAGATAAGACATGAACTTAGAAAAAATGCACAATTTGAGCTTTCGGATAGAATAAGAACTCGTCTAAAGGACATGGGTATAGTTTTAGAAGATACTAAAGAAGGTACAAAGTGGAAAGTACTATAGTTTAATCTGAGTGTATTTTAAGTTGTCTTATTATATCGTATTCTTTATCACTTGCCTTAACCAATGTATCACTGCCATATAGTCTTTTAAAAATATTCTTATGCATTTTAACTAATTCAATAGTCTTATTTATAATAACTTCTCTTTCTCTACCAGTAATTTTTCTACTTATTGCGAAACCGTCATTAGGTATAGAATCAGTATAATATAAAATTTTAGTTTTTTCAAAGATATCGGGGTATACCTCTTTCATCCTTTCTCTTATGTCTTCAAATGTGGTTGCAACTTGGACATTGCCTTTTAATAGTAATTCCATAGCTTTATCGTGCGAACCTGCCTCATATTGATAATTAAAGAAAGTATCGGGGTCTATACCCATTTTGTAAAATAGCAACTTCGCAAGTAAATATCCACTTGCGGATTTCCTATCAGGAAATGCCCAATTTTTATTCTTTAATTCAGATAAGTCATTTATATTTTTCAAGACTACAACTTGTCCTTTATAAAAACCTTTACCATTTCTCAAAAATTTCAAAACCATTTCGTAATTATCACTAATTTGCGTATATATAAGTGCAGGAACAAATGCAAAATCAATAACACCTCCTTTCATTTTCGCTTCAATATCATCGTAGTTTTTACCTATATATAACTGAACAGGTTTTTTTAAAAGCTTAGAAAAATCATCCGTTATTACCAACATATCCTCATAATTAACTAACTCTCTTTGAGAGGGAAATATTCCTAATACATAACTATCTCTGACTTGACATGAGAATAAAAATAAGTATAGAGCTAATCTTTTCATTCTTCAAAAATTAAAACACTCTCATCGTATATCCTATAACTTCTGTTTAGCATATCACTTTTAAATTTCAATATGAGGTTAATATCATTTAAAGCATCTAAAGGGACTTTTAAATACAAAATACGATGTTGCACTTTAAATCTTGTAATACCTGATGGAATAGTTAGATTATTTCTTGCCAGATATAGAAATAGTTTATGATGTAATCTTGGAAAGATTATTCCTTCCTTTAAATCCTGCTTTAATACTCTATTGTAATGGCTTATTCTTTTAACTAATGAATTTAAAAATTTTATAAAATTATCTCTTTTCTCAAGGTTTAAAACGAAAATATCCCTTGACTTTATCATAATTTCGTAAATTCCAATATTACCTTTTTTAAAATATAACTTACCATCAAATGACCTTATAAAATCCATAAATTCCTCACCTATTTTAAAATCCCAAGCCCAACTGCTCAATCTTATCCTTCTTTTATCGTAATTTACTAATTGAACAGGTACAAAATTTACGTTTAGACTTTTTAGAGCATAAAATCTATGAGTTCCATCTAAAATAATAATTTTTTCCCTTATTTTAGTAGCAACTATAGGATGGTTAATATATTTATCAATTTTTATCTTTTCAAGTAAATTATTTAACTTCTCAATAGAAGGTGTTTCGTGAGGAAAAATTTTGTCAATACTTATGAACTCAATTTCATTTAAAAACTGCATCTATCATTTTTATAACTTTTTCTTTTAAGTTTTCTATGTTTATCTTTTCTAATACTGTTTGAAAATGACCAAGTACGAGTAGTTTCTTTGCTTCTTCTTCAGATATGCCTCTTGATTTTAAGTAAAATAGTTTTTCACTATCAACCTCACTCACAGTTGCGGAATGTGTGCATCTTACATCATTAGATGAAATTTCAAGTCCCGGTATTGCATCGGACCTCGTCTCAGGATTAAGTAATAATGTATGTTCTTGTAGGTATGCATTTGATTTTTGTGCTTTTGGAAATATCTTTATTAGACCATCAAAGTGGCTTCTTGCCTTATCTTTTAAAGCACCCTTTACAAGCACATTACCAACACTACTACCTACTCTATGCATTAGTTTTGAATATAGACTATAAAATTGTTTACTTCTTCCAAGGAAAATTTGATTATCTTCTCCCTCACTTCCTTCTCCATTAAAAAATAATTCCATGTAATTTACACTATATTTTCCACCAAGCCAAACATGATTAACATATGCTTTACTATCTCTATTTATAATTACTCTCCTGCTTCCATAAGAATATACATTTAAATTTGGTCTATAAATTGATAAAAAGTTCAATATTGAATCATCATGTAAATAAACTTCATATATAGGATTGTAAAATCCACTAATCTCTTCATTCTTTGAAATAACGTAGTCTATATAGTTAAACTTTGAATTTTTATCAAGAATAAGTAAAATATGAGGATATAATGCTACATTGTCTGATGAGTGTATAAATAATATATGTAATGGCTTTTCTATAACTAAGTTTTTAGGGACATATATAAAAGCTCCAGTTTTTAAATTCAGATAGTGATTTGCATTGAATTTACTCTCTTGAGGACTTGCTATTTTTGAAAAGTATGCGGAGAAGTTAAAGTCCATGCTATTAAGAGCTTTAAGAATTTCTTCTACAATTAATCCATTATTTTTATAACTTTCATCTATGTTAATAGCCGTAAGTTTGTTGTCTACAAATACTAAATATCCTAAAATTTCATCTTTCTCTATTTCCTTTATATAATCTGAAATATCTATTTCTGAAAATGCATCCGGGTTATACTTTTCGGGCTCTAAAATTCTATAGTCTACATACTTATTTCTTAAAGGTTGAAGATTTTTATAGTGGAAAGCTGATAATTCTTTAACTTCATCTAAAAATTTAGTGTTAATGAGCATGTAAAAATTTTAAAGCTCTGATAATTCTTTCCTTATTCTTTGTAGTCTTTTCTTTAATATTAAAATTTTTCTTTTTTTTGCTTGTTGAAATAAAATTTCTCCTTTTTTAGTTAAATATGGCACTTTTCTTGGTTTTCTTTTAGTTAATTTCTCTAACTTTGCTTCTATTATTTCTTCCTTTTCAAGCATTTTCACAATTTTTGAAATAATATTCTTATAACCAAGTATTTCTCCAATCTTTCTTATTCCCAAATATGCACTTTCTTTATTATTTTTTTCATATATAATTTTTAGAACTTTATAAACCATTTTACTTTTTGTTAATAGCTCTATAATAGAAAACTTTCCGTTTTGATACTTTTTTAAAATTTCAATTTCCAATTTTAGGCAATGTTTAAAACAGGAGTGTGTCCTCTTATTTCCTTTACAATACCTTTTACAATTGTACCAGGTTTAAAGAATCCTTTCACTACGACTGAAATATTGTTAAATGTCTTTCCAACACTATATCCAATATCCTTTTTACTTTCACCTTCAATTAAAACCTCATATTCTCTATTTAGCATCAATTTTCTTCTTTCCATAATGTAATTGTTTACATTTTCTATAAGTTCTCTTAGTCTTCTACCTTTTGTTTCTTCGTCTACTTGCTCCTTAAAAAGACTTGCAGGTGTTCCTTCCCTTTTTGAATATTTGAACATATATGCACCATCATATTTTACATTTTTTACTACATCTAACGTTTCATAAAAGTCCTCTTCAGTTTCATATGGAAAACCTACTATTATGTCAGTTGTAATTGAAACATCTTTTATTAAATCCCTTATTGTAAGAGCTTGATAAATATACTCTTCCTTTGTATATCCTCTATTCATTTTTCTTAAAATTTTATTTGAACCTGCTTGAAGCGGAAGATGTATCCATCTTACTAATTTTTCAGAATTTGAAATAGTTTTAATTACTTTCATAGTCATGTCCCTTGGATTGGGACTTGTAAATTTTATTCTTTTTATATACTTCGTATTATCCTCAAGAAGTTTTAATAAATCTGAAAAGTCATATTTTCCATCAAAATATGAATCTACATTTTGACCAAGTAGTGTAATTTCAATTATACCTTGCTCTTCAAGCTCTATTACTTCCTCTAATATATCGTATGCATTTCTTGAGGTTTCTCTTCCCCTTGTATATGGAACTACACAAAATGTGCAAAAATTATCGCAACCTTGTTGAATATTTACATAACTGGAAAATTCTCCTTCTCTTACTTTTCTTCTTTTTAGTTGAAATATACCTAAATCTTCACAAATTGCTCTCTTAGTTCCTTTTTTCTCAAAGTCCAGAAGTATATCTATAATTTTTTCATAGCTTCTTGTGCCAATTACTATATCTGCTTTTGATATTGAAAGCAATTCTTGCCCCTTATGCTGTGCTAAGCATCCAAGCATTACTACAGTTTTATTTTTATTCTTCATTTGTCTTGAATATTGTATGGCTTTTTCTTCCGCTTTTTTTCTTACAGAACAAGTATTTATAAGAATAATTTCTGCATGTTTTTCACTATTTGTTTCAATGTATCCTTGATTTATAAGTTTTTGTCTAATTAATTCACTATCATGCTCATTCATCTGACAACCAAATGTTTTAATATAAAAAGTTTTCATAACGCTTTACAATTTTAAAGTAAGAAGACTTAGTATATAGACTTTTTTCAAGCTTAAACTAATACTCAGGTGTAATAGGAGCACATAAATTTGATGTATTATTTAAAGCTCATCATTTAAATCAGCTATCGTGTTCGGTTTATTATCTTTGTTTACATACTTTAGTTGCTACGACGATTCATTATTGGTAAGGAAGAAAGTGAGTATCCTAAAAAATGGACTTAGACAAGAAAATCTTTACTAAATACCAAGACCCTAAAATTATAAAAATCCAAAACAAGGCTTTTTAACTTATTGAATATTTTAAATCTTTCATATTCACTCATATTTCTTGTGATAAATTCAGCAATATCAAGAACACCATTTTCTATTAAAAATTCACCTTGAGATTTATCTACAACTAAAGTCATTCCTAATTTTTTCAAAAAGTCCTTTATCAAAGTAAAGTCAATAAAATAAGTAATATCTTGTTCGTAAAGATTTTCAAAGGGATTATCTAATATTCTGTGTTTATAGTAGCAAGTTAAAGAGCCATTCGGAAATCTCTCTAAAATTTCTCTTCTTTCATAACCATAATCTACAATTACTATAAACCCTCTTTTTAAAATCTCATACTCCGATTTTAGCAATTCAAGTGCTTTAATGGAAATATCGTAAATTAAGCCTTCATTTACTTCCTTCGGTAAATACTCTAATACTTCTGTATCTTCAATTTCTTGAATGTAAAATTCTTTCATATCTTTTACATATAGTTCATACCATGAGCCATTTTTAAATACAAACCTCCTAAATTCAATTGCATCCAAAACTTCATTTTGAAATATCACACCCTCAAAGTTCCTAAGTTGAATAATACTATCAATATGCATAACATCATTAATATATCCACGCTTTGCCCTTTCATAAACATAGTAGTTTATATTTTTCTTATGTAGTCTATAAAACTCAATAACTTCTCTTGCAAAGTGCCCTTCTCCAAAACCAATTTCTAATATATTCTCTATTCCTAATTTTATAAAATATTTTCCAAAAGTCCAAGAAAATAGTTTTTCAAACGATGTAGCTGTATAGTAGTCTTCTCCAATTCTTTTTCTAAAATAATATCCTTTTTCACTATTATAAAGAACTTCACTCAAAAACTCATCAAATCTCAATTAAAAATTTTAAACTATAAAATTATATTATTATAATAAAGTCCGCTGTTTTAGTGCCTATAGTTAAAAACGATAAGTTATTACTTATTAAAAGAAGTAAAAACTTAAAATTTCATGCAGGTGAGATTGCATTTCCGGGAGGTATTATTAAAAATAATGAAAATCCTATAGAAGCTGCAATTAGAGAAACTGAAGAAGAACTTTCAATTAAAAGAGATTTTATAAATGTTATTGGAATACTTGAAGGAGTTTATATATCAAGAACAAATTTTCATATAATTCCCGTAATTTCAACTATTGAAGAAAATGCTTTAAAATCAATAAGAATAAATAAAGATGAAGTTGAAGATGTAATTTTGTATTCATTTGATGAATTAGTAAAATATAGAAGAGTAATAGTTATTGGTTATTGGTATATATTTGCAAGTTCTGAGGGTGTAATATGGGGTGCTACAGCAAGAATTATAAATTCCTTACTTAAACTATATGGTATTATATAGTGCTTTAAAATTTTGCAAATCGTAAGGGTCCGTAGCTCAGGTGGTTAGAGCACTGGATTTTTAATCCAGGGGTCCCGGGTTCGAATCCCGGCGGACCCATAAATGAGATATTTATCAATTTTTCTTATTCTTCTTGCATGTAATCCTTCAAGAGATAAAACTGAGGAAATAGTTATAGTTGATACGTTGAAAGTTTCAGGAACTATATATGTCAATGATTCCATGAATATAGTTCAAAACTATACATTATATGGAATATACAATGGTAGAGTTAATATACAGGGTGAGACAAGGAGTAGTAATAGCAAAGTTATAGTATTTGATAGCATAAAAATAGGTATCCCACAGGGTTATGAAAATGGATATTTAAAATTTCAGGTGAAAGTAAATGGTATTAAGGAAACAAGAACTTGGATATGCTATGGCTCAACGCCAGATACATTTAAAGTGAGTAATAAGGTATTTAGTAATGTTATAATATATGCAAATAGCTGCGTCTATAACTAATGAAAATAGTATTAGATACAAGTGTTTTAACAAATCCTTATAGTTATAGAAATGTGGCTAATACTATTGAAGAGGCAGTCCTATGGATAATAGATAAACTAAAAAAAAATCTGAAATACAGATATATTTAACACCAAATACACTAAGGGAACTGTCAACTTTTATTACAATACCAAAGGAATTTAGAAAGTTCTTTAGGATTAAAACTCCGAATAGATACAAAGTAAAAATACCCGGAATTGTTTTGTATAATTTGCTTGAAGAAATAAGAGATAGAATAAATCGTGGTTTAAGAGTTTCAGAAAAAGCAGTAAGAGAATATGTAAACAAAGATGAGGCTATTAAATATCTAAGGGAAAACTATAGAAGAGTAATGAGAGAGGGAATAGTGGACTCAAAAGAAGATATAGATACGATTTTACTATGTCTTGAGCAGAAAGCTATCTTGTCTACTTATGATGAAGGTCAAGTTAAACTTGCCATGGAGCTTGGTATAGAAGTTATGGAACCTGCAAATTTTTACGACCTCTTATGAATTTTTACGATATTGCTTATATAGTTGTAGAATCAGGTAGAGGAGGGAATGGTTTAGTTCACTTTAGAAGAGAAAAGTATGTTCCAAGAGGAGGTCCTGATGGCGGTGATGGTGGAGATGGGGGAAATGTTTATATAGTAGGGGATAGTAGTCTTAATTCCTTATTACATTTTAGAAAAAAAAGATTTTTTAAGGCAGGGGATGGAGGTAATGGAAAGCCAAAGAAGATGAGGGGTAAAAAGGGAGAAGATATAAATATTAAAGTTCCTATAGGAACTATAATTTATAATTTTGAAACAGGTGAAAAGTTAGGTGAAATATTATATCATAATCAGAAAGTTCTTATTTTAAATGGTGGTAAAGGTGGTAGAGGAAATTATCATTTTGCAAGTGCTGAAAATAGAGCTCCGCAATTTGCGGAGGAAGGAGAGCCTTCAAAAAAACTTAAATTAAAACTTGAACTTAAGACTATTGCAGATGTTGGAATAGTAGGATTTCCAAATGCAGGAAAATCCACTTTATTAAATGCGATAACTTCTTCAAAAAGTAAAATAGCTAACTATCCATTTACAACACTCTTTCCAAATTTAGGAGTAATAGTAGACGATTATTACAATAGAATAATAGTTGTGGATATACCGGGTTTAATAGAAAATGCAAGCAAAGGTAAAGGTTTAGGAATAAGTTTTCTAAGACATGTTGAAAGGGTAAGAATAATTCTATTTCTATTAGACCCTACTCAGGGTGATATTTTAGAACAATTTTCAGTTTTGAAGCAAGAAATTTTAGCCTATAATCCGGAGATTCTAAAAAAACCATATTTATTAATTGCGAACAAGATTGACATTTTTGATAAGAGTTTAATACCAGATACTATAGAAGGTCATAAGGTAATAAAGATTTCTGCTAAGGAAAAGATAAATTTAAATGAGCTTGTTAAGGAAATAAAATTGTTATACTACGAAATTACCTCAGTAAAGAAATAAAATATCAGAATGTTGCAATAATTTTTATAATTGTAATACCTTTTTCAGTTTTTACAAGTAGAAAGGCTAAACCTTTCTCCTTTACTATAATTTTGTTGTTGATTATTTTTATTTTCCTTTTAGGAAAATAGTCTAAAACTTCTAAAGGCTTTGGAATATTAAAAGAATTTTCAATAATAAGAAAATCTTTTTCTTCACTTTCTTTATATGCATCTTTGTGGAATAGGAATGGAACAAGCCTGCCATTTAATCTTATAATTCCATAGCACTGACTTTGACAATATAAAAAACTATCCTTGATAATAACATCTCCCTTTGAAAATACTATTTTTGCTGTATTTCCAATCTTTACCTTATCACCAGTTTTTGAAATTATTTCCATAAACTTAGGCTTTACTATAACAATTACATCCTTATATCCATAACTATCTTTGCTTTCATAAAAAATTCTAACTTTTTCAATACCATACTTTATTGCTTCTATGGTATCAGATATAGCTTTAATTTTATCCCCCTTTGATATTATTTTATAACCACTAAAAACTCTTCTCTCTCCCATATCCAACACAATTTTATCAAATAAGTCTAACTTAATTTCCTTTTTGTTCTTTACTATTGCTATAATTTTTATTTTTCCAATAGCCTTTTCTGTTTTTGCTATTAAGATTCCTCTACCGGGAGAAATTATAAAAAGCTTATTTCCTTGAATATTTCCTAATAGTTTTGGTCTTATTTCATATTTGTAATTTCCAAAATTTAATTCTATGCTATCTCCTACATTTAAAATAAGACTATCGTAAGGTAATTTTATCTTTTTTAGTTTCGCTATAAATATAGGTATTTCGGAATTCTCAGTTATTACAATAGCCCTTCCGGGTTTCATTGGAATAATTGAATTTGAAAATACATAAGCTTTTTCTTTTGGAATAACCTTTATAACTTTACTTTCAAAACTTATAGTATCTCCAACAAAGGTTCTAATTTCAGCCAATATCCACAACATAGAATTTTATTTTATGCTTCGTGTTTTCCTTAACTATCTCTAAAATATATTCTCCCTCTTCTAATTCTTTTTCAAATATGTAGTATTTATTTTCTTTTCTTGGTTCAATAAGTTCAGAATTAATAAACACTTTTATTGGTTCTTTAGATATTACGGAGAATTCGGAAGGTAAAATAACTTCCCCGTCTTTAGGTCCAGTATATTCAAAGTGTTTATTATATGTAAAGAAAGCACTTTTTATATAAATTAACAAAGTTGCAAGGGTAATTATACCTAATGAGATGGGTAGAAATTTTCTTTTCTTTTCCCTATATGGTATTTGATATAGTAAATTCTTTAAATCGTTGGGTATGGTTTTCACTTCAAGTTTCATAGTATAACCTCCATAGTTTTTTTAACTTTTCTCTTGCTCTATGTAATTTGGACTTTACAGTATTTTCGTTTATGTTTAAAATAGAAGCAATTTCCTTTATATCGTAATCTTCAAAATAGAACAATACTATAACTCTTCTATAATCTTCAGGTAATTTTGATAGTAGGTATTCAATAGAATATGGGTATGGGTTTTCTTCCATTTCAAAGTCCATATGCTTCTCTTCAAATAAGAACTCCAATGATATTATTTTTCTAAGCTTCTTTTTTCTAAAATAGTTTTTAATGTGATTTTGGGTAATTCTATAAATCCAAGTTTTTAAACTTGATTTGTTTTTAAAGTTGTCAAGACCTTTCCAAATTTTGTAAAAAATATCCTGAACTAATTCCTTAGTATCCTCTTCGTTTAAAACACTATAGTAAACTATGTTATAAATATAATTTGCATAACTTTCAATTATGTGGTTAAAGAATTTTATTTTTTCATCTTGGCTCATATTAATATAGACAAAGTTCTTACTTTTTTGGTTGCAGTCTATTTAATTAGTTTTTCTAATATTGTAAAATCATCCTTTTCCAAAAATTCAATAAGTTCTATAAGTTCTTCTTTCGTCATATTATCAATCTCGTCTAAGTAGAATTTCTTGAGTAATTCCTCAGCTTCCTTTGTCCCTCTATATAAAATTAAAAATTTAGCTTTTTTTCTTAAATTTTGAACTTGGATAGTATCATCATTATAATCGCCATACATAAGCTCCATAATCCTCCCGCTTCAAGGTTTTTTAGTATACTATAACCTAAGAAGTTCTTTAGAATACTTGAAATAGGATATATAACTGATAGAATTAGAAGTATTGAGATGATAGTTGATGAGGATTTTTCAAACTGGTCCTTTACTAAATAAAAAAACAGATTTATTATGCCTACGTAGAAAAGCCCAAAATCTGGATAACTATCCATCTCGTTTAGATTCAATACTATTTTAATAGAAAGGTCCATTACTATTAAAGAAAGCCCAAGAACCCCATTTATACTCATTTTTAAATTTTAAGGTATAAAGAATAAACCTTTCCATTTTGCAATATTTTTATAGGAACTTCTAATTCTTTATTTTTAGCTTTAACTCTCTCATTTGACTTGCTATAAATCTTTTAAATATCATCTCATAGAGTAAAAGATGCTCTTTTGATTTTAATTCTTCTAAAATATAAATCAGATACCCTAATAGAGTTAGTTCTTTTAGGAAGAGACCAATGATATAAATCGTTTGCGGACTTAAGCATAGTATCAGTTCTAAAAGGTGGTAAAGGAACTTATATTTTCTCTTCTAAGAGTAATCTATCTTAAACCTTCCTTTTTCATCTATAGTAAATGAAACTACTTGTATTATCCAACCAAGAAAAGGAGTTTGAACTCTTCCTGCGGAAAGCCTACCCTTTACTAAATTTAAATCAATATTTCTTTTTTCTTTAATAGCCCTTAAAATTGCTTTTTTTGTTACTTCATGAAATTCTATTATACTTATGTTAGAATTATATGGTCTTACTAATTGTGCAATATCCCATATATACTGGCACAATATTTCCATTCTTCCTTATTTAAATCCAATATATGCCCTAAGCTTGCTGTAATCATAATATATTTATCTTCTGCGAAAGTTTCTAAAACCTTGTGTTCTCCAAATTTCCTTTTTATAGCCTTTACGAAGAAGTTTGCTATAGTTTTTGCTTTATTTGGAGATTCTACAATTATTAATACAGGTTTTAATACTTCCTTCTATATTCTTATTTACTTTTTTTATTAAATGCTTAAATGCTCTCCTTTCATCAACAAGAACAATACTTAAACCTTTACTTAATCCACCTGCATACATACGAGAGGTTCTTCCACTTGCCTGTAAATATCCAGTTGCATCTGAAACTATCATCTGATCCATCCTCTTCCGATTGACTTTTTTGAAGATATAAAAAGAAGTCCACCTTTTCCTAAATTCTTAATCCGTTCTTCAATTGGCTTTTTATCTATATCTTCGTATAAATCTATAACATTTCTTAAATAAAAAGGCGGAAGAAACTACAAGTTCCCCTTTTCCTTAGTTTTTATAAAGAAACATTGAAGTGCTTACAAGGACTTTAAAGTCTCCTTTTTAGTCTTTCTTTTTTTATTTCCTTTTGCTTTTGTGATTCTTCTGAAAAATATAAAATCTCCTTTTAAAACTTGCTATAGAAATTCCAAAGGAAGTTTTACCTACTCCTGTTGGTGCAAGAAGAACAAATGAATTTCCCAAAAGAACCCTCTTTGCCTATCCAAGTTGTAAACTCCATGGTTTTGATTTAAAAAATCTTTCAAATTCTTTCCCTCATTTTTATAATTCTTCTTCCATCTGACAAACTTTACTTAATTCTCCATGTTTTCCTAAGTGCTTACAATATTCTTCTTTTATTAGAGAGATTTTAGCATTGAATAATATTCTAACACCTTTTCATATTTTTCCTCTCACTTTTACACCTATAAAAAGTCTACTAACTTAGAAACTTTTACTGAATTTTCAATCATGACAAGCAGAATTTTAAAGCATGAAGTTTAAAATCTAAATACATCGTAATTGCTTGTATTTAGCTCTGTCTGGGAATTATATGCATCCGTATTTTCTATTTTAAATTTCAGTTATGAAAATAGCTTTAGTAAAAAATTTTTAACCTTTTGTACAACACCTGTTACTATATTTGTAATTGTTTCTACAATTGGTTTTCTTAATACCATCAAAGTGGTATTTACTACTGGTGCAAGTAGTGGAACGGGCCGACTAAGGAGTTTTGATATCCCTACTGCTAAAACATTATAGCCTACTTCAACTATTGGTGCTATTATGGCTTTTACTGTAGATGCGTGAATTTCTTCTTTTGCTTCATTTCTACTTATTTTTTCTTCTTTATACCTTTTTGCTGTATCCAATATATCGGTTTGATATGAACCTAAAATACCTATTTCCTTATTAGAATAATCACCCTTAAGTATGCCTGTTTCTTTTGATATATACAAACCAAGACTATTGACTATGTCTTTTACTCTTTTTTCTTTTTCGTCATTCATTTTGTAAACTCCTTTCTATTTCTCATCTTTTTCCTGAATTACATTATCTTTTTTATCTTCATAGGTTATATCTTCTTCTAACTTTTGGGTATATTCCTCTTGTCCTTGTTCTGCTGACAAAAGTATTTTTTCCGCTATATCATCAATTAGACTATCCAGTTCCTTTTTCTCTTCTTCACTTAATTTTTCTGTTAGTTTTTGAATATATTCTTCTTGTGAAGTTTCTAATTTCCTATAAATATCAATCCCTTCTATAATTTCCCTTAAAATCTTTTCTGCTTCCTCTTTGCTACAGCCTTTTACCTGAATAATCTTACTTGTTGCCCATTCGTAGATATCTTCTGGACTTTGTTCTTCAAGTTCTTTCCAAAGGTTCTCTAAAACTTGAGCTCTGGCTTGTGCATACTCAATGCTATCTTCCATAACTTAACCTCCTTAGTTTGCTACCATTGCATTTATTTCTTTTGTTTTTTCTCTTATCTCTTTTACTTTATTTGGCATAACCTTAGCAAACGGTTTAAATTCCGCTAATATGCTCTCAAGCTCCTTTTCTAAATCTGCCTTTTCACCTAATATTTCCTGCTTTATAAAAACTTTCTCTATAAATTCAACTACCACTGCCTCTATATCCGCACCGGAGAAATCCTCCATCTTATCTATATACTTACTTAAAAGCGATAGATATTCTAACTTATTTCTCTTTTTTAAATGAATTTTAAGAATTTCTTCTCTTTCTTCTTTTTTCGGAAAGTCTACAAAAAATATTTCATCAAATCTTCCTTTTCTTAAAAATTCCGGCGGAATTTCAGATATATCATTAGAAGTTGCAATTACAAAAACCGGAGATTCCTTCTCTTGCATCCATGTTAGAAAAGTTCCAAATATTCTTTTCATAACGTCAGAAGAGCTACTTCCACTAGAAACTCCAGAGAATACTTTTTCAAGCTCATCTATCCATAGTACACATGGAGATAATGCCTCTGCAAGTCTTATAGCTTTTCTAATATTTTCCTCTGATTGACCCACATATGGTCCAAGCACAAGACCCATATCAAGTCTTAAAAGTGGCAATTTGAACTCATATGCTATTACTTTTGCGGAAAGGCTTTTTCCACAGCCAGGCATACCAAAAAGAAGTATCCCCTTTGGTATAGATACTCCAAATTCTTTTGCTCTTTCAAGATTTGAAAAGATATACTTTTTCCTATTTAACCACTCTTTTAGTTTTTTCATTCCTCCAAGTTGTTCTTCACTACTTTTTAATTCCACAAACTCAAGTACAGAGTCTTTTCTAATCATTTGTCTTTTAAGTGATACTACATGCTCTATGTCAGCCTCATCTAACCTCCCATCAAGTATTGCATACTTTATTGCATTGTGTATCTCCGTTTCCTTTAGTCCTTGAAGTGTGTTTACAAGTCTATCTTTTAAAGCTTGAGTAGTATGAATATCAAATTCTGTTAGATAAGATTCTACTATTTTTTCTATTTCTTCTCTTGTTGGTATTGGTATTTGAAGATATAACGTGTCTATTTGTATTTCTTTTGGTACTGAGAAAACAGGAGAGATTATAATGACTTTTAAGAAAAGTTGCTTATTTACTACGTTTTTAATAAGGTTTTTAAGATGTCTTGCAAATTTTAAATCTGTTTCAAAAAGATTATGAGGATTGAGAAAAACTATAAAGCCTCTTGCATTATCCTCAAGCCATTTTATACAAAAAGATGGGTCTAAAAGACTATTTGGTGGAAGATTTGCAAGTCTTCTATCTTCCTTTGAAGTCAAACCTCGTGCAATATCAAATGTATAGAGATTAGAATTTTTTTGAGTTGCTATTTCCTGAATAATTTCTAAAACTCTATCTTCTTCAAGTGTTTCAATATAGATTATCTTATACGCATCAGCATCTATGTGTTCTAACAAGTGTTGCTTAAACTTTTGAATGTTCATGGATAAACTCCATCTTTTATTTCGCAATCTTTAATAGCTACACATCTATTACATTCAGCATATACTCCATAACTATTTCCATAAGTCCTAACTTTATACAATAATACACCACCGCTTTCTACATATATTCCATTTCCATTTACAGACTCATACACTTCTGTATTTTCTATGTTTGCAATTGAATTTTCTATCCACATTTGTGGATATCTACCTTCTTTATTTCCATTTCCAAATATTTTGCAATCTTTCATATTTAGTTCTGTTTGTTCCAATGCTACTATTCCATGATAAAAATTCTTATAAAATTTACAAC